>JBBQPT010000029.1:0-38699 GCA_038217005.1 Burkholderiales bacterium
CACCCGCTACACCACCCATTGCTGTGGTAGCAGCGACGAGGAAGCGGCGTTTGCTGCGATCCACTTGCTGATTACTCATAAATACATCCCTCAAAAGGTTACGCGAACTGAAAAACTATACTATTTTACCTAATTTTCATGTAAAACATAAAGCCTAATTTTCACATAATTTACTTTCTTAACCCTGACACGCTTATCTTGGCTGGCATACTGTATAATTTTTTCAGTTTTCAGATACTTATTCAAACCTTAAAATGCATAAATTTTGGTTACTTTTTGCTCAAAGCACGACGATTGCGCTAAGCTTTCTGCTGGTTATTAAGCTTTTCACCTCATCACCAACCATCACTCCGCCGCTCCCTCCCAGCACTGCCCCGCAACAAATCAACAAATTCAGCTTCCGCAATGCCGCCACCCTTGCCATGCCCAGTGTGGTTAATATCTTCACCAGTAAAAACATACAGGCATCACAATCCGCTCAACCGCACTTTGATAGTAAACGTGGAATACGCCCGGCTCCAGCTAACAATTTAGGCTCGGGCGTCATTGTTAGTGCAGATGGTTATATATTAACGAACCAACACGTAGTTGAAGCTGCAGATGCGATTCAGGTTGTGCTGCATGATGGAAGGACGCTGAGTGCGCGCATCGTTGGCACCGACCCTGAAACTGATTTGGCCGTGCTGAAAATTAACGCAACCAAACTACCCGCCATTATTTTCGCACCGTCAAACCACGCAGCAATAGGCGATGTAGCTTTAGCAATAGGCAATCCATTCGGTGTTGGTCAAGCTGTTACCATGGGCATCGTCAGCGCATTAGGGCGTAGCCATCTGGGCATTAACACCTTTGAAGATTTTATCCAGACTGATGCCGCAATTAACCCGGGTAATTCCGGCGGTGCTTTAGTCGATATCGACGGGCATCTGATAGGTATTAATAGTGCGATATATTCTCGCACGGGTGGATCCCAAGGCATAGGTTTTGCGATCCCATCCAATTTGGCCGCAAAAATCATGCAGGAGATTATTGCGCATGGTGAAGTTGTACGGGGATGGATAGGCGTGGAAGTTCAAGACATCACACCGGAATTAGCAGAGTCCTATCAATTGACCAGCACAAACGGTGCACTCATCTCTGGCATATTGCAAAGGGGCCCCGCAGATTTGGCTGGCATCCACCCAGGCGACATTTTACTTGATGTGGATAATCAGACTATCAAGGATTCGGTAGCGTTACTTGATCGCATCGCAGCGCTTAAACCTGGTTCGACCATTCGCGTAAAGCTATCTCACAAAAATAAAATCACCACCACCATCATACACATTGAAAGACGACCTAAAGTTTAACCATTATAAGCAACAAGTCCCGAAATCAGCCAAGCTTGGCAACCCGCAAAAAATCACCGTTCTAATCCATGCTAGGCGGGTTTGCCATAGGACTTAAACTTCGCTAACACCGTATCCATCTCTTCATCTGACAATAAATTCGGGCCTCCCACTTGCAAAGTACGCCAGTATTGCTCACACAAAGACTCCACCTCAACCGTCAACGCGAGCGCTCTTTCGAGTGATGCGCCTACAACGATCAGACCGTGATTACCAAGCAAACAGGCAAAACGAGATTCCAGCGCGCTTAATGCATAATCCGATAACTGTTGCGTTCCAAAAGTTGCGTAAGCTGAGCATCGAATCGACCGGCCACCGGCCCGAGCAACCATATAATGAAAAGCAGGAACGTCCTTACCCAGACAAGCCAGGGTGGTTGCAAAAGTAGAGTGCGTATGGACGATTGCACCCACATCTGCACGCGCCACAAAAATGTCACGATGAAAACGCCATTCACTGGATGGGGCAAGTTTACCTTGATGACTCCCATCAAAATCCATTAATACCATGTCATCTAACGTCATTTCATCTACGGGCAGTCCTGTCGGCGTAACCAGAAACCCCGTATCAAAACGCGCACCTACGTTACCGGAGGTGCCGCGATTAAGCCCCTTGGCCGATAACTGCAATGCTGTATCAAGCATTTGCTGCCGCAATATTTTTTCTGTCATATATTCATCTCTGGATAAAGTCCCAACAAATCATTACGCGTAGCCTTGCATATACCACGCTCGGTAATCAGGCCAGTAATCAACCTTGCCGGCGTCACATCAAAGGCATAATTAGCCACAGAGCTGCCTGCTGGGGCTACACATACTGTCACCAACTCCCCGGCATCTGTACGTCCACATATGTGCGTCACCTCATCCCCATCACGTAGTTCAATAGGAATTTCTTTTACACCATCACCGATCTGCCAGTCTATAGTAGATCCCGGTAGCGATACATAAAACGGCACATAGTTATCAAAGGCAGCCAATGCTTTTAAGTAAGTGCCTATTTTATTACAAACATCACCATCCGCTGTGGTACGGTCCGTGCCAACGATAACCATGTCGACCTGCTCATGCTGCATTAAATGCCCGCCAGCATTATCGACTATCAAAGTATAAGGCACGCCGTGCTGCTGCAATTCCCAAGCAGTCAAACTTGCGCCCTGATTGCGCGGCCTGGTTTCGTCTACCCAAACATGCACGGGCACACCCGCATCATGCGCTGCATAGATAGGGGCTAATGCGGTTCCCCCATCAACGGTTGCCAACCATCCCGCATTGCAATGCGTTAAAATATTGACTACATCTTTCTTGCTCGCCCATACATTGCGTATCAGAGCCAAGCCATTCAGACCTATTGCGTGGTTCATTGCCACATCTTCATCCGCTATTAATTCTGCCTCAATCCACGCCAGATCCTTACGTTCAGGCTGAGTTACAACATTTAATTTCGTCTGCATGCGCGCTAAAGCCCAACGCAAATTAACAGCTGTAGGTCGTGTTTTCAACAATGCCTGACAAACATGTATCAATGCAGCATCTGTAGAACAAACCTGCATCTCCAGCGCAACGCCATAAGCCGCTGTGGCGCCAATTAAAGGCGCTCCACGCACTTGCATCACCCGAATGGCATGCGCCACGTCATGCGAATTTTCTAAGCGCGCAGTCACAAATTCGTGCGGCAAACGTGTTTGATCAATAATTTCCAACGCTCGCCCATCTGACGAGCGCCAAATTGTACGATAAGGGATATTTTTAATATTCATTTCAAACCAGACACTCAAGCAAATTCGCTAATTTCGTATTATCCCAGATCCTGCAATTAATAACTTGCAATGCCGTTATTTTCACGGTGACAACTATTTACCGATAAATTCTGATAGAATCTTGTAAGATTAAACACCATTTAAATAAAGATAAAATTCCGTATATTTTGCAGGAATTAATCCGGCAAAATTAACAGCCTCGACTCCATGGTTTCATAATACGTAACCGTAGCAAAAGAACAACCACCACATTGTTTACGTATGCGACTCATGATTAATAGCATTTAATTAGACCAAACATAAAATTAAAAATGACGATCTACTTCGCTGCATTAGCATATTTCTTACTATGTACCATACTTGGATTGATTATATTTCCCGCATTTAGAGAGTCCCTTCTAAGCCTGGTGAGAAGTGAACACTTACGTTTAGCCAATAAAAGCATTCAATATCAGCAGAATATATTCAAGCGTACGGTCTCATTTAACTACACTACAAATGCATTGCCACGCCACATCACTATTTTTTTAAATAGAAATAGATGGTTAATAGCCATTACCAGTTTATTCATAATATTACCGCCTGCAATAGCATGGTTTGCCAGTAGCAAAAATATGCTGGATGGATTCGATGATACCCAGTTTCGAGAATCTAATTATCAGGTGACCGCGCTATTACAGGGTGAACACCTGGCCCCCCCAACCGCGCTGCCACCGGAGATGTTTGCCACACAAGAAGTATCGCTTATTCGACCCACACTAATTGACGCAAGTCGTAACTGGCAATTATTAGATGACGGCTTTTCGCAACGACTGTTACTGGTATTTAAAATCATGAAGGAACGCTACGGATATGACATGACGATATTGGAAGGTTACCGTAGCCCAGACCGTCAAAATAAACTTGCCAGCATAGGATCGAGCGTCACCAATGCTACGGCCTATCAAAGCTACCACCAGTTCGGGCTGGCTGCTGACTGCGCTTTTCAACGCAATGGCAAATTAGTCATTACAGAAAAGGATCCCTGGGCAATGCGCGGTTACCAGCTATATGGTGAAGTTGCTGAATCATTGGGAATGCGCTGGGGCGGAAGATGGGAAATGATGGATCTTGGACACATTGAGTTCCATAAGCCCAACACCGTAAAACACGCATAACAACGTTCGCACTGTATGAACGAATACACGCTAAAAAAGACAAATAAAGTCTAAAAACAATTACTACAATAATGGAGGGGGAACAATGAGCAGACGCTTTATTGTCATAGGTGACCGCACTTCACATGGCGGCGTCGTAATCGAGGCATCAGGCAGTTCCTTTAGTGGCGACATCAAGATTGCACGACTTGGGGACAAAGTAACCTGCCCACAAAAGGGTCATGGCACATGCACCATTGTGTCTGGCGACCCTACCGTCATAATTGATGGCATGCCCGTTGCACGGGATGGAGACAAAACCGCCTGCGGCGCAGTATTAATCGCCAGCCAAGGCGCAACAACCGTCGGCTAACTACACAATTATCATACACGTATATTAATAAAAGCATAAAGGGGAACCACCGTGCAACCTTGGTTAAAACAGATGCTATTTGCAGCCTTGGCAATTTTTGCGACATGGATATTGGTCATAGTGTATTGGCGCAATAATATGTACATGCCGTCAACCAGCGACACAGTGACTTATCTCGTCATTATGCCGTTCACACTATTAATATCAGCCTATATCATAAAACGATCTGGCCAGGGCCTGCTTGCACTGACTGCAGTCACAAAAACCAGATTAAACGAAAAGACTGAGAATACCTATGTCCAGCAAACCAAAACCGCAGAAACAGCAGACACATGGACAGTATTCATCATATCCTGCGCCACTCGCACACGATTTGGAGAAAGCGCTAGCGACATCCTTGATGCAATAGAAAATAAAGCAACCAAATTTGAATTAGACCCCGAGTTAACCGATCCCAACGGCTATCCTATACTCTCAGGACGTATTGAAGACCTAGATACAAGTGTAGCGATTGCTCTTTTTAAACAGTTTACAGTAAAACTAAAACTGTCCGACCAGCCCTGGCACCCAGAAGACCTGCGCACTATCACCTTAGCCCATAACGTGTGCCTGGATTTGGCATTATCCATAATATCAAGCTCCTGCTTATCCGAAACATTAAATAATCCCGGCAAATCAGGAACAGCCATCACCATGCCCATGATTTATCTGGCTAGTTGCCTACCTGCATCATGGAGAGAACAACAAAAACAACAAGTCACATTATGGTTAATTGATTTGTTAGTCACCCAAGGTTTGCCTGGCGATTTCATTTTGCCGCACCCGCTAAACACCCTAAATCTTGATAACCCAGTCCATTTAATCGACAAAATCAACATCCTGATAAATCAACAAAACGAGTCAGGACTGCATTTGATTATTAGCAGCTATTCATTTATTGGCGAACATTCAATGATGGCATCAACAATGGCAAATACGCGCAATATCACCCGCACAATACCAGGCGAGGCGGCAGCAGGTTTAATAATCACAGATCTGACATGGGCACAAAAAATGACACTAGCGGTGACCGTCAAAGCTCATCGTGTAGCCCAATTGGACCGCGACACCTTCGCAGATGACGGTGGTAAAACCAAACCCGACATTTTAATTAAAGCAATAGAAACCGCTATAAAAACAGCAAATATTGAGATATCAGCAGTTAAAAGCATGACATCAGATACAGATGATCGTCCTACAAGAATAACTGAGTTATATGAAGCACTAAATATCGCACTCCCAGAAATAGATTTAACTGCCAACTGTTTTCCAATAGCAGCTCACTGCGGCACAATTGGCGCAGTGTCCAGCCTAATTGCCATTATTTCCGCAGCAGATTTGGCAAAAAAAAGTGAGCACGCCGTTTTATCTGCATGCAATAATGACAGACTTACACGGTCAGCAATAATAATAAATTACTTACAAACTGATTAGAAAAACAATAAATAGCCCACACATACAAACATTACAAACGATTCAATGCCACATAAATCACAAAAAAAGCAACTAAAATAATGCACAAAACAATACAGATTTTAACCGATACAAAAACCCTCATCATCATCGGCTTCATCGCCATCGCAAGCTTTCTGATTCTTGGGACACGATTTTTTGAGATCGCAGCAAAATGGATAATCGCGTTCACTATCATTATGCTCATCATCTGGGGAGCGCTGTGGCTGTTTAAACGCTGGCAAGCCAAACATTCATCAGAGCAGCTAGGCGACATACTGGAAAGCCAGGCAAACAAAGCAGCGTCAAAGGCACAGACCGGCCGACATGATGAAATTGATATGATACGCAAACGTATGATCGAGGCCATCAGCACAATCAAGTCATCAAAACTTGGTATCACATCAGGATCCGCCGCCTTATACGAATTACCCTGGTATATGATCATTGGCAACCCGGCTGCAGGTAAAAGCTCAGCAATTGCCAATTCAGGCTTGCAGTTTCCCTTTGCGGACAAAGATGGCAATATCATTCAAGGTATAGGTGGAACACGAAATTGCGACTGGTTTTTCACCACAGATGGCATCCTGCTTGATACTGCAGGTCGCTATGCGGTGCATGAAGAAGACAGAGCAGAATGGTTTGGCTTTCTTGATCTATTAAAAAAATATCGTAAGCGTGCACCCATCAACGGCATTATTATTGCTGTCAGCATCGCCGAATTAACTGGCAATCGCCCAGAATTCGGCATCAACCTGGCAAAAAACTTACGTCAACGCGTACAGGAGTTAACCGAACGACTGGAAGTATTTGCGCCCGTCTATATCATGTTCACCAAAGTGGATCTAATCGCTGGATTTAACGAGTTTTTTCGTGACATGGATAGCGAAGAAGTTTCCAGAGTCTGGGGAGCTACGCAAGCCTACAACCCTAATGCCAAAAATCAAGATATTTTAGCGTTTTTTGACGAACGCTTTGACGAGCTATATGACGGCCTAAAAGACCTCAGTCTGGCAAACATGTCCATGCACCATGGTGCAGAAATGCCGCCGGGACTACTCACGTTCCCCCTAGAATTCGCCGCCATTAAAAATTCACTTCGGGCTTTTATCCTAACCCTTTTTGAAGACAATCCTTATCAATTCCGTCCCGTATTTCGAGGTTTCTATTTCACCAGCGCGCTACAAGAAGGCATGTCACTAGGTGCATCAAGCGAACGAATCGCTGATCGCTTTGATTTAAGCCTCAAACCACAGGCACAAACAGCCATACATTCAAGAAATGGTTTTTTTCTGCTCAACCTGTTCCGCAAAGTTATCTTTGCCGATAAATGTCTGGTCGCCCAATATGCCAACCGCAACAAAATAAAATTGCGCTACGCATCGTTTTTGCTTGCCACACTCGTACTCGGAGTTGCGCTTGCTGGATGGAGCTGGTCGTACAAAGCCAATACCCAGCTCACTAATAACATACAGGCAGACATGGATCAGGCGATACGTCTACAAGATCAACATGCCGATCTACAATCCCGCCTGGATGCACTGCAACTTCTCCAGGATCGCATCGACCAACTCAAAAAGCACCATACTGAACGCCCGCTAAATCTGGGTTTTGGGTTATATCAAGGCGACTTACTTGAACGCAAATTAAAAGAAGAATATTTTTCTGGTATACGCGAAGTAATGCTCAAACCTGTCACCAACAACCTGGAATCATTTTTAAGCGAAGTGAACACCAATGCGGACAAACTTGGCACTAACGACTCTCCTGCCAATTTAACAATTGCTTTAGCCAACACTGGTGGTGAAGCACGCTATCAAGATGCATCAACCACAAAAGTGGAAGATGCTTACAACGCCCTTAAAACTTACATCATGCTGGGCGACCGTAGCCATGCAGAGGCTGGTCATTTAAACGACCAAATCACCCGATTCTGGCGCGGCTGGCTGGAAAGTAATCGCGGTCAAATGCCACGAGAGGAAATGATACGTAGCGCTGAAAGCATATTGAGTTTTTATCTGGCAGAAATCGATGACCCTTCATGGCCAACCATAGAAACCAAACTTGCCCTAGTTGATCAATCACGCGAATCACTCCGCAAAGTTGTGCATGGTATGCCCGCCCGTGAGCGTATTTATGCTGACATAAAAGCGCGTGCAGCTACTCGTTATACATCCATGACCGTTGGTCGCATTATAGGTGAACAAGACAAAACCATCATGGCCGGCAGTTATGTTATTCCTGGCGCATTTACACGAGAGGCATGGGAAGGTTACATCCAGAATGCGTTCAAAGATGCCGCCAACAAACAATTGCAAAGTACCGACTGGGTATTAAAAACCAGTTCATCAGATGATTTAACACTTGAAGGCAGCCCAGAACAGATACAAAAATCGCTCACCGATCAGTACAAAGCAGAATATGCTCAAGCATGGCAAAAATTCTTACAAGGTATCGTTATTTCGGATTTGGGTAACTTTGATCAAGCAGTAATTGCCATGAACCGACTGGGAGACCCGCAAAACTCACCAATTAGCAAAATAATCGACACGGCATACCAGCAAACATCGTGGGATAACCCATCATTGGTTAACGCAGGCTTAAAACAAGCCCAAAGCGGATTGATCAACTGGTTCAAAACAACCATCTTGCGGCAAATTCCTAGTCAACTAGACATGAATGTCAACATCAATGCTGCTGCCAGCGGCATTCCCATGGGTTCCGTAGGTCAGCGTTTTGCAAGCATCGCCAAGCTTGTTATCGCCCGAGATCAGAATCAATCGCTTATCCGCAACTATATGACGATACTCTCGAAACTACGCAGCCGGTTTAACCAGATACATAACCAGGGCGACGTTGGACCGGGCGCTCGTCAACTCATGCAACAAACACTGGATGGCAATGGTTCAGAACTTGCAGATGGCCTAAAATATGTCGACGAACAAATGCTACAAGGTATTAGTGACGAGCAAAAACAAGTCTTGCGTCCTTTACTGGTACGTCCACTGATACAAGCCTTCGCAGCAATCATTCGACCGACCGAAGTCGACCTCAATAAAACTTGGATAGCCCAGGTTTACCAACCTTTCCAATTGAATCTGGCCAACAAATATCCATTTGCTGCAAGTGCACATCTTGAAGCATCCAATCCGGAAATTGGACAAATATTTGGTGCTGAAGGTGCACTCGCAAAGTTTTTTAACACAGACATGGCATCTTTGGTAGTACGCCGAGGTAACGCATTAGGTTCCCGTACCTGGGCCGATTTAGGTATACATCTGACCTCACAAGTGACCAGCAACTTTGCTAACTGGGTCTCACCAGTCAGCGCTGGCGGCGTTGCCACGGGCAGCAGTGCGGATGCAGCAGCGCAAACTTTGTTCCAAATACAACCATTACCTGCAACAGGTGTGCTCGAATACACCATAGAGATAGACAGTCAGCAATTACGCTACCGCAATACCCAAGCGAGCTGGAGTAACTTCGTATGGCCTAACGCCCAAGGTACACCTGGCGCACGCATCGTCGCTGTGACTTTTGATGGCCGGAGTATCGAAATAGTGAACGAACCAGGTCGCTTTGGACTAGAACGATTACTAAGCAGTGCCACCAGAAAACGCAAAGATGATGGTGTATTTGAACTAAGCTGGAGCAATGGAGGCATGACTGTCGCAGTCAATTTAAAACTGATCAGCAGCCCCCAGGCAACTACAGCCCCATCTGGCGCATCAAGTGCAGGCTACCGTGGCATGACTCTCCCACAGAACATCACGGAAACCGCACTGACCACCACCCAGGCTAATCCGGCAAACTTAATACCATCGGCACCAACGGGAGATGCGCAATGAGCCACCCGACTCAATATGTCAGCATAGGTTACTTTGGTAAAGTTCCTACTCGAGGCGATTTCATCAAAGCCACAGACAACCCTAATCTGATCAATCTTGTTGATGATTGGCTCACCCGCACAATGGAGTTATTGACCACCGAACCGCGCTGGAAAATCATTTATGACAATATCGCACCGATCCAATTTGCTATTCTGGCAACGCGCAATCAACACGCATTAGCAGGGCACCTCGTCGCCAATCGCGACCAGGCTGACAGACGGTTTCCATTTGTGAGTTTAGGTACATTTCAAGTTGCGCAACCAGGTGAACTTCTTCCATACATGCCCTTGATATTGGGTCGTCTATGGAGCCGACTGGAAATACAGACCAATCAGGTT
This sequence comes from Burkholderiales bacterium, assembly GCA_038217005.1. Lineage (GTDB taxonomy): Bacteria > Pseudomonadota > Gammaproteobacteria > Burkholderiales > Sulfuriferulaceae > Sulfuriferula. Next base: position 10,376 of record JBBQPT010000029.1, read on the forward strand.
ATGCAAGCTGAAGATGCCAGTGATGCACTCCAGCAACTGTGCACCAACGACATACTGCTCGATTTCAGCGCGCTCAACCACGAAACCGCATTGAATGACTTCATGGCAAAACACACATTAAATGCATTGCACGACATGCTTATCGCCGGTGGTTATCACGGTAATTTACGCCAAATCATTCTCGCACTTGGTCTACTCTTACACCCAGTGATGGCCAGCGGAGCCAGTCGACTGGACAAAAGTCTGGTACTGCCACTACCGCGAGACATACAACAGCGCTACCTGGTTGCGGCTTTATGGATGCAAATTATTAGCCCATTTCTGCTCAAAGCTGATTTCGAACTTACTATACTTATCACTCGTCTTGATAATCGCCAAGTACTCATTATCGGCTTTGACGGCGCATCACCACGCACATTGCAGGCCACAATGGATCCCTCTGCGGGGACAGGACATCATATCGGCTTTGAAGATACTGCGTGGGTAGAAAATGCGATTAGTACCGACTATCGCCTCGAACGACTATCCAGCTATCTTACGCAACCCAGCCTGCAACTCGATACCGCGGCATCTCATTTCAAAGAAATATTTCTAGGATAAACCACGTCATGCGTCATTATTGGATACCTCTTATTGGATTAATTTATTCGTTCCCGCTGCTGGCTGACGTTGCCGTACCAACCGCGCCTATTGTCGTATCCGGGACCGTACCTGATGAAGCGACCCATGCAAAATTGCTCACTCGCATTCGTGAGCTCTACGGCACAGACCGTGTTGTCGATCAGATGATCATAGGCAAAGTGACACTCCCCGCGAATTGGGCTGAACACCTTAATCGTCTGCTCGACCCCAGCCTGCGGCAAATCACTCACGGGCAGCTCAAAGTTGAAGGCAATCTGGTCAGCGTGCACGGAGAAGTCGCTAATGAAGCATTGCGCCAACAAATCGCCAGTGACATGGCAACCCGACTTAACCCTACCTACACCATCCACAATGGTTTACGGGTCTCAGTACAAGATCAGAGTCTGATTGATAACGCAGTTGCCAATCGCAATATTGAATTCGAAAGCGGATCAGCCAGTCTCACCGAATCTGGCAAAACCATACTTAACGCCATTGCCACTGCACTCATCAAATTACAGGATAAGCGTGTTGATATCACCGGCTATACCGACAATCATGGGGTACGCACCAGCAACATCAATCTCTCTCAGTCACGTGCAAACGCAGTTAAAGCGTATTTGATAGCACAGCAGATCCAGCCTGAACGCATCAACACTTACGGCCTGGGCCCTGATCGGCCTATCGCCAGCAATGACACCGCCGAAGGTCGCACACGCAATCGCCGCATTGAGTTTCGCGTAGTTCAATAACGCTATACAAGGAAAAACCATGATGTGGCAAGCCAGCACACTACTTAAACCCATACACCCGGAACAACCTTCAGGTGACGACCTCTCATTTTCCAGAGACTTTGATGCCATTGCCGAAGCCCGCCGTTTTGATGATCCCAGTATCGAACAAGGCGAATGGCAGACAGACCTCAAAGACGCGAACTGGGGTGAAGTTATCCAGCGCAGCACCACCCTGCTTGAGCAACAAAGCAAAGATTTGAGACTGGCGGTATGGTTAACTGAAGCCAGTGCCTACCAACATGGTTTTGCAGGCATTACCCAGGGCTTTGAACTAATAGCCAGCCTTTGTGAGCAATTCTGGGATACGCTCTATCCCGAAGCCGAGGATGGCGATCAGGAACGGCGCGCAGGTAATATTAGCTGGATAGTCAAGCGCGCAGAACAACTCATCCGTGGCATTCCGCTCACTGAAGGGCGCGGTACGGCTTACAGTTACGCCAACATACTGGATGCCCGTAATCGAGCACAACACAAAGACAGTAATCCACGCAGTGAAAACGGCATCAATTCAGTCATCACTCAGGACAATATAGAAAGCGCCAGACGCAAAAGCAGCTACAGTTTTTACCTAAACCTGATTAACGAAGCCCAGCACTGCGCAACAGCACTCACTCATCTACAAACGGCCGTTGACGTGCGCCTGGGCATGGATGGCCCGGGATTTTCCGCATTACGGCTAAGTCTGGATGATGTAATGCATACCCTTAGCCGCTTCGCCAACGACCAAGGCGTCAGCAGTCAAAACCCCATCATGATAAGCGACATCAACGAGCAGACACACACCCCTGACATTCCTGTCACCCAGGCTAAAGCAGGTATACATAGCCGCGCTCAAGCAATTACTCAACTACGTGAAGTTGCGCGCTATTTTCGGGAAACCGAACCACACAGCCCAGTCGCACATCTTGCCGACAAAGCCGCACGGTGGGGCAATTTATCGCTGGACGAATGGCTGCGCACTGTCATTAAAGACAAAGCCTCACTGTCTCACATTGAAGAACTACTGGGAATAGAAAGCCAGTCCGATACAGCAGTGCGTTGAGATAAGGCCAGCTACTCACCCCCCCCCCTGACAACCATAACAAATCTGATAAATAACGACCATGACCAAACCTAGCTTACCACCAAGCTTATTAGAAAATGCTAACGACTATCAAACAAAAAATGCTGCCCCCAGTTTACTGACCAGCTTGGGCAACAGCATCAGTCCGCCCCCTGCAAAAAAACGAAGCCGTCCTTTACTCTGGTTCGTGACCCTCCCCCTTATACTAATCAGCATGGTCGTTGCTGCTGCAATGACCATTACTGACCATATCAACATCCCAACGAGCACAAACGCACCCGTACACAGCAGCGTCAAACCCAGCCCTGTTCCAGTAACGGTTTTGATCCCTGAGCCAGCCCCGATCCAAACGGCAACGATTATCAATGATCCACTAACCAATAACCCACATGACCGACTCACCAATGCACTTGCCGGCACGCAAGCCAACACCGCTACAGCACCAATTCGTGCAAAAACGCCAGCTTCAAGCCCAACACTAGCTGAACTCAGGCATGCTGCCGCGACCAATACCACCAAAAAACCCGCTGCAGATAAAGCACATACAACAGAACCGGACGACCATGATGTCAAACTGTTAACAGCGCTGGTCGCCATCACCCCCCTCGCTAAAGAACAACCTGCCAAAACCCACGAGTCCAAAACCAAGCACACAACCAACAAAGTCCAAACTAAAACGATAGTCAAAGAAGATAGCCGTGATGTCGTCGAACGCAAATCAGGCGATAGCACCGCCAACCTGCTGGCGCGCTGTAAAAAACTCGGCATGATCGAAGGCGAGCTATGCCGTTGGCGCATTTGTGCTGATCGATGGGACACCGACCTCGTATGCAAAGCCAACGCGCACCCGAAAACCAGCACTCCTGACAATCCTGCACAGTAGCCCTCATGACAAACTTTACTGACATCATCACGTTCGACAGTCTAGCCGCAGTGGCAGGATACAGTAGCGATACACGGCTTTATGAGTTCACCCTTGCCAACAGCAACGACCTCGCTGCCTGGCTGGACAACGACGGCATGCTCGTTGCCGCCTTCAGCAGTCATGACAGTCTGCACAGCATCCCTCATACCGATGCCCTCGTACTCTCGCGTCGCCCAGACCTGCCGCTACAGTCGGTGATGGGACGCGCTGCCACCCTGCACATCAGCCTGTCCAATGCCAGCCGAAGCCACATCAACGGTTTCATCACCGACATCCAGCACCTGGGCAGTGACGGTGGCGTGACGCGCTACCAGCTGCGTTTGTCTCCCTGGCTGGATGATTTACGCCATGTTGCCCATAGCCGAGTATGGCAGGAGCAGTCGGTACAGGCGATAGTCGATAGTGTATTCGCCGATTATGCCCCACGTGCACACTGGCAGTGGAGCAATGATGCGCTGTCACTGTTGGCAGCACTGCCTGTGCGTAGCTACTGTGTGCAATACCGTGAATCTGATCTGGATTTTGTGACGCGGTTGCTGGCTGAGGATGGGCTAAGCTGGCACGTGGATCAGAATGATATGGATGCCTCTGATGGGCATACGCTGGTGCTATTTACTGACAGTACGCAGGTCAGTGCGTGTTCGCCTGTGCCGTTTCAGTCGGTATTACCTTTTGCAGGGACAGGCTCCCAACAGCAGGTGGACAGTGTAATGACGCTGTCGGTTACACATGCCTTGTTACCTGCGCGGATGACGCTGGCGAGCTTTGACTATAAAACGAAATCGGTGGTAGCGGCGAGTGTACCCACACTGCTGGATGTTGGCGGTGCGCATTTCCATTCTTTGCCAGCGATGGAGCATTATGCTGCGCCGGGGATGCATGCCTTTAACCAGCCGGCTGATGTTGAACGGCATGCACTGTTGCAGATGCAAGCGTTGGAGGCGAGGCAGCAATGCTGGGCGGGGCAAAGTACGGTGCGCAGTTTGCGCGCTGGGCAGTCTTTTCAGATTGAGGAGCACCCGCGGATGGACACTGCAGGTACGCCTGATGCCTGGGTGAGTACGCAAGTGGTGCAAGTGGGTATTAATAATCTGCCATTTGCTACGCAGACTGGCAATGCCGGCGGAATGTCTGATCTAGCTGACTGGCTCAGTACACAATTGAAACTGGGTGCTGATGATCAAGCTGCTGGCAGTGCAGCTGCCGTATTGCTGGATCCACTGGGTGCACCGCTACAGGTGGGTGTGCGTGACGCACTGGTGGCAACTGCGGTGCGCTTAGGGTATGCAAATGTATTTAGCGCGTTGCCCAGCACTCGCCCTTGGCGACCCTGGCAGTCGCGGGTTTTGCATGAGCGCCCAACTGAGTTCGGCAGTCAAACAGCACGTGTGGTGGGGTTTGATAGCGGTGACAACGACAGTGCGGACGCCCCTGCCCTGCTCGGCAATGATGAGATCTGTTGTGATGCACTGGGTCGGGTACGTATCCGTTTCCATTGGCAGGATGCACTGGATGTGTCGGGCAGCCGTGCCAGTTGCTGGGTACGTGTTGCCCAGCGCAGCGCTGGCGGCGGCATGGGCAGTCAGTTCTTGCCGCGTATCGGGCAGGAAGTCCAGGTACAGTTCATGGAAGGTGACATCAACCGCCCCATCGTCATCGGCGCACTCTACAACGGACAGGGCGAAGCAGGCACACCCGCCACACCGAACGGCGCCAATATTGACGCCGACACCAGCGCATTTGCACTCGCCAGCGACCACAACCCCAGCGCACAGAGCAATCTCACCGCAGGCAACGCCCCCGTCTGGCACGGTGCCAGCCAAACCACCGATGAACACAACAACGCCGCCGCCCAATGGGGCATCCGCAGCCAGGAATACAGTGGCAGCGGCTACAACCAGCTCGTCTTCGACGACAGTGCCAGTCAGGGACGTATCCAGCTCAAAACCACCCAGTCCGGCACTGAGCTCAGCTTGGGCCACCTCATCCACAGCGCCGACAACCACCGCGGCAGTTTCCGGGGCAAAGGGATTGAATTGCGCACCGACGCCTGGGGCGCAATGCGCGCAGGCTCAGGCTGGCTCATCACCAGCTACGGCGTCCAACACAACCAGACCCAGCGCCAGCCCGCCGGCGACATGCCAGCCAGCTACGGCCTGTTGAATACCGCCAATACGCTGGGTGCCAGCCTCAGTCAATTGGCCGACAGCCACCTGAGCGTCGGCATCGCCGCCCTCAAAGGCAGCAGCCAGCCCAATGCCAGTGCACTCAACGACAGCGCCGCACCCATCCCCGCATTAAGCAAAGTCATGCAAGGCATGGTCAACGCCAACCAACTGGATACTGCACAAAGCGACGCCGCAGCACAGAATACCCAAGCAACTGATCAGCACCTGCCGCACCACACTGACCCTGTGATCAGTATCATGGCGAAGAACGATTTGAGCGTGACGGCTCGGCAGAATGTGCAGTTAAATGCGGGTGAGACGTTGAATGTGCTGAATGCGGCAGATAGTCAGTACACGACAGGTGGGGTATTCCGTATTCACAGTGGGCAGGCGATAGGTTTGACGGCTGGGGGATTGAAGCAGAACCAGACGGCCGGGTTGCAGTTGATCGCGGCGCAAGGGGATACGACGATACAGGCGCATAACGATACTATCAGTCTGAAGGCTAAAAACAATCTGGATATAAAGAGTGCGCAGGCGAGTATTGATTTCGCTGCGGCAACGGATATTACGCTGCGTACTGCTGGCGGCGCGAGTATCAAGATTGCCAGCGGGAATATTACTGTGCAGTGCCCGGGCAAGATACTGGTGCAGGCCGGGCAGAAAGCGTTTACGGGCGGGATGAGTTTAAATTACCCCTTAGCTGCTTTACCAAACGAAAAATTTATTAATAAACAGAGTATAAGATTCTGTTTTGAAGGTAGTGATGAATTGGTAGGGGATATGGCGTTAGTTGATAAGCCATATCAGATTGTTGATGTGGGAGGTGCGGTGCATGCCGCAGGAAAAATACCTAAAGATGGACGCTTGCCTCGAATAATGACCAATAGCAATAAAGCGTTAGATATTGAAATTGGCCAGAATAAGTGGCAACGATCTGTCACAGAGATCAGTCAATCAGGTGATAGCGAATTCGTAGGTGATAATATTTCCGTTGAACATGATCCATATATAGTCAAATTGAAAAGAGAACAAAATGAAGCGCTCTTAAACAAAGAGCAGTTGCTAAAACTGATTGGTGATATTCAAGGAGAAGCCTAATGTTTTCTATTTTTAATAAATTGCCCTTTTTACGTTTGGTAATAATACTTAATTTTATATATTTAAACATTTTGACGGCGCAGGCTGAGGAATACTCGACAGGCACGCATAACGTCAAATCCGAGCAAGGTGTTTTGTCTATTAATGTAGGGCATGTAAATCATTTTAATGACCATGATTTTTATGTGTACAGTTTTTTATTCCAGCCAAAGGGTAGCAATGATTGGGATCAAATTCCTAGGATAGAAAAAGCAGACGATCCTAAATCGATATTTACAGTTCAAACGAAACATTCGGCCGATACACAATTCTTTGATGCAAAAATAATCAATGATAAGAAGGCAATACAATTGATTACGGCCAGTATGGAAACAGGAGAAACCTTAGCTGATAAAGGGCCAATAACGGTCACTACTTATACGTTGGTTAAGCTTGATGATTATGAAAGATGGGTTTTTTTACGTACCAATGTTAAAAGGCTAGAGCCTAAGTTCACCATTGAGAAAGTATTGGAAACCCAGAAAACCAAAAATAATCCGACCAAAAAGTCATTACAAGGAAATGGTTTACCATGACTAAATTTATAAGTGCCATTTACCACTCTGATATATTGACCGTTGAGTATGTTGCGGATAGTGGTGATCATCTTTTGCGCTCAGGTGGTACGATTGCTTGGCGTTTTAATAACCCAGGTTTGTCGCATGGAGAGCTTGAGGCGACGACTGTATTGGCGGTAATGCACGCAGAACTGCGCATACTGGTATGCCTGACCCGTACAGGATGCCTGATACTCTTCCCACAGCAGCATCAACGTCACACCTTTGCGCTTGAGCTCCTGATGCATATAGGCGCAATCAGGCATAGCATGCCCACGGACTAGCGTAACAGCTGGAAATAATCGTGTTTCCAGCGTGGTGTCATCCAGCCCCTCTGGCAGCGGCCATGACAGCCCCGCAGCTTCGGCAGCCTTGGTATATTTGGAAATGGCACCTACAGATAGCTTCAAGCTGGCGGCAATTTGACGACAACTTAATTTAGCTTCGTATTTGAGGCGCAGTACTTCTTTGATCTTGCGCATGGAACTCCTTACTGCCGGCATAACCCCTCCAAAACTCGGGAATGCTCCAGCATTTACAGGTTAAGTTCCAGCACAAATCACGCGCGGTTCTGCCAACGTGAACAGTGATTCTGGCATCGTGAACACCTATTCTGGTGTGGGGCTAAAAGTGTTCACGTTGGAGCAGAATCGGTGTTCACGTTCCTTCAGAATAACTGTTCACGTTCGCTCAGAATGGGTGTTCACGTTGCCCCAGAATATGCACCCGTAATCTAACTTTTCACGTCGGCATAATTTGGTTCTTATCTGCAGCAATTATTGTTTGGTTCAGCTATTGGTTTATCTCACCACTAGCTAAACTGATGGAATGGCGAATTATCAAAGCACCTGATATCTTAGTCTCGCTTAAAGAAAACAATGTGCTAATAGAGCTTGTGCACAATCAGCAAGCCTCGGACAACATATCAAAAGTAATTCGACCTGTTCGTTATGCCGGCACCTGCCCAATTTGCGCCAGTAAAGTTGAAGTTGTTGACGGCAAACGTGAGTTTCTTAACCGATTTGTTGGCAGATGCCAAGAGAACCCCGCTGAGCACGTATTTAGTTTTGATCGTGTCATGCTAACCGGAAAGCTATTGCGCTAGCCTATCGATCAATTAGGTTTCCAGCACCAGTAAATAATAGTGATAGATTAAATCAATTTGCATATTCCACTTCAAACCCGCCAACAATTCCATTGATTTTCCGCTATACGTGACACCCATTTTACCGTCCGCCCCTCGGCCTATGCGGTCGCTACTCTCGGTCACGTCACCAAATGACGATCAGTGAATAATATACTCAAGGCGCTAATTCCAGCCGATCAAATCTGGCGCAAGAAATTGACTCAGCAGATAATGACTAACGCGATGGTGCTGTTATTTCCATGCCACACCGCTACATACCAAGTTATGTGGCTCATGGCGGCCAGTTCTTAGCTCAACGACAGACATATCATCTGTCCCATCTTTTTCCAATTATTTGCTAATAGCAAGCATTTAGATTTTAAAAATGATTATTTCATGGAATTATTCATTTTTATATTGACATGGGTGATTGTTTGCTGCAATATCCTTATGCGGTATGAATTTTTCATGGAAATAATCATTTGGAGATTAAGATGGCTAAGAAGACAGAAAAAAAGGTATTTGATAAAGAAGCATTATTTGAAAACTATTTCCAAACCTGCGACCAAGTATTTGAGCAATTTGATCAAGTTTTTGGTGTAGATGGCATACGTGCAAGAATTTTAGGAATCGATGAGAGTGAAGCGCACGGATTCAGCAGTCCTGCAGTTGAACAAGCCGCAAAAGCCCACCTGCGTGCATCAATGTCATGGTGGCATCTTTCAAATCTTTATGATTATGCAGTAGATGGGATTGATGCTGGTGAGGGACCAGAATCGATCGTCATTGATGGAGGGGAAGTAATTTCTTTCATTACAACAAACGAATACTATCCTTCAATCGAATGGGAACGATTAGTGCGTATGGGTGATGGACGGGTTGCACTAGATACATACTCTTCTATTGAAATGGATAAATTGGCGCTTTTAGCAAACGTTGATATTAGGACAGTACGAAATGCTATCAGTGCGGGCGAATTAGTAGCTGATAAAATTGATGGTTATATATTTATCACTAATGATTCTGCTCGAAACTGGCTGACCGCAAGAAGAGGATTTAAACCAAGCAAAAATATTACACAAAACTTTGGCATTCTTAAAGAAATTACTAGCCCAGCTGAATTTGGTGCCTTCTTACTGGCACAACGGGACAAAATCGGCATGGGAGGTGATGATAAAAAACTTGTCGTCTTTCATCCATCCGTTGATTACAAAGCCATCTTAGAAATCGAAAGAGGTGCATTTAAACTTCCTATCGACACAGCATTTCCTATTGCAGATTTTTACCAGCTTGATCGTAAAGAGTTCCTGGCTTGTGTTATGCGTGTATTTTTCAATGAACAGTTACTGGCTTTAAGTGATTCGTTAAAAACTGATCTAGGAGATTCTCATGGACAAAATTAATGCAACTGCGCATGCAAGACAGCGAATGAACCAGCGGTCAATCAGTGAAATGCAAGTGATGTTAATAAAAGTCTTCGGTGAACATGTTTATCAGAAAGGCGGCGCAAATTATGCCTTCGTGAAAACAAAAACCATTGCGGATTTGCGCTACGCCTTAGATCGCATCAGTAAACTACAACTTGTGACAGGTAATGAGGACAGAATAATTACGGTAATGCATGAAAATCGCCGAGTTCACAAAACCCAATATCGTGCTTGAGATATGAATAATTAGATCTGTGTTGTCGCATCAGACAGCCGTGAAATGACTGTTTCACACCGAGCTAACATAATCCGTCGTCATTGAAATTAATTTTTGGGAATTAAAAATATATTATGGATACAACCCTATTCAAACAATTCACCCCAGTAATTCGTTCACTTTCCAATTCGGAATTAAATGGCAGTATCAGTCTAAATAGTAAGCTGATATTGGCTCGGGAGGACAATATGGAGGTTTGCTATATACCATTCGAGCATCTCAATAAGCAGGCTCGTGTCGTGATAGTTGGCATCACCCCTGGCCGCACCCAGATGTTGAACGCACTCAAGGAAGCACAAAAACAGCTCGATGCTGGAGCTAGTAATGAAGATTGCTTAATGGCGTCTAAAAAAATTGGTGCTTTCAGCGGTGCTATGCGACAAAACTTAATTGCACTGCTAGACAGTATTGGATTAAATAAATGGTTGAAGATAACGAGTTGCGATGAGCTTTTCGGTACATCATCTCACCTAGTGCAAACTACGTCGGCACTTTGCAATCCAGTATTTGTCAATGGTGAGAACTATAACGGTACTCCAAGCATGACCAAATCACCATTCCTTAAAAATCAATTGCTGACCTACTTCGGCAAGGATGTTCAAGCATTGCCCAATGCGGTTTTCATTCCCCTTGGAGACAAAGTTGCTGAAGCACTTCATTTTTTGGCAAATGAAGGGATGCTCTCCCGTGACAGCATCATTGACGGCTTACCTCATCCGTCTGGAGCTAATGCAGAACGGATTGCTTATTTCCTTGGAAATAAAGATCGTGAGAATCTTTCGCCGAAGACGAATCCGGATAAGCTTGATCAGGCACGAACAAAAATTATTGAGCATGTTCTAGCGCTCGCCTAACTAAAAAGCCAGGAGAGAAATTATGTCCAACTTGAATAGCCAGACCCGCCAGAGAATTATTGATACGTGTTTAAAAAATGGATTTGCTGTTCAGCTAAAAGCTGATGGCTCAGACTTATATGAAAAAAATCTAGTGGTTAAATCCAATAGATATCCATCCAGAGTATTTATTCACACAGAAACTGGAATTAGCAAAGTTTCAGGGGATTTTACCTTCTTAAAGATTGCCGTACATCCTGACAGCTTTAAGGAAGAACTGGTAAACCCCGCATTGGGTATCGAAAGCCTTTTGAACAAGCAGACAAAGCATAATCTTTTCTCAAGTAGCAACTATGTTGAATTCCCGAGATTTGAACGAAATAAAGAACCATGCGGAAAATGTTACAAGTTGGATGGTCTGATTGCTCTCAAAAAACTGCTAATTGGATTGCAGGGTGCATAGTTGCCAAGGTCACCTTTGCCCCTTGAGAACCGTTAATCAGATCCCTTTGTGCCTGCCAGTCATGAATGTCCGCAATGGTCGAAGAGCGGACGGTGAAGTGCCTGCCACGTATGGCGGAAAATCATTGGAATCGGTGGCCATTTCCGGTCATTCCCCGCGAGGGGTAGCGGGGGTTGGCAGTTCAATTCGCGGGAGCGAATTAGGGTCATGGTGATAAATTGCGGCAGCATTTTGTCACCATGACTGCCGTGCCTGTATTTCAAATTGGGTTTCTATGAGCCGGTATGCGTATATTTCGCACCAGCAATCGCCGTCGCCTGATCGTCGGTCATGGCGTGACAACTATCCAGGCACACCATCTACCGCCCACACAATTGCGGCCACGATTTAGCCCATCACACCCGTATCGGATAACAAAAACGCACGCTATACCCCAGTACCGCCCAAATGATTTAAATTCACACGTAACAGCATGCTCGTATCCAATGCGGCGGGAGAGCATCGTAAACGCCTGATAGCTGCATTATTTTATAAATACCCGCTAACCCCTTGCTGCTAGAAAAGAGTTGATTAAAAAGCACGCTGGATGAGACAGGCTCAAGCGATCGGATGTTTTTGCTGAAAGCGGAGCTAAGTTTGAACTTCAGCATGCTGAGCGCAGCCATCGTCATTGGCGTGGCTGGCTTGAGCTGGCATGAATGACTGTAACGCTGGGAAGACATGAACAAAAAGCGCAGTAATAAATATAGGCACGGCAGTCATGTATACAAATTGCTACGCAATTCATATCCATGACGCCTAATTCGCTCGCGCGAATTGAACTACCAACCCCCATACCCCTTGCGGGGAATGACAAAACAACAGGGGATTATGATAACCAAGACGAATAAAATAAGCACAGCCGATACCAGCCGATTTTTCTCCTCCCGCCCAAAAAGGTTTGTTGCCTTGCTTTTTGCTTTTGACGTTAATTTTGAATTTGCCCTGTGCCCTTTGCCCTTTGCCTTTGGTTTTCGATCTGTATGACGTCGTGTATAACGCTGAAGGCAATAATAAGTGAAAGATTTGGTGCGGCTGAAGATAACTCCGCAAAAGATATAAATGGAGTATGTGATGTGTATTGGCATGAAATTAGCAATAAAAATAAAACTTATTATGCAAATCTCGGAAAGCTAAAAGTGCGTGATGAAGTAACATTTCAGATTGGCGCTGAGCAAGGTCCTTAATTCAAGATATGGATCAGATGGACAATGATTCACATTCATTCAACAAACCTACCAATCTATCACCCCGCTGACTATCCCACTCGCTAGCCATGTTCGTTCAACGCTAGTCGCAACTACGCAGCGTTTGGGTTATGGGTAGTCCCCCCATTAATAACCGCAGTTAAAAGTAGAGGTTAAGCGGCCATAGCGAGTTTGTGTTTAGGCGGGATACCGCCAATCGCTGTATTTGCTGCATCATGAGGGTGAAGGTGCTGGAGGGATTACTCTGAAATTAATTGACTATTATAAAAATGCATAGTCTACATTCCTAACTACACGTCATAATACCCATTATCAAGGAAAATTTCAGAACATCAACTCCCCATCAGTCGCACGACGACCGGATAATGTCCGGCGCTCAGCAGCTTGAGCTGGATTATTTAACCTTTGTAACGAGCTACAACGCGCAGACATTCTACGTTCAGCGGGAATAAACTCAACCTCGTAAACTGGCAATGTGTCATAGTCAAGTATAACACCCTCAACATCGCTCAATCCATCTGCTTTACGATTAGCTACCATCATTTGCAAACCAGAACCCTTACGAACACAGGAGACCGTTAAGGTATCACATTCAATATAATTCATATTGCTCTCCTACTAATAACAACCAAATCCACCTGTCACTAGATCAAGCTTACTAAAATTTAACTGACACTTCATCAGTTATTTTCGTTATTTTAGCCTATACTTCTTCAACACGGACATGGATTTACGTCCTATTCACACCACTGCCACTGCAATTCCCATTAATCACCGCGTTAAGACTAGAACAAAAAATTCACACTGTCTGTACGCTAACACTCAAAGTTACGCTACTGTAACGATTCACCTTTATTTATAGGTGATTCACATCCAATTTTCAATATGATTTCAATGATTCCGTTCTTTGATATGTCTACACTCTCAACCAGATAACCTAAAGCAATACTACTGCCAGGCAGGAAACAGACAATAAAAAACCCCATCCATGCTAAACGCATAAATGGGGTTTTTTATTTTTTTGATATTAAATACTGTTAGAATGACGCATGAAGCGATGCAGCACGCCAAATTATTTTAACAGTAAATAAGATGCAATTTGGTGCCCAGAAGAGGACTCGAACCTCCACACCTTACGGCACACGGACCTGAACCGTGCGCGTCTACCAATTCCGCCATCTGGGCTGAAAGACGGGATTATAAATGAACATGGATACTTGTCAATGAAAACAAATACACCACCTAAAACACCAAGCACAAAAAAATCAAAAAAAATGGCATTACGCTGGCAAGACCCGCATCTAGAGCGTGAGCGCGAACGCTATGAAAATCCGCTGCCTAGCCGCGAATTCATCATGGAAGTATTGCAGCAGCATGGCGCCCCGTTATTAGCGGACGAACTTGCGCAACTGCTTGGTATCGTACCTGAAGAAACTGATTTATTCTCACGCCGCCTACGCGCCATGGAGCGCGATGGTGAGTTAATGCAAAATCGCCGTGGTGATTTATGCGTAGTCGATAAGCTGGACTTAATCAAAGGTCGCATCATCGGTCATCCTGATGGCTTTGGCTTTATGCATCCAGAAGATGGCACAGAGGATTTATTTTTGTCGCCGCGTGAGATGCAAAAAGTCATGCACGGCGATCGCGTCATGGGGCGCGAGATCGGTGCTGACAGACGTGGTCGGCGCGAGGGTAAGATCGTTGAAGTGCTGGAGCGTGCCAATACCCACATCGTGGGTCGTTTGATTATCGAACATGGCATTATGCTAGTCGCACCAGAAAACAAGCGCATTACTCAGGATATTCTGATTCCAGCAGGTAATGAAGGCAACGCGAAAGCAGGTGAAGTCGTCAACGTTGCGTTGATTGAACAACCCGCCAAACACGGCAAACCCATAGGTCGCGTGGTCGAAATCCTGGGCAGCTATACTGACCCGGGCATGGAAATAGAAATAGCCTTACGCAAGCACTCATTGCCGTATATTTTCCCTGACGCTGTAGAAACCATAGCCAAAAAATTACCGAAAAAGGTATTGAAAAAAGATCACGCCGACCGCGAAGACATCCGTCATTTGCCGCTGGTCACCATAGACGGTGAAACTGCGCGTGACTTTGATGATGCCGTATATTGCGAACCGCAAGGCAAAGGTTTCCGACTCGTGGTGGCAATTGCTGACGTGTCACATTATGTAGAGCCTGGTGACCCACTCGATGTCGAAGCATACAGCCGTGGCAATTCGGTTTACTTCCCACGCCGTGTCATTCCTATGCTGCCTGAAGCCTTGTCCAACGGCTTGTGCTCACTTAATCCAGAAGTTGAACGCCTGTGCATGGTGTGCGACATGCAAATTAGCGCAACAGGGGCAGTGAAAAGTTATCGTTTTTATCCAGCGGTAATGTATTCCCATGCGCGTTTAACCTATAACCAAGTCTGGGATTGGTTACAGCATCCTGAAAATGCAGAAGAAAAAAGCCATTTATTGCCGCAACTGAATAATCTGAATAGCCTATACAAAGTATTGCTCAAAGCGCGTGAATATCGTGGTGCAATAGACTTTGAAACCATAGAAACGCAGATGATATTCAATGACGAGAAAAAGATAGATCGTATCGTTGCTGTTAGCCGCAATGATGCACACCGCATCATTGAAGAGTGCATGTTATCCGCTAACGTTTGCGCGTCAGATTTGTTGAAGAAAAACAAGCATCCTTGTTTATACCGTATTCATGAAGGTCCTACTCCCGAAAAACTCACTGCATTACGTGAATTTTTATCGGAATTTGGTATGGGTCTGGGTGGTGGCGACACGCCAACCGCTAAAGATTACGCTAAACTATTACTACAAATCAAGCCACGTCCCGATGTACAGCTATTGCAAACCGTGATGTTGCGCTCCCTGCAACAGGCAGTTTACAGCCCGGATAACGTCGGCCACTTCGGCTTGGCTTATGAGGCTTATACGCACTTTACCTCACCGATACGCCGCTACCCTGACTTGCTCGTACATCGCTCTATTAAAGCTGTGTTAGCTGGCGGAAAATATGTACCTGGCAACTGGGTAGAACTAGGTGGACACTGCTCCATGACCGAACGTCGTGCCGATGATGCGACTCGCGATGTAGAAGCCTGGCTCAAGTGCTACTACATGCAAGACCGTGTGGGCGAAGAATTCGTCGGCACGATTGCCAGCGTCACAGGTTTTGGCTTATTCGTAGCCTTAGATGATATTTATGTCGAAGGCCTGGTGCACATTTCTGAACTCGGCAGCGATTACTTCCACTTTGACAAAACACGTCATCAGATTTTAGGCGAGCGTACTGGTGTGCGCTATCGTTTAGGCGACCGCGTCCACGTCAAAATCGTGCGCGTCAGCCTTGATACCACACGGATAGATTTCAGTTTAATCACGGCCGATGGCAGCGCTGCCAAAGCAGTCGCCGCAACTAAAGCGAAAACCACAAAAAAATCTACGCAAACCAAACGCGCTGCCGTAAAATCCACGCCTCCTGCGGATGCACCAGCAAAAAAACCGCGTCGTCGCAAAATCAATAAACCAGGATAATCATGGCTAGTATTTTAATTTACGGATTTCATGCAGTTAATGCACGTTTACGCCAAAACCCAGCCAGTGTCGAAGAAGTGTTTGTAGATGCTGCCAGACAAGATCCGCGTGCGCGTGACTTGGTCGAATCCGCCAAGCAACTTGGCTTGCGCATTTTGCAAGTCGACAGCAAGCGACTGGATGGTATCGCTGGTGGTCCACGCCATCAGGGCGTTGCTGCCCGCGTCACCATGGCTCAGCAACCACGCCATGTCGATGACTTGCTGGGTGACTTACAGGGCGATTTATTACTACTGATATTAGACGGCGTACAAGATCCGCATAATCTGGGTGCCTGTTTACGTGTAGCTGATGCAATGGGAGCGAATGCGGTAATCGCACCTAAAGATCGTGCTGTCGGACTCACGCCTACTGTTGCCAAAGTAGCGTGTGGCGCAGCAGATACGGTGCCTTACCTCACTGTCACCAACCTGGCACGCGCCATGCGTGAGATTAAGGAATACGGTGTATTCATCATCGGTACGGATGGCGAAGCCGAATCTGAAATCGCACAAACTGACGCCAGCGGCTCAGTGGCGTGGGTATTAGGCGCAGAAGGCACAGGCATACGCAGACTCACGCGTGAACACTGCGACACGCTAGTCAAAATTCCAATGTATGGCACGGTAGAAAGTCTCAATGTGTCGGTTTCTGCGGGTATATGTTTATACGAAACTCGCCGCCAACGTGGCACGCATGACTGACATAGCAAATGCCTGGGCAACGCTTAATAGCGCTGAATGTATCTATACCGCAGCAGAAGTGAGTGCTGCTGTCAGTATCCTGGCCACCGCGATACAGCAAGATTATGCGGATAAGAATCCGCTGGTTATTACCGTGATGAATGGCGGTATGGTGTTTGCCGGGCAGCTGTTACCCATGTTACGCTTTCCTCTGGAGTGTGATTATATCCATGCCAGTCGCTATGGGCGTGCATTACAAGGCAATGAACTGGCATGGATAGCCATGCCACAGGCCGATATTGACAATCGCCACATCATCCTTCTCGATGACATTCTGGATGAAGGCCACACGCTCGCCGCAATCAAGCAAAAACTACTTGCTATGGGTGCAGCAAGTGTGTCCTGTGCTGTTTTAACCAACAAACACATAAACAAAGCAAAACCCATTACTGCCGATTATATTGGGCTGAACCTGCCTAACCGCTACGTATTTGGCTGCGGTATGGATGTGGCAGGTGCCTGGCGTAATTTACCCGCGATTTATGCGCTACCTTGAAATTGAACTAATCTCCCCCACTTACTGACTAAATCCTGTCATTATTGTAAGGTAAGCTGTCCCCCAACACTGATTACCTGTCATACTCGCGCAAACTAGCGTCTGATTTAACTTTTTATGGAGCAGCATATGCGAAAATTTCTCGCACTGGTATTAACCTTATTTATTAGCCTGAGTTTAATCACGGGTTCCGCCGATGCCAAACGTTTTGGTGGCGGCAAAAGCTTTGGCAAACAACGTGAAAGTATCAGCCAGCCAGCACCTACTCGCGCACCTACGGCCGCGCCAGCTGCACCCGCTTCTGGTGCAAGCAGATGGTTGGGTCCTTTGGCTGGTTTGGCTGCAGGCGGTTTACTGGCATCCATGTTCATGGGACATGGCTTTGACGGCATTAAAGGCATGGACATTTTGATGATGCTTGCCTTGGCCGCTGGCGCATTTTTCTTGTTCCGCATGTTACGTCGCAGCTCTACTGCGGCACAACCGCAAGCAACCGCTTACACCGGCTACAGCGCCCCTGTTGCAGTACCTGCAATGGGTAGCGGTAGCGGCGGTTACACAGCAACAAACAACACCAGCAGCCGTCCAGAGTGGTTTGACGATGCTGCATTTGTACGCGAAGCAAAGTCACACTTCATTCGCTTGCAAGCGGCTTATGATACTGCCGATTTGCAAGATATCCGTGAGTACACTACACCTGAAATATTTGCCGAAATCAGCATGCAAATCCAGGAACGTGGCAATGAACCACAAAAAACCGAAGTTACCATGCTCAATGCTGATGTAATCGATGTAGTCACCGAAGCTGATTTCATCACTGTCAGCGTACGTTTCCACGGACTCATCCGCGAAGCTGTTAATGCGCCAGCTGAAGCGTTCAACGAGATCTGGCATATACAAAAACCTGCCAATGATCGCAATGCACCTTGGCATATTGCAGGCATACAACAAGCACAGTAAACTCGGTGCTATCCAAACGCCATTACTCGCTGGGTAATGGCGTTTTTTATCGACTAAAGAAGGAAGTGGCATGCTTGCAATCATCGGTGGTACGGGTCTCACCCAGCTGGATAATCTCACCATAACCCATCGCAAAGTCGTGCGTACGCCCTATGGTGAAGCTTCTGGCGCACTAACTTTTGGCAATATCAATGGTCACGAAGTGATATTCCTCGCCCGCCATGGTTATGGACATACCATTCCACCGCATCAAGTAAACTATTTGGCCAATATCTGGGCACTACGCGAACACAACGCCACGCATATTGTTTCCATTGCCAGTGTCGGCGGTATTCACCCCGATTTGGCTCCTGGTACTTTAGCTATTCCCGATCAAATTATCGATTACACCTATGGCCGCAAAAATACCTATTTTAATGGTGCAGGGCAACCCGTTACCCATGTCGATTTCACTGAGCCTTATTCTGAAGAAATACGTCAGCAAATCATGCGCGCATGCGAAAGCGCCGATGAAAAGTACATTAACAATGGCGTCTATGCTTGCACGCAAGGGCCACGGTTGGAAACAGCTGCTGAAATCACCCGTCTGGAACGTGATGGCGCAACTATGGTAGGAATGACAGGTATGCCAGAAGCGGTCTTAGCACGGGAATTAGGTTTGCGTTATGCAGCTATCGGCGTCGTCATCAACCATGCAGCAGGCCGCGGTAACAGCAAGATCGCTATCCACGGTGATGAGATCCAAGCCACGTTAACTGCGAGCATGGTACGTGTGCGTAACGTGATTTCGCATTTAGTCGCACTGCACAATGAGTCCTGATTAATGTCACAGTTAGACTAGGGTTTCAGCCTAATGACTTGTCATGTCTGTTGATGTGCGTAATCGGTTAATGCTTGCGCATCCATATTCACTACCCGATATATCACTTCCATCTCGAACCCACGTGACTGTAAAAAGCGCATTTGCTGATTACGTTCCTTGGGCGTAGTAGCAGGAGTAGTGTATTTTTTTTGCCAAACTTGCAATGCGCGATCGAATTCGCTGGCTTTGAGATTATCTAATGTGGTGCTGATAAGTGATTCGGCGACACCTTGCTGACGCAGTTCATACTCGATTTTACGACTACCATAGCGTGACTGGCTAGCATGGGCGCGTTGTTCAGCGTAACGGGCATCGGAAAGCCAACCGCGTTGCTCCAAATCATCTAATAATACGCTAAGTTTTTCGGGGTCTTCAGCGTGGGGACTGAGTTTACGTTGCAATTCCAGACGGGTATGTTCACGCCGTGCCAACGCGTCAATGGCGCGGGCACGGAGTGATTTTACCACCTTGGGACGAGCATCCGGCTCATCGACAAATTGCTCATCAAAAGTGTTAGCACCCAAGTCTGAAACCTGGTCAGGCTTCGTCTTTAGCTGCGGCTTCACCGATTTTAACGGTGTGCGGTACGATACCCACTGCGGCACGGACTTTATTTTCTATCTCGTGTGCGATTTCTGGATGTTCACGCAAATATTCACGTGAGTTATCTTTGCCTTGACCGATTTTTTCACCATTATAGGCATACCACGCACCCGCTTTATCAACGATTTTATGGACTACGCCCAGCTCGATAATTTCACCTTCACGCGAAATACCTTCACCATAAAGAATATCAAATTCAGCTTGTTTGAACGGTGGTGCAACTTTATTTTTAACTACCTTGACGCGAGTTTCTGAACCAACAACTTCTTCGCCCCTTTTAATAGCGCCTGTGCGTCGGATGTCCAAACGCACCGATGCATAAAATTTCAACGCATTACCGCCTGTGGTAGTTTCAGGGCTACCAAACATCACACCGATCTTCATCCGGATTTGGTTAATAAAAATGACCAACGTATTGGTGCGTTTGATATTACCAGTCAATTTACGCAGAGCCTGACTCATCAAGCGGGCTTGCAAGCCCATGTGTGAATCGCCCATTTCACCTTCAATTTCAGCTTTAGGGGTTAATGCAGCAACCGAGTCGATCACTACAATATCCACTGACCCTGAACGAACCAACATATCAGCGATTTCCAAAGCTTGCTCACCTGTATCAGGCTGTGAAATCAGTAGCTCACCCACATTCACACCCAGCTTCTGCGCATATTGCGGATCCAATGCGTGTTCCGCATCGATAAATGCCGCCGTACCGCCCAGCTTTTGCATTTCTGCGATCACTTGCAAAGTCAGCGTGGTTTTACCCGATGATTCAGGACCATAGATTTCTACCACACGACCGCGTGGCAAACCACCTACACCCAGTGCGATGTCCAAGCCTAACGAACCTGTAGACACCACCTGCACATCATTAACCACCTCACCATCACCCAAACGCATGATGGAGCCTTTACCAAAGCTTTTTTCGATTTGCGCTAATGCGGCAGCAAGTGCTTTGCTTCTATTTTCGTCCATGTATATTCCTAAAAAATTGATGCTTAATGATGTTGCCAAAATGCAGTGTATCACCGCCATTATTTTTTCAGTTATTATCCGTGATTCAAGCCAGCAACTCAATCACGCCGCGCAATGCCGCAGCCACGGCGCGTGCACGGATTTCTTCACGGTCGCCATCTAAACGGCAAGTAGTTTGCAAGGCAGTACCATCTCGCATTGCCCAGCCTATGCATACTGTACCCACAGGTTTTTGCGGGGTACCACCGCCAGGTCCAGCAATACCTGAAATCGATAGTGAGATATCTGCCAAGCTGTGTTGTAAAGCACCCGCTGCCATCTCGCGTACAGTGGCTTCGGATACAGCACCCGTGCTATCTATCGTTGCCATCGCCACACCTAATTGTGCGTGTTTAGCATCATTAGTATAAGTGATAAAACCACGGTCATACCAAGCTGAACTCCCTGCCACAGCAGTCACCACCATACCTACCCAGCCGCCGGTACACGACTCAGCTGTAGCCAAACGCATACCACGTTGATGCAACACCCGCCCTGCATCAACCGCTAATTGGTAAAGTTCAGCATCGGTCGGTCTCATCCCAGCACCCATAACATCGAATATAAACTTGCGATCGCAAACAGCGCTGCCAGCAGGTCATCCAGCATTACCCCGAAACCATTCTTAACATGCTTATCAAACCAGCAAATCGGGAACGGTTTCCAAATATCGAATAAGCGAAACAGTCCAAATGCCACTATCCACCAAACAGGCTGTACGGGGGTAAACACCAATACCAGCCACATGGCGACGATTTCATCCCAGACGATGCCGCCATGATCCGCGACACCCAAATTACGACCGGTAACGTCACAGATGGCGACACCCATAACAAACGTCACTGCAATCAATACCAGCATTTGTGGCTGGCTTAGCCATAGCATCAATCCATAATACAACGGCAATGCAACCAGCGTACCCCACGTCCCTGGCGCTTTAGGTGCTAACCCTGCGCCGAAGCCAAACGCAAGAAAATGCGCGGGATGGCGGGTAATGAATTGCCAGTTAGCTTGCAAAATGATCATACCCCGCACGCGCTAATGGCATGGGCTGCATCTCGGTATCTAACAACTGCAGCCCCGCATCATTAGTAATCTCGCCGATGCACGTCAAACGCATGCCTAGCTGTTCAGCTATCGTTAATATTGCCGCTGTCTGGGTAGTCGGCGCGGTAAAACACAGTTCATAATCATCACCACCCGCAAGCACACAACGGTCATACGCTGGATGCGCAGCCAAATCAGCCACAATCTCACTGGTTGGCAAAGCCGCATAGTGCACCACCGCACCGACTCGGCTACGGCTAAGGATATGCCCTAAATCAGCCAACAATCCATCTGAAATATCAATTGCGCTATTAGCGATCTGACGCAGCGCCAACCCCAATGCAACACGCGGTATTGGCGCATGTAAGCATTGCGCCAAGCTTGCCATATCGACCTCACCCAGTTGCATCTGTCCTTGTATCGCTGCTAAAGCAAACGCTGCATCACCCAGCGTACCCGATACCCAAATCGCATCGCCGACCTGCGCACCATCACGGCGCAAAGCTTGATTGATGGGTACTTCACCCATCACCGTCAAGGTCAGATTCAATGGTCCACGCGTGGTATCGCCGCCCACTAGGCGTATCTGATGCGCATCGGCACAACGATACAAGCCATCGGCATAACGCGCTAACCAATCCTCATCTACGTCAGGCATGCTAATCGCTAATGTACACCAGCGCGGTGTCGCACCCATGGCCGCGAGGTCAGACAAATTAACTGCTAAACTTTTCCACCCCAACAAAGCGGGATCAGCATCAGGGAAGAAATGTACACCTGCAACCAGACTATCAGTCGAGACAGCGAGGAGCATATGCGGAGAGGGTTGCAATAGCGCACAATCATCACCTACACCTAAAACAATATCAGGCGTAGGACGAGAGAAATATTGCTGAATGAGATTAAACTCACTAGACATAGATTATTTAGGTGCGCGTGGCTTATTCACTTCTGCACTGCGCACTTGTGCAGCGATTTTGTCCATCACGCCATTGACGTATTTATGCCCATCAGTACCACCGAAGGTTTTGGTCAGTTCAACCGCCTCGTTAATAATCACACGATAAGGTACTTCTAAACTGTGCAATAACTCTTGCGCACCCAGCAGTAACACAGCATGTTCAACGGGGCTTAACTCCGCTATTGGACGATCAACAAAATGCCCTATACGCAAATCCAACTCAGCCACATTGGCAACGACACCATGCAGCAATTTGGAAAACATCGTTTCATCAATTTCATGATAAGCCGTGTCTTCGCGCAACTGTTTAATCACATCATTCACAGGTTGCTGATTAAGCAACCACAAATATATCCCTTGTACCGCGAATTCACGCGATTTACGTCTATTTCCGCTCATAACACCTTCAACAAGTTAGCCATCTCTATTGCGCATTCTGCCGCTTCTGCACCTTTAACTGCGGTGCGGGTGTGCGCTTGCTCGTCGGTATCGGTGGTCAGCACCGCATTAGCGATAGGGACACCCGTATCCAGCTGCACGCGCGTAATCCCGCTCGCCATTTCGTTCGACACCACCTCAAAATGGTAAGTATCACCCCGCACTACTGCGCCAATAGCTACCAGCGCATCAAATTTTCCACTCAACGCCATCTTGCGCAATACTAATGGAATTTCCAGCGCGCCAGGCACGGTAGCAATCACGGTGTTATCGGTTTTCACACCCAATTTCGCCAATTTATTCACACACGAAGCCAACAAAGCATCGCAGATATCCTGATTAAAACGGCTCATGACAATACCGACACGCAATGCGTCTCCTGCCATATTCGCTTCAACTTGTGCAACACCATTAAATTCAGTCATTCTATTTACCTTTATTCTTCGCTATATCCAACAACTTCCAACCCAAATCCCGCCAACGACGGCATTTTGCGTTGTTTTGCCATTATGCGCATTTTACCTACGCCGACATCTTTTAAAATTTGCGCACCAATACCGTAATTGCGCACATCCCATTTTTGCGCAGGTTTTACTTCGTTGCCTGGCAACGCATGACCAAGCAATTCAGCTGCGGTCTCCGGGCGATGTAATAACACCAGCACACCCGTACCGGCTGCGGCAATTTTTTCCAGTGCGCGATTAACGCCGTAGCTGTGTAACGGACTGTCCATTTCCAGCACATCCATTACCGAAACAGGCTCATGCACACGTGCCAGCGTCTCAAGCTCAGGACTGATATCACCTTTGACCAACGCCAGATGCGCTGCACCTGAGATTTTTTCACGGTAGGCAATCAGCTTAAATTCACCAAATACCGTCGTAATCGCCCGCTCGCCAACCCGCTCTATCAAGCTTTCATTCTGGTTGCGATAATGAATCAAATCAACAATCGCGCCGATTTTTAAACCATGGTCACGGGCATAAACCATCAAATCAGGCAAACGCGCCATACTGCCATCTTCTTTTAAAATCTCACAGATCACAGCAGCAGGTTCTAATCCAGCTATCGCAGCCAGATCACATCCCGCTTCAGTGTGCCCCGCACGTATCAGCACGCCACCAGGCTGCGCGCGCAATGGGAAAATATGCCCAGGCTGAATAATATCGGTAGCTTTTGCATTTTTGGCGACTGCTGCCTGTATCGTGCAAGCGCGATCCGCTGCTGAAATACCTGTGGTCACACCTTCAGCCGCTTCAATCGAAATGGTAAATGCAGTACTGTAAGGCGACTGGTTATCCGAGACCATTTGGCGCAGGCCGAGCTGCTTGCAACGTTCATCGGTCAAAGTCAGGCAAACCAACCCACGCCCATGCTTCGCCATGAAATTAATGGCTTCGGGTGTGGCGAATTCCGCCGCCATCACCAAATCCCCCTCATTTTCACGATCTTCTTCATCAACCAACACCACCATCTTACCTGCTTTGATGTCAGCGATAATATCTTCTATAGGGCTTAAACTCATTTAGATTCCTGATAATTGAGAATACGTTCAGCGTAGCGCGCCATCATGTCGATTTCCAGGTTGACGTGACTGCCTGCCGTTAAAGTATGCAGATTAGTATTCGAGAGGGTGTGCGGAATCAAGTTAATACTAAATTCATCACCCACTACGCGGTTAACTGTCAGGCTCACACCGTTCACGGTAACAGAACCTTTGGTCACGATAAATCGTGCGATGTCACCAGGCGCATGTATGACCAGTTCATAACAGTCGCCCACAGGCGTAAAACTAACCACCGCCCCAACACCATCAACATGTCCAGAGACCAAGTGACCACCCAATCTATCTGCCAGGCGCAGCGCCTTTTCCAAATTGACCAATGCGCCAACAGGAAAACCCACCGTGCAACGAAAAGTCTCAGCCGAGACATCCACGCTAAAACCTTGTGACGACAATGCGACCACCGTTAAACAAACACCGTTGCAGGCGATAGAGTCACCTAATACCACGTCGCTCAAATCCAACGTCGTCGAGTCTATCAATAAACGCGCATCATCATTACTGGGTGCAGCTTCGGTGACTTTACCAACCGCCTGAATAATTCCTGTAAACACAGCTATCCTTAAATTATTCGTCAAGTACGGCAGAAGTATAAACCTCTTGCACGTCATCTAGGGATTCTAGCGCATCCAACAATTTTTGCATTTTGACTGCATCATCACCTGTGAGCTCAATCTCATTTTGCGGCTTCATACTGACCTCACCGAACTCAGCTTTAAATCCGGCCGTTTCTAGCCCTTGCTTAATCGTGCGTAACTCATAGGGCGGCGTAATCACCTCGATACTGCCATCTTCATGCGTCATAACATCGTCAGCACCCGCTTCGAGAGCAGCCTCCATCAGCGCATCCTCATCCACGCCAGGTGCAAACAGCAACTCGCCGCAATGCTTGAACTGAAAAGCCACACAGCCATCCGTCCCCATATTCCCGCCGAATTTGCTAAAAGCATGGCGCACATCGGCTACGGTACGGACTTTATTATCGGTCAAACAATCGACCATCACCGCAGCGCCACCTATACCATAACCTTCGTAGCGTATCTCTTCATAATTCACACCCTCCAGATCACCGCAGCCACGCTTAATCGCGCGCTCTACGTTATCTTTCGGCATGTTATTGTCGTACGCCTTATCCATCGCCAAACGCAAACGTGGGTTAGTCGAAATATCGCCTCCACCCAGCTTTGCCGCAACCGTAATTTCCTTAATCAGACGCGTGAAAATCTTGCCACGCTTCGCATCTGTCGCCGCTTTTTTATGCTTGATATTCGCCCATTTACTATGACCTGCCATAACATCCTCTTGGCTTGCGTATTAAAAGCGGTAATTTTACCACTTTGCAGCCAGTTACGATAATCTTAACGGCCTAATTGCGGCAGAAGCATCGCTCAATCCACACCCCTGATTAACTATACTCATCACAGCATTTCTGGTGAGACTATGGTGTAAAGTTCGATGAGCGGAGGCAACATGAAAATTCAGTTTTATGATTTTAAAGCGCTGTACAAATTCCTCACCCGACCTGCATCCTGGCTGATCATTTTAGCTGTGGTAATTTTCATTACTATATCTACCCTGATTTTTGTTTATGGATTTGATACCCGCACACCGAACCGATTAATCTGTGAACGAGCCGGTAACGCCAGTATGGTTATCATATTGATGTCTGGCTTTTTATTTATTATCACATCCATTGCAAGCGTAGGTTCGCTACTTGTGATTGTTGACAACTGGCTTAATAAACGAAAATTCAATATTCAAGATATTTGGCTCCCTCTTGCCGCAGTCTGTTTAGGGATAATCAGCTTCACATTACAGATCAACGTGTGTGGATAGCCGGCCCAAAAAACGCAACCTTGGCCGGCCCTTCGGGATCGCTTATAAAAACCGTGCCACCATACCATTGCGGCAATCTTGCCCAACTTTGATTTGCACGGTATGTCCGGTGCCTGGCGCGACGGTAACGGGCTTGTTTTTACTAAACATGCCGTCTATCACCACATCGAAGTTACCTGTCGGATGAATAATTTCCAGCTTATCCCCCACGCTAAATTTATTTTTTACCGCGATTTCAGCCATGCCCGTTTGCGCGTCATAGCCAGTGATATCACCTACATATTGGCTGCGATTAGATTCTGAATGACCACGCATGTAGTTCTGGTAATCATGAGTGTGGTGACGCTCATAGAAACCATCGGTATAACCACGATTGGCCAGTCCTTCCAGTGTGGATAGCAAATTAGTATCGAATTGTTTGCCAGCCATTGCATCGTCTATGGCCTGACGGTAAGACTGTGCGGTACGCGCGACGTAGTAAGCAGATTTGGTACGCCCTTCAACTTTAAGCGAATCTATACCCATTTCAACCAAGCGCGCCACGTGCTCGATAGCACGCAGGTCTTTTGAATTCATGATGTAGGTACCATGCTCATCCTCCAGCACCGGCATCAAATCACCAGGCCGAGCACTTTCCTCTATTAAATAAACCTTATCTGCAAGCGGATGACGTTGCTGCTGGCCGCAATCGGCAAAGCTGGTTTCGGCCTGTTCTAGTGCGCTACCGAAGTTGAAATCGATTTTCTGGATATCGCCTGCGGGATTTTCTTCAGCGTCATGAACTTTGTAATCCCAGCGACAAGAGTTGGTACAAGTACCCTGATTGGGATCGCGGTGATTAAAATAACCTGACAACAGACAACGCCCAGAATACGCGATGCACAACGCGCCATGGACAAACACTTCCAACTCCATATCAGGGCATTGCTGGCGTATCTCGGCGATTTCATCCAGCGACAACTCTCGTGACAGAATAATGCGTGTCAATCCCAGCGCCTGCCAAAATTTGACCGTGGCATAGTTCACCGTGTTGGCTTGCACCGATAAATGCACAGGCACTTCTGGCCATTTTTCGCGCACCATCATGATTAGTCCGGGGTCAGCCATAATCAGCGCATCGGGACGCATGGCGATAATGGGCTCCATATCCGCCATATAGGTTTTAACTTTGGCGTTATGCGGCATCAAGTTACTGGCAACAAAGAATTTTTTACCCAATGCGCGCGCCTGGTTAATACCCAGCTCAATTTGATCCAGCTGAAATTCATTATTGCGTGCGCGCAAACTGTAACGCGGCTGCCCGGCATAGACCGCATCCGCCCCAAAACGGAAAGCGGTATGCATTTTATCCAGGCTGCCGGCGGGTAATAAAAGTTCAGGGGCACGTAGGCTCATGCTATAAATCTCTCAGTTATACAATAATCTCTATTATATCAGTACGTCAGCTTGGTGAAATTTGCCAGTTTCGGTTAAAATAGCGAGATTATTTATTATCTTAACCATTTGGTAGGAAAACACAGATGAAAACAGCTCAAGAATTACGCGCAGGCAATGTAT
>JBBQPT010000030.1:0-34784 GCA_038217005.1 Burkholderiales bacterium
TGTTTTATGTCCATGGGACGGATTTATCCCTCATTCGGTTGATAGATGACATTCGGTGTGGATGGTAAACGCTCTTTTCAGATTATAGGCGAAAGCCATCAGCATAAAACGCGCATGGTTACGTGCCAGACCCAAGTAACGAGCACGTCCCATGCCATAGTGTAGTTTCAGCACACCGAATACCCGCTCAACAATACTGCGGGTGCCAGAATGCAATCGGTTGGTCTGTTTGGCTGTTTTACTTAATGGCGTATTACGATAAGCGCGCTTGAGTATGCAATTGCGTATATGTTGGGTTTGTAGCAATGTGTCAAGCGCCTGACTGGCATAAGCGCTGTCTGCATAGACAGCTTGCTCCTTACCCGTTAGCAATGACACTAAGCATTGTGAGTCGTGTACATTGCCTGCGGTATAGCAGACCTTGTTGATGAAGCCGTCTTCTTCAGCATTGATGTGGGCTTTGTAGCCATAGGTAGTTTTGCGTTTGCCATCACTGCCCGCTTTGACGTTGTAGGCAGCTTCTGGATCTTGGGTGGACTTGCCGTCTGCAGTTTTGTTGGGGCGATTGTGGTTGGCAGTAATGACGCTGGCGTCAATGATGCTCTGATCCAGGGACAAACCCACAAAGCGACGGAACAGCAAGTCACGTGCAAGTTGTTTCTCTAGTGCGGGATCGCTGAGGCTGTACCAGACTTGTAGCAGCAAGGCTTTAAACATGACAATAGGTGGATAGGCTTTTTCGCCCCGCTTTTTGGTGTGTATGTCAGCCAGTTCAGCGGCAATGGCTTGCCAGTTGATCAGGTCGTATGCCGTCTAGCTCAGTGAGTGCTGCATGGTCTATGAGTAAGGCATCGGCCAGGCTGGTTTGTTTAAGGTTCTTCCAGGACATGAGCAATTCCGTTTTAGGCAGGGTTGAGCGTTACCGTAATTTTAATTGAATCTCAGGTTACGTGGCAATTCGTGCAAAGCTCTCATATCGCTTTAATATTTGCTATGATGATGCTACGTGGCATTTTATGTTGTATAAATCAGAATTAAAGTACAAATGTTTGAATCATACCTCACAAAAATACTGACCCGCTTCAACTCCCTATTGCACATGGCATTAGCAGTGGCCTTGGTCATCGCCAGCATGATGGTAATATGGCAATTCAGTGTGGACGTTGTACACGCAATTGTTCATGGACACCTCATCAAAGGGTTTTTACAATCTCTAGGTACGCTATTTCTGGTTTGGACCCTTTCCAGCCTCATATCAGCTGAAATTAGCTTTTTGCAAAATGGCGTACTGCATGTCAGAGTGTTCATTGAAGTCGTTATTATTACCCTGCTTCGACAAATGTTGGTCGAACCAGTCCAAATTGCAACCGTAGAAATTAATGCCCCAGAAAGCTTTGACCCGTACCATTATGGCTTGATACTGACGGCCTTATTGGTTATAGGCATTTTGCATTGGTTGGTTGGCAATGCATCCATTGCCATTAAAGGCACCAAACCTTAATACAAAATGGTAATCAACGCCGACCACAAGCTAGCGCTTAGTATTCACCCTGATACTCTACCTTGGGTATTATCACCAATTGCAGGTATAGAACGCCGCTTACTCGAGCGCAATGGCGCAGAGCAAGCTCGTGCCACCTCGATTGTACGTTACCAGGCTGGAACGCAGTTCAGTGCGCATACACATGACTTAGGCGAGGAAATATTTGTACTTGAAGGTACTTTAAGCGACGAGCACGGTGTTTATCCTGCTGGCACATACATCAGGAATCCACCCGGCTCTAGCCACAGCCCATCTAGCGAAACAGGCTGCACGCTCTTCGTCAAATTGCGTTATATGCAACCCGATGATACACAACGTATCGTGATTAACACCAACACTGCACCGTGGTTACCAGGCTTAAGTGATGGGTTAAGCGTCATGCCACTGAGCGAATTTCAAGGTGAACATACCGCATTAGTGCGCTGGCAACCTGACACTTATTTCCAGGCTCATCGACATTATGGTGGTGAAGAGATACTGGTGTTGGAAGGCACTTTTCAAGATGAACACGGTGACTACCCGATGGGTACATGGTTACGCAGTCCACACCTGAGCATGCATCAGCCATTTAGCAAATCAGGTTGCACTATATTGGTTAAAGTCGGCCACCTAGATATCCCCGCCCAATAAAAAGCCCCTTGCATTCTAAAATGCAAAGGGCTTGATGTTCATCACTAAGCTTAGACGGCTTCCAGTTTCCGCATAAATGCAGGTAGCAATTTAAAATCAACCAGACTACTGAACAATGCTTTCACAAAATTCGCATCTGCTTCATAGACTAGCTTGTAATATTGCATACGCATAGTCATCGCGCTACCAAATACGATACTGATCAACGCCAAAAACGAGCCTAATGCTAGTGTGGACATGCCGGTAATACCTTGGCCTATGGTACAACCCATCGCCAATACACCACCGAAGCCCATTAATATCGCACCAAACACATGATTTCGAAAGTCTGCAAAAGACGCAAACCACTCAATACGGAAATTTCGGCTGAGCACCGACCATAACAATGAACCAGCAATCACCCCCGCCAACGCCATCACACCAAACGTTAACAGACTGCTATCAAACTTACCCACAGCATAGCCTAATGTCTGCCCCATAGGATTGATAAAAGTAAAGGATTGTGGACTTAATGGCCGACTATCCGCGGGCTTGATATCGTTCGGACCTGCAGCAAAATCCCACTCCTGAACATATGACTGCAATGTATAAACCGTACCATCAACCGTTTTTACACCCACCACGCTACTGATATACCAGGCACCCAACACAACCAACCCCACTACCAACCCACCGATAATGTTGTCTTTGTTTGCACGAAAGTCTTTGGATTTAAACACGAATACCGCGATTAATAATGCAATTAATACACCTAACACTAAACGGGCTTGTTTCACGCTCGCATCATTCACCAGGAACGAAGCCAAATCCTGATGTGTACCTACATTGACTGCCAATGGACGCAACCAACCATTAAACAAAACGGTAAATAGTGTTTTGTCAGTCCCAGGGAAAGGATTCACCATGAAATAGGCAATCACAGCAATAATCAGCAATACGACTATGGACTTAATATTGCCACCACCGATACGAATCAAGGTCTTGTTACCGCAACCAGAAGCGTAAGTCATACCGATACCGAACAACAAACCGCCAAAAATATTTTCCGCCCAAATTAACTGTGCACCGCGGTATGGTGGGAACGAAGCGTCCAAATTCGCCAGACCCAGATACTCTAAAACTGACACGCCTAACATGGCAACGGCAATTGCCAATAACCATGCACGCATCCGTCCTAGATCACCCATGTTAACCCAATCGGACACTGCACCCATGGTACAAAAATTGGTTTTATTCGCCACCAAACCTAACACTACTGCCAAACCAAAAGTCACCCACAACAAAACAGACTGCGCCTGACCAAAACTTTCAAATAACATTGCTTATCTCCCATCGCTCATAAATTATCTCGATAGTATGTGCCCAACACATAATCCGAACAATAAGCGGTATGTACTATATTAAATTGCCCAAACCATCTGAAGAAATTAATGAACGGAGGTTGGTTGGGCATTATCCAGACCGGATTTAACTTCTGCGCCATCCTTGGCATTCAGCACACCACCATCTTTAATAACAGCATCTTCCGTTTTTTTATTCATTACTATGATACTGATACGCCGATTAATCGGGTTCATAGGGTCTTGTTTATCAAAGGGAATAGCCGAGCCTAAACCCACCACACGTAACATTTTACTGTCATCCATCCCACCAGCAATTAATTCGCGACGCGAAGCATTGGCTCTATCCGTCGACAACTCCCAATTACTATAAGATGTGCCACCATTCGCATAAGGGGTAGCATCAGTATGACCCGATAGCGTAATTTTATTTGGCACTTCATTTAAAGTTTTGCCGATTTCATGCAATATCTCTTTGGTGTAAGGCTGTAACTCAGCTTTGGCTGATGCGAACATGGGACGATTTTTTTCATCCACAATTTGAATACGTAAACCCTCAGACGTAATATCTAGCAACAATTGTTTCTTAAATTGCTTCAGCATAGGATTTGCATCAATTGAGGCTTCGATACGCGATTTCAACGCTTTCAAACGCCCAACCTCCAACTTAGCCAAATCTGCCTGCGCTGCTTTCAAATCATAAGTTTTTTTCTGAACTGGATCTGTAGCTTTGTTTACTTGACCATCTTTGCGAGTCAAGTCTTTACCACCACCTTGAATAACACTCGAACTATCACCGCTACCTGAGCCACCTGCCATCGCAACTTTTAACGGTGTAGAAAAATATTCAGAAATCCCCTTCAGGTCACCTTTTGCTGTTGATCCTAACAACCACATCAACAGGAAAAAAGCCATCATCGCCGTCACGAAGTCAGCATACGCAATTTTCCACGCACCTCCGTGATGACCACCAGCGACTTTTTTGATTCGCTTTATAATGATGGGGCGTACTTCAGCCATATTAACCCCGCTTATTTAGACTTAGCTTGTTTAACATGCTCTTCGAGTTCAAGGAACGTCGGGCGCTCTGTTGAATACAGCACTTTGCGTCCAAATTCGACGGCCAATGCAGGTGCATAACCATTCAAACTCGCTAAAAGAGTAATTTTTGCACATTGAAAGGTCTTGCTTGATTCATCCAGTTTCTGCTCAAGCAAACCCGAAAGTGGACCAACGAATCCGTAAGCCAACAAAATACCCAAGAACGTCCCAACCAGCGCATGTGCAATCAACATACCCAGTTCTGCAGGTGGCGCACCTACTGATTCCATGGTGTGAACAACTCCCATTACCGCCGCAACGATACCAAAAGCAGGCAAACCATCACCCAATTTAGCAATGCAGTGCGCACCCACAGAGCCTTCATGATGGTGAGTTTCCAATTCGTTGTCCATCAAGTTTTCTATCTGTAATGCGTCCATATTTCCCGAAACCATTAAACGCAAGTAGTCAGTCATAAACTCAATAAGATGGTGGTCACTAACTATGGAAGGGTATTTACTGAACAATGGACTGGCATCGGGGGTTTCAATATCACCCTCTATCGACATCAAACCCTCTTTTCGCACCTTGCTCAATATCTCAAACAACAATGCAAGCAAATCCATGTAGAGCGCTTTGTTGTAACGAGAACCTTTAAAAATTTCAGGCAAGGATTTTAACGTTGCCTTAACCGACTTGGCATTATTACCGACAAAGAAAGCTCCCCCTGCGCCGCCACCAATCATTAACAACTCCAATGGCTGAAACAATGCCGCTAAATGGCCGCCACCCAAAGCAAAACCACCGAAAACCGCACCGAGAACAACCACATAGCCAACGATCACTAACATTTGTTGCTCCCTCCCATTCTGGGAAAACCATTCAACTTCATTATTATTAAGGCGAATTAACTAAATAGCGCCCAACTACAATCCGACGCACAAGGTACAGACTAAACGCCATCAAATATACCACGCATAAAGCGGCGTGCGCATCTGTTCTGTTTGAATTATTAAATCTGCGGGGTGTTCTGGTACTACAAACTCATTACTCAATAAAATAGTACCTGGTCGCATTTCAGCCCGCGCCTTATGCCACAAGAATGGCATCGCTACAGGTGACAAATAGGCAAACACCACATCAAACTGAGCAAAATCCAGATTCATGTAATCAACATGCATGAATTGTGCGCTACTGTTAGCTAAACGCCCGCGCAACCAACTATAAAACCAAGGCAACCAGGACAGCTCCACCCCTACCACCTGATGAGCAGGATATCGTTGTGCCAAATACAACACCAAACCGCCCAAACCACTGCCCACGTCAATAATATACAAAGGGTGCTCCTTGGGCAACACACTTTCCATACCACGCCACGTGGACTTACTCGATGGATAATAGGGTACTTGAGTACGAAAAGTATGCCCATAAAACACCACGAAGAACAAAAAAGCACCCAAATAAATGCTGGCAGGTAACTGCCAACTCAACGCAGCAATTAACCCGAATGGCATCGCAAACTGAATGCCCCACCACCAGATAGCCAACCCCATTTTTTTCGACAATAATGCAGCGATGGCTGCTTGTAACAAAGCAATCCATCCAATAGATATAAACGGAATTTGAAACCAGCGACTCCAAAACTGAAATATCAGGATGATTAAACCAGCGGTAACTAACTGAACAATCAGTGCTTTAATTGCTGGCAAGCGCAACAATGAGCGCAAGGCAGATGAATTAATCAATGTGTTATTTATTGGGAAGCTATATCAGCCTCATGAGACTTCTTATTGGTTTTTCCTGCACGCGATGGCAAGTGACATAACCCACAAACATAATGCTGGTTCAAATCATACTCATCAATCACAAAATTTCCGCCACATTGTGAGCATGCAGTAGACGCAAGCATTTTGTTATCAACAAACCGGATCAATGTCCAAGCTCGCATTAAGGACAATACGGCTTCCTCATCAGGCTTGACTTCAATCTGCTCAAGGTACAACTGATACGCTTTCATAATGGCACGAACGCCACTGATCTCCGCGTGCTGAACTAAATAGCGATAGATATTTAGAAATATGGACGAGTGAATATTGGGTTGCCAGGTCAAAAACCAATCGGTGGAGAATGGCAACATGCCCTTGGGTGGAGACACCCCTTTAACTTCTTTATATAGTGTTAACAAGCGCTCACGTGACAGCGATGTTTCTGACTCCAGCAACTGGCAACGAGCACCCAGCTTAATAAGCTCTGTTGCTAGCTGTATGTCCTGTGCCTCGTTAAGGACACTTTTTTTAGCCATGATACAACCACCTCCGCAGTAGCCACCCCAACGTGCTTAAACGAGTTCCTCAACTGATTGACCAGCCATTAATATCGCTGCGTGAGAATGCCCTAAAGCACGATCCTTCGTATAATTTGTAAGCATACCCAAAATGGCGCTATCGTCAAAGCGAAAACGAGTAAGCATCATATTGTTACTTGCAAGCTTGAGTACCTGCGCATTACTCAAACTTTCCAATATATCTGCGATTTGAATATCAATACCCAGACGAAAAATTGCAGCGGCCTTATCGGCACGAATTAACTGCTGTGCCA
This sequence comes from Burkholderiales bacterium, assembly GCA_038217005.1. Taxonomy (GTDB): domain Bacteria; phylum Pseudomonadota; class Gammaproteobacteria; order Burkholderiales; family Sulfuriferulaceae; genus Sulfuriferula. The sequence goes on from JBBQPT010000030.1 coordinate 7,153, forward strand.
GCATCAGGTAATTTAAATTAGCATCACGAATCTCAGCCAACATATCATCTATATTCATTTTCGTTCTCCCCAATATCCATCTCTAAGTTTTTTTGGAAACTAGTGTTTCCCAAGTCAGTGAGTGCATATTGAAGTGATACGAACGAAACGAAAAGCAGGCTTACACTTTTTTTAAGTAGCGAGTTGAAAACTCGAACAGTAGGACATTTCCCTATGGACGCAAATATACAGAACCAAAATAAGGCTCTGTTAAAATACACCACATTGAATTTGCTGAATTTATTTAGATAAAAAAACTAAAATAAATTTCAGAATGTAAGACAAAAGCTAGCAAACAACGAAATCAACTTAAGAAAAATTTCATCATATTTGTGTTATCGGCAGCAATTTTCAAAACTTTAGGGTTTTTTAAAAAAATATTTAAAAAAATGTACAGATAGATATTAACTAACTGATTAATAATGAAATTTATTTTTAAATAAATTTAAAATTTTTTACAATTATCTAGTATTCATTTTTCAGTGATTATTGTGTAGTATGAAAGCAACAAGGAAATTGCTTTCATACTTGATGATCTTCGATGAATTACGACCTACTGCAAAGCGCGGAACATATTTAAAACAAATATACACACTTCAACCACATCAAGACTTAACCACCTTGATATGCACATCCCCTAAGGTAACAATTTGACCAGCACGAATTTTGCATGTTTTACGCAATTCCTGATGACCATCAACTTTCACCACCCCCTCGGCCACCAGATGTTTACCTGCCCCTCCGCTATCGACTACCCCAACTAATTTAAGCAATTGGTTTAATTCAACAAACTCACTCTGTAACTCGAATTCAATTTCCTGACTATTCTGCATTTTCTATTCCCTCTCAATCGCACTTACTACATTAGCAAGCGCTGAAATTTTTCCCAACGCACGTTGAATTTGCTGGGGTTGATTCACTAACACACGAAACGCCATGGTTGCCATCTCGCCTTGAGTTTCAGTATTAACTCGGGTAACCGCCATCTGCGCCTTGGTAAAGATATCGGATATATCGCGCAATAAACCATGCCGATCATAAGCAACGACTAAAATATCACAGCTAAACTGCTCAACATCTCCAGCCCAGCTCGCTGCTAGCAACCGCGCTTTGCGCTCACCCTGGACTCGCAATACATTACTGCAGTCCGCCCTATGCACCGTCACACCACGACCTTGAGTCATATATCCAACAATAGCTGCCGGTGGTGCTGGCTGGCAACAACGCGCCAAGGTCATCGGCAAACCGCCAACACCCTCTATTAACACCTCATCAGGCTTGTGCTTTGATGCATTTGGCAAACCACGTCTAACTGGAGCGGCTACGGGCACAGGCGTACGCAGTGAAATAACCGCATCACTTAATTGCTTAACGCTCACATCGCCACGGCCTATCGCTGCGAAAAACTCATCGCCCTTAGGCTCATTCAGTTTTTGCGCGATTTTATCAATATTGGTATCAATCAACCCCAAACGACGCAACTCACGATCCAGTATCTCTCGACCTTGAGCAATATTTTCAGTGAAATATTGATAACGAAACCAATGCCGGACTTTAGCTCGTGCGCGGGGCGTGACCAAATATCCCAAAGTTGGATTCAGCCAATCACGGCTGGGCGTACCTTGCTTAGCAGTTAAAATTTCAACACGCTGACCATTTTTTAACGGCGTGTTTAAAGTCACGATTACGCCATCAACCTTGGCACCCCTGCAACGATGCCCCAAATCAGTATGTAAATGGTAAGCAAAATCCACTGGACTCGCGCCTGAAGGCAAGTCCACCACTCGCCCTTGCGGCGTCAACACATATATTCTGTCTTGAAATAGTTCGTTCTTAAATAAGTCGGCCAACGCCTGGCCATCCGCCAAGTCATCTTTCCACTGCAGTATCTGCCGTAGCCAGCTAATTTTATCCTCGCCACCCGATGCCTTGGTCGCCCCTTCTTTATAACGCCAATGCGCCGCCACACCCAATTCCGCATGATTATGCATATCAAAGGTACGTATCTGCACTTCCAGCGCCTTGTTTTCAGGGCCAATTACACCCGTATGCAAGGAACGGTAATTATTCGCTTTCGGATGCGCAATATAATCATCAAATTCACCCGATATAGGCTGCCACAAATGATGTACCAAACCCAATGCGGTGTAACAATCCTTCAATTCGGGAACTAAGATTCGTACCGCGCGAATGTCATACAACTGCTCGAACGCCAAATGCTTGCGCTTCATTTTATTAATGATGCTTACTATATGTTTAGGTCGCCCAGTCACGTCTGCCGCAATGCCAACTGCCGCTAATTCCTGCCGCAGGATGACCAATACATCTGTGATATAACGCTCTCTGTCCAAGCGCTTTTCATCCAACAAACGCGCAATTTGCTTGTAATGTTCGGGCTCTAAAATTCGATATGAAAGATCTTCCATCTCCCATTTTATTTGCCAGACGCCCAAACGATTCGCCAGCGGTGCAAATAATTCGCGCACTTCTTGCGCGACTTGCCAACGTGCGTCTTCATTATCACTGGGCGTCACCAGTCGCAATGCATGCGCGCGTTCGGCCAGCTTAATCAGTACCACACGCACATCCTCAACCATAGCCAGCAGCATTTGGCGGAGATTCTCTACTTGATTACGCCCTTCGGCCTGCCCGGTAATCAGCTGCGCAACACTGTCCATCTTGGCAACACCTTGCGCCAACTTGACCACCTCAATAGGCACAGGCGTATGCTCATCCAACGCCAGCTCAAGCAGCAACGCCGCAGCAACGCTATATGCATCCAAATGCAAATCGACCACTTGCAATGCCGTACCTAATGCATGTTGCCAACGACTATACCCAGCAATTAACGCTGTATCAGGCTGACTATGTGACCATAATGCAACCTGCTGTACCATCTCAGCATCAGTCGCTGCCATGCCAAGCACCAAGCGTGCAATCGCCGCATCTGTATCCTCATCTTGCGATGTATTATTTGTTGTAACCATCATTCCACCAATAATGCTGTTGCTGTTGTCGCCAATATTGCACTTGCGTAGCCTGATCAGGTGCAAATTTAACTGCGACCAAGCCATCCCTGTCCGAACGTGCCAGCACGCTGCCCACTTGCGCATAACGCGCTACCACATCGCCACGCGGATGCCCGAAACGATTTTGATACCCCACTGTAAATACCGTCAACTTGGGCGCGACTGCGGCGACGAATGCTGCTGTCGATGAGGTACGACTACCGTGATGCGGCGCAATCAGCAACGTCGCCGCCAAATCAGCCGACGCATTCGCCAACAGATAGCGCTCATCTTCAGCCTCTATATCAGCCGTTAATAATACACTACCGCCCGCGCTGCTGACTTTTAGCACACAGCTACGATGATTATCCTTACGGTCCAACTCAGCATAGCTTGCTGCATCTGGATACAACACCTGAAATGCCACACCATCCCATTGCCAAGTCTGCCCAGGCTGACAATGACTTAAACGCGCAGTGACTCCTCTAAAGATAAGATGCGCGGTCGGTAATGAAGTGTAGATGTGGGCAACAGGCACACTTTGCAACAGCGAAACCGCACCGCCCGTGTGATCGTTATCATCATGAGACAATATCATCTCATCAAGTTGCACTACCCCCTCACCGCGCAAATACGGTGCAAGAATACGGTTACCTGTATCAGCCGTACTGTTATATTGCGGTCCGGTATCAAATAACAATACATGATGTGCTGTGCGCACCAGCACTGATAAACCCTGCCCTACATCTATCACATCAACCCACAGCTCACCATGCTGAGGCTGGGACGGACTCACTAGTAATGCAGGCAACATCCATACCACCCCCAACCAACGCGCAGGAAAACCACGCGGCAACAACAGCCATAATGCACCTGTCAATGCCAACAACACCTGCCAAACTGCGGGCTGTGCTTGCGTCCACATTGGGAAAGCGGCGAGCTGCTGCAAACACCATGCACATGCTGCCATCAGCGCATGCGCGCTATGCAACGCCCAGTCCATATGCGGCAGACTACCCAGTAACGCCAGTGGCGTGACCAGAAAACTCACCAGCGGTATCGCCAGTGCGTTCGCCAGCGGAGATATGGTAGAAACCTGCCCAAACAGCAGTAACAGCACAGGTGCTAACGCCAGCGTCACTGCCCACTGCGACTGCCACCAGGCTTGTAACCAATGCACGTCACCGACTCGCGCGCCGGTGGCAAACAACAATACCCCCACCGCACCAAATGACAACCAGAATCCCGCTGCCAGCACCGCCCAGGGGTCAAGCACCACCACCACCAGCAACGCCCACATCAGTATCCGCGTTGGCGCTAAAGTTCGCCCCGACCACAACAGCAACGCCACCACCCACAGCATATATAACGTCCGCTGCGCAGGCACACCCCAACCTGCCAGCAATACATACCCAGTTGCCGTCACCACGCCCGCCAGCACCGCCGCTCGTCGCGCAGGCAAATATAGCGTTAACCGCTTACTGCGCCGCCAACCTGCATAAAATAAGGCGAACACCATTCCCGACAGCATGGTCACATGCAAACCCGAAATCGAGATTAAATGCGTTATCCCCGTGCGCTGATACAGCTGCCACTGCGCCACAGGGATGGCCGATTGATCACCTATTGCCAAGGCTTTGAGCACGCCGGTATAAGACTGATTTGCCAAAACCCTATCAAACCGCGTCGCAATTTGCTCACGTGCCATATCCACGACATAAGGAAATTGCCAAACTTGCTGAGTCAACAGTGTATGCGGGCTACGCTCACGCACAGCACCTAAAGCGCGTATATTATGAGAGAACCATACTGCCTCCATATCCATAACATGCGGATTCTGGTTGGCGTGTGGTCGACGTAGCCGCACCGTAAATTGCCAGCGTTGCCCAGCGTGGACGGTGACCGCATTGGGCAAAACCTGTCCAGTAAAATCGAGGGTATAAGTGGACAATTGAATATGTGACGGCACAACAGCACCCGAAGTCAGCACCTTTTCCACATCAAACTCAAACCGCTGACCGCGCTCCGCAGCCACAGGCAAGCTCGCCACCACACCAACGACGCTGATATCCACGCCTTCCCATACTTTCGGTAATTGTTCAGCTAAACGCTGCTGTGCCCAAAATGCCGCATAGAAAAATCCCAAACTTAACCAAAAACTCAACAACAAACCACGCCGCAACCATGACCAACGCCCTGTCAGTGGCAAACCCCAAGCTGAAACCAGCAGTGGCAACCCCCATGCCCAGCTCAAATCTGGCAATGCCGACTGCTGCTGCAAGCACAAAACACCTGCAACAAAAGCTAAAATGACTAGCCGCACAATTTAAATCTCGTCATGCCCTGCTGAGCCAAACAGTACCGACTTCAAGCGTTTGAGCTCGTCACGCAATTCTCCCGCCCGTTCAAATTCCAGATTTTTCGCGGCAGTGAGCATGTCTTTCTCCACCTGTTTCAGTTCCCGCGTCAGCGTTTTTTCATCTTTGGCGTGATAGCTCGCCATTTTTTGTGCGACTTTGTGGTTCGCCTGGGCACTTTCCATATCGTATGCGCCTTCGATAATGTCTTTAATACCCCTGACCACGCCACGCGGCGTAATCCCGTGTTCCAGGTTATATGCCGTTTGTTTAATACGGCGACGCTCGGTTTCATCCATCGCCTTACGCATGGAATTGGTAATACGGTCGCCGTACAAAATCGCACGTCCGTTGATATGCCGCGCGGCACGTCCTATGGTCTGTATCAGCGAACGCTCGGAACGCAAAAAGCCTTCCTTATCCGCGTCCAGAATCGCCACCAGCGACACTTCAGGGATATCCAGGCCCTCGCGCAGCAAGTTAATCCCGACCAATACGTCAAACACACCCAGCCGCAAATCGCGGATAATTTCGACGCGCTCCACCGTATCCACATCCGAATGCAGATAACGCACTTTCACGCCATGCTCAGACAAATAATCCGTTAGATCCTCGGACATACGTTTAGTCAGCGTCGTCACCAGCACACGCTCATTAATAGCCGTACGCTTGGTGATTTCTGACAGCACATCATCTACCTGCGTCGCCACGGGACGCACTTCGATTTCAGGATCCACCAGCCCAGTCGGACGCACGACTTGCTCGACCACTTGCCCCTGATGCAGGCGTTCATACTCGGCGGGCGTGGCAGAAACGAACACAGTCTGGCGCATGATGTGTTCAAACTCGTCGAACCGCAGCGGGCGATTATCCATCGCCGACGGCAAACGAAATCCGTAGTTCACCAAATTTTCCTTACGTGCCCTGTCCCCCTTATACATCCCGCCAATTTGCGGAATGGTGACATGCGATTCGTCTATTATCATCAGCGCATTTGCGGGCAAATAATCGATTAAAGTCGGTGGCGGCTCACCAGGCTTACGACCTGACAAATGCCGGGAATAATTTTCAATACCTTTGCAGAATCCCATTTCGTTCATCATTTCCAGATCAAAGCGCGTACGCTGTTCCAGCCGTTGCGCTTCAACCAGCTTGTTGTCGCGGTAGTATTCTTCCAGCCGCTCGCGCAATTCGATTTTAATCGCTTCTATCGCCCGCAACGTCGTGCTGCGCGGAGTGACATAATGGCTGGATGGATATATCGTACAGCGCGGCAGTTTTTGCAGCAGATGACCTGTCAGTGGGTCAAATAATCGTATGCTTTCCACTTCATCATCAAATAGCGAAATCCTCACCGCGTGTTCCGCATTCTCAGCAGGAAAAATATCCAGCACATCACCACGCACGCGGAACACGCCGCGCTTGAATTCAAATTCGTTCCTGTAGTATTGCATGGCTATCAGCCGCTGTATCGCTTCACGCTGCGACAGTTTCTCGCCCTGATGCAGATGCAAGATCATCTGATGATAATCACTCGGGTCGCCAATACCGTAAATCGCCGAAACTGTCGCCACGATGATGCTGTCTTTGCGCTCCAGCAAGGCTTTGGTCGCTGACAAACGCATCTGCTCGATATGTTCGTTGATGCTGGAGTCTTTCTCGATGAACAAATCCCGCGCAGGCACATAGGCTTCAGGCTGATAATAATCGTAGTAAGAAACGAAATACTCGACTGAATTTTCAGGGAAAAACTCGCGCATTTCCGCATAAAGCTGCGCTGCCAGCGTTTTATTTGGCGCCATAATCATGGCGGGACGACCGAGTTGCGCAATCACATGTGCCATGGTGTAAGTCTTGCCTGAGCCTGTCACACCTAGCAAAGTCTGGAACGCTAAACCGTCATTTATCCCCTCCACCAACTTGGCAATTGCCTGCGGTTGATCGCCGTCAGGTAAAAAAGGCTGATGCAATCGAAATGGACTATTGGGAAATGTAGCAATCACGGGTAAAATCTCCCTGTTTTTAATCTATTAATCTTACCATGTCGGGGCGCGTGCCTCGGGCATACTATTCAAGGATGTTTAAGTTGGAACTCTCAAATCGCGTTCAGGCCATCAAACCCTCACCCACCCTTGCCGTCACCGCACGCGCAGCTAAATTAAAAGCAGAGGGCAACGACATTATCGGTCTAGGTGCAGGCGAACCTGATTTTGATACGCCGCAACACATTAAAGATGCTGCAATTACAGCGATTAACAATGGTTTCACCAAATACACCGCCGTCGGCGGTACACCCTCATTAAAACAGGCAGTCATCGCCAAATTCAAACGCGATAACGGTTTGGATTACACCGCCAAACAAGTGCTAGTCTCATGCGGCGGTAAACAAAGCTTTTTTAACCTCGCGCAAGCGCTGATTAATCCAGGCGACGAAGTGATTATTCCTGCGCCTTACTGGGTCTCGTATCCCGATATCATTATCCTGGCGAGCGGCGTGCCAGTGATTATCGAAGCCGGGATTTCCCAAGGCTTCAAAATCACACCCGCGCAATTGCTGGCGGCTATTACCCCGCGCACCAAATTAGTTGTCATCAACAGTCCGAGCAATCCTAGCGGCGCGGTTTATAGTCTGGAAGAACTCGCTACATTAGGTGCGGTACTGCGTGATTACCCCAATATCATCATCGCCACCGATGATATGTACGAGCATATACGCCTGCAAGACAGCAAATTCGATAACATTCTTAATGCATGCCCTGATTTGTATGACCGTACCATGGTGCTCAACGGCGTATCCAAAGCTTACGCGATGACAGGCTGGCGCATAGGTTATTGCGCGGGTCCTGAAAAGCTCATCACTGCAATGGAAAACGTGCAATCACAATCGACCTCTAATCCAACTTCTATCTCGCAAGTTGCGGCGGAAGCGGCTTTAAATGGCGACCAGAACTGCATCGTGCCGATGATAGCGGCGTTCCGTGAGCGTCACCAATTTGTAGTGGCTGAGTTGAATAAAATAGATGGCATGGAATGCATCTACGCAGGCGGCGCTTTTTACGCTTTCCCCGACGCCAGCAAAGCCATCGCCCGTCTCCACGCCGCAGGTAAAATCAGCGCGACCACCGATATTGCGCTGAGCGAATATCTGCTGGAAAAAGCCGGTGTAGCGGTTGTACCTGGATCGGCGTTTGGTAGCGAAGGCTATATCCGCTTGTCTTTCGCTACGTCTATGGACAATCTCAAATCAGCTTTGAGCCGTTTACAGACTTGGATGGCGTAATCAAACTCGCTTGCATACCTGGCGTTAGCGCGTTATCCGACGTGCTAACGGCATACCTCCCCGACCTCCTTCAGCATAGTCACGCTGGCACACAAGGCGGTCAACTTCATCCGCAACAGTTGCGCGTCATCAGTTGCTCCGACCATACAGACAAATTAACAGCACATATCGGCATTTTCTTCGACGAAATTACCGCAGGCTGTAATTGCAATGACGAACCCAGCACCACGCATGATTACTGCGAAGTGCATATTCATATCGACAAACCCAGCGCGCAAATGACCTTTGCGCGCATAGCCTCGTAAACATCATGACTGACACCTTAAACTGGCTAGAAGCCGACATCGAACACAGCGCACCATGGCATGCTGAAAATGGCACACCACCGCCCAAGCGCGTCATCATTGTTGACGACACGCTCAATGCCGACACCGCCCATCGTCTCGCTTGCGAAGGCAATGGCCTGCTCTACCGTGGTGACTTCAACAACGCGCGATTATTATTGCAAGCTTTGGCACGGCGCATAGACCGTCCACGCAAAAAACCCGCCAAAAAAGCTGAATCGCCTGTGCAAGCCTTTCACCTGAACCGCCAATCCCAATCATTGCGCGCCCGCGTGCTGGGCATGGTGCTCATCGAGCTGGAAGCCGACTACCGCATCCCCTTGCGCCGCGCACCTGATGTTAAAGCCGCCTATACACAAGTGCTGGGTGAACATCACCCTGCTTTTGTGACCTCATTACGTGAATTACTCAGCGTCATCAGCGCATATGAATGGCGTAAAAAGGGCGTTGAAATCCCTGAAATCAATGGCCGTATTTACCCGCACTACGGCGTATTCTCACCGATACGCGGTGAATATATCCATCTGGTAGCAAACGCCCCTTTATCCGACAAAACACTCGCTTTTGACATCGGCACCGGCACTGGCGTACTCGCTGCAGTACTTGCACGACGTGGTGTAGAGCACATAGTCGCCACGGAACAAGATCCGCGCGCGATAAAGTGCGCACAAGACAATATCAACCAACTGGGACTAAATACGCAAGTGGAGATACTCCCCGCCGATTTATTCCCAGCAGGTCGTGCACCGCTCATCGTCTGCAACCCACCCTGGTTGCCCGCCCGCCCCAACACCCCAATAGAACACGCTATTTATGATTTTGACAGCCAAATGTTGCGCAACTTTCTCAATGGATTAAGCGCACACCTGACTGCGGATGGCGAAGCCTGGCTGATTCTCTCCGACCTCGCAGAACACCTGGGATTGCGCAGCCGTGAAACATTGCTTGCGTGGATAGACCAAGCAGGCTTACAAGTATTAGATCGTATCGACACTAAGCCACAGCACCCAAAAGCCAATGACCCAACTGACCCACTCTACCAAGCCAGATCTATGGAAATCACCTCTCTGTGGCGATTAAATATCAAACCAATTTAACCTACAATAACCTTACACTTAGACACAACTGATTACGGAAAACAAATCACAGTGTTATACTTACAAATTACATAATAATTGTGTCCAAGCCTTGTATGCCGCTGAAGACATACAGGACGGACACTGTGATTAATAAACGAATACCACACATCAGCGCACTATTATTGTCAACACTTTCTGCAACTTCCCAAGCAGGTGAATGGACGACAGAAATCGATCTGGAAATGCGTCATTACCTCAATAAATCTGCAACAGCACAGCAATACGACCTCGAAACCAAAGCGATCCAAAAACAAAAAATTGCTGATACAGGCTTAGCCCATCAGGACGAACCATCCATTGCGATACAGCCTAGTTATTTTAATGAATGGGATGACAAAAAAAATGCTTTCTCATTTAAACCGTTTTACCGCTGGGATGATCGTGACGACTATCGCACCCATTTCGATATTCGTGAATTAGTATGGCGTTCTAGCCATAACAATCAAGATAAACCGTGGAATCTACGCGTCGGTATCGACAAAGTTTTCTGGGGGGTTACTGAATCGCATCACTTGGTCGACATTGTCAACCAAACTGATGAAGTTGAAGATCCAAAAATGGAACAAAAACTGGGGCAACCCATGATACGAACGACCACAGGCACTGCATGGGGCGTAATCGATTTATTCGCATTACCCTATTTCAGAGAACGAACATTCTCTGGCCCTGAATGGCGTTTACGCACACCAACATCGCTAGTGCGCGCGCCAGTTGTATTCGAATCCAGTGCGAAAAAAACCATTTTGACTTTGCAGCACGCTGGTCAAAACGCTTGGAGAAGCTTGATATTGGCGTTTCATATTTCCGTGGTACTAGCCGCGACCCTCGCATCGTCCAACTCGACTCATTAATCACGACTGAAAATCCATTAGGTCTACAAGTTAATTACGACTTAATTAGCCAGGTTGGTGTAGATGTTAACTACTTGCTAGGTGACTGGATATTGAAACTCGAAGCCATAGAGCGCAATAGCAATATTGAACGCTATTATGCCTATGTCACTGGGGTGGAATACACATTTACTGGCATTTTTGACAGCCAAGTGGATTTAACCAATTATCTGGAATACAACTATGATAGCCGTAACAATAGCAGTTCAGCCCCAGTATTAGAAAACGATGTATTCGTGGGTTGTAGACTAGCACTTAATGACGAACATTCTACCGATATGAAAATCGGCATCATGACCGATGTGGGTAATGCATCACGCACCACCCGAGTAGAAATCAACCGCCGCTTGAATAATAAATGGAGCATACGATTTTTGGGTCAAGGTTATCACCGTATTAGCGACACAGACCCACTCTACGTGGTCAAAGAAGACAGCTTTATTCAATCCACATTAATCAGATATTTCTAAGTCCAACAGAGGGATGTTCATTAACATCCCTCTAGCTAAAAATCTAACGCCCATATCTCGCTGTTAACGTTGCCTTCGCCAATGCGTTTTGATTAATCATGAAGCCCACTACCGCAGTACTCGCATCTGCTGGAATCGCCAACTTATCAACCTTGAGCGCATAAATGGTAAAGTTATAACGATGTGGCTTGTTACCTACAGGCGGGCATGGACCACCCCAGCCGGCCATACCGTAATCATTATGAATTTGTGTCGCGCCGTGTGGCAGGTTTTTACTGTCTACCGACCCATCACCTTGTGCCAATCCTGTCATGGTCGCTGGCAAATTAATCACCACCCAATGCCAAAAACCTGCGCCGCCCGTTGGCGCATCGGGATCATGCACTGTCACGGCAAAACTTTTTGTACCTGCCGGGGCATTTTTCCAGTTCAACGCCGGTGAAACATTCTCACCGGTGCACCCAAAACTGTTAAATACGAATTTCTGGCCTATTTTCTGGTTAGGGGCGAGGTCAGGGCTGCTTACCATAAAGCCACCCGCAGTTGCAACTGTAGTACCTAACACTAAACCTGACGCCAATAATAAACGCTTCATTTGCTACCCTCCTCATTAGGAAAACAATTCATAGTCATCTGCGAACCGAAAACGCGTAAATTTGGAATTGTGCTGCTGTATTACGCCACCAGTTTCTAATATCGAAGATTACTTAACACCCAAGATAAGCTCAACAACACCACGAGCAACACAGGCACAGTCAATATTACACCAATACGAAAATATTGCCCCCAGCTTATCGTCATGCCGCGTTGTGCCAACACATGCAACCACAACAACGTTGCCAAGCTGCCTATAGGCGTCATCTTCGGCCCCAAATCACAGCCTATGATATTGGCATAAACCATCGCCTCGCGTAACACTGGACTGACATCAGTCTGCGCTATGGCTAAACTACCCGCCAGTACTGCGGGCAGATTATTCATGGCAGCGGCTAATATAGCCATGATAAATCCTGTACTTAAAGCAGTTACAGTAAGCCCATAATGACTTAACCCTGTGAACAGACCACCTAACTGCGCAGTCAGTCCTTGATTGCGTAAGCCATAAACGACTAAATACATACCCAGGGAAAAAATAACGACTTGCCAGGGTGCTTCACGTATCAATGTCCACACAGGTATCACTGCGCGCCCTTGCTGCGAACTGAAATGCTTACGTGCAGCCAGCAGCAGCAATATCAGCGCACCTGTGGCAGTAATCAAGGATGTTGGAATTTGCCAGCGTTGCGACAAGAAATAGGTGATTAGCACGGCTCCCAGAACCCACCAGCCAGCACGAAATACCAGCGCATCACGAATCACGCTTGCTGGCACAGGCAAGTCGTGCATATCATAATGTTGGGGAATATCCCGCCTGAAATACCACCACAACACCAGCATGGAAGCTAAAACCGCGATTAAATTAACCGCCATCATCACTGCGGCATAATCATTAAAGCCAATACCCGCATAGTTTGCTGCGATGATATTAACAAGATTGGATACTTTGAAAGGCAAACTCGCACTGTCTGCAACGTAGCCAGTAGCGACCACAAACGCCATCATCGCAACGGGAGTTAAACGCAACACACGCAACATTTCTATCACGACTGGCGTTAAAATGAGGACTGCTCCATCATTTGCAAACAACGCGGCCATGACTGCAGTGAGTAAAATGGTAAACACAAACAGCCGCAGGCCATGCCCACCAGCGAGCCGCGCAATATGCAATGCCGACCACTCAAAAAAACCTGCCGCATCAAGTATCAAGGAAATTAAAATCAACGAGATGAGGGTGAATGTTGCATCCCAGACGATAGCCCACACCACAGGAATATCCTGAACCGACACCACACCCACAAGCAAGGCCACACCAGCGCCCAGCCATGCTGACGTACCGATACCCAAGCCGCCAGGTTGCCTGATCACCAACACCAAAGTGACCAAAAATATCGCGACGGAAGCAAATAGCATGCGTATCAGCTATCTACATATAACCCATCAACCGCAACAGCGTACGGGGCGATTTATCATCACCATCAGACGCTGGTAATCTTGTTGGCAATTCGGCATGGATTGCCAAACAGGATTCATCGTATCCAGAATAGTCAGCGCCCAGGCGGGCAAGGCTGAATTGATACGATAAAATATCCATGTGCCTTCACGCCGCATACTCAGCAACCCTGCATCTCGCAAGATCGCCAGGTGACGTGACACCTTGGGTTGTAGAACATCCAAAGCATAATGCAATTCACACACGCACAATTCACCTTCGCGGGTAATTAACGCCAGCATCCGACGACGAGTTTCATCCGCTAATGCATCAAAAAAATCACCCACTATGAACATGTATTAAATTTCGCTATATAAGTTTCATAATGCTGACGAAACACACGCTCCAGCTCATCGACTACTTCCACCGCAGGCACGCTGTGTATCATATGTCGCGTCATCTGGTTGGAGGTGTCGTTGAGCAATTTGTTCGGTTCAAGCATAGGATATGTAGCGCGCAGGCGTTTAATTGCCTTCACTACCGATTCCTCGGCGGGACGTTCAATGTCCACAGGTTGCGGTAAATCCACAGCGGCCAGCTGTGATGGCCGGCTTGCCAAAAAGGATAAATAATCCAGCGCACTTTGCTGCTGCAGCGGGTCTAGCGCACGAAAATGTTTAAGTAAATCACGTTCTATCGCAATCATAGTTACTTCACTACATTCAAATTAAATACGGGCATTTTATGACGCTCGGTCATCAAATCCAAGGCAGTCACTAGCGCCAAGCAAATATCAGCGGCTATCTGCTGATTAACAGGCCAGCGCTCACGTGCCTCAGCCAAAATTTCTCCGATATTATCAGGCAAAGGACGATTATCCTCCATTAGCATATCTTCTATCATGCCAGGCTTGATTTCTGGGCGGAACAACATGGCATAACTCAAATCATCAGTACGCACTGCCAGCCAATGCCCGTTATCGTCAACAACGATGGGTTCCATACCCTCTGGCAACGTTGCATCACCGTTATACATGACCAGCAATTTCTTACCATCTACCGCATTAGCTAACAGATCATCCTTACCCGCTTCAGTTTTATGACAGGTCGTCCAATACGCATTGAAATACGGCTCATCAGTCACTTCACCGCCAGCTTGTAATATCATAACCAAGGCGCCGAAACCTATCCCCACCACAGGGCGATTCATTTTTTTAAAATTGGTCAACAAACGTAATTCTTGTTCTAACCAGGGGCAAGCCTCTTCGTCAGTGATCGGATAAGCACCGCCCAGCAGCCATAATGCATCATGCTGTGTTGCGGTGCTGGGTAAATCCACCCCTAAAAACGGACGTTGATATTGGAAACCAATATTGCGCGATTCCAGCTGCTTTTCTACCATTCCTAAAAACTCAGAATAAGAGTGTTGAACTAACATGAAACGTTTCATAACATTAACCTATAGTCGATGATTGAGGTATATCGACAATTAAATCGATAAAAGATTGTAATAATTTGGAACGAAATTTTTCCTGGGTATAAACCAGCGTCAAATCACGCCGTAACACAGGGATTAACGGAATAGCGATTAGTTTACCTAGCTGTTGTTCTTTCATTACCGTGCTTTGGGACACGATAGCAACACCCAGACCTGCTTCTACCGCACCCTTTATGGCCTCTGGGCTACCTAATTCCATGACCACATCGAGTGATTCAGGTTGAATTTTATGCTCACGTAAATATTGATCAACCACTTCACGTGTTCCAGAACCTAGCTCGCGACCTATATAAGGCTCGTGACTCAATTGTTCGGGATGGATACTTACCAACCCTGCCCACGCATGAGTAATAGCACAAATCACCACCAAATCATCCTGATATAACACTTGCGTGACCAGACTTAAATGATGCGAGGGCGATTCAACCAACCCCACATCCAGACTATGATCAATGACACGATTTTCTATGCTTTGTGAATTTGCCACACTCAAACGCAATTGTACCTGTGGAAATTGCGCCTTAAACAAGCCCAGCATTTGCGGTAACATATAGTCCGCTATTGTTGTTGATGCGCCTATAGTGAGTGTACCACTGGTGGCCTCACTCATTTCCGCGAGTCGGCTTTCCATTTCCGTAGTCAGGTTCAAAATGTTTTCAGCATAACGCATCGCCAACTCACCAGCGGTGGTCAAAGTGATTTTACTCGGGCTGCGTTCAAACAAGCTGATATTGAGTTGCGCTTCCAGCTGTTTAATCTGAAAAGTAACTGCGGGTTGGGTCATACATAAACATTCTGCTGCTTTAGTAAAGCTCAATTGCTTGGCGACAGTGTAGAATACTTGAAGTCGACGATCGGCCATATCGGGTTTACGTTAAAAATGACAATAACAGTCACATTCAATCATATTTAGTGCAATGAAGATAGGTGCAAACAATGAGTAATGCATGGAAAAAGCTCAATTTAGAGGGTGAAGGCTTACAAACCACAAATTTAAAGCTGGTTGAGCAAATGAAGCAGCGCAAATTAGCCTATAAATTACTGGCTATCTTTCCATTGGGCTTGCATCGAGACTATCTGGACGAAATTCGTGGTGCCTGGGTTTATCGTTTGACTACGATAGCGATTACTGCCTTAGTTATACTTGGACATAGCATGATAGGCTTGGCACTATTTGCAGCGATAGCTGCTTTTGCAGTTTATGACATACGCTGGATAGAAGACCGCATCGCCACTATTAACAAAGCCTTGCGCATCCAGGCTTATAAAAGCAAACCAGCAACACAAATGCCCAAGAACTATCGTGGACGCTACACTGATGAAGGTCTGGACGAATATCTGCAAGTCAAGGAACAGGAGCGTGGCGGACATGTCGCTCCTGGCAAAGACCCCGCATTAAACAGCCGCAGTCGCGCACCCTCATTTGCCGAACAAGAAGCCATGCTCAACGCTATGGCTAAATCCAAGTCTGACTCAAAGCCGCAGTAAATCCATACATGAATTTTGGCTTTTACATTATATTGATCGCACAATTTTTATCTGCGCTGGCTGACAACGCGCTGCTGTTTGCGGCGATTGCGCTGCTTGTCGAACTGAATGCCCCGAGCTGGCATACGCCTGTATTACAGGAGTTTTTTGTATTTTCATACATTGTACTCGCGCCATTTGTCGGCGCCTTCTCTGATGCCCTGCCCAAAGGGCGTGTCATGTTTATCAGTAACAACATCAAATTACTTGGCTGCATCGGCATGTTGCTCGGACTCAATCCGCTTTACGCTTATGGCATCGTAGGTTTGGGTGCTGCCGCTTATTCGCCTGCCAAATATGGCATTCTGACTGAATACCTGGCTGCCGATCAATTAGTGGTTGCCAACGCCTGGATGGAAGGTGCAACCGTATTGGCAATAATCCTGGGAGCAATTATTGGCGGCGTGATGCTTAACCCCAATTTATTACAAGCACTGACTGTTGAGTTTCCGATATTGGCTGGAATTGATGTAGCAAAATTCGCTATCGTTCTCATTATTGGGTTATACGTATCTGCCGCTGCGTGCAATCTATTTATTCCCAAAACCGCACCAGATCACAAACCCAGCAAGCGCGATCCGATTTCACTGATACGTGATTTCTGGCAAAGTTTTTTACAACTTTGGCGTGACCCATTAGGCGAGGTTTCGTTAGCAGTAACCACCCTGTTCTGGGGTGCAGGTGCAACATTGCGGCTGGTTATATTAACCTGGGCAGTCCTGGTCCTAAAATTCGATATCCAGCAAGCCACTCAACTTACGGCTACTGTAGCAGTAGGGATTGCCATCGGCGCGGTTATTGCGGGACGTTACATTACCCTCAATCACGCCATTCGCGTTATCCCAGCGGGCATCATCATGGGCTTAGTGGTCATTAGCATGATATTCGTCACATCCCCTGTGGTTGCTGCGTTGTTATTGGGTGTGATAGGTATGTTAGGCGGTTTCTTTGTCGTTCCCATGAATGCCCTGTTACAGCATCGCGGCCATTTACTGATGGGCGCTGGGCATTCTATTGCAGTACAAAATTTCAATGAGAATCTCTCTATATTGCTCATGCTAGGTCTGTATGCCGTACTTGATCACGAAAACTGGTCGATTAATGCCATTACCATCGTGTTTGGTGTGTTTATCAGCTTATCCATGTTGATCATACAAATTCGTTATCGTCATATCGATCCTACACAGCATGGTTGATATAGAAGTTGCTTTTTCTCCTGAAGGCCCACTCGCGGCAGTAATACCTGGTTTTCGTGCGCGTACACAGCAAATTGAAATGGCGCGCGCCGTGCATGAAGCCATCACCAATCAAACCACATTGATTGCTGAAGCCGGTACAGGTACAGGCAAAACATTAGCTTACCTCACACCTGCATTACTGCACGGCGGTAAAGTCATTATTTCAACTGGGACAAAAAACCTGCAAGACCAGTTATTCCATCGTGACTTGCCTGCGGTACGTGGTGCTTTAGGTGTGCCAGCAATTATTGCGTTACTCAAAGGCCGCGCAAATTACGTCTGCCATTACCATTTAGAACGTGCACGCGAAGATGGGCGATTCATGAATCGTGAAGATGTCGTCCATTTAGAACAAGTGCGAGTCTTCGCCGAACACAGCAAAACTGGCGACAAGGCCGAATTATCTGGCGTACCCGAAGATGCCCCCATCTGGCGTTATGTGACCTCTAGCCGAGACAACTGTTTAGGCAGCGATTGCCCGCAGCATAAACAATGCTTTGTCCTCGAAGCCCGCAAAAAAGCGATGGAAGCTGACATCATTGTGGTGAATCATCACTTGTTTTTTGCCGATGTGTGGCTGCGTGATGAAGGCGTGGCGGAATTACTGCCTGCCTGCAATACGGTAGTATTCGACGAAGCGCATCAACTGCCTGAAACAGCCGGACTATTTTTTGGCGTAACGATTTCTACAGGTCAAATTATTGAGCTTGCCCGCGATGCACGAATGGAAGCAGTAGCAGGCTGCAAAGATTATTTACCCTTGCCCGATGCGGCACTCGCACTAGACAAAGCTGCGCGTGATTTAAGGCTGGTTTTCCAGGAAGACAGCGGACGCTGGGCATTAGATAAAGTCGCCCAGCGTGATGGTTACAGTGCGGCACTCGACGCATGTGAGCTTGCCATGCAAACTCTTAACCAGCATTTGGAAAGCCAGGCACAACGTTCGCCGGGGTTAGAGAGCGTGTGGCAGCGCGGCGTCGAAATAGCCGCGCTATTAGCCAAGTGGCAACTTCCCGTTCCTGAGGATAGCGTACGCTGGATAGAGGCATTCAGCCATGCACTCACACTCAATACTACGCCACTCTCAGTTGCCGACATTTTTACCAAGCAAATAGAGGGCAATGCGCGCGCGTGGATATTTACTTCAGCCACACTCTCAGTAAAAGGTGATTTCAGTCACTATCGCGCACAGTTGGGGTTGTTAAACAGCGCCAGCCAGAGTTGGGAAAGCCCGTTTGAATATGCAACGCAAGCCATGTTCTACCTGCCCAGCAACATTCCTGAGCCGAACACACCCAATTACACCAAAGCCGTCGTCGATGCTGCCTTGCCGCTAATTAAAGCCAGTGGTGGACGAGCTTTCATGCTATTCACCGCGCTGCGGGCAATGCGTGAAGCTCGGGATTTACTAACTGCCGCATTTGAAGCACAACAACTCGATTACCCCATCCTTATGCAAGGTGACAGCTCACGTACTGAGCTATTAACCCGATTTAGAGAGTTGGGTAACGCGGTATTATTGGGCAGCCAAAGTTTTTGGGAAGGCATAGACGTCAAAGGCGAAGCCTTGTCTTTAGTGATTATCGACAAACTGCCCTTCTCCCCTCCCGACGACCCGGTACTCGCCGCACGCTTGCAGCAAATCAACCAGAACGGCGGCAACGCCTTCATGGAATATCAGCTCCCCCACGCCGTCATCACCCTTAAACAAGGCGCAGGCCGACTAATCCGCGACGAAACTGATCATGGCGTATTAATGATCTGCGACCCCAGATTAGTCACCAAACCCTACGGTCGCCGCATCTGGCAAAGCCTGCCGCCAATGAAACGCAGCCGTATTGAAGGTGAAGTGGTTGCGTTTTTTGAACAGATTAGACACCTCTCCAACGAGTGAGTGAGATGCGCAATACTATGCAAATCGCAAATTGCGATATAACAACAATATAGTGTATTCGAAAAGACAGCCTTCTATAACATGTTTGAATAACTTAATAACGGCTTGGTGGAGGATGTTCCAGATTTTGTGTAAATAGGTTTTCCCTATTTTTCTTTCTATTACTTTCGACAATATGCTCATTAAGAAATTAATGCGATCGTAGGTGACTTAAGCTCAGTACATACCCCACCAAAACCCACCATAATGTATTTTTTGGTTAGCGATTGAATTTCTGCGCAGTACCAATTAGAGTTTCTAGCTGTAGCCAAAATTTTTATATACGTAGTTTGGTGCGGCCCTGCTTTGCGGTTACTTTGGCACATCATTATTTCTAATACGTATGTGCCCTAATTCGTAGGATAACTAGGTATTGTAGCCCTCAGTTATTTTGCTATATTTACTTGTTGAGCAGCCTGATTTTTTGCCTAGGGGTTAAACATGGGAATGTACCAATGTATTGCATCATTTTTAAGCTGGCGAAAACTGCAAAAAGTTACCTTGGCAATTCTTCTGTCATTCCAGTGTGGAATTTCGTCTGCTGCTCCTGGTGTTATCTTTGTTGATGGCCAGATTAACGATGCACCAGTGCGTTTTGTCGTTGATACTGGGGCGGACGAAATTCTCATCCCCTATACTGAGGCTATTCGGATGGGGCTCCCCGTTTTTGCGGGGGCACGTACTGAATCAAAAACGGCAAGCGGAACCGTGGGGACTTACAAGCTGGTGCTGGATTCGGTAACAGTAGGTAAAGTGACATTACACAATGTCGCTGCACGCGTATCGGAAAGTGATCTGGGTGTGCAGTATGTGCTATTGGGGATGAGCTTTCTCGGTCGGGTCGAAATGTGCATACAGAACGGCAGGGTATCAATTACCGAATAGGATTGCATTAACACTATCAAACCTGAAGGCTTGTTGTATAAATTTAACTATGCAGCGCACAAGGCCGGCACTGGGTCAGTACTTCTGCGGCTCTGCCGCCGCTGCCTAGCAGTTTGAAAATACGTTCCGACTCCGCACTAATGGCAGTGCGTGCAACGCCATTCAAGGCGAGATAGCTGCTATTTTTGTGAGTAGCAAGTTGGTTGCGGATGGCTGTCACCGCCACATCAGCCAGCGTGGTGTAGTAGGTAACCTTGGCGACGCCGTTGGCCACCAGTTTTCTGAACTGATCGTCGGTCAGACCTGTGCCGCCATGTATCACCAAGGGTATGCCTACCGCTTCATTTATCTTGCTCAAACGCTGTATATCGAGCTTTGGTGTGTTGCGCAGGATACCCTGATGCGTACCTATGGTGATGGCCAGGCTGTCAACTTCAGTGCGCTCAACGTAGGCTTTTGCTTCAGCGGGCAAGGTCATACTTATTTCCGCATCGACTGTAACATTGGCGTCTTCGTTCAGGCTGGTGGGTGCATATCCTAATTTACCCTCCACTGTCACGCCGTTAGCATGAGCAACCTTGGCGAACTCACGAGTTGCCCGTATATTTTCATCCAAAGGTAATGCTGAAGCGTCCAGCATGACACTGTTACAACCCAATGAGATTGCAGCTTGTGATTTATCAATAGTGGAGAGGTGATCAAATGAGAGCGCAATCGGAATTGATGCCCGCTGTGCGCCAGCGATGGCAGCTGCAACCAATAAATCGACGTTATAATAAGCCTGGTGCGGTTCAGAAAAACTCAAAATAATAGGCGCCCGGCAGGATTCAGCTGCAGACAACACGCCATCAAGAAATTCCAAATTAATCAGATTAAAAGCACATACGGCATAGCCATGACGGTACGCGTGATTCAGCATGTCTGTTGTGTTTACTAGCGGCATGTGTATTATCCGATTAATGTATTTAATGATGATGAGATCATGGAAATCACCTGTTACCGAGACGCTGCCTATGCGCAAGAAACACGCACACTCCCTGCTGATATTTACAACCTGGCGTTGACGTTATTGCATAGAACCGATCAACACACTCTGTTTGTACCGATACGCGCGATGCAATATTTAGCCGTATTAGACGATGAGGAATGGGTATTCCTGGACGGTGTACGCAAATGCTGGGTAGATATTGCCTGGCAGCAATTTCAACCGCAGCAACGCACCAGCTTAACTGATGCAGTTACTTACCAGGCCATTTATTATCAAGCTGAATCAGCACAGTTAATGAGCCGATTACAGCATGAGCTGCCTGTTGCGTTAAAAGCATTGGCAAGCAAATCGAGACCAGTGCAAGCGGCTAAGGTTATTAAACTCCATGCAGCTTGATTACTCGTCTTCGCCTAATTCAGCATCCCAGCCATCGGTACGCGCTTTGACGATGGCCTGCTCATAAAGCGCAGTATGTTTGGCACATAAATCGTCAGGCAGGCGGCTGGGAATATGCGCGTAAGGCTCCCAAGCGGCATAAACCTTCTCATACAAACCCTGCATACGCGCGCCATCCCAACCTTCACAGGTTTCAGTTTCAGGAATGATCCCGAATACCCAGGCATCGCGCACCATGCGCCCTAAATGGGTTAAACCACCTTTATTATCGTTGTCGATACCGACATAGAATTGTTGTGTCATCGTGTAAGCCCTGCGTAAAGTGCTGGTAATTTTTCGGGCAAACGCTCCACATGATCTACCACCATGAAATTACGTGCACCGAAAATGCGTGAAACATATTGATCCGCCCTCGGATCAAGACTCATACAATAAGTCACAACACCAGATCGTGCAACTTCTTCGACGGCTTTCTTGGTATCAAAACGTAAATACTGTGGATCACGCACATCAATATCTGCTGGCTCGCCGTCAGTAATCACCAGGAGCAATTTCTTGGATGATTTCTGCTGCTTCAAATAATGCCCAGCATGGCGTATCGCCGCACCCATACGCGTAGATAACTGCCCTGTCATCCCCGCTAATTTGGACTTCGCCGTATCGTTGTAAGGCTGGTCAAAATCCTTAAAGCGCTGATACTCAACGTTGTGACGACCATCCGAGCAGAAGCCGTGTATCGCAAATGGATCACCCACCTTGTTAATCGCATCAGCCAACAACACCGCTGCCTGGCGCGTTAAATCCAGTACGCTGTAATCCTGCCCCGCTACCTTTTCATTAGTGGATTCCGATAAATCTATCAGCACCATTACCGAAATATCACGAACCTTACGTACCGAGCGCATCATGATGCGTGTATCAGGTTGCATATTCATGCGTATGTCTATCATCGAACGTATGGCTGCGTTGATATCCACTTCGTCGCCATCTTCGAGCTTACGGATGCGCGTTACGCCTTGCGGTTGCATCGCATCTAGCAGGAATTTAAGCCGACCTATGGTGCGCTTATGCTGAGCCGCTATATCGTCGATAATTTGCATATCACCCGATTTAGCGCGCTTTTCTATCACTGTTGCCCAGGCGGGACGCTCCAGTTGAATCTGGTAGTCCCACTCGGAATAATGAAACGGATCAGAAACAGGCTCTTTACCTTCAGTTTCGTTGTAGCTCTTGCCGGTTTCTTCATAAGGGAGCAGTTCTGTAGCTAACACCCAGATTTCTTGCGCATCATCACCCGCCAGCTCACAGTCAATCTCATTGACCATTTCCATCACATTGACGTACTTGCGCACTTGCTTGACTGTATCGTAACCCGCAGCTTGCGCCTGATTGAAATCGAACTCTTCAAACTCCCAGAAATAACGATTGTCATCGCGGTAAGGCGAAGTCAACAAATCTGTGCGTGGCTGGAATGGGATGCGTAATAATGACAATTCGTGCGCCAAAGTCACACCGATATCCCACGCCATCTGGTTATCTGCCAGACGATGTTGTTCAGCCGCAAATAACTCACGCGCCTTGGCAATAATTGGATGTGCATCTTCATAACTTGCGTCCAGCAACGCCCGCGCGATACGGTTTAAATAATCGCCGAAAGTTTTTGCCTGGGTAGGCTGAGCAAAATGCAATGATGCCCACAGTTGGCGTATACCCGGGAATGCATTGATCGCCAGTTGCTCAACCCGCGCATCTTCCACCACTGAAATAACCGCCATTTGCATGGGGTTAAGACTTTCTGCGGAAATAGGTTTTTTCGTATAAACCAGATGTGCGGCACAATGCGCAGCGGTCGCACGATAAATTTCCATCCCGGCGACACCTTCACAGTCATCGACGGCATCAGGCAAATACATCAAATAATTTTCGATGTATGGCTTATACCCTTGACGATTCTCAAAGTCACCCGAAGTTGGTCGCATGAAAAAATCACGTGCCCACAATGCGCGCAAGTACATGTTGATACGGCGTTGCATATCAATAAACAGCGTACCTTTACGCTCTTTTTGCAACATTGCCTGCGATTCTTTGCTTTCCAGACCAAAATAACGCACTTGTTCAGGATAATCAGTACGATGCGCTTGCGCACCCCACATCGCCCAGCGCCGTAAACCACCCAGCGTTAATTGCGCCAACAGCGGCTCAAGGTTATCCAGCATCGGACGCATACCACGCGGGGCTTGCGAAATCAGCACATTCAACAATTGCAGATAACTACGAAATACTTGCTCATCGCCCAAGCGATTGGCGGCAGTTGCAGCGGTGGCAAAAATCCGCTCTATCACTGCACCACTGGTTTTGGAAGCCATCATCATGCCTGTATGCACTAGCTCAGGAATAATGTCTTCACCTATCTCTTTAGCAACTCGTGGCGCTTCTTGTATAAATGTAGCGACCAAATCACAGCCGCGTCCCAAGTTTTTAAGCGAGCGTGCGCCTTGCAAATAATGGCTCAAGCCTTGCGAGCTAAATACTTTGGTGGCTTCATGCCACGACGCTTCGAGTATGCTTTGCGAGGATTCCGAAAGTTCGCCTAATATGTCTTGATAGTCTTCGAGGTTAATGCTCATCGTTAGTTTTAACCCTATTTAAGCTGTCAATATAATCGAGCAAGGGCACACGCCCTCACCCGCCTTAAAGCCTGCCTTAAAAGAAGGTGGTTACAGCCGCATCCAGCGCATCACGCATGTCCGGATCATCGGTAATCGGGCGCACTAATGCAACACGGCAAGCCGCGTGCGGGTTCACGCCTGTCGCAATCAATGACCCAGCGTAGATCAACATACGGGTAGAAATACCTTCATCCAGGCCATGACCTTTCAAATTGCGGGCACGTTCAGCAATCGATACTAGTTTGCTCGCCACTTCACTGGATACACCTGTCTCATGGGATACAATTTCAGTCTCAATCTCATGATTTGGATAGTTAAAATCCAATGCGCCAAAACGCTGCTTGGTCGATTGTTTCAAATCTTTCATCAGGCTTTGATAGCCAGGGTTATATGAAATCACTAACTGAAAATCAGGATGCGCGTGGATCAGCTCGCCTTTCTTTTCCAACGGCAGTACACGACGCGCGTCAGTTAACGGGTGAATAACGACGGTAGTATCTTGGCGTGCTTCAACCACTTCATCGAGGTAGCAAATCGCGCCATAACGTGCGGCGATTGCGAGGGGACCATCTTGCCAACGGGTGCCAGATGCATCCAACAAAAAGCGACCGACCAAATCGGAAGCTGTCATATCTTCGTTACATGCCACGGTGATCAGCGGCTTGTTTAGTTTCCATGCCATGTGCTCAACAAAGCGCGTCTTGCCGCAGCCTGTCGGGCCTTTTAACATCATCGGCATACGCACGGCATAAGTGGCTTCATACAGCTCAACCTCGTCCGCAACAGGACGATAATAGGGTTCTTTTTCAATTACATACTGTTTGATGATGTCATTCATGTTTTATTCCTATACATAGAACGATAATTAGAAAAAGCCCCCCGTCACTTACGGGCAACGGAGGGCTTATCACGGGTAAACCGCGCTGCTAAACGTTAATTGATGCTTTAATTAAACTGTTTTGCCGCGATAGATAACCATAGATGCACCCTGAGATTGATTAAAGTTGTTGTAACCAATCAAGCGAACATGGTTGTCTGGGTTAGCTTTGTGACAAGCCAATGCTTCAGCCAACACAACTGCTACGTCGGTTTCACCGAACATAGGCAGTTTCCACATGTACCAGTATGAATCCATCAAGTATTCTGGTTCGATGTGTTCAATTGCTGGGTTCCAACCTTTAGAAATCAAATATTCCACTTGTTTTTTGATGTCATCATCAGACATCGCTGGCAAGTAAGAAAAAGTTTCAAACTTACGGCTGGCTGGATCGCTTAAACGCGATTTGTAATCCATAACTTCAGACATGATTTATCCTTTTACAATGAGTTCATTAAATTTTGTGACGACAGTCTGCCGTCACAAAACCAGATTGCTTTACTTGTGAGCAACGTCCAATTTATCGACAGTGTCGAATTCGAACTTGATTTCTTTCCATGTTTCCATAGCGATTTTCAGTTCTGGACTATGAGCAGCAGCTTTAGTCAGGATGTCTTTACCTTCTTTTTCGATCTCAACACCCTTGTTACGCGCTTCCACACAAGCTTCCAACGCTACACGGTTAGCTGCAGCACCTGCCGCATTGCCCCATGGGTGACCTAAGGTACCGCCACCGAATTGCAACACTGAATCATCACCAAAGATGTTAACCAGTGCGGGCATGTGCCAAACGTGGATACCACCAGAAGCAACAGGGATTACGCCAGGCATGGAACCCCAGTCTTGGTCAAAGAACAAACCACGGCTACGGTCTTCTTTGATGAAACCGTCACGCATGGTGTCGATCCAGCCCAAAGTTGCTTCACGATCGCCTTCCAATTTACCCACCACAGTACCTGAGTGCAGGTGATCACCACCAGACAAACGCAATACTTTGGTCAATACGCGGAAGTGAATACCGTGGTGCGGGTTACGGTCAAGCACAGCGTGCATAGCACGGTGGATGTGTAACAACATACCGTTTTTACGGCACCAGTTAGCCAGACCTGTATTAGCAGTCAAACCACCCGTCAAGTAATCGTGCATGATGATAGGTGCGCCAATTTCTTTGGCAAATTCGGCACGCTCGTACATCATTTCTGGTGTTGGAGCAGTAACGTTCAGGTAGTGACCTTTACGCTCGCCAGTTTCACGCTCAGCTTTTAATGTAGCTTCTTGAACGAATTCAAAACGATCACGCCAGCGCATGAACGGTTGGCTGTTAACGTTTTCATCGTCTTTGGTGAAGTCCAAACCACCACGCAAGCACTCATAAACAGCGCGGCCGTAGTTTTTAGCAGACAAACCTAATTTAGGCTTGATGGTGCAACCCAACATAGGGCGACCATATTTGTTCATCTTGTCGCGCTCAACCTGAATACCTTGAGGAGGGCCACCACAAGTTTTGACGTAAGCGATAGGGAAACGGATGTCTTCCAGACGCAATGCACGCAAAGCCTTGAAACCAAATACGTTACCAACCAAAGAGGTTAATACGTTAACAACAGAACCTTCTTCAAACAAATCGATTGGGTAAGCAACGAAAGCGTAGAAGCAAGTGTCATCACCTGGTACGTCTTCTATACGATATGCGCGACCTTTGTAGTAGTCCAAGTCGGTCAACAAATCGGTCCAAACAGTGGTCCATGTACCTGTTGATGATTCAGCAGCTACAGCAGCAGCGACTTCTTCGCGGTCTACACCAGCCTGTGGTGTGATTTTGAAGCAAGCAAGAATGTCAGTATCCAGTGGTGTGTATTCTGGAGTCCAGTATGTTGCGCGGTATTCTTTAACACCAGCATTGTACGATTTTACAGCCATTGAAAAGCTCCTTTCAAGGATGAAACAATATACTTTCCTGTTACAGAAAGCGTGTGGCTCAGATGAGCTGGTTGAAACTATAACAAGCCAGAACGATAAATAATAATTGTAATTTCGTATGCTTATGATAGATTTATCTCAATGAT
>JBBQPT010000031.1:0-31037 GCA_038217005.1 Burkholderiales bacterium
TGTACAACTTGAGGTTGATCTAAGACTGCGCTCATGCGTCTCTCCTTAAATAAAGCTAATCGCTAGGTTATGATACAAAATAATCAGGGAAGGCTATCCAACTTTTACGGTGCAAGCCATCGGTTTGTGCTGCTTCGGTTAGCCACTGCGTGGCTAACCACTTACGCCGCGCCACTGCGCGACTAACTGCCACTTCAAATTGATCGCGTACATCTTCTTCAAAATCAGCTAAGGCATCCGCATCGTGCTCCACTAATTCTGCAACAGCGGCTTGACCAGCACGTTCACCAGATATAACAGCAGCTGCGATACCCGCACCCGTAATAGGATGAGTTAAACCAGCGGCATCACCCACGAATAAAATATTACCGATGACCAATTGCTCACGCAATCCACCCACAGGAATTGCACCACCAGTACGGTATGTGATTTCCTCACCAACTAGACCCTGCGCAACAAGTTGGCTATGCAGCTCATCCAATGGCTTTTTCATGTCCGATGTAAAGCGCTTATCTAATCCTAGGCCCAAATTTGCCCATTCTCCTTTGGGAAATAGCCAAGCATAACCTCCGGGATAATCTGCCGACAGCCAAATATCCGTATCAGCATACTCACGTTTCAATGGAACGGTGTATTGGCGCGTGGTGACAACTTCCATTTCGGGCAATCCCAGAGCTTGCGCGACTGGGGAATGCGGGCCATCGGCTGCAACTAGCAAACGATATTCAATTTCCATTTCGCCATCTACAGTGTGTATTCTGGCAAGATTATTAGCTGCATCCAGACTAACCAAGCGGCTATTAAGCCACAAATCAGCACCTTGCTCACTTGCTTGTGCAGCTATAGCCTGATCAAACGCTGCACGATTAATCATTAAGCCAGGAAATTCAGTTTCAGCCACCGCACCTGTTGGCAAAAAACTCTTCATGCCTTTGATATGCTGGTATAACACACCGTCAGCCTTAGCATATTTACCCATAGGCAATGGTATAAATTCTGCACACTGCACTGGTATACCTATCTCTTGACGGCGATCTACGCCAATCACGCTCAACCCACCTTGCGCTGCTGCCAGTGCAGCTGCTGCACCGGCGGGGCCCAATCCAATGACCAATACATCTATTTGTTTCATGCTACGACCTCGACAGGCTGTATTGCCATTTTTATCAAGCCTAAAATATCTTCAGGTGTTAATGTAAGCATATCGACATTACGTTGTATAAAAAAATCAATCACAACAGCATCAACATTATCAATATGGCTATCACGTAGAGCCGCTTCCAAATCTACTAAAGTACGGCGCGGACTAATGAAAACATCACCGCTGAACCAAACCTGTTTAATACGTTGTTTAACTTGGTCATACGCAACATTAACTTGCAACAAACCTGCTGCAAATTTTTGCGACGCTGTAAGCGTCGGTCTATCACCAGCTGGAAGGTCTATCATCGCAATCCAGTCAGGATCTTTAATTTCCTTTATCGCATCTGCGTATAATGCATGCTCAATCGGGTTTAATTCGCCTGCAACAAAATCCACATCGAATTCGTTCTTAATAGCTTCCTGTAATGCAGCAACAACGATAGCTCGTTCTGGCACGTAGCCAAGCAATGTTTCTAAATTAGTTACACGATCGCGTGCAGAAGAAATTGCTTTATCAGATAATTTTTCAGCGGGGATATTCAATACTCGCAGCATCTTTTCAACGTCAAACGAAATCAGCAAAGTACCCTGGTACATCAAGGCATCGCCATCAAACGCGCCACCCGTACCTGAAATTTTACGGCCATCAACCTCAATATCGTTACGAGGGCGGAACTTTGCTGCCACCCCTAGCGAGGATATTCCCTTGGCAACTGCTGTGCAGATACGACGGGAAATTGCCGTCATATCTGCAGTACCCAGGGTTTTCTTATCTAAATACAACTCCCAGCCTATTTGCGTTGTATCAAAATAAATAGCGCCACCACCTGTAATACGCCGCTGGATTTCTACACCATGCTCAGCGCAATAGTCCAGATTTAGTTCTTGAGCGGCACTTTGGTGAAATCCTAATAAAGCACATGGTTCGAAACCAAGAAAACGCAATGTATTAGGCGCCTGATTAGTCTGCCTGGCCTCCAACAAGGCCCGGTTAAGCGCAATATTATTTGCTGCTGGTTGGGTGCCGGTATCCAACAAACGCCATATCTGTTTAGCAACCGACATTAGCCGCAACATCCACCGACTGATTCAGGCTGTCCCGCCGTGACCACTTTAATACCAGACAGCGTCGAACTGGCAAAAGCCGGACGCTTGGTACGTTCATGTTCAATAACTTTCTGGATATCTACTTGTAGCCCCGCATCTTCCGTCTCTATCGCCATGACTTCGTCGCCAATGGCAATCGAGCAGCATGCCGGTGTCACACGTACATCACGCTCTAAACGCACGGCTAATTCGACCATGCCATCCGATGGATGTGCCAAGCCATTCAAACCGGCCATTACAGCGTAGCTATCTATCTCGACTTTAACCTTACCGGGAGGACGCGCACAACCCAATAACAAAGGCACATCAGGCAAAGCTGCACGCGCATCCATGAAAAAGCGACCAACTTCTTTACTGTCAGGAGTTACAAATGGACGATTTTCTGGTGCGTAAAACGGCATCACTACTACTAATACCACTGCTTGCGGTTTATGACGCTGAATTATTTCCAATGCATTCCACTCACCGAGCAGGTGACCATAATGCAATCCAAGTACGATATGTGGAACGACTTTTAATTTGGTTGAAACCAAATACTCTAGCGTTTTTTCAAAATCATCTACAGTACGACGCAAATGATAGACCTGGGTAATGGTATCTTGCGATCCAATTACGTCCATCATTGCCGCATCAATACCGCTATCTTCCATGCGTCGCGCAATGTCCATATCAACTAGCGCGGTATGCATTGCTATTTTAAAGTCTGGAAAAGTATCTTTGATGCGACGTATGGTTGAATAATAATCATCGTATTCGACTTCATTACGATGATTAGAGCCGCCAGTCAACAGCATACCCTGCGCGCCACCGTTAATTTGCTCATTAACAACACGCCATAATTCTTCTGGCGTACGTGCACCTATCATCGGCTCTAATATTTTAGCTTTGCAATGGTCACATTGCAGTTTGCAATCACCACCCGTAATAGATACGGCTGGCCATGCACTTTTACCACACCCCGTGATTTCTGAGCTGGCAAATGCTTTAAAAGTTGGCGTGTAAAAATTCACGCGACCTACGCGCTCACCTTGTAAACTATTAAATCTGGTTTGCATTTCATGCACCAATGCAGCATCCAACTCAATGCCATCTAATGGTTCAACACGCCCAACAATATCTAGCCAATCACTCATACATCACCTGAAACCCTTGTATAAAAAGGGTTTTGTAGTCTTAGAATACAACAGGGGCGATAAACGCCCCTGTTGTCATTACGTCGAAACTAATTTATTAGCAACCGCCGAAGCCGTCTGCGTTCATTTTCGCTTCAAAGCCAGTTGCTACAGCACCACCAGTTACCAAAAGACCTGATTGGCCATCCCAGTCAGTAGGCTTCATTTTAACTAACCAGCCACTGCCATATGGATCAGCGTTAATTGTACCTGGCTTAGCAGCCACATCTGGGTTGATAGCCAGAATTTCACCAGTAACTGGTGCTTTAACTGGACCAACCCACTTGCCTGACTCAACGGTAGAAACAGATTTGTTTTGTTCAATTTCCTTACCCGCTTTTTTAGGGGTATAAGATACGATTTCACCAGCCAATGAGCATGCATAAGCCGTCATACCAACGGTCAAAGTGCCATCAGCTTCACGACGTGCCCAAACGTTGTTATCTACGTTGTAGTACAAATCATCTGGAAGGTTACAACCACGTACTGTTGCCATATTTCTTTCTCCTCAAAATTTTCTCAAATCAAATAAATTACCCACGACTATTCAGTCACAAGCAGAATCCGCAATAACGCGAAATTTTTCACAAATCAAAAAAACATCGATTTGTCACAAGCTAATATTAAATCCGCCATCTTACTAGCATTAGCAATTTCATCGACTTCATCAATTATATCCGATTCAGTCAATTTGTATCCAGGCATTGCTGGCCTACACACGTATAATTTTACGCCAGCCGCTTTTGCATCGCGTATAAATTCAATGATGGTCTTGCCACCCTCCATCGCTGCAAAACTTTCAGCAACCCCTTTTTGCGCCAACTTTACCGCTTCCATAGTGAAAAATATACTAACGTCAGCTTCCATAGATGCAAGTATTGCGCCTATGTAAAAAGGCGTAGCGCAGCGGTTTGCTGTCGATGGCCCACTCGTCATCACGATAACTACGGACTTCTCCTCGTTATCTAAATAGTGATGATCAGCCATTAGCGTGCACCTCTTTCACAATGTATATCTTCCCTTCGAGTACGCTCACAGTAGCCTGCTTGGGCAGCATCCCCAGTTACCATAACTGACAAGGCTTCATCCACACTCGCTGATGGGCGCACCCGCGCAATCCAAGCTTCGTAAGGTTCAATATTAAGCAAATTAGGATCATCTAACACGTCGTGATTCGCATCTTCGATAACACAATCAAAGACATTAGGTACGGGACCAGCCCATTTTCCACTCTCAATCGTCGCAACTGGTTTGCCAATCGGACGCAAAGTTCCTGGACGACGAACTCGAACGTGCAAAATTTTACCAGCAACAGTTTGAGAAATATCGGTCATACCCACGGTTAATGTACCGTCTTCTTCTCGACGTGCCCATATTTGGTATTGATCATCGTAATATAACTCAGGTCGAAATTCGCAACCGTTACATTCCATAACTTTATCTTTATTCCATGTGCTTGAAGATAGATGGCTTGCTTTAACTGCAATTAATTAAAGCAAGAGGGGTTACTGTAATTTACAGCAACCCCAATTACGGTTTAGTTAAACCACACCTTTTGCATGCAAGAAGTCCAATGAATCACTTACATTTTCATGCACGCCTAGCTTACGAGCTGACAAGCCCATTGCCAAACCAAGCAGTTGAGTGAAATACAAGATTTTTACATTAGTTTTGATACCGAACTCTGTTTCAGCACGAACTTGATGCATTTCCAATCCAGAATGACATGTTGGACATTCTGTTGCTATGACTTCAGCACCTGCATCTTCAGCAGCCTGTATGATATTCAATACGAGTTGAGTTGAAGTATCCGCATCTGACAATGTATGAGCGCCACCGCAGCAAGCTGTTTTAAGCGGAAAATCGACATTAATCGCGCCTGCCGCACCTAACAAATCATCCATAAAATGAGGTTTGTAACTTGATTCGCTACCTGGACCTTGATCTTTTTCAGGGAAAATTTGACGTGGACGTGTGTACATACATCCGTAGTAATTAGCTACTTTAATACCATTCAGACTTTTAGAAATTTTTTGCTTAATCCCATCAGCGCCCAAATCTTCCATCAGCCACTCAAGCAAGTGCACTGTACGCACATCGCCTTTATAAACTGGATCTTCAGATTTTTTAGCCAAACCCTGCAAAGTATCTAAAGATTCTGAGGATGTTGCCAACTCGTACTCAGCCTTTTTCAGGTTATGATAACAACCATTACATGGCGCCATAACTGTGTCATAACCCATTTGCTCACTTGCAATAGCCATAACACGAGCTGACATGTAGGTTTGTAGCATAGGATGGATATTTTTAACTTCCATCGCACCGCAACAGTTCCAGTCGTGCACGGTTTCCATTTCCATACCAAGACTTTTAACAAGTGCACGAGTCGAACGATCATAAGGACCGCCAGAACCTTCTAAGGCACAACCTGGATAATATGCAACCTTAGCCATGCGCTAACTCCTTTTGTTCTTTAACATATTGACTCAACACTTCGCCTGTATGACCCCAAGATTTTGTTTTTGGCTTGAAGAACATAGAATAACCCATATGCAATGAATGCATGATAGGCGTGCGCGTAATGAATTTCCACACATTACCACTACGCAATTCATTCCATTTATTCATACGCGCCACAAATATACCCAACCAGCCATTTAACGCCATTTCCTTAATGTCTTGATTTGTATTTTTATAGAAGTTAGTCATCACTTCTGAATCTTCAATACGGCCACGTGCAATACATTGACGAGCGAATTCTTCGTCGAAAATAGTCGAATTTGATTTTTCACCAAATCCTTCAGCTTCGATCCAGTGAGCCAACGCTTTCATGACACCTTCAGGACGCACATCTTTAGGGCAAATGTTAGTGCATTTATTGCATGAAACGCACTGCCAGATAATATCTTTATCTTTCAGGATTTCGTCTTTTAGACCCAAACGCGTTAAATATATCCAATAACGCGGATTAAAGTCTGTGTTTTGTGCATACATCGTGCATGAATTGGTGCAAGAACCACACTGCCAGCAACGGTGCACATTTTCCGCACCTGCATACTGCTTAATGTGCTCTTCAAATCCATCGTCATACTCTTTAAGAGTACGCGGTAATATCATGGTGTTCCAATGTCCTGACACATCCACACCATCGACTACTAGCGTATCACTAGTAATAAGCCGACTGGGGTCGATCAGTGTTTTTTCATGAATTGCCATTTAATCTTCTCCTAAAATTCGTCTACTGCGCTATGTAATTTGGCTGTTATCCGATTGGTTTAAGTAACGATCACTTCACGGCGCACTCTTGACAACCCTACTTTGGCGGGGCTATCAATACCCAAAAACTTTTTAATGTGATCACTCGGTCCACTTGCCCTACCAAAGTCCGCACTTAACATGCCCTCTGCCATAGAGCGGAAGTATTCAGCATAAGCTTGCGCTTGCACCAAATCGACCCAAAAATGCACATCTTTATATAAGCCTTGTTCTGCAAGTTGCGTCGCTAACCATGCCCTAGCACCTTCAAACATTTCTGGGCTATTGCCTAATGGCACATCTGGCAAAGCATCGTTGCCACGAATAAACTCTCTTAACGCACCGCTAACTGTATTTTGATCCCACACCCACCGAGTCATCAACGGGTATTTAATTGGGTTATTAAAATGCAGCAGTTCAGCACCGAAATCAAATGCGGCCCGCTTGTTCTTAGCTGCAACTTTTCTGGTTTCTTTGTCAGCATTTTCATCACTCACAACGACATCAGAAAATTGATCTAGCCTATCAATTAATAAAGCCTTACCGTATAACAAGTTTTCTATACGCACTTTAACCTCATCCAAACCCAGCTGTTCAAATGCTGGATAAACACGACGACGTGCAGAAAAAACCGTTTCTAATAATGCTTCCACACTTTCCATTGTTAAATTAGCTAACTTTTCTTCTGCTAGTAAATTTGAGAACAGTACATGTTTGGCTTGTAAACTTGCTAAAAACACTTCAATTCCAGCATCTTCTTCAGCATTTTTTTGCAATGCAGAAAATTTTTGCTGGAACTGTCGAGCGTCCAGTGGCAGCGAAAACTCAGCCGGAATAATTAAATCCGCTTCGCTTTCAGCTGCTACTTGATCAGGCTGCTTTTTGAACCAAAGCATTCATATCACCTACAGCACGCATTGCCATTGCCAAACCATGAGAAATGCTGGTATCAATGTCTTCTGGGCCTAGAGCCGCGCCACCCACGTAAATACCACGACGGGTGCTGCTAAATGAACTGGTATATTGTTCGCCTTTATCAACGAAACCATGCTTTTCTAAGCCGATACCAAACACTTTAGACAACTCTGGATTTTCTTCGTTAGGATCCATACCAATAGCGTGAACAACGATATCCATAGGAATAACGATAGGACGCTTAACTAAAGTATCTTCACCTTTAACCAACAAGCGACCATCCGCAGACTTCGTCACTTCAGCGATACGCGCTTTTACAAACTTGGTCTTAAATTCTTCTTGCGATTTCCAGTAGAATTTATCTTCGTATAAACCGAATGTACGAATGTCCATGTAGTAAATGAACACTTCGGTAGTTGGAGAAATTTCTTTAATCTCCATCGCCAAGTTGGTAGAAACGGTACAACAAATCTTAGAGCACCATTCACGACCTATTTGACGGTCACGCGAACCCACACACAAAAGAATAGCAACGCGCTCAGGCACACGACCATTCGATGGGCATGCTATTTTACCCGTACCCACCATTTGCTCCATTTGGGTAGTCGTCAACACGTCTTCGTATGTACCAAAACCCCATTCAGGCTTATTGATAGAATCAAAGTGGGTAAAACCCGTACCTAAGATAATACTACCTACATTCGCTGTCTGACCATTAGAGAAAGTAACGGTGAAATTACCTGCTTCGCCATCCACTTTAACCACTTTTGTGGATTTATAAATGGTGACGTTAGGATTATCTTCAACGCGCTTAACCATACGACCAATTGCGTCTTTAGCCCACTCACCAGACGGCACTAACTTTGCGTAACCAGATAAAATCGGTGCACCGCCTAAAACGGACTCCTTTTCCACCAAAATTACTTTTTTTCCTATCGAAGCCACGCCAGCTGCTGCGGACAATCCTGTTGGGCCTGCGCCCACTACTAAAACGGTATCAGACATTTATTGACGGCCTCCTAATGCCAACTCAGGGTTATACAGGTACTCAATGTTACCTGCTTCAACTTCTTTCAAATATGCTTCGAAGGTTTTCTTAGCTTCAGTCCAAGAAACACCCATTTTTTCAACTAATTCTTCACATGGTGATGCATGCCACTGCAATTGTACAATTTTGAATGGATCAGCGCCGCAAGCCAAAGCCGCAAACTGGATATCCGCCATAATTGGCACAGAAAAATCATTATCATGCGCCTTACCAATCCATTGATTTTTATCCATGGTGGTAATACAACCAGTATCGATACCCAACATTACATCGGCGTTAGCTTCTTCACGCACTACACGGATTTTGCGATCCATAGTGAAAGAACGGGTAAATTCGCGCTCTGAAATAATGTGACGGAAACCGAAACCACAACAGTCGTACCATGTTGAATAATCAATCAACTGAGCACCCAACGCCAAAGCAACAGAACTGCCTACTGCAGTACGGTTACCACCCAATATTTCTGGATCATAAATAGCATCTTCATGAACCATTTTGTAGTAATGGCAAGCCGCATGCATAGTCACACGAATGTTTGATACATCAACCGTCTGCATTTCAGATGCAATACGATTGCGAACCACGTGTACCCACTCAGAGTAATGAATAATCTCTTCAGGTATAACCAGCTTGCCATCTACCAAACGCCCTAATTTACCCAGGATTTTGGTAACACGCTCACGTAGCTCTGCTGATTCTACCAAGTACTTACGAATCTCTTTGTAGTTACCAAAAGACGTACCGCAATGCACTAACGGGAAAAAGTGGCCAGCTTCAAAACCATGTTGCTTACCTGAAATATAAGCCTGATGGAAGTTGCGCATGAATACAGCCGCCAATGATTCAACGTTACCAATCCCTGACCCATGATAGTTCCATGCTGTACAAGATGTTTGGTCTGTTTCGTCCAAATAGTCTTTACCTGGCACGTAACCGAAATTATTCATGAACCATAGAATAGATGTTGGATATCCGGGGATATTGCCACACTGCCCACATGATTTGTGATGCCACAATTGTGTAGTTGGTACTTTTTTAGCCCAACCAAACAAAGTATTAACCTCTACGGGTTTATGTGCATCTGTAATGCGATGAACGATAATTTGACCATCTTTTTCAAGCTCCCACATGTGATCACGGATATCATCCATGCGCTCACCAAGGTCTACCGTGCGCTTGTCCACATGCTTACGTACCCACTCTGTTGCCGTCGCTGCTTCAGCGCCGGACAGATTTGTTTGCTGGAAGAACGATCCGTGACCAGCAATTCCTTCATTTTCACTGCCTGCATTACTCATGGCAAATCTCCTAAAATTAATTTACAGAATTGTTAAATCAGTCTTCTTCCTGCTCTTCCAACCACTCTTCATACTCTTCGCGTTTTTCGTCGATAAAATCTTCGATAACGTCGAACAGGTTTTCATCCATTGCCTCCAATGAACTCAATACACCCGTCATTTCCCAAATAGTGTACATCTCGACAGAAGTTTTTAACGAAACTTCCCAAGCAGTATCAGTTGTTTGAAGTGTGCGCACCGGAATTGCTTTACGCAATGTCTTCAGATCACCTTCAACTTTTTGAATATTTGGGCCCCAGTCCGGAAAGTGATCCGGCTGAATCATGTCTGGAGACAACTGGTTACCAGTAGTTATCAATTTCAACATTACACGACCAAAAGGACGCAGCACATCTTTAGCAGACTGCATGCCGTGCTTAATAGACACTTCACGCATAATCATCACCAATCCACCGGGTGAGTTCTTAAATGGACAACGTGCAGCACAAGTCATACATTGGGCACATGCCCAAATTTTTTCTTGCATCGCGTCGTAAATCTGTTCTACGTTTTCTGTCCACAACA
The DNA here is from genome assembly GCA_038217005.1 of Burkholderiales bacterium. Classification (GTDB taxonomy): domain Bacteria; phylum Pseudomonadota; class Gammaproteobacteria; order Burkholderiales; family Sulfuriferulaceae; genus Sulfuriferula. The sequence continues at coordinate 10,503 of JBBQPT010000031.1, forward strand.
ACTGGACTATTTCACGTGGGCTGTAGTCATAAAATTGCGCTGATGGACAAGTTGCAGTACAAATACCGCAATTTAAACACCCATTCAATTCATGATCGTAGCGGAAATCACTACGTATATCATCATAAATTTCGCGCATTTCAGCGTAAGTTGCCATTATGCACCTCTCGTTTAGTCGTGCCGCTATATTAAATTAAAACTGGAGCCATAGTCGTTATAGCCCAGACTGACAAACCATCAAGATAAACCAATAAGCTATCTCAATCAACTATAATTTTGATATCAATTAGACCATGCTAATGATAATTAGACAGCGCAGCTGATTGCCGCGCTATTATTGATTGAAAACCAGCGATTTTGTCGCTGATTCTCTAATCTCTGCTTGCTTACAAGTACAAGCAAATATCTGAATCGCCAGCAAATGAGAAAAATGAAGCCGCGCCAACATAGTCAATGCCATCGATAAACTGGCCGTGGTCAAATCCAAACAGTTCAACCGTCATTTGACACGCCAAAAACTTCACATCACATTCTTGGCACATTGAACGCAAGTCTTCTACCGTTGCCACGCCGTTGTTAGCAATTGATTGCTTCATCAGCACTGTTGCCAACGCTTCGTATCCTGGCACTATTGCTTGAATCGCATTTGGTATATTCCAGTTAATTCCACGGAACCACTTCGGACCAAACGGCATTTTCATAGGCATGCCAGGATTACCCAATGGACTAACTCTCAGGAAAGAAAGATCCTTGCGCATTAACTGCAACCCGTAGAACGTGAAAAAAATCTCTACGGAATAATCCAATGCCGCGGCCGTTGAAGCCAAGATAAATGGTGGATACGCCCAATCAAGCGTTCCCTTTGTTGCAATAATTGCAAGTTTCTTTTGTTCCATGTCTATCCCTCGAATTTTGAAACTCACCAAACACAGACGGTTTGGTTTTTATTTTATGATTACTTCTTCTTCATGAAAAATGTAAATTCAGCACCTGCTTGAGCTGATGAAAGCAACTCATTGCCAGTCTGTTTAGCAAAAGCCTCAAAATCTTTGATCGCGCCTGGATCTGTTGCAACAATTTTCAGCACCTGACCTGTAGTCATATCAGCCAAGCTTTTTTTGCAACGCAAAATTGGTAATGGGCAGTTCAAACCTTTTGCATCTAATTCTTTATCAAAATTCATTACTATCTCCTTAAGATTCAAATAAAAACAAACAATAAACTATATTGCAGAAAGCGGTCGACCTGAACGTATCCAACCCATTATACCACCCTGCAAATTATATACCTCAACCAATCCTTTAGATGCCGCGAAAGCCGAAGCTTGCGCAGATCTACCACCAGACTGACAGTAAAACACTATTGGCTTATCCGTTGGCAAGTCTTGCACTTTCAAAGGCAACAAATGCAACGGCAAATGCATCGCGCCTTCTATACCGCCACGAGAAACTTCTGCATCTGTACGCACATCAATTAATATGCATCCAGTATTGGCTACCAACTCATCCAAACCTTGCACATCAACTTCTTTAAATCCGTACATAAACGCCTCAAATTTATCAAAGTTCACTAATATACCAAAATGCGGTATTCAAGCAAATAGTTTTCTTTACTTTTTTATGTACGCTGTGCGCCGTGATACAAATTCACCACATGGCGTGCCTCTGCAAAAAACAACCAGCGCTCTGCCACTATTCCTATTGATGCCAGCGCTATTGCTACATATATATCTGCCTGCGTGGTCTGGCCGGTTGCAAGCATCAGCACCGGCACTACAAATCCCACCACCATAACAAAAACTTTTAACATAACAGCATACTGGCGGGCAATTTGAAATCCAAACTCTTCTGTCAAGAACGTGCCATGTGTGTGCCCAGTATCTAGCAAACGCACTGTTCCACGCGTAAATCCCGTAGCGGTATTGATTGTTGATGTTGCGCCCGGTTTATTAATCCAGAAATAATAAATTGCCTTAAGCATGGCGGCCATGACTGATAAGCCTATGCTAATCGCAACATAACCACCAATCTCAACCGATCCATTATTTGCAATTAGCAATAATAATAACCCACCTAAAAAATGACCTAACGCCAGATAGTTAGCTGGCACTAACGGCGAGTTCCATTGCCGTATTGTTTTCAGGCATGCATATATCATCCCGGTGCTGAATATGGTTACCCAAGACAAGGCTGCTGCCATAACGCCCACCACTACTTTAAGCATGGTTAATTGACTCATGTCCAACCAAGTCAAACCTAGGTAGGCAATTGCAAATGGGTAAAACATGACTGCGAATACACCCTCTCTCGACAACCAGGATGTGCGATATCGGCTAAACGCTCTCCACGCATTTTTGGGGTTAGCCAAGTGGAACACTGACGATGACAAACCTGCAGCCACCAGGAACAATGCCAATCCACCTGCCGTTAGTTTTTGATCGATTGACAATCCACCACCCAAACCAAGAAAATCAGCCAAAACAAGCAGCGCAAATAAGCCAAAACCTGCACCTGAACTTACAGTAAAAAAAATCACGGAAAATGCGGGATGCATTATTTACTCCATTTAGTATGAATATGTGTAAAACGCAATTAACGCTTTACTACCTTGTTGACAATACCCTTCAACCTATCTTTAAAGCCCATCCTACCCAGATTCTCCGTTGAAATAGGCGTTGCTTTGCGCACTGGCAAATAGTGATTAGTCGGGTTATAACCCAGCTCAGGCATCAACTGATAACCGCCACGCTCCCGAATGACGACACTTACGGCTGAATTCGCATCATCCATGTCTCCAAACATACGGGCATGCGCAGGACAGGTTAATACACATGCTGGTTGACGCTCTTCTACGGGCATAAAAGTGTCATAAATGCGATCAATGCACAGTGTGCATTTTTTCATAGTGCCAGATTCGCGATCTAGTTCACGCGCACCATATGGACATGCCCATGAGCAATAATTACAACCCATACACTTGGTTTGATCTACCAGCACAATACCATCTTCCGCACGCTTGTAAGATGCGCCCGTTGGACATACCGTCACGCAATCTGCGTCTTCGCAGTGCATGCAAGACATCGGGAAATTGATTGTCTTATTATGTGGATATTCACCCACCTCGTAACTACGTATGCGATTAAACCACACCCCTGAAGGCTTGGCTCCATACGGCTGATAGTCCGTTAAAGGTGCGGTTGTACCTGACGCATTCCACTCTTTACAAGCAATTGCGCATGCATGACAACCTACGCACACATCCAAATCGATTACTAAACCTAATCTCATTTATCTTATCCTAATGTTAGGGCTGCTTATCATCAGTACGCGTACTGTAGCGCAGCACGTCTGGACGCTCACCATCATCCCAAGGCAATGGTTTAATAGCCGGGAACTCTGGCCAACTACCCACCTCGCCCTCAGCCGCTTTCGTAATTTTCACCCGCAAATCGAACCAAGCTGCCTGACCAGTTACCGGATCAGAATTGGTAATACGTCGTTCGCCTTTTTTGGCAGGTAGCAGCTCAGAAATCAAGTGATTAAGCAAGAAGCCGCTTTTCGCTTCCGACGCCTCAGGCTTAAGCCCCCATGCGCCACCTTGCTTACCAATCGCATTCCATGTCCACACTGTATTTTCTTGCGTACCTTCCATAGTACGCATTTGGCAACGAATTTTCCCGTTATGTGACTCAACCCAAATCCAGTCAAAGTCTTTCAAGCCCATACGTGTCGCTTGCCCACGGTTCATATACATATAATTTTGCGCAAGAATCTGACGCAACCATACGTTTTGCGAGTCCCATGAGTGATACATCAGCATGGGTCGCTGCGTTAATGCAAAGAACGGATACTCTTCGCCATCTACACGCTCTTGCTCCAGCGGCTTGTACCACATTGGCAGAGGATCAAAATATTTCGCCAGCCGTTCACGATCTACTGGATTGTTAGGCTGCGGCCCATCATACAAACCTTGCCCGGCCAGGCGGAATTTCTGCAACGGCTCAGAATAAATTTGCATAGTAATCGGCTCGGACTTACCCACGAAACCAACATCTGCAGCAATATCCAAATATTCCTTATTGGCAAAACGATTATATTTCTGACTATCCGGCCAGTGATGCGCAAAGAAAGACTCGTTTTCTATGTATTTTTCCCATTGTTTTGGATTCGGCTCACCCTTGAGTGATTTTTCACCATTTTTACCACGCCAACCAGCAAGGAAACCAATACCAGGAGCACGCTCATAGTTCACAATAAAGTCAGGATAATCTTTAAATTTACGCGTGCCATCCGCATTGGTGAATGCCGGGAATTTGAGACGGCCAGCCAATTCAACCATCACTTCTTGCCAAGGACGCACATCCCTGTCCAGTTTAAGTAGCGGATAACGAATCGCATCCGCAGCAGCATCAGGTTCTGAAATAGGCCTGTCCAATAATGAAATTGTATCGTGACGTTCCAGGTAAGTTGTATCAGGCAATACTAAGTCGGCAAAGTTGACCATTTCTGAGTGGAACGCATCGACAACAACCAAGAATGGGATTTTGTGCTGATCAGGTTTCGCCGGATCCTTTTCACGCAGCATATCTTGTACGTTCTTGGTATTCATCGTCGAATTCCAAGCCATGTTGGACATAAACAGCAACAACGTATCTATCGGATACGGATCGTGGTTGGTTGCATTAGTAATGACCATATGCATCAAACCATGCGATGCAATTGGGATTTCCCAGGAGTAAGCCTTGTCAATGCGCAATGGGTTACCTTGCTTGTCTATCACCAAGTCTTCGGGACGCGTCGGGAAACCCAATGGAGTTTTTGACAACGGCGTATTCGGCGCGTTAATTATGTCAATATTGTTTTCCGGCAGTTGGTGCGGTGGAATCGGCTTAGGATATGGTGCCCGCGCACGGAAGTTACCTGGACCATCTAACGCACCCAGCATAATCTGGATCAAGTGAACCGCACGACATGCGTGGAAGCCATTGGAGTGGGCAGCGATACCGCGCATTGCGTACATCGCTACAGGGCGACCTATCACTTTATCATGCTGACGGCCCCAGCTATCTGTCCACTGGATATCTAACTCTACCGTTTCCTTGAACGCCACATGCGCCATTTCTAACGCCATACGCTCTATCGTTTCAGCAGACACGCCACATTCCTGCGCAACATTTTCAGGTGCGTAGCGTTCATCCAGATAACGCTCGGCAGTCAAGGTCATAACCGTTCTTACTGGACGACCATCAGGCGCAACGTAATCACCGAACAAAGCAGGCGTAATGTCTTTGTCCAGCGCATTCACAAATCCGGATTTTTCCATGTCCCATACTAAAGGATTGCCCTGCTCGTCACGCAAAAACAAACCATGTCCTTTCTGCCCCGGAGTATCAACCACCAACCAGGCAGAGTTTGTATAGCGGATCAAAAATTCCCAGTCGAACAACTCGCGCGACAACAATACATGCACCACTGACAACGCCAACAGACCATCCATACCAGGCTTAATCGGTATCCACTCATCAGCAATCGCGGAATAACCTGTGCGCACTGGATTAACAGACACAAACTTACCACCGTGACGCTTTAGCTTTTCCAAACCAATTTTAATTGGGTTAGAAGAGTGATCTTCAGCCACACCCCACATAATGAAGTACTTGGCATAATCCCAGTCAGGCGCACCAAATTCCCAGAACGAGAAGCCTATGGAGTACAAACCTGCCGCAGCCATGTTGACTGAACAGAAACCACCATGCGCGGCCCAGTTAGGCGTACCAAACTGTTGCGCCCACAGACCGGTCAATGCCTGCATCTGATCCCGCCCGGTAAAGAAGGCTAGTTTAGACGGATTAGTTGAGCGAATCTCAGACAACCGCTCTGTTAAAATATCCAGCGCTTGATCCCACTCAATCTCGACGAACTCACCGGTGCCACGTTCCGCACCCGGTTTGCGCATCAAAGGCTTGCGCAATTTGGCAGCGGAATACTGCTTCATTATTCCCGCAGATCCCTTAGCGCACAGCACACCTTGATTGGTTGGATGGTTACGATTACCCTGGATAAAGCGGACTTTATTTTCTTCCAAAGTCACTTTGATGCCGCAACGACAAGCGCACATATAACATGTGGTGAATTTGATTTCTTGATTGTCGTGATTTTCTATTTTGACGATAGCATTCATATTGAATAACGGAATAAGTTTAAGGTTAGCACACCAGAATCGCACATTTTCTCTCATGCATGACACTTTATGCAAACTATAATCTTTAATAGGGCTATAAATATTATCAAATGCGTGCAGACAGCACCAAATAGTTTACGCCCCAAACTTTCCATGTTATATTTTGCTGGAGATTGGCATTCATTTCACTTAGATGCATCGTATTATTTTCTTTCAAAATCAAGCATTACGCTTAGCAATTACTTTAGGAGCGCAGCAGTGGACAAGACCAACTTTAAAGAAAACACCCGTTACACAGTAGCTTGGCGTGCAACAGATGGCAAAATTCGCCCAGCAAACATCTACGTCTACAAAATGTTTGAAACTGCGATGATTGCACGCATGACCGACAAAGCAGGTTTTTTATACAAAATTGCTTATGATGACATCACCAAAGTCGTTAAAGAAATTGCTGTAGAGACGGAAAATCAATTCCATATCCCAGCCGCTGTATTAGATGAAAAAATCTGGAAAGACCGTTCAATGATGGAGCGCTACTCCTCATCTCCCCACATGGGAAAGTAAGTAACAACACACTAACGGCGATTTATTCGCCGTTTTTTATACCTGCTTGACATTCACCCACCAACCGCTAAACTAAATCACTTCAGCATTCGCGTTTTAATCCAGCTTGAACGACATACCTATTGCCATCTTACTGGCAGCCCTTTTTGTTTTACTTGCACTCTCCGCATTTTTCTCCGCCTCGGAAACCAGCATGATGGCGCTCAATCGTTATCGACTGCGTCACTTAGCCAATCAAGGCAATCTGAATGCGAAGCGCACCGCATCACTACTAGCCAATACGGATAAACTTTTAGGTGTAATTTTACTCGGTAACAACCTAATAAATGCTGCTTCAGCAACGTTAGTCACTATTATCTCCATCAGGCTATTTGGCAACAGCGAATGGGTATTAGGTGCCGCAACATTAGCGGTAACATTTGCAATTCTGGTATTCAGCGAAGTCACCCCCAAAGTAATAGGTGCTGCATATCCTGAACATATTGCACTGCCTGCAAGTTTTATCTTGCGCCCACTTTTAACGCTCGCTTACCCCATAGTCTGGTTTGTAAATTTATTTGTTCAGGTACTGCTTAAACTTTTCCGATTAAGGCCTAATAACGACGCAGAACACATCTTAGGCATCGAAGAATTGAGAACGCTAGTATACGAATCTGGAAAACTCCTTCCCTCTACCCACAAAAGCATACTCATCAACCTATTGGATCTTGAAAATATCACCGTTGATGACATCATGACTCCGCGCAGCCAGATGGAAGCCATTGCGCTAAATGATACTGCAGCCAATATTACCAAATACCTCATCAGCAGCCACCACACGCGCATCCCCATATATCAGGACCAACCCAATGAAATTATCGGCATCCTCCATCTGCGTGACATCGCTCGTGATTTGCGCCAACAAGACATCAGCAGCGAGATTATTCTTGCAAATGTAAAGACTCCTTATTTCATTCCATCGGGCACCCTATTATTTACCCAATTACGGCAATTCCAGGAAAACCAACGTAAGCTGGGGATTATCGTAGATGAATATGGCGAACTACTTGGCTTACTGACTTTAGAAGACGTCCTGGAAGAAATCATAGGCGAGCTTGGCAACACAGCTCACAGCCATTCCCTGGATTGCATCCCACAAGCTGATGGCAGCTGGCTAGTCGAAGGCGGTACCCCCATACGCATTATCAACCGCAGATTAAAGCTAACCCTCCCAGAAATCGGTCCCAAGACGCTCAACGGCCTCATCTTAGAGCATCTGGAAGACATTCCAGAGCCTGGCACTACGCTCAAAATAGCCAACCACCCGATCGAAATCATGCAAATACATGACCGCGCAGTCAAGACTGCACGGATATACCCAAAACAACCCATTACTTAGTATCTTTACAAAAAAAAATTAACAGCGCATTATTACTTGGCTAAAATCAATTCCAATTAATAACCACACTTCGAGACTCATGGCATCAAACTCAAATCCCATCATATTGACAGGTCTTGCGCGCGCATTAGTTAGCCAACAATGGTTAACCAATGATGAGGCCGAGGCCATTATGAAAGAAGCCAAGGCCAATAATGAGCAATTTGTCACCCAATTGCTCAAATCCAAAAAAACCACATCGGTAAAATTAGCTGAATTTGCAGCGGTCCAATTCGGCTTTCCTTATTTTGATTTAAATGCCATTGATCCAGAAGTAATTCCAAGCAAAATACTAGATGGCAAACTGATGCAAAGTCGACGCGTCGTTGCTTTATATCAGCGAGGCACCAAACTAGCGGTTGGTTTGTCTGATCCTACTAATTTGCAAGCCATTGATGACATCAAATTTCAAACATCGCTCACTGTCGACGTTATCGTTGTTGAAGATGACAAGCTAGGCAAACTTATTACCCAGATCAGCGAAAGCAATAACAACACTATCGCCAATTTGGCTGGCGATGATGATTTTGAGCTTGACTTAACCGACGATACTGCACAAAACACTAAAAATGCTGAAGAAGCACAGGAAGTAGACGACGCACCTATCGTGCGCTACCTGCAAAAAATCCTGCTGGATGCCATCAACGACGGGGTATCCGATATCCATTTTGAGCCCTACGAGAAATATTACCGTATACGCTATCGCTTGGACGGCATATTACGTGAAATCGCGCAGCCACCATTAGCGATTAAAGACAAGTTATCTTCTCGAATTAAAGTCATATCCAAACTCGATATTTCGGAAAAACGCGTTCCTCAAGACGGACGCATGAAATTAGTGTTATCCAAGAATCGTGCCATTGATTTTCGTGTGAGCACACTTCCCACGCTGTATGGTGAAAAAATAGTAATGCGTATTCTTGACCCAACCAGTGCCACGCTGGGTATTGAGGCCTTAGGATACGAACCAAAACAAAAAGAGCTACTACTCAATGCAGTACAACGCCCCTACGGCATGGTGCTTGTCACCGGACCCACAGGTAGTGGCAAAACCGTCTCGCTTTATACTTGCTTAAACATACTAAACCAGCCCGGCGTCAACATTGCCACAGCTGAAGATCCTGCTGAAATTAATTTACCAGGGATAAACCAGGTCAACGTCAATGAGAAAGCCGGCCTGACTTTTTCTGCAGCGCTTAAATCATTCCTGCGACAAGATCCCGACATTATCATGGTAGGTGAAATTCGCGATCTGGAAACTGCTGAAATTGCCATTAAGGCTGCACAAACAGGTCACATGGTGCTATCCACGCTACACACGAATGACGCCCCCTCGACACTAACGCGTTTAGTGAACATGGGGATCGCGCCGTTTAACATCGCATCCAGCGTTATCATGATTACCGCACAACGTTTGGCGCGTAAATTATGCAAGTGCAAACAGCCTATAGACATCCCAAAAGTAGCCTTATTGCGGGCTGGTTTTGCCGAAAGTGAACTAGATGGTAGCTGGAGACCATACCACGCTGTAGGTTGCGAGCTTTGCAAAGGTACTGGCTACAAAGGCCGCTTGGGAATCTATCAAGTCATGCCCATCACAGATGAAATGCGTCGTATCATCATGAGCAACGGCAATGCCATTGACATTGCCGACCAGGCACGCCGCGAAGGCGTTAGCGACCTGAGGCGCTCAGGTTTGAATAAAGTCATGACAGGACTGACATCACTAGAAGAAATCGAATCAGTCACCAACGAATAATTAAATCAATACGGGAGAAACACAACATGGCTGTTGCGAAAAAAACACCCACGACCAAAGATGTTGCCTACAGCTGGGAAGGTACAGATAAATCAGGCAAGACAGTTAAAGGTGAGATGATCGCTGGTGGAGAAGCCGTAGTTAGCTCCACGCTGCGCCGCCAGGGTATTAATGTTAAAAAAATCAAAAAAAAGGGTAATTTAGCGGGAAGCAAAAAAATTACTGGCAAAGATGTTGCTTTATTTACCCGACAACTCGCCACCATGATGAAATCTGGTGTGCCACTATTACAGGCGTTTGATATCGTGGCTAAGGGCCACTCAAACCCCTCTGTACAAAAGCTATTAATAGCCATTAAAACCGATATTGAAGGTGGAGCCAGTTTAAGCAAATCATTTGCCAAACACCCTCTTTATTTTGATACGCTCTATGTCAATTTAGTTAATGCTGGTGAAGAAGCAGGTATTCTTGATGGCGTATTAGATCGCCTAGCGACCTATCAAGAAAAAATTATTGCCATTAAGGGAAAAATCAAATCTGCACTTTTCTACCCTATGTCCATTATTATCGTGGCATTTGTTATCACAGCTGTGATTATGATCTTTGTTGTACCCGCTTTCAAAGACCTATTTAGTAGCTTCGGGGCTGATTTACCCGCCCCCACCCTTATCATGATAGGCATTTCTGATTTCTTTGTGAAATACTGGTGGCTAGTATTTGGATCTATAGGTGGCAGTTTCTGGTTTTTCTTCTACACATGGAAACGCTCGCGCAAAATGCAAGAAATCATGGACAGAGCGATGCTCAAAATGCCTGTTTTTGGAATTATTTTAGAAAAAGCTGCTATCGCTCGTTGGACCCGCACGCTCGCGACCATGTTTGCCGCAGGCGTACCACTGGTTGAAGCGCTGAATTCCGTCGCAGGCGCCGCAGGCAATATTGTTTTTTATCACGCCACCATGAAAATAAAGGCAGAGGTCACCACAGGCACCAGCCTCACCATTGCTATGCAAAACACACAAATGTTTCCGAATATGGTGCAACAAATGGTACAGATAGGCGAAGAATCGGGCGCACTCGATTCCATGTTAAGCAAAGTAGCTGACTTTTATGAAGGTGAAGTAGATGATGCAGTTGCTGCCATCTCCAGCCTGATGGAACCCATGATCATGGTCGTCCTTGGTGTCTTAATTGGCAGCATGGTCGTCGCATTGTATTTGCCAATTTTTAAAATGGGCGCAGTGGTCGGCGGAAGTTAAACATGCTGACACTATTGCAAGCCAATCCTCTCTGGTTTACTGTGACTTGCGGCATCATCGGTCTGCTAGTGGGTAGTTTCCTCAATGTGGTCATTTATCGTCTGCCGAAAATGATGGAACGCGAATGGCAGGTACAGTGCGCAGAGCTGAATCAAGCAGCCTTACCCGAGCTTGCGCCATTTACCTTGTCCGTTCCACGCTCTGCGTGCCCTCGTTGTGGCCACGCCATTACCGCACTGGAAAACGTCCCGATATTAAGTTATTTGTGGCTACGGGGAAAATGTCGCGGCTGCCAAATCCACATTAGTGCACGCTACCCTGTTATTGAAGCCATCACTGGCATATTAACCGCCCTCACCGCTACTTATTTCGGCTATGGCATTGCTGCTGTGGCCGCCATCGCATTTGTGTGGGCACTCATCGCGCTTACTTTTATCGACTTTGACACCCAACTACTGCCCGACAGTATTACTTTACCCTTGCTGTGGTTAGGTTTGCTGGTCAATATGCAAAACACTTTTATCCCATTACATACCGCGGTAATAGGCGCGATGGCGGGCTATCTTAGCCTATGGTCTATTTACTGGTTATTCAAATTATTAACGGGAAAAGAAGGCATGGGGTACGGTGACTTCAAGCTACTGGCTGCAATCGGCGCTTGGCTAGGCTGGTCTATGCTGCCTGTAGTCATTCTGCTCTCGTCCGCAGTGGGCGCGGCAGTGGGCATAATACTCATTGTAGTTGCAAAGCAAGGTCGTTCCATACCCATTCCATTTGGACCTTATCTCGCGGGCGGCGGCTTAATTGCGCTGTTCTGGGGCAAGGATATATTACAAAGTTATTTATCCACGCTCTCATGACCTACCTAGTTGGATTAACAGGTGGCATCGGTTGTGGCAAATCAACGATCGCCCATTTGTTCGCAGAGCTCGGCGCATGCGTTATTGATACTGATGACATTTCACACGCTATCACTGCACCACATGGGATTGCAAATGATGCGATCAAACAGGCCTTTGGCGCCGATTTTATAGATGGTAATGGCGCGATGCATCGTGCAAAAATGCGTGAACTGGTTTTTTCCGACCCTGATGCAAAACGCAAACTGGAAAGTATTTTACATCCCTTGATTTTTCAACAAGTAATCGATAAAATCAGTCAGTTCAGTCACGTACCCTACATTTTGTTAGTTGTACCATTACTCATCGAAAGCCCACGATATTTAACCCTGGTACAACGCGTCGTAGTCGTAGACTGCGACGAATCACAGCAGGTCAGTCGCACTACGGCACGCAGCCACCTATCAGCAGATACCATTGAAAAAATAATGGCGAGTCAAATCAGTCGAACCGGGCGTTTACAGCACGCCGACGACGTTATTAGCAATCAAAACGAACTCATACTGACGAAAGCGCAAGTAACTAACCTGCACACAATTTATCTCGGTATGCGAAATTAATATTAAGCATTTGCCAAGCATGCACTACCATGTCAAAATCAACAAAATCAATATCCTGAATTCAAATCGCGCGTGATAGATTACGAATATCCCTTAAGTGAACGTGTACGCACTTTGCTACGACTAGAAAGCCTTTTTCAAAAAGCATTCTATTTCGTCGCCCTTGAGGATGCATTGCAACATCACGCCGCACTACTTGCACTGTTCGAAATCATAGAAGTCGCTGGCCGCGCTGATTTAAAATCGGACATACTGCAGGAGCTGGAAAGACAACGCCAAGGTTTGGAAAACCTGCGCAACAACACGGCGATTGATCAGGATAAATTAGCCGAAGTACTAGCTGAAATTAGCCAGTGTCTGAAGTCCATTCATGGACTGGCAGGCAAGCTTGGGCAAAATCTCAAAGACATAGAATGGCTAATGAATATCAAACAACGTGCCAGCATTCCTGGCGGCACATGTGAATTTGATCTGCCCGCTTATCACTATTGGTTGCATATACCAAGCGAACAACGACGTGCGCAACTGAACCTTTGGCTTAAACCCATGCTGCCAATTTATCAGGGCATCAGCGTAGTATTAAAACTATTACGCGAAAGCGGCGCACCACAGACAGTAATTGCCATCAAAGGCAGTTATCAGCAGATGCTCAACGGCCGTAACGCACAGCTTATCAAAATCAGCCTTAATCAGAACCAACCCTGCACCCCCGAAACCAGTGCAAACAAATACGCGCTGAGCATACGCTTTTTAGAAGCGCTTGCAGATCACCCCAAAACCTGTACAGAAAATCTGGAATTCAAACTAACCTTCTGCAATCTATGAACTTGGTTGTTAAATGTCCGACTTGCAAAGCAGCTGTCGAATGGATTAAAGACAGTCAATTCCGGCCATTTTGCTCACAACGTTGCCGCCTAATTGACCTAGGCGCATGGGGTAGTGAACAATACAGCGTGCCCGTCTCAGGTTTGCCTGATCAAAGCGACGCTGAATCATTCAATTAGTCGCCAGCCTTCATCGCTTTCACACCGTCGGTCGTCCCAAGCAACAACACATCTGCAGGACGCAGTGCAAACAAACCATTGGTGACCACACCGACGATTTGATTTAACTTGGTTTCCAGTTCAACCGGATTCATAATAGTCAAACCCACCACATCCAAGATCACATTGCCATTATCGGTTATAAAACCATCGCGCAAACGCGGCTGACCACCCAGCTTAGTCAATTCGCGAGCCACATAGCTGCGTGCCATCGGGATAACTTCAACTGGCAATGGAAACTGTCCTAACAAATCAACTAATTTAGACGCGTCAGCCAAACAAATAAATTTCTTCGCGCATGCTGCTACGATTTTTTCCCGCGTTAGCGCACCGCCACCACCTTTTATCATATGCATGTGCTTGGTAATTTCGTCAGCACCATCAACATAAATTTCCAATTCGCCTACATCATTCAGCTCATATACGGGAATACCATGCGACTTCAGGCGTTGCGCCGTAGCTTCACTGCTTGCAACTGCGCCATCAAAACGACTTTTGACCTTGGCCAACTCGTCAATAAAGAAATTAGCAGTTGAGCCCGTACCCACCCCGATAATACCCTGCGGCACATATTCTATCGCTGCGCGAGCCACAGCCTGTTTTAATTCATCTTGCGTCATTATCATCCTCACGTCACTTACTAAATACAAAACAAACAGCATAACCATAAATGAGAATTTTCACAAATCACGCAAGGTCTGTTACTCTTACCAACTCTTTCGGAACAAGACATCATCATGAATAGCGACACCGACTATCTGGCCAAAATACTCACTTCTCACGTTTACGACGTAGCGATAGAATCGCCGCTGGAGCTCGCACCAAATCTGTCGGCGCGCATAGGCAACCAGATTTATCTCAAACGCGAAGATTTGCAACCCGTATTTTCATTCAAACTACGTGGCGCATACAATAAAATGGCGGGACTATCTGCCGACGCACTGCAAGCAGGCGTAATTACTGCATCAGCAGGCAACCACGCTCAAGGCGTTGCGCTCGCCGCACAGAAGCTTGGCTGTCACGCCACTATAGTCATGCCCGCACCCACCCCGCAAATCAAAGTTAACGCTGTTAAAGCACGTGGGGCTGAAACCATACTCATAGGTGACACCTATGATGACGCTTATGCCCACGCCAAGTTACTGGCCGAACAAACGGGTGCAACCTATGTGCATCCATACGACGATCCTGCCGTGATTGCAGGACAGGGCACCATTGCTATGGAAATCCTGCGCCAGCACAGCGCACCCATAGACGCAGTATTTATCCCCGTTGGTGGCGGCGGCTTAATCGCAGGCATGGCGGTTTACATCAAGCGCCTCAAGCCTGGCATCAAAGTCATCGGCGTGGAGCCTGAAGATGCAGATGCCATGGCGCGCTCGCTGACTGCCAAGCACCGCGTGCTCTTGTCACAAGTAGGTATATTCGCTGATGGTGTAGCGGTCAAACAAGTGGGCGAAGAGACCTTCCGCCTTGCCAGCCTACATGTTGACGAAATCATCCGCGTCGATAACGATGCCATCTGTGCGGCGATTAAAGACGTATTTGAAGACACGCGTTCGATATTAGAACCGTCTGGCGCACTCTCCATCGCAGGTGCCAAATTATGGTGTGCGCGTGAACAAGTGCAAAATGCCACTGTGGTAGCTATCGCCAGCGGTGCCAATATGAATTTTGACCGCCTGCGTTACATCGCTGAACGCGCAGAACTGGGGGAGCGTCGCGAAGCCATCCTGGCCGTCACCATTCCCGAAACGCCAGGCAGTTTCAAAGCTTTCTGCGCGCTACTAGGCACCCGTAATATCACCGAGTTCAATTATCGTTTTGCCAACAATCAGGACGCTCATGTTTTTGTGGGTTTACAAGTATCCAACCGTCAGGCGGCCAATGATTTGGTTGAAATGTTACGCGCAAATAAACTCACTACGCTGGATTTAACCGATAATGAAATGGCCAAATTGCATGTCCGCCACCTCGTCGGAGGGCACGCGCCACAAGTTGAACATGAGCTACTCTATCGGTTTGAGTTTCCTGAACGCCCTGGTGCACTGATGCAGTTCCTCAATGCGCTCAGCCAGAACTGGAATATCAGCCTATTCCACTACCGCAATCACGGCGCAGATTATGGGCGGGTATTAGTCGGCATCCAGGTGCCACCGCATGAACGTGACCACTTCCATGCCTCACTGGATAACTTGGCCTATCCATATTGGGATGAAACGAACAACCCAGCTTATCAATTGTTCCTCAGTTAATGCGCTATTTATTGATTATCTTCATGCTGTCATTAAGCGTACTCACTCACGCCGATGACAGCAAAGATTACCTCGCTGCACGCGACGCATTCCGCAACGGACAACTGCAAAAACTGCCCGATTACGCTGAACGACTAAAAGACTCTCCACTATTACCCTACATACAATACTGGCAACTCACTTCGCAGATCAGAACTGCACGTGCCGACGATATACGCTACTTCATCGACCGCAACAGCGACACCCCACTATCCAACAAGCTTCGCGTTGATTGGCTACGCCTGCTCGCGCAGAAACAAGATTGGGCGACATATCTCGATTTATACCCACTCGCTGTCAATCCTGACTTAAGCCTGCAATGCTACGCACTACAAGGGCGTATCCAGCAAAATCAGCCCACTGCCATCGTCGAAGCAAAGCAACTCTGGCTCACCAACAAAGACCTGCCCAACACCTGCAATCCACTGTTCATCAGCCTCATCACTAGCCAGGAAATCAGTACCGATAATATCTGGCAGCGCATCCGACTATTGCTGGCCAACAACAACAGTGCCAGCGCACTCACCTGGTCCGCATACCTGGTCACGCCTCTGGATGACAAACTACTGGGCATCGCCAATAGCAACCCTGACAACCTGCTTACCAGCGACAAACTCAAACTCGACCAGCGCGATCAACGCGAAATCGCCGTCTATGCTATTACTCGGCTAGCCACGCGGGATGCGGCACAAGCTGCACAACAATGGCAACGCATCAAAGATGAATTCCCCAATGCCGACCAGCAATACACCTGGGGACAAATTGCCCTGCATGCTGCACGCCAGCATCTCAAGGACGCATACACCTGGTTTGATCGCAGCGACATATCGCAACTCAGTGACGAACAATACGCCTGGCGCACCCGTGCTGCACTCTGGCAAGGCAATTGGCGTGATGTACAAGCCAGCATCCTCACCATGCCGGATGCTGTACGCAATGAAGCCACATGGCGCTACTGGCTAGCCCGCTCCTACAAAATGCAGAACAAAACGCTGGCCTCAAATACGCTATTAGTGACATTATCTAAAGAATATAATTTCTACGGCTTACTTGCTGACGAAGAACTAGGCGCAACGGTTGGCAATCTCACCATCAACATTAATGTCAGCAACGACGAAATCGCTGCCATCCAGCGTATCCCCGCGATACAGCGTGCTTTGGCCCTGTATCAAATGGACTTACGCACAGAAGCTAACAATGAGTGGGTATGGGCAACACGTGACTTTGATGACCGCCGCCTGCTCGCTGCCGCCGAACTGGCTCGACAAAATAACTGGCTGGATCGTGCCATCAATACCGCTGACCGCACTCAACAACTCCACAATTTTGATTTGCGCTTTCTGGCACCTTACCGTGACAAAGCCAAACAATATGCCAAGGATAGTGGCCTGGATGAGGCATGGGTATATGGCTTAATACGCCAGGAAAGCCGCTTTGTCAGCCATGCCAAATCCGGGGTGGGGGCATCTGGCCTCATGCAGATCATGCCCGCCACCGCACACTGGATAGCCAACAAACTTCATATCAAACGTTTTCAAACAGAAGATTTGCATGACTTGGATACCAATATGCAATTCGGCATGTATTACCTTAAAACCATACAACAAAGTCTGGATAACTCTGACGTGCTCGCCACCGCCGCGTACAATGCAGGACCCTCTCGGGCACGTCGCTGGCGCGCAGATCACCCCATAGAGGGCGCAATTTACGCGGAAAACATCCCCTTTAGCGAAACGCGTGACTATGTCAAAAAAGTCCTTTCCAATGCCGTCTTTTATGCGCGCCGTTTTAATGAACCTGAGACCTCCATCAAAACTCGCCTGGGCACGATCAACAGTAACGGCAGCAACCCGGCTTGCAGTGACGCAAGCGGCGATACACCTGCCTGCACTAATTAAGCAATACCTGATCCAGCGCAGCCAATGCGCCTGCAACTAATTGGTCTATCTCTGCCTCGTTAATCACATACGGCGGCATAAAATAAACCGTATTGCCTATCGGTCGCAACAAAACACCCTGCACTAACGCGGCTAAATAAAATAACCGCGCAAAATCAACGGGGGCATCAACCACATCAAATGCCCAGATCATTCCGCTGCGCCGCCAATGTCGAACACGCGAGTGACAGCTTAATGCCAATGCGACACTATCCAGATAATCACCCTTCCGCCTATTCTGCATCAACACATCATCGTCGGCAAAGATGGCCAAAGTCGCCAATGCCGCACGACACGCCAACGGGTTCCCGGTATAAGAGTGCGAATGCAAAAAACCACGCACCGTGCTATCAGCATAAAAAGCGGCAAACACTTCATCCGTCGTCAACACCGCGGATAATGCTAAATAACCACCAGTAATGCCTTTAGATAAACATATCATATCTGGCTTGATCTGCGCCTGCTCACAAGCGAACATTGTCCCAGTGCGGCCAAAACCCACCGCGATTTCATCAGCAATTAAATGCACCTGATATTGATCGCATAACTCACGCACACGGCGTAAATAAACGGCATCATACATCGCCATTCCCGCTGCACCTTGCACCAAGGGCTCAACAATAATCGCCGCCACGCGCTGATGATGTTGCGCGAGGTAATCCGCCACATCCTGCGCCGCGCGTAGCGCATAGTCCGCTGCCGTTTCATCCGCAGCCGCCAAGCGACTATCAGGACTCATCACCTGCACACTATGACGCAATAATGGCGCATAAATGTCCTTGAATATCGCCACATCCGTCACTGATAACGCACCCAGCGTCTCACCGTGATAACTATTCTTCAAGCTAATGAATTCGGTTTTGCCACCCAGACCGACATTACGCCAGTAATGGAAGCTCATCTTTAGTGCGATTTCGGTCGCGCTCGCACCATCAGAACCATAAAAGGCATGACCTAACCCGGTTAACTGCGCGAGCTGCTCGGACAACTCAACCACAGGCGCATGCGTGCAGCCCGCCAGCATCACATGCTCAACTTTACCGAGCTGGTCAGTAATCGCCGCATTAATCCGTGGATTAGCATGCCCGAATAAATTCACCCACCAGGATGAAATCCCATCAATATAACCCTGCCCGCCATCGTCGTACAGCCACACACCTTGCCCACGAGCAATCATTAGGGGAGGCGTTATCAGCTGCTGCTTCATTTGCGTACACGGATGCCACACCGCCGACTGCGTGCGCGTTATCCAATCTAAGTCACTCATTTAATATCCCTGTCATTGCACATCTCATTTTAATCAAATTTCGCACATCACTTCACATTTACCCATTTTTTAGTTAGCATACGTTATCTACAAATATGCATGTGCTAAAAGCATTACGCATCAATCCGAATCATTTACCTTACGAGGCATCCATGAGCGAACATATTCATTACGTTACCGACGACACCTTTGAACAGGAAGTCCTGCAGTCTACCCTGCCAGTATTAGTTGATTACTGGGCTGACTGGTGCGGCCCTTGCAAAATGATAGCGCCTATCCTCGACGAAGTGGCCAAAGAATATGCTGGTCGCTTAAAAATCGCCAAACTCAACATCGACGAAAACCAGGCGACGCCACCTAAATTCGGTATCCGCGGCATCCCAACTTTAATGATATTTAAAAATGGCAACGTAGAAGCCACCAAAGTTGGCGCGCTATCTAAATCTCAACTTACTGCTTTTGTTGACAGCAACATTTAATTCCATTATTCTGCGCCTGAGCCTTGTCGAATAGCTACAAAATCTAAACATTCGACAATCAGGCGCAAACCATACCCCTTCATAACATCCAGCCTACTAATTAGGTTTAGAGCTTCCCTACATGCATTTATCAGACCTGAAACTACTTCACGTCACCGAACTCGTTGAAATGGCCACAGCCAATTCTATCGAAGGTGCTAACCGCTTACGCAAGCAAGAGCTTATTTTTGCCCTGCTTAAAAATCAGGCCAAAAAAGGCGTCAGCATATTTGGCGAAGGCACGCTGGAAGTCTTGCCAGATGGCTTTGGCTTCTTACGCTCCCCGAATACGTCGTACCTTGCCAGCCCTGATGATATTTATATCTCACCGTCGCAGATACGCCGCTTCAATTTACACACTGGCGATTCTATCGAAGGCGAAATTCGCATTCCTAAGGATGGTGAACGCTATTTTGCACTGGTCAAAGTCGACAAAGTTAACAGCGACGCACCTGAGAACGCCAAAAACAAAATACTGTTTGAAAACCTCACCCCGCTTCACCCTACCGAACCCTTGTTGCTTGAGCGCGATATCCGTGCTGAAGAAAACATCACTGGCCGCATTATCGACATGATAGCGCCTATCGGTAAGGGTCAACGCGGATTGCTCGTCGCCAGCCCGAAATCAGGTAAAACCGTGATGTTGCAACATATCGCCCATGCGATTACCAGCAACCACCCTGATATCACCATGATCGTCCTGCTCATCGACGAACGCCCTGAGGAAGTAACTGAAATGACTCGCTCAGTCCGTGGCGAAGTTGTTGCTTCAACCTTTGACGAACCAGCAACGCGCCACGTGCAAGTTGCCGAAATGGTTATCGAAAAAGCCAAGCGC
>JBBQPT010000032.1:0-30646 GCA_038217005.1 Burkholderiales bacterium
GGTATCCCCGTCGTGATTCATTCATCACTGACGGGCACGGCCAATGAAGACCATGTCAAGAACGTAGGTGCAGATGGCTACGTTGCCAAGTTTGTTGCGGAAGAACTGGCTGCAACCATACGCGAAGTGCTCGCCCAATATAACTAATACCGCATAATTTACTGAATAACTATATAAGAGACCAAGGAAATTACCATGTTAAATAATCTAACCATAAAAAGTAAACTCATCGCTGTTGTTGCATTTCTGGCGATTTCCCTCTTGTTGGGTGGGTACATGGGGGTACATTTTTTAAGTCTATCCAATGAAACCAGTAATGCTATCTATGGATATGCAACAAGTTCAACGGCACTATCACCTGCACAGTTAACTGAGGTTAAATCAGTGTATGAAATGGGTCAGTCACGTTATCACCTGGTGATGTGGTTGGTTGGTGTCTTGATGATAGTCAGTATCGGTTTTGCTGCCGCGTTAGCCTGGTGGTTAATTCATGCAATTACACGTCCATTAGGTGCTGCGGTTGCTGCTGCTGAACGTATTGCTTCTGGTGATTTGAGTCAGGAAATTCCTGTGACTTCACATGATGAAATCGGTGTATTGATGCAAGCCATGCAAACCATGCAGTCGGGTTTAAATGAAATCGTCACCCATGTACGCCAGGGCACTGAAACTATAGCGTCAGCTGCGCATGAAATTGCTGTAGGTAACACAGACTTGTCAAATCGCACCGAATCACAAGCTAACTCATTGTCTGTGACTGCTACCGAAACTGCGCAAATGACCAAGATGGTCGAAGAAACTACCGAGCATGCCCATCATGCTCAAAAAGTAGCTGCGACCACACGTGAAATGTGTGAGTCAGGTGGTGAGACCATGGCTAAAGTGGTCAGCACTATGAGTGAAATCAGTTCTAGTTCACGCAAGATCGTTGACATTATCAGTGTGATCGAAGGCATTGCTTTCCAAACCAATATTTTGGCACTTAACGCAGCAGTTGAAGCCGCTCGCGCGGGTGAGCAGGGACGTGGTTTTGCCGTGGTTGCAGGTGAAGTGCGTAGCCTCGCGCAACGCAGTGCGGCGGCAGCCAAAGAAATCAAAACCTTGATTACCGAATCAGTTCATAAAGTTAAAGATGGTACACAGCTGGTCGAAGAGGCTGGGGATAACATGGATGAAATTTTGACCGTTGTAGGCATGTTCACGGATCTGTTGGATTCCATTTATGAAGCCTCGACTCAACAAAATACAGGCATTAGCACAATTAATCGCTCAGTATCAGAAATGGATGAAACTACGCAACAGAATGCAGCCTTAGTTGAACAAGCTGCGGCGGCTGCACAGAGTCTGCAAGATCAAGCGCAGGCGCTGGAACAGACGGTGGGTGAATTTAAACTTTCTGCGTATCAATCGCACGTGTCCGCGCGAATGACTCAGCGTCGGCCAAGTTCTGATTCTTCCACGCGTAAGCAGCAATCCAATGAAATCGACAGTGTGGGAGAAGAGTGGCAGGAGTATTAGTGAGTGCTGCAGTTGATCTGTCGATTCCAATAATCGCATGTCCAAAAGCTGCGTTTGGTTGTCGTACAAGTTCAACTTTAGAAATATAATAGGGATTTCATGGCTGTAATAGATAAAGACAATAATAAGGAATTCAGTTTTACTGATAGAGACTTTAGTCGCGTACGTGAAATGATATATCAGCGGGCTGGTATATCATTGTCCAATAACAAGCAGGATATGGTCTATAGCCGCTTGGCACGTCGGTTACGCGTTTTAGGTTTAAGCAGTTTTACTGTCTATTTGGATACTTTGACAGCAAATGCGCATCATGACGAATGGGAAGCATTTACCAATGCGCTGACAACCAACCTCACTTCCTTCTTTCGTGAATCACATCATTTTCCAGTGTTGGCAGAGTTTGTTAAGCATAAACATGGCGAAATTCAGATATGGTGTTCGGCGAGTTCGACAGGGGAAGAGCCTTATTCCATTGCAATGACCATGTGTGAAGCCTTTAACAGCCTGACCCCTCCTGTGAAAATTATCGCGACAGATATAGATACCAATGTGCTGGAGATTGCTGCAAACGGTATTTATCCACTTGATCGGGTAGAAAAAATGTCTGAGGCGAGAGTTAAACGTTTTTTCCTTAAAGGAAAGGGTGTAAATGACGGCACAGTACGGGTAAAGCAGGCGTTACGCGATTTGGTCACATTTCAGCCACTCAATCTGCTGGCATCAACTTGGTCGATTGCAGGACCATTTGATGTGATATTTTGCCGTAATGTGATGATTTATTTCGATAAGCCGACTCAAACTAAGATACTCGAACGATTTGCACCAGTAATGCGGTCAGATGGCCTGCTTTTCGCGGGACATTCAGAGAACTTTTTAAATGTAACTAATCATTTTAAATTGTTGAGTAAGACCGTGTACGCCTTGAATCAGTCAGCGCATAGAAAATAGGCGATGAAATGACTTGGAATGGGGGAGAAGAGCATTTTGCAAGTAACGTGTATTATGACGCAAACTTTCATTGTGAAGCAGCAAAATTGTTGCCTGGAGAATATTACTATACGCAGAAAGATATGTTAATTGTGACGGTTTTAGGTTCGTGCGTTTCTGCCTGTATTCGGGATAAAGTACGCGCAATCGGAGGTATGAATCATTTTATGCTGCCTGACGGGGGAGAGCCTTTGAATAGTTCGGTATCTCCTTCCATGCGATATGGTGTGCATGCGATGGATATTTTGATAGAAAAGTTGTTGCAGGCTGGTGCTAAGCGCGAAAACCTGGAAGCGAAAGTGTTTGGCGGCGGTAATGTGTTGCAAGGATTTGGCACCATGAATGTGGGTGAGCGTAATTCTGAATTTGTCTTGGGTTATTTGGAAGCGGCTAGGATTGCGGTTGCTTCACAAGATTTGAATGGTGCGTATCCACGTAAGGTGTATTTTTTCCCACGCACTGGAAAAGTATTGGTGAGAAAAATTAGAGAGTTAAGGAATGCAACGTTGGTGGAGCGTGAATCCGAATATGCAAAGCGCTTGAAGCTTAAAGTGGCGGGTTAATTTATATGTTTGGATGGTATCTATGAAAAAAATAAAAGTCCTGGTGGTTGATGATTCAGCGCTCATACGTGGTGTTTTAACGGAAATTATTAATGATCAGGTTGACATGGAAGTGGTAGGCGCTGCACCCGATCCTATTGTTGCACGAGAAATGATTAAAGCGCTTAATCCAGACGTTCTGACTTTGGATGTGGAAATGCCTAAAATGGATGGTCTGGATTTTCTTGAAAAACTGATGCGTTTACGTCCCATGCCCGTGGTTATGGTGTCATCGTTGACTGAGCGAGGCTCGGAAATCACTATGCGCGCCTTGGAATTAGGCGCAATCGATTTTGTGACTAAGCCTAAAATTTCAATTAAAAATGGCATGATGGAGTATGCTGAAATAATCAGTGATAAAATTCGGGCGGCTGCGCGTGCACGGATACTGCCGCGTACGCATAGTAGTGCAACGCCGACCTCCATGGCGCTGCCAACACTGAGTAATCCATTGTTAAGCAGTGAGAAATTGATTGTGATAGGTGCATCTACGGGGGGCACTGAGGCAATTAAAGAGTTTTTAATGCAAATGCCTTCAGATTGTCCAGGCATTATGATTACTCAGCATATGCCCGAAGGGTTTACCAAGTCTTTTGCCAGTCGATTAGATACATTATGCAAAATATCGGTGAAAGAAGCGGAAGGCGGCGAGCGAGTATTGCCAGGACATGCTTATATTGCACCAGGGCATTCGCATTTGTTGTTGGTGCGTAGCGGGGCTAATTATATGACACAGCTTGAACAGAGCGCGCCCGTAAATCACCATCGACCTTCAGTTGATGTATTGTTCGCGTCTGCAGCCAAGGCGGCGGGTAAGAATGCGGTGGCGGTAATACTCACCGGTATGGGCAAGGATGGCGCGCAACAAATGTTGGCCATGAAGCAAGCGGGTGCGCATACTTTTGCCCAGAATGAAGCAAGCTGTGTTGTATTCGGCATGCCAAAAGAAGCGATTGCGATAGGGGCCGTTGATGACGTGGAGCACATTAAAGATTTGCCTGGCAAAGTATTAGGCTATTTGGCATCGCAGGGTAGTCGTTCCTTGCGGGTATAACAGGATATTTGGAATTTAGGGAGTGAATAATGGCAGATAAGAATCTCAAGTTTTTAGTGGTAGATGACTTTTCAACAATGCGACGTATAGTGCGTAATTTGTTGAAAGAGTTGGGTTATGCCAACGTAGAAGAAGCAGAAGATGGCGCACAGGGTTTGCAAATGCTCAAAGGTGCAAAGTTTGATTTCGTGGTGTCTGATTGGAATATGCCGAATATGGATGGCCTGCAAATGTTGCAAGCCATCCGTGCTGACCCAGCATTAGCCAGCTTGCCCGTATTGATGGTGACAGCTGAAGCCAAAAAGGAAAACATCATTGCTGCAGCGCAGGCGGGTGCTAATGGTTATGTGGTCAAGCCTTTTACTGCTGCTACACTGGATGAAAAACTCAGCAAGATTTTTGAAAAATTGGGTATGTAAGTGGGAGGCATTATGGAAAATGCAAATGCAGCGTCAACAAATAGAATAGATGCTGAAGCAGAACAGCCTTGCCATGATGAATTATTGTCAAAAGTAGGTCAATTGACGCGAACTCTACATGAGAGTCTGCGTGAGTTAGGTTTTGATAAAGTGATACAACAAGCGGCACAGGACATTCCTGACGTGCGTGATCGGTTGTCGTATGTGGCAAAACTGACTGAGCAAGCAGCACAACGTGTACTTAATGCAACTGATACTGCGCTGCCATTACAGGAAAATATTGCAGCTAATGCCGTCGACATCGCTAAAGATTGGCGAGGTTTATTGGATGTATCATTTAGTGAAGCTACTTGCAGAGAGATGGTTGTTGCTACCGCCCAGTCTTTGCAAATGATGGCCGCAGATGCGAATACTACGAAGCAGCAGTTAATGGAAATCATGATGGCACAGGATTTTCAGGATTTAACCGGACAAGTCATTCGTAAAGTAACCGAGTTGGCACACGGAGTAGAAGCTAAGCTGGTTCAACTTTTAGTTGAGTATGCACCAGCCGAAATTAAACGGGAAGTTGATACGGGTTTACTTAATGGGCCAGTTATTAAGCATGGTGAAGATGGCGCAACGATGGCGAGTCAGAGCCAGGTTGACGATTTGCTAGATAGTTTAGGATTCTAAGGACAGCAATGAGTGATGTACGGTTGGTGGTGCGTGAGCCACTATTAGATACCCAACAACAAGTGTTGGGCTATGAGTTTTCGTGGCTGAAAACAGCATTGGTTGAGTTGGACGAAATCGAGGATGCGCGCGCATTAGTAAATTTGCTTCAGGAAAATATTGAAAATGATGAAGATGCGCCGCCGAGTAAATATCGTCATTTTTTACGCGCACCCGCCGCGTTGATTATGGAGGATGCCTTTTCGGAACTGCCACCCAATTCCACAAGTTTAATTGTCAGTGTGAGTGAATTGGAAGATGAAGCCGTTTACGCTGAGGTTAAAGTGTTGCGCAAGGCAGGATATGGCATTCTGTTGCGCGGGGTGGATATGAAGGCGCTAAATCCCAAACAGTTAATTCTTGCAACGGCGATTGAAGTTTATTTTGATCCGGATAATTTTTCTTCACAAGCGCGTATTTATGGGGTGTTGAAGAACTCGCCTATTCGTATGATCGCGCGGAAAATAAGTAATTGGCAAGAGTATGACGCTTGTGGTGCATTAGGTTTGCAGGCATTCGCGGGTCAGTTTTATTTAACGCCTAGACAGGCGATAGCGAAAAATTCCGGACTTAATCCATCGCAAGTGATGTTGTTGCAATTGATGGAATTGGTTCGTAATAATGCGGAAATACCTAAAATTGAGGATGCGCTCAAACACGATCCAGCCATTTCATACAAGCTATTGCACTACATTAACTCAGCAGGATTCGGTTTGGGTTTTGAGATTGAGTCTATGCGTCATGCAATTCAAGTGCTGGGTTATAACCCATTATATCGCTGGTTGTCGGTATTGTTGGCAAGTGCCAATGCTTCAACTGCTTCGTTAGTGTTGATGCAAGCAGCGATTACACGTGGCCGTTTAATGGAGTTGCTAGGAAAGTCTTATTTATCCAAAGCTGAGGCTGAGAATTTGTTTATTACTGGTATGTTCTCATTGCTGGACAGGTTGCTTGGGGTGACGATGGAGGACGCGCTGGATCAAATACAGCTGCCCGATTCAGTAACCGATGCCTTGATGACGCGCCAAGGTATTTATGCGCCATTCCTATTAGTTGCAGAAGCATGTGAGCAATCACAGGCGGGTGCTGCCATGCCAAGTAGCGATTTGAGTATGGATATGGGTGACATTAATCGTGCGCATTTGCGAGCGCTAATTTGGGCGCAGCGTCTGGAGTCTTGATCCTGAAAATGCTGTGAAGCAGGTTGATGTATACATCTGGCATCCATTTTCGGGTTAATTTTAGGGTAAGAATAGCCGCTGGGTGAAATTAAAAGTTTGATTGATAGCCGCAAGTATTGGTGCGGTGAGATAAGGCAGGCTGGTAATAATCACTAAAAAACCGACTGAAAGTGTAATTGGAAATCCTATCCCAAATATGTTCAGTTGTGGCGCGGAGCGTGTGAGTATGCCTAGTGCAATATTGGTAATCAATAATGCAGCTATCATGGGCATAGCGAGTTGAACCCCTATGCTAAAGATAAATCCCCCCCAATTCGCCAGTTGTAGAAAAGCATGCCCATTCAGGGCAAGTGAGATGGGTAGGGTGGTGAAGCTAGTCACTAATGTCTCTACTATCATTAAATGACCATTAATCGATAAAAAAATAAGCGTAGCCAGCATAGTAAAAAGCTGGCTGACCGCGCTAGTTTGTCCTTGCGTTTGTGGATCATAAAAACTGGCGAATCCAAATCCCATGGACTGCGTAGAGATTGAGCCTGCCATTTCAATAGCAACAAAGACCATGCGCATGGAAAAACCCATCGCGAGCCCAATAATGAGTTGCTGTGTGAGGATTAAAATGCCAGCAGGTGTAGCTGGATCGAGTACAGGAACGTTAGTTAAGGTGGGGGCGACAATAAAGGTAAGCATAACTGCGATACCGATTTTGCTGGAAGCCGGGACGCTCATGTGGCCGAATATAGGTGCGGCACTGACTAACCCTAATATGCGGGTTAATGGCCATATAAACATACCCAACCAACTGTAAAATTGCGTATCGGTGAAGCTAAACATAAAAGCTTTGGTCCACGAAAGTTAGCCGACTAAATTAGGGATATTGGTAAAAACTTCCCGCATGTAATCGAGCATAACTGACAGCATCCACGGGCCTAGTATGATGAGTGCTATAAAAATGCCAACTAATTTTGGTATAAACGACAGCGTGGATTCATTAATTTGGGTCGCTGCCTGGAATATGCTGACTATCAGACCAATAACCAGCGCCACTAGCAATAACGGTGCGGCTACCATTAATGTGACTTCCATCGCATGACGACCTATCGTCATTACACTTTCCGGGGTCATAATTTCTCCTGATGCCGCTGGCTAGTAAAAGCTCTGTGCGAGCGATCCCATTAGTAATTGCCATCCATCCACGAGCACAAACAGCATTAATTTGAATGGGAGTGCAACGATAGAAGGCGATACCATCATCATACCCATAGACATGAGAACACTTGCGACCACCATGTCAATAATCAGGAATGGAATAAAGACCGCAAACCCAATCTGGAATGCCGTTTTTAATTCGCTCGTGACAAAAGCAGGTATCAAGACGCGTAATGGCACATCATCTGGCCCCTGCAATGCGGGAGTATTAGATATTTTGACAAATAACGCGAGGTCAGCCTGACGGGTTTGTTTGAGCATGAAAGTTTTGAGCGGTACGACACCCGTGCTCAATGCGTCATTGAAACTGATTTTGTTCTCAGCATAGGGCTGATAAGCTTGGGTGTAGATTTTATCAAACACAGGACCCATGACGAATAGCGTCAGGAATAAAGCTAATCCAACTAGCACCTGATTGGGAGGTGATGACTGTGTACCTAGTGCCTGGCGTAATAATGAAAGCACTATGATGATGCGGGTAAAGCTGGTCATCATTAACAGTGCGGCAGGTAAAAATGACAGTGAAGTCAGGAAGAGTAGTGTTTGTATGCTTAATGAATAATTCTGGCCGCCACCTGCGTTAGGTGTACTGGTAAATGCGGGCAAGGCGGAGGGCTCTGCGTGCGCAATGAGAGGCATGAGCAGGGCGAGAAAAATGAAAACAAGACGCGATTTACTCATGGTGCTTATCCATTTTTTGCTTTAGCCATGTGGCGAAAGCTGCGGGCTGGGTGTTGTTTGAAATATCTGGTAATGCCTGGCGTGGCATGGTGGTCAATGTGCTAACGTGGCCTGGTGCTACACCGACAACGATCCATTGGTCAGCCACTTCTAGCAACACCACTCGTTCACGCCCACCTAGATTTATTCCACCCAGCATTTTGATGCTGGCACCTGTTTGTGTGCTGGTTAACATAAAGCGTTTGGCAAACCATGCCGCGCCTATGATGAGCCCCAGTATCACGACTAAACTCAAGATGACTTGCAACAAATCAAGAGTTGGCGATGGCGATGCTGCTATCGGTGCCGTACTTGTTATTACGGCGTGGGCCAAATTAAACTCGGTGCTGAGAACGAATGCTATGACTATGCTTAAATATTTCATTTGTTTAATTTACGAATGCGTTCAGCTGGACTGATAATATCGGTTACGCGTATCCCAAATTTATCGTTGACCACAACGACTTCACCTTGCGCGATGAGGCAGCCATTAATGAGTATATCCATAGGTTCACCGGCCATGCCTGCCAATTCAACTACCGAGCCTTGGGCAAGTTGGAGCAGGTTTTTAATTGCAATTTTGGTGCGACCAAGTTCTACTGTCAGCTGCACTGGAATGTCGAGTATGAAATCGATATCATTATGCGTTTCTGGCGTGGTGCTGCTGGTAAATTCTTTAAAGATGGCATTGGCGGCAGGCGCGGCTTCAGCCTGAGTTTGCTCTGCCATTGCGGCACCCCAGTCATCTGCTGCACTATCAGCTTCAGCTTGTTCTGCCATTGCGGCACCCCAGTCATCAACTGCGGGTTCGGTTGTTGTATCTTCAGCCATTTTTCTTCTCTCCTTTAGGCGTATCTTCTGAGCTGTAAGCAATGAGTTTCTCTACACGTAAGGCAAACTGACCATTGCGTGTACCATATTTGCATTCCATGACTGGAACGTTGTCCACAGTAGCAAGTATGGTGTCGGGAATTTTCAA
Organism: Burkholderiales bacterium; assembly: GCA_038217005.1. GTDB lineage: Bacteria > Pseudomonadota > Gammaproteobacteria > Burkholderiales > Sulfuriferulaceae > Sulfuriferula. The sequence continues at coordinate 9,384 of JBBQPT010000032.1, forward strand.
TGGAATAACGTCACCCACTTGCATATTCAACACCTTACCTAGCGTGGTATCGGCAGCCCCCATGTTAGCAACTAACTCAATTTCTGCAGTTTGAATTTGCTGGATCATCATTTTGGTCCAGCGTTTATCCACGTCCATGGTTTCACCCTGGAGCGTACTGGTCAGTAAATCCCGTATAGGCTCGACCATAGAGTAAGGCATGCAGACATGGATGTCCCCATGCATAGGGCCAATTTCAACTGAAAAAGTTGTCGTAACTACTACTTCATTTGGGGTGGCAATATTGGCAAACTGTGTGTTCATTTCTGAACGCATGTATTCAAATTCTATGTTGTATATGTGTGACCAGGATTTTTCATAGTTTTCAAAGAATATATTTAATACACGCTGAATAATGCGTTGTTCTGTTTGCGTAAAATCACGACCCTCGACTCGGGTGTGAAAGCGACCATCGCTACCGAACAAGTTATCGATAACCATGAATACTAGCGTGGGTTCAAATACGATAAGCGCAGTGCCACGCAGAGGTTTGATTTGCACTAAATTGAGATTAGTGGGAACTACCAAGTTGCGGATGAATTCGCTGTATTTGCTGACCTTGACTGGGCCGACCGAAATTTCGGCTGTGCGCCGCATGAAACCGAATAATCCTATTCTGAATAATCGCGCAAAACGTTCGTTAATGATTTCCAGCGTTGGCATGCGCCCACGTACTATTCGCTCTTGAGTGGCGAGGTTGTAGGGGCGAACGCCTGTTGTATCTTCCGCTACCTCAGCATCATCTTGCTCACCCGTTACGCCTTTAAGTAGCGCGTCAACTTCGTCCTGAGATAGGAAATTTTCAGCCATGATGTTTATTGAATAACGAACGAAGTGAAAAACACGCCGGATATTTTATTAGGCTCGCCCTTAGGATCAAATGGTTTATTGACTTCAGTAACGATGCTGCTTATCAGCTTGTTTTTGCCTGCTTCCGTGAGTAGTTCAGATGCATTTTGGGTGGCTAATAATAATAATATACGACTACGTATTTGCGGCATGTGTACTTTAATTTCTTCACCTTCGGCTTCATCGGCTACTTGCATAGTCATAGCGACTTGCAAATATTTATCCCCTTCATCAGCTGATAGATTGACGGTGAAGCTGTCAAGCGGCACGAAAACAGGCGGTTTCGCGGGTTCGTGTTTTTTTTCTTTGGGGTGATCGCCAGAGTTTTGCGACATGAAGTACGCCGCCGCACCACCAGCCGCCACCAATGTGAGGACTGCACCAATAATAATGAATAACATCTTTTTTGATTTTACAGGCGCAGCTTCGGCTTCTTCAGCTGCGGGTTTTGTGGGTGCTTTTGACATTTATTAATCCTCGTTATGGGTAGGTTTACAGTGCAGCCATATTGTAATGGTAAATTTATGCAAATGTGTTAACCAAACCCAATCCTGTGGTGATATTTGTAGTTAAGTGTGTAGTATTGGCTAAAATGCCGTCATCAACTGCGCCTGATTGCGTATTTCGATTGGATGCGCCACTTTGTTGGTTGTTATTCTGCTGACGTGTGTCACCTGAGTTGACATTAGTCTGCCCAAGTTGTATGCCAGCATCACTCATCATTTCGCGTAATTTAGGCATAGCAGCTTCAATAGCGAGTCTGACTTCAGGTTGTGCTGCAATAAAAGTGGCATTTGCCTGATCATTATTTACGCTGAGTACGATTTGTAGCGGGCCTAAATCAGGTGGGTTCAGTGTAAGCGAGGCGGTTTGTTGAGCGCTATTCGACATCCATACTATTTTTTGGCTCAGCGATTGATCCCACGCTGGCGTGCCTACACGTGCGCTAATTTTATCAGTCATTATCATTTCAGGATGACTTGCTGCCAAACTGACCGAGGTGGTTTGCAGTTGCGGGATTGCCGGAAGTTCAACTTGCGTTGCAGGTATGCGGCTTTGGGTGGAGTCTTCGCTTTTTAACAGCTCAGAAAAATTTTTCGATTCGGATCTGTCACTGAGTACATCAGTAAGCGTTCCTAATGGTGTGCGGGCATCTTTGCCAGACTGTACTGTTGTGAGATCAAGACCATCGGTGGGTTTTGTGATTTTTTTGTTAACGTCAGTGAGCGGGTTAGGGTTGGACTGAATTGCCCTGTTAAGTGCAACAGGGACAGTTGCGCTACTTGTTAACGCCGTGGCTGTTGCTGTTGTTGCTGTTGTTGCTGTTGTTGTTGTGATTGGGACGGGTTGTTGTCCTCCGCCCATCATGGCCAGCATTTCACTTGAAAGTTGTTCTGGGTTCTGTGCCTCTTTGGCAGTTGTGTCAGCTGCATCCGCAGGAGATTTCACCGATTTATCTGACGAGTCTTTGGTGGAATTGGCCTTAGCTGGTTGATGTTGTTGCGCGACTTCTTTAGCTAAAACGTGAACAAACGGAACTTCTGGCGTATTGTTACCCGCCGTTTTGTCTGTATTGGCTGTTTGTTGAGTTGGTACTATGGGCTTTACTGTGATGGTCATGATGTATGTCCTTGCATTTTCAGCATCAGCTGGCTATTGCGTTCGGTTCGCCTGGTGCATTTTGTTAGCAAATGCACGGTTAGCGTATTCGTCTGTTTCTTTTTGATCGCGTTTCATTGCTTGCTGTTGTACTTGTTGTTGCGTGCGCTTAGCCAATACATCATAGGAAATGCGTTTACGCTCGGCTGCCTGCCAATTGCTTTTTTCAAAATCGACCTTGTGATTGGCGATTTTGATTACTTCATGTTGTCCTGCGATTGCATCATCCAGTTTGTTGAGGAAAACTCGGTAATTTTGATAATCGATTGTACTCAGGCCGGTGCTCAGGTTGGATTGGCAGCGATTCGCGTAGTCGTCACGATATTGCAGTAATAATGCCAGTTTTTCTTCTTGCTCCACTTGAGCACGCATAGCCAGTCCGAGTCGTTTTGCATGCTCATCAACCGCCCGGGTGCTTAATTCAACTAATGTTTGTATTGCGCTAGGGTTAGCCATCTCTATCACCTGTGGCAGAATTTAATTAATTGTAGCGCGACTTGCAAAATTCAATCACTCGAATAGAGCGGAAAGTTGCCCCAAACTCTCCTGTATGGTCGCGCTTTCGTTGATATTCTGCTGTAAAAAATGCTCAATTTTTGCGTGTTTTGCAATTGCTTCATCGACTAACGGGTCACTGCCCATGCTGTATGCACCCACATTTATCAAGTCACGGTTACGCTGAAAGCTGGCATAAAGCTGCTTTAAGCGGCGAGCGGCCTGCTGGTGGGATTCGCTAGTGATGTTGTGCATGGCGCGGCTAATTGACTGTTCGACGTCAATGGCGGGATAATGTCCGCTTTCGGCCAGGCTGCGATTGAGCACGATATGGCCATCCAGGATCGCGCGTGCGGCATCAGCAATAGGGTCTTGCTGATCGTCACCTTCAGTAAGTACTGTATAAAAAGCAGTGATAGATCCGCCACCAACCTTGCCATTGCCAGCACGTTCCACCAATGTCGGAAGCTTGGCGAAAACCGACGGCGGGTAGCCCTTAGTTGCGGGTGGCTCACCGATTGCCAGTGCGATTTCGCGTTGTGCCATCGCGTAACGAGTGAGCGAGTCCATAATCAACAACACATTGAGTCCCTGGTCGCGGAAGTACTCAGCAATGGTGGTTGCATAAGCCGCACCTTGTAACCGCATGAGTGGCGGGGTGTCAGCTGGAGCGGCAATGACGACGGAGCGTGCTAAACCAACTTCGCCTAAAATTTGTTCGATAAATTCCTTAACTTCCCGGCCACGTTCACCGATAAGTCCGACCACAATTACATCCGCACTGGTATAGCGCGCCATCATGCCGAGCAATACACTTTTACCAACCCCGGAGCCTGCGAACAAGCCCATACGTTGACCGCGCCCAACACTGAGTAGGCTGTTGATGGCACGTACACCAACATCAAGTATGTCAGTAATCGGTGCACGACCTAAAGGATTGGCTGCGCGAACAGTGAGCGGGGCGCTATCCATCGCAGGAAGTGGGCCTAGCTGGTCGAGTGGACGGCCTGCACCATCAAGCACCCGCCCTAATAACGCAGCACCCACAGGCAAGTGCCGAGTGCGGTCAATGGCGCGGCGCTTAGGGATATTAGTGCCTGAAATAGGCGAGAGTTGTGCTGCGCTGACGGCTAAGGGGAATACTGGAGTGCCAGGAATAATACCTTCTACATCGCTTTGTGGCATGAGGAACAACTTATCGCCATCAAAACCGACGACTTCAGCTTCCAGCTGCGCACCGCTGCTGAGTGGTATGATGCAGGCACTACCAACAGGCAGTTTTAACCCTACTGCTTCCATCACCAGGCCTGCTACTCGCGTTACTCTGCCGGCCGTGTGGATGGTTTGGGTGGTTGAGACCAATTGTGAATGCTGCTGTAAATAAGTCTGCCAATGTCGGGTGTGGCTACCTGGCATGTTCATAGTTTGATTGCAGCATCGTCTGTGGTTTTTGGTGTGTTTAGCCAAAGGCTATTTATATTCAGGTTATGTGCGATACGTTGCCAGCGTCCTTGCATAGTGGCATCAATCTGATTGCTATGGGTGTCGATGCGGCACCCGCCTGGCATGATTTCGTTGTCTTCAATAATGCGCCAGTTATGTGGTTCATCATTAAGGTGCAATCTGACAAGGGCTGCATCACTCGGATGCAATAAGATTTTAGAGCGTTGTTGCAAATTAGGCAGGTCGTGTATGGCTTCGCTAATGACTGGGATGATTAAGTCAGGCTGTACCGATAGCGCGGTTCTGATCATCGCTTGCGCAATATCAAGCGCGAGTGCGAGCAAGTCAGCTGAAATTGTTTTGTCAGCTAGTTCAATTTCCTGGTTGAAGCTATCTAACACCGCAGATATCTGCGCTATGGTGCTGTCGATTTGTGCTTTGCCTTCGGTAAGTGCATTGGACAGACCTTCGCTGTGTCCACTTTGAAAGCCTTCCGCTAAACCTTTGGTATAACCTTCGCGGCGTGCTTGTTCTATGATGGCAGCAATTTCACCTGCGCTGGGGGGAACAACCTTGGCTGTTGATTGGCTGCTATCTTCATCAAAAGCAGCCATTTCCCAACGTTGATAAGCTGTGAGTTGTTCTTTGGGTATGGTTGGATTAGACATGGTTTATAGAAAGGCTTCGTCGCCTTTGCCGCCTAGTGCAATTTGACCTTCATCAGCCAGACGGCGAACGATGACTAAGATGGCTTTTTGTTGTGCTTCGACATCTGATACTCGCACCGGCCCTTTGGATTCCAGATCTTCGCGCATCATTTCGGCTGCGCGTTGAGACATGTTTTTTAGAATCTTGTCGCGTAACTCGGGTGGCGCGCCTTTGAGCGCGATGATAAGCGCGTCTGATTGTACTTCGCGAAGTAGTAATTGTATGCCACGATCATCAATTTCCAGCAGGTTTTCAAAGCCAAACATTTCATCCATGACTTTCTGTGCCATGTCGCTGTCATAGTTGCGCAGCGCTTCCATGGCAGAGGTTTCGATAGATCCACTGAGGAAGTTGAGTATATCAGCCGCTGTGCGTGTGCCACCCATCGGAGATTTTTTGATATTGTTGGAGTTGCCTGATAATAGTTTGGTGAGTACGTCGTTCAATTCGTGTAGCGCAGCAGGTTGGACACCATCAAGCGTGGCGATACGCAGTAAGACGTCATTGCGAAGTCGTTCAGTGAAGTGAGTGAGTATTTCGGAGGCCTGATCGCGTTCAAGATGCACCAAAATAGTGGCGATGATTTGAGGATGTTCATTCAAAATCAAATCAGCGACAGATTCTGCATCCATCCACTTCAGGCTTTCTATGCCGCTGGAATCATTGCCGCCGAGAATACGGTTAAGTAGAGATGCCGCTTTGTCAGTGCCTAATGCCTGGGTCATGACGGCGCGAATATATGCATCTGAATCTTCACCTATGCCCGTAGTTTGGGCGGTAATTTCGTTAAAATCACTGAGGACGCCTTCAATATCCTCGTGTGCAACCGCTTTCATTTGTGACATCGCCTCACCGAGTTTCTGCACTTCACGCGGACCTAGATGTTTCATGACCTCCGCAGCTTCATCCTGACCGAGGGACAGCATTAAAATCGCCGCTTTGTTGATGCTTTCATTACTCATTACCATTCACCCAGACTTTTACGACGCTTGCGACAACTTTAGGATTTTCCTTTGCCATTTGTTTGGCATTGTTAAGGTGGCTTTGGTATGAGCTGCCAGGTGGAGGTGCATGTGCTGCCCTGGATAAATGTACTTCGCTGCCATCCTCGTCATCATCGACTTCTTCACCTTGTTCATTGGTGTGATGTCTGTGAGGCTGACTGAATTTTTCTATCAGCGGTTTGAGTACTTTTTTGTATAAAAAGAAAATTGCAATAAACGCGAGTAGGTATTTACCCATTTCTTTGACTAGATTGATGTTTTCAGGTTGTTTCCAAATGGGGGTTTCAGGAATGGTTTCCTTGTTAACCACAAATTGACTGTTGAGTACGTTCAGCGTGTCCCCCCGAGCTTGATTGTAACCCATGGCTTCTTTGACTAAGTCGCTAATCTGCGCTTGTTCGGCAGCGGTAAGCGGGACATTTTTGATCTTGCCAGTTTTGTCTGTGGTTTGTTTGTAATTGACAACGACGGCCACTGATAGCCGCTTCAACCCACCCATAGGTTGCTGGACATAACGTATGGTTTTATCAACCTCATAGTTAGTCGTAGCATCTTTTTGCGTTGTGGTTGGCGTAGCTGTAGTGCTGACAGCTGGAGCGCCAGCCGCCGCAGGTGGCGCGGTGATGGGCGCAGTGGCTGGCGCGGGAGGTTGGTTAGTTGCTGCTCCTGGGATACCACTTGCATTGGCGCCGCCATTAATGGATTCGCTGGTTTGTGTACTGCGGACTGTTGAGCTGTCAGGTGTCTGGTTAGGTTTATAGCTTTCTGCAGCCTGTTCGCTGTGAGAAAAATCCACATCAGCAGTCACTTCAGCGTGGATGTTCGCTGCACCGACGATGGGTGCAACAATAGACTCTATACGTTTAGCTACATCATCTTGCAGTGCTTGAACGTATTTGAGCTGGTTGGGATCCATGCCATTTGCGGCTAATTTATTATTGTTATCAGATAGTAAGTTGCCGTTTTGGTCAACGATGGTGACATTGGAAGGCGTAAGGTCTGGTACGCTGCTGGCAACCAAATGCACGATGGCACTGACTTGGCCTACATCAAGCGCGCGTCCTGGTTGCAGATTAAGTAAAATTGAAGCCGTAGGTTTTTGCTGGTCGCGTACAAAGACTGACACTTTAGGTAGTGCGAGATGTACTCGTGCAGATTGTACTGCATTGACGGCTTCTATCGTCTGCGCCAGTTCACCTTCAATCGCACGCTGGAAGTTTACCTGCTCTAGAAATTGCGACGTGCCCAACTTCTGGTTTTCCATTAACTCAAAGCCGACATTGCCACCTTTGGGCAGGCCTTGGGAAGCGAGTTTTAAACGTAGGTCGTGTACTTGGTCTGCAGGAACCAGAATTGCGCTGCCACCCTCGGCATATTTATATTGCACGTTCATTTGCTCTAGTGCAGCGACAATAGATCCACCATCTTTATCACTGAAATTAGAAAATAAAACGCGATAGTCAGGCTTTTGACTCCACATCCATACGCCAGCCATGACCGCAATCACTGCCGCTATGCCTACCATCAAAAATAGTTTCCGCCCGATAGACGACGACGCAAAGTTTGCGAATCCTGGTGTAGCGACTATTTCGCCTTCTGCCGCCATGGTTGTGCCCCGATGAGTTAGATAGTTAAATTAAAAGAATATGTGTGGCTATTATCTATATTAAGCGTGAACTTAATCAAGTGAATAGAACGCGATTTACCGCGCTAATCTTAACCTAAAGCACGATGGTTGTGACGTAGTATGTTCATTATAGTGTGAATATTGGAGCATCATCATGATAACAGGTGGCATAGATACCAGCAGAATAGAAGCAATGGTGAGTCAGCTCAAAGCGGCTGCGGCACGCGCACAAGGCGGGGCAGAGCCGATTCAGGCTGAGCAGGGTACGCCCAAGATGGGCTTTGCTGATGCGCTGAAGAATTCATTAGACCAAGTTAACCAATCTCAGCAACAGTCTGCGCAATTAGGCCAAAATTTTGCCATGGGTGATGACAAAGTCAGTTTGTCAGAGGTGATGATTTCCATGCAGAAAGCCAATATCTCATTCCAGGAGACTGTGCAGGTGCGCAATAAATTAGTTGCGGCTTATCATGAAATTATGAATATGCAAGTGTAAACGGTGATCAGGCTAAAACCCTGGTTGCTCATTCTCTCCATTGATAAGCCGACATATCTACGCTTGGCGTACGCCCCAATATCATCTCTGCTATCAAATCTGCACTAATCGGTGCCATCGTCACGCCATAACGAAAATGACCCGCATTGACGTATAGATTGCCTATTTCAGGATGGCGAGCAATCGTCGGGATATTATCTGGCGAACCAGGACGTAAGCCGCTCCAGTGCAGGATAAATTCAGCATGGCGTAACGCTGGCAATATGGCAAAGGCCGCCTCTGCAAGTTTGTTGCGCGTTGCCAAATCTGTGCCTTTGTCAAATCCCACATCTTCCACCGTGCTTCCTACCAGGATATGCCCATCCAGGCGAGGGATCAGGTATATACCCTGCTGATAAATCACTGTTGGTAAGGTGCATGCAGGCGCTTTGAATAACAGCATCTGCCCACGTATAGGCTTGATGGTTTTGCTCGGCGGCACAGCAGCTAACACTCCTTGACTCCATGCTCCCGCGCAAGTGATGACTGTATCCGCCACCAGCTTGCCCTGAGTCGTTGTCACACTTTGTACACGCTCATGCGCTATATCGATAGCGATGGTTTCAGTGTGTTCCAGCAATCGTACCCCTCGCGCCAGCACGGCAGCGCGTAACGATTTAATTAAGCGAGGATTGCGTACCTGTGCCACATCGGGCAGCCACAGTACGCCATCGTCTAGCTCGTATCGCCAATTGTTTTCTGTACACCACGTTTGTGCCGCCGTGTTGTCATACGGCGGTAGCACCCGCATGCCGCTGGTCCAGTATTCAGGATCTACGTCGCTTAATGAACGAATCTCTGCTATCCAATCCGCATAACGCGCAATGCTCGCGTTGCATAGTGTGTTTACCTCAGGTGCATACTGCCAAGGCATTAACGATGACAAAATACCACCGCCTGCCCAAGATGATTCAGCGCCACAAGTATTGCGTTCAACTATTGTTACTCGTGCGCCTGCGCCAGCTAAGCGAAACGCTGTTGCCAAGCCGACAATGCCACCACCGATGATGAGAATATTGGAGTTCAATGTTGTTTCTGTGTATTGATGAAGCGTTGATTGATATGAAATAGCAATTGCTAGGCACGGTGTTGTGTCCATTCATATCGCAATATGCACTGCCAGAATCACGCCATTATAATACATCCGCAAATCGGTATGACGGTGTATTGGTATTCAGAGTGCCCAAGCAATTTACCACTTATCATGCTAAATCTACCGTTAGTCAGTACCCATTAGCGTTTATAGGCATGCATGATTATGATGTGACAGTAGAGATTTATATTTGGGGATAATGATGAAACGGATAAATAGCGGTTTTACTCTGGTGGAGTTGATGGTCGTTGTGGCTATTGTTGGGATACTTGCATCAATTGCGTTGCCGTCTTATACCGCCTACGTTACTCGTAGTAAGGTTACTGAGGCGACCAATAATTTGTCTAATTTACGTGTTGGATTGGAACAGTACTACCAAGACAACCGTACATATGCCGGCGGTGTGGTCACGCCTCCAGCGGGGACTGCAAAATATTTTACCTATGCTGTTACTGTTCCGCTCTCAACAACAGCGTATCAGATTACCGCAACGGGTGTCGGGGCTGAGGGTATGACTGGTTACAGTTATACCATTGATCAAGATAACGCAAAAACATCCACTGTGCCTGGCGCTGCTGGTGCGACTTGTTGGCTCGTTTCGTCAGGTGTGACATGCTAACGCTATCTAAACAAGCGGGGGTGACACTGATAGAATTACTGGTTGGTGTTGCCATTGTGGTGATTATTACCGCTTTGGCGGTGCCGTCGTATTCTACCTGGATACAAAATAGCCGCTTGCGCAATGGGGCGGAGGCGGTTGTCAATGGCTTGCAATTAGCGCGTGCCGAGGCTGTTCGGCGTAATGCTAATGTGAACTTCACTCTTACAGGTGCGGGCAATACCAGTGCATGGACAGTTGGGTGTGCGACAGTGACGGCGACTTGTCCTGCAACGATACAATCACATACGGCAGGCGATGGGTCATCAGCGTCGGTGTCGTTGATTATGATTGCTGGTGGTGCTAACCCTGTGACGTTTACTAATCTCGGACGCATTAGCACTGCGGCGACAAGCTGGAATGTGGACAATACTGATTTATCTGCAGCTAATAGCCGTGATTTACGTATCGTCGTCAGCGCAGGCGGTACGGTACGCATGTGTGACCCTAATGTGATCGCGCCTGATTCGCGTGCGTGCTAGGAGTGAAGCTATGTTAAACAGATCCAAAATTCAGCGTATGCAAACGCAACAGTTGCCAGTCAAGCAACGTGGTGTGGTGTTGCTTGAAGCGATGATAGCCATCTTGATATTTTCTGTCGGGATTCTAGGCATCATTGGTTTGCAGGCCGCAATGATTAAAAACGTAGCGCAATCCAAATATCGCGCTGATGCTAATTTTGTAGCGCAAGAAATGATAGGCAATATGTGGGCTGATCCTACCAATATTGCTAATTACTATTTTTATGATTGTAGCGCCATGTTACCAGCTGGAGTGTGTACTGCTGCTCCAGCCGTTGGTGGCACTACTGGTCAGGTATTGGTTACGATAACCTGGCAACCGCCTGGTGATGTACAACACAATTTTGTTACTATTGCCACCATCACAGGAGGCACTGCGTAATGAATAATCACACTACAAGCCAGCGCGGTTTCAGCTTGATAGAACTCATGGTGGGATTGGTTATAGGTTTAATTGCCACCTTGGTTATCATGCAAGTTTACGCTACGTTTGAAGGACAAAAACGCACCACTACAGGTGGCGCTGATGCACAAACGAACGGTGCTTTAGCACTATATGCCTTGCAGCGAGATGCGGGAAATGCGGGGTTTGGATTGCCCGTTGCTGATAGCACTGCCAATGCCTTGAATTGTCCTGTAGGTACAGCAATAGACCCAGATGGTGCTGGAGCAATCCCTGCCCTGGATATTTTTCCAGTCAATATTACCGATGGTGGGGCTGCTGCAGGGAATAGCGACAGTATTGCGTTTCGGTTCGGTGCTGGAGCGTTCAATATGGGTACAGCAACGACAAAAATATCCAGTACATCAGGCGCGACAGTTGCAGTTGCAAATAGTTTGGCGTGTGCTGTAAATAATATTGCGCTGGTCATTAATGGTGGTTTGGCTTGTAATAGTGTTGCTGTGACCGCAATACCAGATGCAACCCATGTCACACTTGCAGCCTTACCTGCTGCTGCAGTAGCAACTGCAAATTTGTCATGCTTGGGTGCGCCCACGACTGTGGCTGTACCTGGTGCTTGGAATGAAAATCTTTATTCTGTTGTATCAAATCAACTTGTTGTTGCGCAAAACGGTGCAGCGGCTACTACGCCTATTGCTTCTGATATTGTGAATATACAAGCGCAATACGGCATCTCGGCAACAGCGGCTAGCGATACGATTACGCTGTGGGTTGACGCTTCCGCTGCTACAGGTTGGGCCGCTCCTCTCGCCTTGGCTAACCGAAATCGTATTAAGGCAGTACGCATTGCTATAGTCGCCCGTAATGGGCAACTGGAAAAAACAAATGTGACCACTGCATGCAGTTCACTAACCACAGCTGCACCAGCGGGATTGTGTGCATGGGCGGGTACGGCTGCATCACCTGCGCCTGCGATAGATTTGAGTAGTGACGCAAACTGGCAACGTTATCGCTATCGCGTGTTTAACGTGATAGTGCCACTGCGTAGCATGATATGGTCAGGAGGTAGCTAATGAAAAATAATCGTGCCAGCCAACAAGGTGTGGTGTTAATTGTTGCGCTCATCGCATTGGTGGTGATGTCTTTAGGCGCATTAGCTATCGTGCGTTCAGTCGATACCAACTCCCTAATAGCAGGAAATATTGCTTTTAAGCAGTCGGCCACTTCGTCTGGTGATTTTGCGCTTGACAGCATAGTCACATTTATCGCCAGTAAAGATTCAACTACGGTGACTACTAATACCGCGCAATATTTGAACAATAGCCACCCGACTGATGGATATTATGCAGTGATAAATACTACTGGAGCTGCTACAACTGGAACTATGTTCAAGATTACTGATGAGGCAAGTTGGGCATCAGCTACTAAAGTGGCGACAGTTGTTTCGCCTAATCTGGCAGCTGTTGGGATGACAGTGAATTATGTGATAGAGCGTATGTGTAGAACCAACGCAGCTGTACCCACAGCCAATAATTGTTTTTTTGCCGCTGCTGCCACAACTACAGGTTCCAGCGGAGGATCACAAGCAGGCGGCCCACCGCCTGCTACGGCGGGTGGGGCACCACTGTATCGTGTAACAGCAAGAATCGCTGGTCCACAGAACACTGTCAGTTATGTTCAGGCCTATCTAAATTAGTATCAAGGAGTGCATGATGAAAAATATTGCTAATAGTTTTATTGTTGCCATAAGTATGCTGGTGGCAAGTGCGGGTAATGCGGCTACGGTAGCGTTGGCTACGGCACCGTTGGCAACGACGACTACATCATCGGTGCAGCCTAATTTAATGTTTGTGTTGGATAATTCGGGCAGTATGGGTTGGAATTATTTGCCGGATATTACTGGAAGTTACACCAGTGATATTACGCTGTTTAATAATTCGAAATTCAATGGCGTTATGTATGATCCAGCCATACTCTATGCACCGCCCTATTATTTAAATTCATCTGGCATTCAGGACTCGACGACGTACCCTGGTCAGACAGGTACGAGTACTGCTACGGGTGCTGGTAGTAGTGCCAAACCTAATTGGAATAAAGTAAAAAATGATGGTTATGGTGTTCAAACTACCAGTACTACGGATTTGCAAACCGATGCTGGAACGGGTGTTATATTCAAATTTGTGCCAGGTGAAGTCTGTACAACAATCGGCTTGACGAACTGTGTTTCTGGTACAGCAACGACAGCCACTTATCCCTACGCAGCTTCGTTGCGCTGGTGTAATTCTACTTCGGCTGCAACAGCGGCAACTGTTACTAATACGTCAGGCAACAATTCATGTCGTGCTACTTATATTTCAGGTAGTTATAAATATGCGCGTTACCCTACGGCACGAACAGCGACTATTAGTATTTCAGGCTCGAATAACACCTCTGTTTCTAATATTACTGTGAATGGTATGAACATCATGTCTGCAGCGACTGCTGCAACGACATCTAGCACGACTCAGGCGATAAATATTGCGGCTGCGATTAATGCCTGTAATGGATCGATACAAGGGGCATGTCAAGCTGCAGGTTATGGTGCGAGCGTTTCCAGTTCTACGGTTACGATTTATGCAAATAGCCAAGTTACATTGGCTAAACCTGTTATTAGTATTGTATCAGGCAGTATGAGTTTTACGGCTTCAAATTTTGCTTCGAAGACAAATGCAACAACCAGTACGGCAAGTAGCGTGCCTGGATATAACCTGATACGTGTAATACCTGGCACGGGCACGACAGCTATTTACCCTGATATTGATCGCAGTAGTAAAGCAAGTGCTCGTACAGACTGTGCTGGTACGATGTGTACAGCCAACGAAGAATTAATTAATTATGCTAACTGGTGGGCTTATTATCAGACGCGTATGCAGATGATGAAAACCAGTGTTAGTCTTGCTTTCCAGACTGTAGGTAGCAATTATCGTGTTGGTTTTAACCCGATTAATACTACCTCTGGTGGTGCTAGCACTACAATACAAGTGCCAGTAGCCCAGTTTACAGCTGCCAATAAATTGGCATGGTATAACGCATTTTTTGCCATCAAGCCTACTAATAGCACAACGATACGGGCAGCCTTATCCCTTACAGGGCGTTATTATGCGGGCAAATTATCGGGATTTAAGTACGGCACTTCAACAGATCCGATACAGTATTCCTGCCAACAAAATTTTACAATTTTATCGACCGATGGTTATTGGAACGAGTCTGATTCTACGGTGGTGAAGGTTGATGGTTCTGCAATGACGGATCAGGATGGCGGCACGACTGCGAAACCAAAATACGAAGGTCCAAGTTCGCAATTTACATCGGGAACAACGCAGAATGCTTCATTGGCAGATACGGCTAAATATTATTACGATACGGATTTGCGTAATAGTGGTTTGAGTAACTGTGCTGGTAATAGTCTGATTACTAATAATACTGATGTCTGCACAGACAATGTATTCACCAGTAGTAGCGACCCTAATACCAAGCAGCATATGACTGATTTTACTATGGGATTAGGCGCGGATGGCCAGTTGGTGTATCAGGATGATTATCTGACTGCGTCTTCCGGAGATTATTACAACATTAATGCCGGTACACTTAACTGGACCGCGCCTAAATCGAATGCGGAAACCACCATAGATGATTTGTGGCATGCTGCAGTCAATGCGAACGGCCAATATTTTAGCGCAAAGAACCCATCGCAATTAAGCAATGGTTTAACAACAGCGTTATCACAAATTAACGCACGAGTAGGCGCAGGTGCTGCTGCAGCAACAAGTACGCTAAATCCTGTCGCTGGGGATAACTATGCCTACGTGGCAAGTTATACAACACAAGATTGGATAGGTAATCTGGAACAGCGTAGTGTCAATGTTAATACGGGTGTAGTCAGTCAGGATGCAAACTGGTGTGTGGAAAATATAGCTGCTGCAACTTGTGCGTCTCCAAGTACAGTAGGGACGGACGCATATGGTAGCGCAATATGCATAACGTCTGGTGCGACTTCAGCGACTTGTGCTTCACCTGGTACTTTTGATTCGTCAAACAATACGTGTACAGTATCTATTGCAACTGCATGTACAGGCACTTTACCTCCAAAAGTAGCCGCATCTTCAGATACACGAAATATTTATGTGGCAAGCGCAGGTAGTCTGGCCGCATTTTCATTAGCTAACGTTAATGCTAGTTACTTTAACCCAGCTCTACTTAGCCAATATTCGACATTGAGTACTGCGCAACAATCTAATGCAACGGCTGCGAATTTAGTCAATTATTTACGTGGGCAAAAGGGCTATGAAATTGCAGCTTCAAATGCGACTAATAATCAGGTGTTCCGTTATCGTAAAGCGGTGATGGGTGATGCAATAGAATCTACGCCTGCTTATATCAAGAAACCACTTTATAACTATGCAGACCAAGGCTATAGCGCTTTTGTAACCGCACAGTCTAGTCGGGCAGGTGCGGTATATCTAGGTACCAATGACGGTATGTTGCATGCTTTTGATTCTGCAACAGGGAATGAAAATTGGGCTTTTATTCCTACGCCAGTGTTACCCAATATGTACTTGTTAGCGGATAATAATTATGCAAATTTACATAAGTATTATGTCAATGGCGACATTACCATTGATGATGTTTGTACCGCTAATTGCACGTCTGCATCGGCTACCTGGAAGACGATACTGGTAGGTGGGTTGCATGGTGGTGGGAAAGGTTATTATGCTTTGGATATTACCAGCCCTACCAGCCCAACCTTGCTGTGGGAATACACGACATCAAATAACGCCAATTTGGGTTATAGTTTTGGAAGACCTGTTGTAACCAAGATGTCTAATGGGACTTGGGTGGTGTTGTTGACTACAGGCTATAACAACACTGACGGGATAGGGCGGCTGCTGGTATTAAATGCTGCCACAGGTGCGGTTATCAGTACTATCAGTACTGGCGTGGGGAATTCGACCACACCTAGTGGTTTAGCGCAAATCAACGATTATGTAAGTAATCTGAGTACCAACAATACCGCTGGTTATGTGTATGGTGGCGATCTTCTTGGTAATCTGTGGCGTTTTGACGTAAACGCAGGTACAGCGATGAAATTTGCTCAGTTGTTAGATAGTTCTAGTACTGTTCAACCGATTACTGTACGTCCAGAATTGGGTACAGTAAATGGTGTGCGCATGGTCTTTGTCGGGACAGGTAAATATTTGGAAGTGAGTGACTTGACTAATACACAACAGCAAACGCTGTATGGTATTACTGATCCTGATGTGACTACAACCTTGGTGAATCCGCGCAGTTTATTGGTGCAGCAAACATTAAGTATTGTGTCTGGTACGGGTTATCGTACAGTCAGCAGTAACAGCGTTCCTGCATCGGCTCGTGGTTGGTTTATTGACTTGCCTGATTCGGGTGAGCGTCAAAATGTGGCGTCTGTTTTGGTATCTGGTACGTTGATTGCACCAACTAATGTTCCGACTAATACGGCTTGTTCACCTGGCGGTTATGGGTATGTCAATTATGTTAATTATCAGACGGGTGGGCTTGTGCTTTATAACAATTCTAGTCAATATGCTTCAACCAAAACCAATTCTATGGTAGTGGGTTTGAATGTGTTGTATGTAGGTGCGACTTATACACCTGTGTTAAATGTGGTAACGGCTGATAATCCTACGCCACAGAAGGTTGTCGTACCATTTGCTAGTGCTAATACAGGCTTCCAAAGCCATCGTGTAATCTGGCGTGAGTTGATGAACTAAACTCAGGTAATTGCTTGAATAAAAAGCCTCTCGTTTTTACACAACATAGCTTAGGAGAGGCTTTTTACATTAATAAGTAATTGAATATCCCAATTACTAGCGCTGGTTAAGTTAAATTCAGCCTGTCAGCTTGCGATAAGCGATTAGTAACTGCTGATGTATTTCACTACCTTCAAAATCTATACCCAAGACAGCTAAATCTGCAAAGCAGTTTCGCCCCTGTATTAATTGCTGTGCATGCTTTAGTGTTGTTTCACCATAGAGGTTTATTAAGCTGGATTGGTATGCTGCGCTGTCAGTGAGTTGCAGTAAAGTGGCAATGCAGTTATAGGTTTTTTGTCGTGCAGGCTCAATCTGGTTGAAGTTGTTTATCCATTCACAGCCAGCAACGGCGTTGTCAGTGTCGTGGATATGCAATGCAAGCAGTGTTTTGAGTTCACCTATGCGCAAGGTTTTCCAGTGGCTGTCAGCATCGGCGGCCAGACCGATGAAGGCGGCGACGAGTTGCTGGTCGGGTACGTCGCGCTGGTTGAGTTCGTCGAGTAACGCTGCGCACTCTGCAATATCAAGATTTTGTAGATTGCCTATGGTATGGCGCAGGTCGTTGGCGATGCTGTTGTTATCCCATTCCAGATCGTCTATAGGATAAATTTCTGACATGCTCGGCACGAGTACGCGGCAGCTGTACACACCTAAATCGGTGAAGTCTGCAATGTAAATTTCGCAAGTGTCCTGGTGTATGCAATCACATAGCCAGTTGAATTCTTCGGCGGTGGTGCCTGGGTGATCCCAGTCATGGAATTCATAATCTGGGTCAGCACGCAGGAATTCCCAGCTGATGATGCCGCTGGAGTCGACAAAGTGGATTTCCAGGTTTTGTGGGTCGGCGATTTCTTCGAGGTCGAAACCTGGCGGGTGGAAGCCAGCTAATGCGTCTAAATCACGTCCTTGCAGTAGCTCGGTGAGTGCGCGTTCCAGTGCGACTTCAAAGCAAGGGTGTGCGCCAAAACTCGCAAAGCAGCCTTGATCGTGCGGGTGCAGCATGGTGACGTTCATTACTGGATAACGCCCGCCCAGTGATGCATCTTTAACTAAAATGCCAAAGCCCGCGGCGCGTAATTCACTGATGCCTTGTGCGATGCTGGGGTAGCGGGCGATGACGTGTTCGGGGACATCGGGCAGGCACAAGCCTTCGCTGATGATGCGGAATTTGATATGTCGTTCCAGAACCTCAGACAAGGCCTGGGTACGAGCTTCAGTGGCTGTGTTGCCAGCTGACATGCCATTACTGACATACAGGTTGCCGATGATGTTGACAGGGAACCAGCAGGTTGCGCCGTCACTTTGGCGTTGGTACGGAATAGCGCAAATGCCCCGATCAGCATTGCCTGAGTTTCTATCCACCAGTGTGCTCAAATCCAGGCTGGTATCCGGGTCGTAAAATTCACGCAGTTCATCATTTAATAACTCATCGGGCCAGGCGTTGTCTTCGGGTACGTCAAACCAGCGTTCTTGTGGATAATGGACGTAGTCCTGTTGGGCGATGGTGGTGCCCAGGTAATAATGTGTCCAGAAATAGTGGCAGCCCAGGCGTTCGAAAAATTCGCCCAGTGCACTGGCAAGCGCAGCTTGTTTGGATGCGCCTTTGCCATTGGTGAACAATAGCGGGCAATCTTTATCGCGGATATGTACAGACCACGCATCAGCAACGGGGTTGAGCCATGAGCGTTCCTCAATGTGAAACCCCAGTGCCGCCAGTTTCGCATGCATGGTGGCTATAGAAGTCTCAAGCGCGGCATCTTTGCCGATGATGAAGTGTTGGGTCATGTGGGGGTTCCTCGTTATTTCGTTATTGTGTAATGCAAAATCAGAAGTGCTCATCCTCACCCAGATACCGCCACTGTCCCATCGGCAAATCGCTTAATATTACCTTGCCGATACGGATACGCTTTAGGCCGATGACTTTAAGTCCAACGAGCTCACACATGCGGCGGATTTGACGTTTTTTACCTTGACGCAGGATAAAGCGCAGCTGGTCCTTATTTTGCCAGCTAACTTGTGCGGGACGCAGGGGGACGCCGTCCAGGCTGAGTCCATGATTGAGTAATTCCAGGCCTTGCGTGGAGAGTCGGCCTTCGGTGCGCACCAGATATTCTTTATCTACATCAGAATTCTCGCCTATGAGCTGTTTGGCGATACGCCCGTCCTGGGTGAGTACCAATAAACCAGTGGAATCAATATCCAGGCGTCCTGCAGGGGCAAGTCCATGCGCGTGTTCGTTACTGAAAACGATGCCAGAGCGATCTTGTACATCGTGATTGGCCGCTGTGATGAGTACGCTGGCAGGCTGGTAGCCGTCTTCAGCTTGGGCAGAGACGTAGCCTATGGGCTTGTTTAGCAATATGGTGACGCGGCTATTTTGTTCGCGCTGCGCTTGTGGCAGCAGGGTGATGCGGCAGTCGGGTGATACTTTCGTACCCAGTTCGGTGACAACTACGCCATCGACTTTCACCCAGCCATGTGCAATATAGACATCGGCTTCGCGGCGTGAGCTGAGTCCGCGCATGGACATGAGTTTGGAAAGACGCAGGGAGGTATCAGTCATGGTAAAGGCTTTTTACGAAAGTCATAATTTTACGCGGTAATTGTGTTGAATAGCGGTTTTTTGTGTAAGGTGTAGGGTTGTGACTTGTAGAATTGATGGTATGTAATATGGACTTTGATGTCATCATCGTAGGTGCTGGCGCGGCGGGCATGATGTGTGCGGCGCAGGCTGGGCAACGTGGGCGACGGGTGTTGCTGATAGATCATGCGGCTAAGATAGGGGAGCGCATACGCATTTCTGGTGGCGGGCGCTGTAACTTTACTAATTTGGATGTGAGTGCGGATAATTTCCTGTCGCAAAATCCGCATTTTGCCCGTTCTGCGTTATCACGGTTTAGCCAGTTTGATTTTATCAAGCTGATAACCCGTTACGGCATTGCGTATCATGAAAAGACGTTGGGGCAATTGTTCTGTGATGAGAGCGCGCAGCAAATAATCGCCATGCTCCGTGCCGAGTGCGATTCAGCTCATGTGCAATGGGCACAGCCGTGTCAGGTGTTAAGTCTGGCAGCGGCAGGCGAGGGTTATGTCGTCCGTACAGATGGTGGAGAATACACTGCTGCAGCGTTGGTCATTGCCACGGGCGGACTGGCAATACCACAACTGGGTGCGACGCCATTTGGTTATCAAATCGCTGAGCAGTTTGGTGTTCCTATTGTTGCTCCGCAGCCGGCTTTAGTGCCGTTAGCGCTGGCTCCAGAAACCTTGGCAGGCTTGCAAAATTTATCAGGCGCTTCGTTGGCGGTTATGAGTGGCTGTGTCGGGCAAAAACCGCAGTTTTCAGAATCCATGTTGATTACGCATAAAGGCTTGTCAGGCCCAGCGATTTTGCAGATTTCCAGTTATTGGCAAAATCAGCTGTATGGCACAGGCAAAAAACAGCCAATTACGATCAATTTATTACCTCATCTTGATATTGGCGTCTGGCTGAATTCGCATCGGCATAGCAAGTCGACCCTGAGCACGTTATTAACCGAACGCTTGCCGAAACGTTTTGCGCAGGAATGGTGTGCGTTACAGGGTTGGAGCAAGCCACTGGTCGAGCATAGTAATCGTGATGTCGCCGCCATGATAGCGGCTCTATCTGCATGGGAATTGATGCCGGCTGGCACATTAGGTTACGCCAAGGCAGAAGTCACGCTGGGCGGGGTTGATACCCGCGCGTTGTCATCTAAAACCATGGCAGTGAAAACACAACCTAACTTGTATTTTATCGGTGAAGTCGTCGATGTGACGGGCTGGCTAGGCGGTTACAACTTCCAATGGGCGTGGTCGTCAGGGTGGGTGGCGGGGCAGGTGGTTTAAACTATTTGCGGCTATTGGGCGTAGAATTTTTTTCGCACAGTATTCCCATCTTCAGTCGCAAGCAAAACTGCAGGATAGGATTGCTTGCGATAGAAATAAGTCGATGAGTAACCTTAGCCTCATCCATCAATCGATACGGTAATTAAGTAAACTCACGGCTTGATGTGAATAAGCCCAGCTCGCTGCGCTGTACGAGTGCAGCCACACCTGCTGGTACAACCTTCTGCATAACCGGCTGATGATTGTCAGCTCGATCTGGCCAATAAATCTCACTTAGGTCGTGGTGACGCCGCCAGCAGTGCAAACTAAGCACTATGGTTTAGCTGGGACAGCATTTTCCGGACGTGTCAAGGTCGTCGAATTTCTTATTGAGAGCTTTGCACGAATTGCCACATAACCTGAGATTCAATTAAAATTACGGTAACGCTCAACCCTGCCTAAAACGGAATTGCTCATGTCCTGGAAGAACCTTAAACAAACCAGCCTGGCCGATGCCTTACTCATAGACCACGCAGCACTCACTGAGCTAGACGG
>JBBQPT010000033.1:0-30585 GCA_038217005.1 Burkholderiales bacterium
TGCAAAACGAAGCTGGGTTGGGGGTAGAATTCGTCATGGGCAGAGGCTGTTTGTGTTTTACGGATTGCTGGTGTCATAACCGCAATTATATCAAACACTTACATGCATTTCTGCCCTCTTTATGCAAAATTCGGGCTAAGAAGGGGAATGCGCGGACAAATGTTCATGATGTGCCACAAAATTGGCTTACCGCCAATTTCCACCATAGGCTTGGGCCGCGTAGAAGTCTCTTCGCTAATCCGCGTACCCAAACCACCTGCTAGTATGATTGCCTTCATAAGCTCACATCTAAAATGTTAATCGTAATAAATATGATACAGCCTCGGGATAGAACAGAATCCAACAGGTCGTCCGGACATTAGACGAAAAAAATCCCGTTAAACCCTATCTTAACAGGGTTTAACGGGATTTTAATATTGCTTAATTCTCACTGGTGCCCGGTGACAGAATCGAACTGTCGACTAAGCGTTACGAGTGCCTTGTTTTACCACTAGAACTAACCGGGCCAGCGCGCGCATTATAGCCGAGTCACGCCCCTACATCAACCGGGCCTACCATTTCACTACATGCAAATGGCTAAGCGAACGCCCCAGGAAACGTTCGCCTATGGTTTGGAACTTCACAGGCACATCGGTAACGTAATACTCATAGCGTGGCAGCGCATGGCTAGTATTGGCCAGATTGAGCTCGGTAAGGAGTGCCGCAGTACGGTTGGCCATGGCTTCGGCGGAATCAACTAACTTGACACCGTCACCCATCACTTCTTGCAGCAGCGGTTTAATCAGCGGGTAGTGGGTGCAACCTAGCACGAGGGTGTCGATATGCTCGGCAATGACGGGCTTGAGGTATTCCTGTGCAGTGAGCCGGGTAACTGCGTGATCTAGCCAACCCTCCTCGACCAGCGGCACAAATAACGGGCATGCTTGCGAATAAATACGCGCGTCTTGAGTCAGGCTGTGAATGGCGCGAGCGTACGTGTTGCTGTTGACCGTGGTGGGTGTACCAATAACGCCGATTTGATGCGTTTTGCTGGCTTGCACCGCCGCCCATGCACCCGCTTCGATCACATCGAGCACTGGCACTGGCGACATGTCGCGCACAGTCTGCGCAGCCACAGCGGCCATGGTATTGCAGGCGATGATGAGCAATTTGACGTTTTTTTCCAGCAAAAACTGGGCAATTTGCGTGGTGTAGTGGGCGATAGTTTCCACCGATTTCACACCGTACGGCACGCGGGCAGTATCGCCAAAATACACGATATTTTCAAACGGCAGGCGCTCCATCAGCGCACGCACGACGGTTAGCCCGCCTATGCCCGAATCAAATACGCCGATAGCCTGTTTAGAGTCAATTTGCATGATGCTTAACTAAATGTTGCGATAATGCCCATTGTACATGCTCACGCACGATTTCCGAGGGGTGTTCGGCGCGAGATTGTAACGCAGCCATGATTTCGGTACTTGTTGGTGCATTCCCCAGCGCCACGGCGATATTGCGCAACCAGCGCTCGTGCCCGATACGTCGGATTGCACTACCCTGTAACCGCTGATCAAATTCCACTTCAGTCCACGCCAACAACGCCACCAGTTGCACACTATCCAATCCGTTGCGCACAGTGAAATCCGCGCTGCTGCTGGTCTGCGCAAACCGGTTCCACGGGCATATCAGCTGGCAATCATCGCAACCGTATATCCGATTACCCATTAGTGGACGCAGTTCTGCAGGGATAGTGCCGCTGTGCTCGATCGTGAGATAAGAAATACACCGTCGCGCATCCAGTTCATACGGCGCAACGATAGCCTGCGTCGGGCAAACATCTATGCACGCCTGGCACACACCGCAGTGGGCACTCACTGGCTCATCCACAGGCAATGGCAAATCCGTATAAATCTCACCCAGAAAAAACCACGATCCAGCTTCACGATTAAGCAGCAAAGTATGTTTGCCGCGCCAACCTAATCCTGCCTTGGTCGCCAGCGCCACTTCCATCACTGGTGCGGAATCGGTGAATACCCGATAACTAAACTCACCCACTACCGCTTGTATGCGCTCTGCCAACTTTTGCAAATGCGCCCGCATGACTTTGTGATAATCCCGTCCCAATGCATAGCGCGAGATAAATGCCGCTTGCGGGTCGGCCATCACTTCCCAGCTGTCCCGCACATCGGGCGGCAAATAATGCAGCCGCAGCGAAATCACCCTCACTGTACCCGGCACTAATTCCGCAGGGCGAGTGCGCTTGGTACCGTGTTTTGCCATATAATCCATTTCGCCGTGGTAGCCTTGCGCCAGCCAATTGAGCAGCTCAGTTTCTGCTGTGCTTAAATCGCAATCCGTGATGCCCACGCCGTGCAAACCCAGTTCCGCTGCCCAGGATTTAATTTGCTGCGCTAATAATGTGAGTTGATGATGATCCATACCGCGAATGATACCCCGCCCCGCTATTCTGCACACCTGGCTGACGAAGCTGCTACCCTTGCTTTTGGTGCGGCTATCGCCCGCAACCTCACGCCAGGCTTGGTGATTTACCTGTATGGCAATCTTGGAGCAGGCAAAACCACCCTTAGCCGAGGCATATTACGCGGGCTGGGTTTTACCGGCAAAGTGAAGAGCCCGACTTATGCGCTGGTTGAAGTTTATGAACTTTCTAGCTTAAATTTATATCACTTTGATTTATATCGTTTCAATGATGCGCTAGAATGGGAGGAAGCGGGATTCAGAGAGTATTTTAATGACACCAGCGTGTGCTTGGTCGAGTGGCCTGAAAAAGCTGCCGAATTACTCCCCGCCCCCGATATTCGTTTGTATTTAACGCCTGATGGTGATGCTCGTAATGCCGAGCTGGTCGCCATTACGCCAGGAGGCCGCACATGTCTAAATCAATTGTTCACCGCATCGCCACCTATACCGTAGCCGCACTTTGCCTCGCCCCCTGGTGGGCAACAGCGGCGAATACCATCAACGACGCCCGCTACTGGCCTGCCAATGATTACAGCCGCCTCACCCTTGAATCCGCCACACCCATTAATTACAAAGTATTTTCGTTAGAAAACCCTGCGCGCCTGGTTATTGACCTGGAAGATGTGAACAGCGCGCCGGCGATACAGGAACTCACAAACAAAATCGGGACTAACGACCCATGGATAGCCAAATTACGCGCGGGATTAAATCGCCCCGGTGTATTCCGTCTGGTATTAGACCTGCGCGGTGAAGTCAAACCCAGCTTGTTCACACTGAAACCCGTGGGCAATTATGGCAATCGTTTGGTGCTTGACGTTTATCCCGCGAAGCCTGGCACACCAAAACCAGCGGACACGGACACGACTGCCAGCGTTCCACCTGTGGTGATCAAATCAGACAATAAGATTGATGTTATAGCCGACATTAAACCCGAGCTCAAACCTGACATAAAAATCGCCGAGAACAAAGACCTCTCTAGCGACACCAGTGATAAAACTATTAAATCCACAGATAAAACCGATAGACCCAACAAAAAATCCAACTATGTCATTACTCGCCTGATCACCGTCGCCGTTGACGCTGGACACGGTGGTGAGGATCCTGGTGCGCACGGCGCAAATGGCTCACTGGAAAAAAATATCACCCTCGCTGTTGCCAAGCGCGTTAAAGCCAAAATCGATGCCATCGACAATATGCACGCTGTGCTCACCCGTGACAGTGATTTCTTTATCCCGCTGGCTGAACGCGTCAATAAGGCTCGCCGTCTCAATGCCGACTTATTTGTTTCCATCCACGCCGATGCTTTCATCCGTCCAGACGCACGCGGCTCCAGCGTATTTACTCTGTCTGAGCATGGTGCAACCAGCGCCGCTGCACGCTGGCTGGCCAAATCCGAGAACGATGCTGACTTGGTTGGCGGCGTGAATGTGGGCGTGAAAGACAAAAACCTCGCCAAAACCCTGATCGACCTCTCGCAAACTGCCACCAACACCGACAGTCGCCGCTTAGCAAGCTCAGTGCTCAACCGGCTATCTGAAGTTAACCGCCTGCATAAGGGTGAAGTAGAAGAAGCTGGTTTCGCTGTGCTCAAAGCACCTGACATCCCATCCATCCTGGTAGAAACCGCATTCATCTCCAACCCGGAAGAAGAAGCCCGACTTGGCGATGATGCCTATCAGGACAAACTCGCTACGGCGATTGTGGACGGCATCAAACGCTATTTTGCCAGCAATCCGGCAACAGCCAGGTCGAAGATGGCGATCAGGGACTAATTCAGCATGCCTATCATCCACCACCTCCCCGACATCCTCATCAGCCAGATTGCCGCCGGTGAAGTAGTTGAGCGCCCTGCCGCTGCGCTCAAGGAGTTGCTGGAAAACAGCCTGGACGCGGGCGCAACAGAAATCCGCGTACATCTGGAATTGGGTGGCACGCAATTAATGCGTGTCGCAGATAATGGCGTAGGAATAGATGCGGCCCAATTGAATTTAGCCCTCGCTCGTCATGCCACCAGCAAAATCAGCAGCCTGGAGGATCTGGAGTGCGTCGCCAGCCTGGGTTTCCGTGGCGAGGCACTGGCAAGCATTGCCTCGATTGCACGAGTGCGTTTAGCCAGTCGCGCCCATAGAGCCGAACTGGCCTATGAAATTCGCGCTGACGGCGCGGCAGCGGGCGAGGTACAACCCACCGCGCTCGCAGCAGGCACGACGATCGAAGTGCGTGATTTGTTTTTTAACACCCCCGCCCGGCGCAAATTCCTTAAATCTGCAGCAACCGAATATGCGCATTGCAACGACGTTTTTCAGCGCATTGCCCTGGCTCGACCAGATGTCAGTTTTAGCTTGCATCACAACGACCGCGCCGCGCAGCTTTGGCGTGGACAAGACATGGTGGAACGGATTACCGCTGTACTTGGAACGGATTTCAATCAGGCGGCCGTCAGCGTTGCTGAAACTACGGCGGGCCTGAGCATACATGGCATGAGCGCATTACCCGCGTATTCCCGCGCCAGTCGCGATGCGCAATATATGTTTGTGAATGGGCGGTTTGTGCGCGATAAATTGCTGGCACATGCGCTCAAACAGGCCTACCACGATATATTGCACCATGACCGCCATCCCGCTTATTGCCTGTTTTTGACCCTAGATCCTGCACTAGTGGATGTAAATGTCCACCCGGCCAAGACCGAAGTGCGTTTTCGTGATAGTCGCGCTGTACATCAATTTATTTATCATGCCATCAATAAAACGCTGGCTGGTCGCGCAGGGCAAACGCCTGCCGCAACGATACAAATCGGCGAAACCACTGCCGATACCACCCACATCAGTAGCGGCACGCTGCCAAACTACGCACCCCGCCCCTATACCCCATCGTACCAGGCACCCATCCCGCTGGGGATAGCACAACCTGCAAACTATTATGATTTAATGATGCGCGACACTGCGCCACCCGCGCCACAACCCAACACTGACGCGCATCCGTTAGGCTACGCACTCGGGCAACTCCACGGCATCTATATCCTGGCGCAAAATCAGGCAGGATTAGTCCTCGTCGACATGCATGCTGCACATGAGCGCATCATGTATGAAAAATTCAAAACTGCGCTCGATCAGCAAACTATTGCCAGCCAGCCCTTGCTCATTCCTGTTGCCATTAACGTTGACAATCTGGACGTCGCCACGGCTAATGAACATGCCGACACCTTGGCCACCATGGGTTTTGAAATCGCACAACTCTCACCTACCAGCCTCGCTATTCGCGCGGTGCCACAACTATTGCAATCTGCCGATCCCGCTCAACTCGCACGGGATTTGCTCCACGAACTGCGCACTTCAGGTGCAAGTAACGCACTTACCGAACAACGCAACGAACGCCTGAGCACATTGGCTTGTCACAGCGCTGTGCGGGCTAACCGACAATTAACTATCACCGAAATGAATGCACTACTGCGAGACATGGAAATAACCGAGCGAGCCAACCAATGCAATCATGGTCGACCGACCTGGTTTCAAATCAGTTTGGCGGAATTAGATAAGATGTTTATGCGTGGGAAATAACAACTAGTAGCGTTTGTCCAGCTGAGGCGCATCCAACACAGCCCCAGGAATAACAAAATCAGCACGCCCGGCAGGGCTGGCATAACGCACCGCCAACTGCCAATTCAAATCTTGCTTTTTCCATACGTCAACAATATAAACATCGTCTTTTAATGTTGCCCGCTTATCCAGATAACTGACGACGGCTACGCTGCCTAAATCATGTACAGCCATTTGCGCTAGCGCTAATTTAACGTCAGGACTGGTTTGCATTTGACGCAACCAGACAGCACGCGGTACAGGATTGCCAGGCATCGCCCCGATCCGCATTTCAAAATTTGGTGCTAACAGTTTATCCACAACCCGAGAATCGGCATGCTTCGCAGCCACATCCAATTCTTCAGCCAATTGACTAAACACGACAACCAGTCGGGTCACCGAAACAACATTATCCGCAGCGTAACTGCTTGCACTCATCACAACATTAACCAGCAACCATAAAATCAGCTGTTTCATAACGCACCTCTCATCAAGGAAACTATCGGGTGCATTTCACACCCGACAGCATAACTTTTAGTGTGACAATGTACACAAACCGCCAGAAGCATTTAGCCAGTTCTGCTGTATGAGGTAGTCACGCGCCTCCAACTTCATATTCGCCATGGAACCATTGCTAGTAGTATAGGTGGTGCCAAATTTCCAGGCACATTTATCCGCATTCTCTTTACCTGTACTGTCATACCAGGCATTCAAATCCGGATCGGTTACTGCCTCTTCGAGCTCGTGTGCCAGCACACTCGCCATACCATCCGCCCCTGCGTTCCCATTAGGGCTGGTTGTTTGCGCCGCGCAGGAACTTGGGCATTGATCAGGATTACCGACAAACGCATATTTGATATCCTGACCACTGACAGTGCCATGCGTATGCCAGCCACAATAAGAGGTACAAAAACCAGAAGTTTCAGTCACATCAGCCGAAGTCAGCACAAAATACACTGCATTTGCATCAACTGGCAGCGAACCATTACTAATCGCACCCGTCACAATGGCGGCCACATCAGTATCTGCCAGCACCTTGCCGCGCGAATAATTATCGCTTACGCTCTTTTTCAGCAACGTTGAATTAGTCACAGCGACGTTGCTCGCGTTGTAATAAGTCGTGTTGATATTGTAATAAGGCGAACCGCTAAGTCCGCCCATCAAGTCAGGCAAGATACTGGTCGCTGTATTGCCAGCCCAATTGCCATACCAAATATAGTAAACATTGGTCGTGCCCAACATGACGGGACCACCATGATAGTTTATTCCATTTGCGCCAGTAGATTTACGTCCAGCACTAACAGCATAACCTTGACCAGCAGGCGCTTTAACGGCCCAACCCTTACCAGTAGGCATGTTGTCATTTTCCCAAGGCTGGTGGCTAATCTGCTGTTCCACACCCCGAATCAACTCTGCATGAGCTACAGGTAATGTAATCATATTCAGCGCGACGGCACTCATAATAATGTTCAATTTATAATTCATATTTCTTTCTCCCCTAGCTTTTAAAATACCCAATTATTGCCAAGACAAAACCTGACAACATTGAGAGAGTAAATCATACATAATTTACCGTCAACAACATGACGGATATCCACTGGTTAATCTGTTATAATGCAGGCTCTTGATTAGCCTGCTCCAGTCCTAGCGCTAACAATTCTGGTTTATTCTCTCCATCTGCCTGCCCTAGACTGGCGTTACGCTTAAAGTAACGACAGGCCGATCTGTTTTCAGGAAATTTATGTCATTTGCTACTCTAGGCTTGTCCGAAGCCATCGTTCGCGCGGTTACTGAGCGCGGTTATACTGAACCTACCCCTATCCAGGCACAAGCCATCCCCGTCGTCATGACTGGCGGCGACTTACTGGGTGGCGCGCAAACGGGCACGGGCAAAACCGCTGGTTTTGTATTGCCGATTTTGCACCGTTTATCCACCATACCCGCCAAATCTGACCGCAACCCGATACGCGCTCTGATTTTAACGCCGACCCGTGAACTCGCAGCGCAAGTTGAGGAAAGCGTGCGGGAATATGGCAAATATTTGCCGCTCAAGTCGATGATGATGTTTGGCGGCGTCAACATCAATCCACAAATCCAGAAGCTGCGTGGGCGTGTAGATATATTGGTTGCGACACCCGGTCGTTTACTCGACCACGCGCAACAACGCACAGTGGATTTATCGCAGGTTGAAATTCTGGTACTCGACGAAGCTGACCGCATGCTCGACATGGGCTTTATCCGCGACATCAAAAAAATCATGGCGCTGATCCCCAAGCAGCGCCAAACCCTGCTGTTCTCTGCGACGTTCTCCGATGAAATCAAAGCGCTGGCAGATAGCTTGCTCATCAAGCCAACCACGATAGAAGTCGCGCGCCGCAATGCCACTAACACGCTAATTGCACAAAATGCTTATGCGGTTGATCGCGAACGCAAACGTGAATTGCTCACCAAGCTGATTAAAGACAATAACTGGTTCCAGGTACTGGTCTTCACTCGCACCAAACATGCCGCTAATCGCCTGGCAGAAAACCTCGATAAAGACGGCATTCCTTCCATGGCGATACACGGCAATAAAAGCCAGGCTGCCCGCACTCGTGCGCTCAAGACATTCAAAGACGGTACGTTGCAAGTGCTGGTCGCTACCGACATCGCTGCTCGCGGTATCGACATCAGCGAATTGCCGCACGTTGTTAACTTTGAACTACCTAACGTCGCTGAAGATTACGTTCACCGCATCGGCCGTACTGGCCGCGCGGGTAGCGAAGGTGTTGCCACATCATTGGTTTGTGTCGACGAACTCAAGCTCCTCACCGCGATCGAACGCTTAACCAAGACCCAAATCATCGCCGAAGTGTTCCCTGGCTTTGAAGTTGATCCGCGTATCCAGGCCGAGCCAATTCTGAACGGTAGCCAACGTAGTGGCAATGGTGGCGGACAAAACCGCCGCCCAGCCGCAGGTAACGGCGCACGTCCAGCAGCTAAACCAGCAGCCCGTGCGCCTAGCAGCCCGCACCGAAGTGGCGGTCGAGGACGGTAGATTGGGAGTATAATTCGGGGCACCCCAACCACACAAAATAACAAGATTATGTCTTACGTCACAAACAGAACTTTACAGGCGCGATATTTATGGTTATTTGCTTTTTGTTTTGCGACCACGGCTGCCCTCCTATTCACCAAGATATTACTACCCATGCTGCCGTCTTTGCACGGTGGTTCTGGGTTACTCAAAAATGACGCAGTCTATTTTCAGCAAACTGCTATTTTAATTGCCAAGAACATTCATGAACATGGTTGGGCAACCTGGTCACTCTGGCCCAACCAAACAGGAACCACAGGTAATGTTGGCATTCTATCTGCGCTCTACGTTTTATTTAATTCAACTGACCCGTCACTTATTATCCCTATCAATGCCTTGCTCCACGCCAGTAGCGCCTATTTACTATTACGAATAGGTCGAGAAATATGGCCGGGACGCACCGGTAACGTAGCGGGATTAATTGCTGCAAGTTTGTTCGTCGTTTTCCCCTCAGCATTAAGCTGGTATAGCCAACCACTCAAAGACAGCTTTGTCATTGCAGGCGCGTTGCTCATTTTATATTCACTGTTGATGTTATATCAGCCACATAGCAAACAACGCGGAGCCATGTATTTATTCTGGTTTGTCATCGGTATATTTCTAGCCGTATTGGTCAAACCCTACTACATCAAACTGATCATAGTTATTACTACTTTAATCGCGTTTATAACTATCCCTTGGCTGTTCTGGACGCGCGCACCTCAGCGCAATCAAACCTTCTTGTTGTATGTCACCGCCATTGCCTTAACATTGGGCGCATATAAACTCATGCCCCAAACCCCCAATGACGGCATGCTTTACGAAAACTACTCAGTAGCCCAACCAACCAACCAGCCGTAGCATGGGCTTGGCAAAACGCGCCATACATACCTCATTTTGTAGCTGACTATTTAGAAACTGCCGCAAAAACACGCGTAGGTATGATTTCATACAACCTATTCGTGAATGCAAATACCTTGGTTGATGCTGATGATCAGCCCAATTCAGTTGGTTCTATCCTCGCTTATCTGCCTCGCGCTTTACAAGTCGGTGTATTTGCCCCATTTCCAAATACCTGGTTACAAAAGCTCAGCTTGCCCAAACTTGGTGTCATAGCCGAAACCATTATTTGGTATATTGTCGCGCCTGGCATATTACTGACATTACTATATCGACGCTCAGTTCAACTCACTATCACCTTACTGTTTGCGCTGTTTTTCATCACCGTGTTTAGCTTTGTTGGTCCCAATATAGGTACGCTATACCGTGCGCGATACGCTTATGAATTCCTATTAATACTAATAGGGATAGCGGGTTGGCTTACTTTTTTAGCCCGCCAATTTAACAAGCCCTCCACTAAAGTCATCACCGCACCTAAGATCGGAAATGCAGAACCCACTATTACTCAGACCTCTACAGATGGCAAAAAGGTAGTGATTCGTTCAGCACTCATGGTTTCTGCACTCACCTTAATCTGTTCATTAGGCTTTTTTGCACGTGACTTTTTAATGACGCGCTGGTTTGGTATGGGTAGCGAAATGGATAGCTTCGTCCTAGGGACAATGATGCCTATGTTATTAGTCACCGTGTTTGCAATACCCGCCGGTGCAGCCATTATTCCCGCTTACACATCAATGCGTCATAACAATCCAGAAAGTGCTAATCACCTTTTATTTTCTGCATCTATCGCGATAAGTGCGCTATTGGCTGCATTGGCCGTAGCCTTATTTGCACTCTTGCCACAGTTATTCATACTACTAAACTGGCACTATAGCGTTGCTGAACTTAGTGCAATAAGCGACATTACACATATTTATTTAATAATCTTATGGGTAGGTGGATTAACCATACTTGGCAACGCTGCGCTAACCGCCGTCGGCAAAATAACATTTCCTACAATGGCACAACTTGTCGTGCCTACCATAGCCTTTGCTGCGCTTATTTTGTTTGGAACAGAACACGGCATTTATCCAGTTGCCTATGCCATGCTCATGGGTGTGATAGCAAACCTAATGCTGGTGATATATGCGTTAAATCGCCATCAATTACTACCAACTTACCTAAGTTACCGATTTACAACGTTAAATCAACTACCCATACAGCAATATATATTCCTGGTGATAACCGCGTTATCGTCGGCGCTTTTAATCCCCATCGCCAATGCCTTGGCTGCGACTTTAGTGATTGGTAGCGTGGCTATCATTAGTTTAGGCATTAAGGTAATGTTGCTCATTACAGGTGTAATAGGCATTGGCATTAACACTGTATTATTACCCTATTTTTCAAAATTGATTGCTAAACTTGAACACTCCCAAGCAAAATCCGACTTTGCTTTTTTCTTATTATTGTTGACGTTACTTAGCATACCTGCCACGCTATTACTGACTTTTTTAGTTGAACCCACTATCAATATTTTATTTGCCCATAGCAAATTAACAGAACAGGATTTAATCAGCTTAAGCAAAGTCATTGAGTATGCCGTTATTCAATTACCTTTCTTTGCAAGCGCCTTAGTCGCCACCAAATATATTAGCGCCCATCAGCGTAGCAGCATCATCATGATATCGGCATTATTTGGTTTAATAGTGACTATTGTGGTCGGCTCAGTATTGTCCAAGACAATAGGTGTCGCTGGCATTTCACTAGCTATGACATTAGCATCCGCCATCTCAGCAAGCACACTGGTACTCTATACCAATCATCTGCGACACCTTTCCATTATGGATAGCATTTTTATTGCTTTTAACTGGATGATGTTCCTAACGCTATTTCTGTTTATACATTACCAACTTTATGTTGGATTATTTATCACAGCAATCGCCTATGTCGTGTTAGTTGCTGGCAATTGGTATGCTTTAATCAATGAGTGGCGATATAACGAACAAAGCACATAAGCTCACTCGCAAAGCGCATCCAGAATATCGGTTATACTTAACCGTTATATTTGATCCTATTAAGCTGCCGTCGTAATAAGCAGCAATTGCTACATGTTTGCTATCTAAAATTTGTTTTGGAATTACTATGGCCTCCAGTTTCAACTCCCGCATACTACTCGCATTCCTCCATGACTTAACTGCTGCTGGCCTGGCCTGGCTTGGCGCTTATTGGTTGCGATTCAACCTGAACATCCCCACTGAATTCTGGCCAAGTGCACTAGGTACATTGGCTTGGGTCATGCCGTTACAGGCATTGGCTTTTTGGCGCTTTGGTTTGTATCGGGGGATATGGCGATTTGCCAGCCTGCCTGATTTACGACGTATTTTGTTTGCTGTGGGTGTAGCGGCGTTGCTGATTCCACTGGCGTTGTTTATGTTTCAAATCAAAGCCGTTGTGCCGCGTTCGGTGCTGGTGCTGGATCCTATATTGCTACTGCTGATCATGGGCGGTAGTCGTCTGGCGTATCGGGCATGGAAGGAGCATCGGTTTGGCGCGCTGGCGACTGAACGCGAGCCTATCATCATCCTCGGTGCGGGTGGCGCGGCGGCTTCTTTAGTGCGCGAACTGGCGCAAAGCCGTGAATGGCGCGTAGTAGGTTTACTCGACGACATGCCGACCAAGCAGGGACGCGATCTGTACGGCGTGCCTGTGCTGGGTAAGATCGACAGCCTGGCGAAGCATGCGGAAAAACTTAACGTGCAACACGCCGTGATTGCGATGCCGTCAACCAGCCATAGCGTGCGCCGCCATGCTGCACAGATATGTACGGAAGCCAATGTCAATGCACTTACTGTTCCCGCATTCGACGACCTCGCCAGCGGCAAAGTGACCGTATCTGCGTTACGCAAAATTGAATTAGACGATTTATTAGGACGCGATCCCGTGCAACTCGATGACGCGGGTTTGCAACAGCTCATACACGGTCAGGTGGTCATGGTCAGTGGTGCAGGCGGCTCTATCGGCTCGGAACTGTGCCGTCAGATTGCGCGTTTCCAACCCAAATTACTGCTGCTATTGGAGATGAGTGAATTTGCACTGTACAAAATCGAACAGGAATTTAACGCTGCATTCCCCAACGTCAACATTCTGTGCGCCATCGGTGATGTCAAGCATGCAGCAGTGATAGACAACCTGCTCAGCCTACATCAACCCAGCGTGATTTTTCACGCCGCCGCCTATAAACATGTGCCGTTAATGGAGCAAAGCAATGCCTGGCAAGCAATGCGCAACAATGTGCTAGGTACTTATACCCTCGCCCACGCAGCACAGCGCCATGGTGTCGCCAAGTTCGTCCTCATTTCCACCGATAAAGCGGTCAACCCCACCAATGTGATGGGGGCGTCCAAACGCCTCGCCGAAATGGTTTGCCAAAGTCTGCACGCAGCGCCCACCGACACGCCGCGCACACGTTTCGTTGCAGTACGCTTTGGCAATGTGCTCGGCAGCTCTGGCAGCGTCATCCCAAAATTCCAGGAACAAATTGCGCTAGGCGGACCGATTACCGTCACCCACCCTGATATCACCCGTTATTTCATGTCTATCCCTGAGGCTTGCCAATTGGTGTTACAAGCGGGACTCATGGGCGATGGTGGTGAAATATTTGTACTGGATATGGGCGAACCTGTCAAAATCGCCGACCTCGCCCGCGACATGATCCGACTGTCAGGCTTTAGCGAAAACGATATCAAAATCGTTTATTCAGGACTACGCCCAGGCGAGAAGCTTTACGAAGAGCTCCTCGCCGACGATGAACACACCCTTACCACGCCACACCCCAAGCTACGTATTGCCCAAGCCCGCACGGTGGATGATGCATGGCTGACATATGCGGTGACCTGGCTCAACCAGGAACACATCATCAGCGAAGTCGAAGTCAAACACATGTTGAAAAACTGGGTGCCTGAATACACCACTCAGTCATAGCCAATGACCAATGCCAAACGCATATTCAGATATGCGATATTTGCTGAAATCATCCTTAAATATCGCTTTTAACTTAGTCGAGCATCAGCTTATACAAGCGCAGAACTGGCTCACATTGACGCCTCAACTGAATCACGGTCTAATACCGCAACCTTGTCTGATTTGATGGTATTGCAGGTAATGAAACCCACCCAAAATAGTAGCCGTTTCTCGGCCTACTTATGGCTCACATTGGCCATTTATATCGCACTCATTGCTGCCTTTACTGTATATGTCCGTGCCGAAAAAGCCATCGACGTCGCCAACGAATTACGCTTACAGTCCTATCTGCTGGCCGATGAACTTCGCCAGTCGTCTGATGACTTAACCCGCATGGCTCGTGCTTACGCAGCAACCGGCAACCCTATTTACAAACAACATTATCAAGAAATACTCGACATCCGTAATGGTAAGCGCGCACGTCCAGAACATTATGAAAACATCTATTGGGATTTGGTGCAGTCAGATAATCAGCGTCCCCGCCCGTTCAGCCATCAAACTATCACCTTATTGGATTTGATGCGAAAAGCACACTTTACCGATGCTGAATTTGCCAAACTCGCTTTCGCTAAAGCCAACTCAGACGCACTCACCCAGACCGAACTGGCTGCATTCAAGCTGGTAGAAAAGAGTGCAGCACAGCCATTTTCAGGGATGCACGTTGATGCGCTGGCGATGCTGCAATCACCCGGCTATTATCAAGATAAAGCCACTATCATGCGGCCTATCAACGAATTTCAACACATGATGGCCACCCGTACCAATGCCAGTGTTGAAGCAGCCAAGACCATAGCGATCCAGTTACGCTGGGCATTTATCATGCTAGCGCTGGTACTGTTTTATACCCTGTGGCGTATTTACCGCAATGTGCAGCGGATGCTCGGCGGCTCATTAGATGTGATATACCAACAGGTAGAAAAACTGGCTCAAGGCAAGTTCTATCCGCTTATTCCCGTATCCCATGGCATGAAAAACAGCGTACTAGGCTGGCTGGCTGCAACCCAAACCAAGCTCAACGAAATTGACACCGCCAGAAATCTCGCACGCGCGCAAATGCTGCGCATGACCAATCTCTATGCCGCATTAAGTCAGTGCAATCAGGCCATTGTGCGCAGCAATGATCAAGCTGAACTATTTGCCAAAATTTGTGAAGTTGCCGTAAAGTACGGCGGCATGAAAATGGCCTGGATAGGCTGGCTAGATCCGACCACGCAACAAATCATGCCAGTCGGCAAATATGGCGAAGGTACTGACTATCTTGATAACATCGATATTGTCATGGATACCCAAAACGTTAATGCTTCCGGTCCTACGGTGAAATCCATTTTCATGGATAGTCCATACTATTGTCAGGATTTCCTCAACGACCCCGCTGCTGCGCGCTGGCATGAGCTTGGCAAATCCTATGGCTGGGGAGCTTCTGCCACTTTGCCCATACACTGTGACGGCAACATTGTCGGTGTATTTAATATGTATAGCGCTCAAACGTACGCCTTTGACGATACGGCACAAAAACTACTGGAGGAAATGGCCACTGATATCGATTTTGCCTTAGCTAATTTTGCACGTCAGGCAGAACAGCAACACACCCAAATAATGACCGAGCAACGTATTTTCATGCTGGAGTTGATTACCAGCGATAAGTCACTCGACGAGATCTTGGCAACCATTGCCCATAAGGTAGAAGAGCTTAAACCCGGCAGGCTTTGCAGCATCCTGTTGCTGGACTCAAACAAACAAACTTTGCATGTTGCAGCCGCACCCAGCCTGCCCGATTTTTTCAATACGGCAGTTGATGGCGTGGAAATCGGTGCAAGGGTTGGTTCTTGCGGCAATGCTGCTTATACGGGGCAGCGCACCATCGTCGAGGATATTGCGCATCACCCTTATTGGACGAACTACCTGACCATTGCTACCCAGGCTGAATTAGCGGCATGCTGGTCAGAACCCATCATCGGCAGCCAGCAGAAAATCTTGGGTACTTTTGCCGTCTATAGCCATATTCCCGCATCACCCAGCCAGGGCGATATGCAACTAATTGAAATGTTGGCGCACTTCATCGCCATCGCCATAGAGCGCAAGCGAGATGAAAGCAATATCCATTACCTGGCCCACTTTGACCCACTCACCCATTTACCTAACCGTTTACTACTTGAGAACCGCGCGCAGCAGTCCATCAGCATAGCGCAGCGGGCAGGTACACCGCTCGCTGTCCTATTCTTGGACCTCGATCATTTCAAAAATATCAATGACAATCTTGGACACCGTGTTGGGGATGCATTATTAGTCGAACTTGCACAACGTCTGCAAAAACTGATACGCGATGAAGACACCGTGTCCCGTTTGGGAGGTGATGAATTTATTCTGGTTTTACCTGATACCCACCCTGATGCTGCCGCATATGTTGCAGAAAAACTCCTCGCCGCCGCTGCACACCCATACCGTATCCAAGAGCATGAGCTCATACTCACCGCCTCGATAGGTATCGCAATTTATCCGCAAAATGGTACCGATTTTGACACCCTAATTAAGCATGCCGATGTAGCCATGTATCGCGCCAAGAATTCAGGTCGCAACAGTTATCGCTACTACACCGAAGAAATGCAGGCTAAATCCGCGCGCAATCTCATGCTAGAAAACGCACTTCGGCGCGCTATGGAACAAAATCAACTGGCGGTCAATTATCAGCCCCAGATCAACATCAGCACAGGAAAACTCATCGGTGCAGAAGCTTTATTACGCTGGCATCATCCTGAATTAGGATTAATTTCACCCACAGAATTCATTCCGATTGCCGAAGACAGCGGGCAGATTTACAAAATCGGCGCATGGGTGTTGCGCACCGCTATCCAGCAACTCAAATTCTGGATAGATGCTGGCATACCGCCGATGATTATTGCTGTCAACTTATCCGCATTGCAATTCCGTCACGCCGGCTTGCCCGACCTGATCACTTCACTTCTCAATGAGATAGGTCTACCCGCACAATACCTAGAATTGGAGCTTACCGAAAGTGTTGCTATGGATGAACCGCTTGAGGCCATCGCAGTAATGGATAATTTACATGGCCGTGGTGTGCGCATGTCGATAGACGATTTTGGCACAGGTTATTCATCACTGAACTACCTGAAAAAATTCAAGATATACAAGCTCAAAATTGACCAGTCCTTTATTCGCGACATTAACACCGACCCCGAAGACAAAGCTATCGTCACTGCCATTATCAATATGGCGCATAGCCTGGGATTTCAAACTATTGCCGAAGGCGTGGAAACTGCGGAGCAACTCGATTTTCTGCGTATTCATAACTGTGATGAAGTACAAGGCTACTATCACAGCAAGCCGCTAAGTACAGAACAGTTTGCAACATTCGCGCGTAATTGGCAGCAGCCTCACTAAATAATCAATCAGGTATTTGATAACCCTTATCGCGTAATAGACGTAGCATTGCATCCACCACGTCTGGATCAAACCATATGGTGCGATGCGCCTCGATTTCCTTGACGGCTATATCCAGGCCCAAAGCTTGCCGATAGGGTCGGTGCGAGGCCATGGATTCCAACACATCAGCAACGGCCAAGATGCGTGCTTCGAGAAGAATATTCTCACCTTTAAGACCTCGCGGGTAACCGCTTCGACAGTCTGGTAGGCAGCGATGAACTGGTTGGTATTGTCGCTGTCAACGCGGCCATCCATGTGCGAGATCAATTCCAGCGCCAGGTCGTAGATGCGCGGACAACCGGCTGACGGACCCATCACCCAGCCGCGGCAACTGCCGACTGTAGCCGCGCGGCAGATTCCGACGCGCCAGAGCGATCTGCTGTTCGATCAGATAGAAATTGTCGAGCAGCCAGGCTTCTGCTGGCATGAGCTGTTGATCCTGCGTGGCTGCGGCGGTCACAACGTCGTACGCCGCCAGCAGCACGCGCGCATTGTCCGCCAGTCGTGGCAACAGCTTGTCCCGACCAGAATGTGGGTCGATGTGATGTTGGCCAGCCAGCGTTACTGCGTGGCGCTTCAGTTGCTCGATGCTGAAAAGTTCCGAGCGCAGCGACTCGGTTTCCTGATCATTACGCAACGCATTTCGTGTGCTTGGCGAAAATCCGAATTCTTTGATGTCGATGATATTTTCCTTGTTCTAATTCGGGGTAGCTAACGCGCGGCTGACGCAAGATACTGCTTTCGCCGAACTCGAATCCGGAATGGGCGTCAGCTACGCGATTATTCAGCGAGGCTTTTGTAGATGGGATTAAGCGAAGCCGCATACCCCGTAACCGGCAACATCGAAATACCAATTAATTTGTATTGTTTTGAAATTTTCATTGCAATCCCCTCTTCAGCCCGATACCTATCGCCGGCAACAAATCCGCACCTGACAAACAGATCAGGTGCGGGGCGTCAGACGCCGCCTAAAGCAGATGCCCGGAAGGTCGTGCTAGCCTAGTAATTTCGGCTATGTCCATGATCGTTGCCCTGATACCCATGATGATCATTCCTGCGTTCGTTACGACGGTCACGATGTTGTTTCCGGTAACGTGGCGCATACTCGTAGTTGTACCAGTTATCCCGCACAAAGTAGACGCGCTCACCGCAGGCGTTGTATTGCCGACAGTGCCTACGCCAATTTTTGGCATGGCCTGGCGGTACGCGCATATAAATCGGCTGACGATGCCTCGCTGCCGGCTGGACTACCATAGGCTGACGATAAATCAACTGCGGTGGCGGATAGCCACCGACATCAAGTCGACCATAAAAGCCGGGCTGGCCAACGTTGACCGAGACACCGACGTCAGCAGCAAGTACCGGGGTGGCAATGGTGGTAGCGGCTAATGCCGCAGCAATCAGAAAACGTTTCATGTCATACCTCCTGTTGTTATTGCTTGTTGATTAACTTACTCAAAATACAGACCGGCAAAACTTGCGTTGCTCATTGCGATTCCGGCCCTGCCCTTGTTCATGTTCCTGAGGAACGTCCTTACTTTGGTGTTTTTGCATGACTGCGAGTTCGACAACCAACATCGACGGCATAGGTGCCAAAGGCGTGCGGCACCTATGCTCGCTTATTCATACTAGATGCTCTTGCTCCGGCACATCTGTTCGCCAGCGTACATTGTTAATCAACGTGCACAAAATTCAAGGTACTCAGTAAGCGTCCAGATATTACATATAGCATTTCTAAGCAACAATTTTTTACATTTTGCATTTTGCATTTTGCATTTTAGAAATTCAATAAAAAAGCCACTGAAAACAGTGGCTTTTTTATTAAACACTAACAAATAATTACATGGTAGCCGTCAGAACGGAATATCATCATCCATATCTTCAAAGCTAGGGCTACTGGATTTAGCAGGCGCATTATTCGACGCAGGTGCACTCGCGCGCTGGGCTGGACGACTTTCTGGATAACCGCCACTATCATCCATACTGGCTGAACCACCCCCGCTACGTCCACCTAGCATCTGCATTTTGTCAGCGATAATTTCAGTGGTGTATTGATCGTGGCCTTCTTTATTGATCCATTTGCGCGTTTTTAAGCTACCTTCAAAATAAACCTGCGAGCCTTTTTTTAAATACTGCCCTGCGATTTCAGCAAGCTTGCCGAATATAGCGACACGGTGCCATTCAGTACGCTCTTGTTTTTCACCGTTTTTATCTTTCCAATTGTCAGTTGTTGCCAAGGTTAAATTAACCATAGCATCACCACTAGGCATATAGCGAATTTCCGGATCTTTACCGATATTACCTACTAAAATAACTTTATTTACTGACGCCATTTTTGCTCTCCTCTATCAATTTAGTCGCGCTCGCTTCATCCCAGCCTAGCTGGGCTACTTTCATAATGGCGATGCCCTCTTGAGCAACCACCGTGGATTCATGCACACCTTGTATTTCACGTAATTTTTGATTCAGCAGATCGGCTTGATGCGCTGTTAACACACCCAGGCGGAACATACGAGTCCGTACCGCGGGTGGCGTACGCATCCCCACTGCGGCAATCAACCATAGCGCCATCAAACTGGCACTAAACATGAATACTGCAGGGTAACCATAATGTTGCGACAACCAGCCACCCACCACACCACCAACGAATAAGCCCATCGACTGCGAGGTATTATAAACCCCTATCGCGGTACCTTTGGAACCAACAGGTGCAATTTTTGAAATGATTGAGGGTAAGGTTGCTTCCAGCACATTAAAAGCGATGAAGTAAGCCAGCAAGGCGCCGACTATACCCCAGAAATGTTGCATACTGGCCGCCATACCAATTTGCGCCATGAGCATGAGTGCAACAGCAGCGACAAAAACCTGCTTTAATTTAGCCCGCTTCTCGCCGTAGATAATTGCGGGCACCATGACGATAAAGGCGATGACAACAACAGGTAAATACACTTCCCAATGATGATTGATGTCGAGATTACCTGTGCTACGCAGCGCAAAAGGAATGACCACAAACATTGCCATTTGGGCAGCATGCAGCGCGAAAATGCCGAAATTTAAGCGTAGCAATTGGGTATTGTGCAACACCTCGCCCAGCTTGGCAGGACTCGTCTCCGCATCCAAGTGAAACTGGCTATGGACAGGATCGGGAATATACCATTTAACTACTGCCATCGCGGTGAGTGACAACACAGCAGTAAGCAAGAATATACCG
This sequence comes from Burkholderiales bacterium, assembly GCA_038217005.1. Lineage (GTDB taxonomy): Bacteria > Pseudomonadota > Gammaproteobacteria > Burkholderiales > Sulfuriferulaceae > Sulfuriferula. The sequence continues at coordinate 20,642 of JBBQPT010000033.1, forward strand.
TGCATGCCAATATACTGGTACAACGCGGGACCGAGCACGAGTGACGCGGCAAAAGTCACCCCGATGGTGCCGCCTATCATCGCCATGGCGTGAGTACGATGCTCCTCACGCGTGGAGTCTGCTAGCAATGCAGTAACTGCCGCCGAAATCGCACCCGCACCCTGAATAATACGACCTAGGATGATAGTTTCTATCGTCGTCGCGCTGGCTGCGACAAAACTGCCGATGGCGAACAGTATCAAACCAATGTAAATAACGCGCTTACGCCCATAATGGTCTGATGCCATACCAAAAGGCAATTGCAGCATGGCCTGGGTCAATCCGTAAGCGCCCAATGCCAATCCAACCATAGTATGGTCACTGCCACCCGGCAGGTGTTCCGCGTAAAGTGCAAACACTGGCAATATCAAAAACATACCCAACATACGCAGACCGAATATACTCGCCAAACCAACGCTGGCGCGGACTTCGCTGGCATTCATTTTGTCAGTATCGACATCTGCTTTATTCATTGCTTGGGAACATGAGTAAAAAAAGGTATATTAACAGGTTAGCCCTTTCTAGAGTATGACAGGCATGGATAATATCCGCATACGCGGTGCACGAACGCATAATTTAAAGAACATACAGCTCGACCTACCGCGTAATCAATTGGTGGTGATTACAGGGTTATCTGGCTCGGGCAAGTCTTCTTTAGCTTTTGATACGCTGTACGCCGAAGGTCAACGCCGTTACGTCGAATCGTTATCGGCGTATGCACGACAATTTTTGCAGTTGATGGAAAAGCCTGATGTGGATTCCATCGAAGGTTTATCGCCAGCAATATCCATAGAGCAAAAAGCCACTAGCCATAATCCACGCTCGACCGTAGGAACGGTGACAGAAATTCATGATTATCTGCGCTTGCTTTTCGCCCGTGTGGGGGAGCCGCATTGCCCTGAACATCACATTCCGCTGACAGCGCAGACCGTATCGCAAATGGTTGATCATGTATTGGCCTTGCCAGAAGATACCAAGCTGATGATCTTGGCACCGATTATCAATGACCGTAAAGGTGAGCATGTCGATTTGCTCGATGAGTTGCGTGCGCAAGGTTTTGTTCGAGTGCGTATTGATGGCAATGTTTATGAGATGGACGAACTGCCCAAGCTCGATAAAAACAAGAAACACACACTGGCAGTGGTAGTTGACAGGTTAAAAGTTCGCGCTGACGTGAAGCAGAGACTGGCTGAATCTTTTGAAACTGCGTTACGTCATGCTGATGGGCGGGCACTAGCGGTGAATATGGAAACCAATGCAGAAACGCTGTTCTCTGCACGCTATGCCTGCCCGGTTTGCGATTACGCACTGACCGAACTTGAGCCTCGCTTATTTTCCTTTAACAATCCTGCCGGCGCCTGTCCTAAGTGTGATGGATTAGGCGTGATCCAGTTTTTTGATGCCAAGCGCGTGGTGGCGTTTCCACACCTGTCTTTAGCGGCAGGCGCAATCAAGGGCTGGGATAAGCGCAATCCATTTTACTTTCAGTTGTTACAAAGTCTGGCACTGCATTATGGCTTTGATTTGGAAACACCGTTTGAGCAACTGCCTGACACGGTCAAAACCATTATTCTCTCCGGTAGCGGCAAAGAGCAACTGGCATTTACCTACCCGGGTGAGCGCCGCCCCAAGCTACATGTATTTGAAGGTATCTTGAATACCTTGGCACGGCGTTATAAAGAAACCGATTCGCAATCCATACGCGAAGAACTTTCCAAGTATTTGAATAATCAGCCCTGCCCCAGTTGCAACGGCACACGACTACGCCGTGAAGCACGCTATGTTTATGTGGCGGGCAAAACACTGTATGAGTTATCTGCACTGCCACTGAAGCAGGCACTTACTTTTTTCACGAATCTACAATTAGCCGGCAACAAACAAGCTATCGCCGAACGCATCATCCTGGAAATCGCTGCACGCTTGCAGTTCCTGAATAATGTAGGGCTAGAGTATTTGTCATTGGACCGATCCGCAGAAACGCTCTCTGGCGGCGAAGCCCAGCGCATACGTCTGGCTTCACAGATAGGCTCGGGTCTGACTGGCGTGATGTATGTGCTCGATGAGCCATCTATCGGCTTACATCAACGCGATAATGACCGTTTATTAGCCACACTGCGACGGCTACGGGATTTGGGCAATAGCGTCATCGTGGTTGAACACGACGAAGATGCCATACGTATGGCAGATTACGTGGTGGATATGGGACCGGGTGCAGGTGTCCATGGCGGTCATGTAGTTGCCTGCGGCACACCTGAACAAATTATGCAGAATCCTGATTCGCTCACCGCAGCCTATTTATCGGGGCGTCGCAGCATTGCGATTCCAGCACAACGCCGCGCAGTCGATCCCGCACGTCAGTTAGTGCTCACTGGCGCGACCGGCAACAACCTGAAGAACGTAACCCTGACTCTGCCCGCTGGTTTGCTGGTATGCGTAACAGGCGTATCAGGCTCAGGCAAATCGACTTTGATTAACGACACGCTCTATGCAGCAATGGCACGGCATTTGTATGGCTCATCAGCTGAACCCGCGCCTTATACGCATATTGATGGGCTGGCTTTGTTTGATAAAGTGATTAACGTGGATCAAAGCCCCATTGGTCGTACACCACGCTCTAACCCCGCAACCTATACCGGATTATTTACGCCTATCCGTGAGCTGTTCGCAGGTGTACCTGCTGCACGTGAACGCGGTTATGGTCCTGGGCGCTTCTCGTTCAATGTCAAAGGTGGACGTTGCGAGGCGTGCCAGGGTGATGGCGTGATTAAAGTCGAAATGCATTTTTTACCCGATGTGTATGTACCTTGCGACGTTTGTCACGGCAAACGTTACAACCGTGAAACACTGGAAATCAATTACAAAGGCAAAACCATTGCCGAGATATTAGCGATGACGGTAGAAGACGCTTATGCATTTTTTAACGCCGTCCCCGTAGTCGCACGCAAGCTCAGTACGCTGCTAGACGTTGGCCTGGGCTATATCCAACTTGGACAGGCAGCGACAACGCTGTCGGGCGGCGAGGCACAACGGGTGAAGTTATCACTCGAACTCTCCAAACGTGACACAGGCCGCACCTTATACATATTAGATGAGCCCACCACGGGTTTGCATTTCGCCGACATTGATCTGCTACTCAAGGTGATTCATAAACTCGCTGACCAAGGCAATACTGTGGTTGTCATCGAACACAATTTAGATGTAATTAAAACCGCCGATTGGGTACTCGATATCGGTCCTGAGGGTGGTGACGGTGGTGGATATATCGTCGCCAGCGGCACCCCAGAACATATCGCTCAACATCCTGATAGCCACACTGGTCGCTATCTTAAACCTTTACTTGCTTAAGCCATCCCATGCACATTCGATACACCCTTGCCGATATTAAAAAAACCTTCCCGACCATATTTTACGATCGCGGGCTGAGTATTTATGAACAACATAAAGTTCAACATGTCAGTTATGACGACAATAACAATCTTTTACTAGGGGAAGTACAAGGCAGTCGTTCGTTGCCTTATCATCAACGCATCAGTTTACAAATGCGTAATGGCAAACTGATTATAGATGGTGCATGTGACTGCCCAATAGGACGTAATTGCAAACACGTAATCGCGGCACTCATACACACACTGCACACGCCACCGGCACAAGAACAAAGCTTGCAACCTACGTCGTTAAAGTCCGCCGTACCTGCGAAAAAACCGACTTACACCGCACAAAGCTGGTTAGCCCAAATTGATGAGGCGCTGGCTGAGGTCGACGCACCCGAATACCCTCCGCACGAAGCTTATCGTTTGATTTATGTGCTGGCTCCAGCTATGTATGGATCCGGATTAACGGTACGCTTAATGCGCTCACGACTGAAAAAGGATGGTGGATTTGGTAAAGCTATGCGTTATACCCAGTTTTTCGAAGTCGCGCTGGGACGTGGTGGCAGTGTTGCCAGCGAACTGGACAGAAAGCTATGCGCACGAATATTTCAGTCCAACCCACTGTCCCCATCAGATCCAAAAATCACCGGGCCACATAGTGGAGAATTACTGCATGACATGGTTATGAGTGGCCGCGCTTGCTGGCAGGATAGCGAAGCCCCCACACTCACACTGGGAGAAACACGTGAGTGCGAATTGAACTGGATAGCAGATGAAGAAGGCAATCAGCAGCTCAGCGTACCACTTGATGCAAATGAGACCATACTCCCAATCACGCCACCTTGGTGGCTCAATACCCACACCATGCAGTGCGGCGCACTGGCAACTGGGGTACCAGACCATCTAGCCAGTATCCTGGTTAATTCACCGCCCATCTCCAGTGAAGCATTAGCAGAAATCACCAACACCTTAAAACAGCGTTTACCAAACATTACCTTACCCGAACCGCAGTCACTGACAACACTGCAACTGGATAAAGTACCTCCCAATCCAATTCTGATTCTGCAAGAGATCGCAGTAAATCTCAACGATCACTGGAAACGACGCGATGATACTAGTGTTCATTTACTAGCGTGCGCGCAAATTGCATTTGAGTATCACGGTATACGGGTCTACGATCATTCGACCAATACATCAATTAGTCGCCGCAAAGACAACACACGCTACACGACTCAACGTGACTTACCGCAAGAGCGTGAATTCAGTCAACTAATTATGGCACACACCGATTTGTCGCAAGTCGATGTACTCTTTCCTGCCCTCGCATTAACCAAAGAGCAATCCACTACGCTAAGTCTGGCACAGCCATCAGACTGGCTCGATTTCATGATTGAAGACGTGCCTAGATTACGTGAACTCGGTTGGAAAGTAGAAATGACTGAAGAATTTCCGTACAGCGTAGCGGAAGTAGGTGACGAATTCAGTGCAGATATCGAGGAAACATCAGGTAATGACTGGTTCAGTTTAGATTTAGGCATAGACGTTGATGGTGAACGCATCAGTTTGCTGCCTATACTGGCGCAGACCTTCCAGCAATACAGTCCAGAACAAATACGTGAACTGACTAATCCTAACTGTGACCCTAAACGCAAATTAGTCTGCATGTTGCCAGATAAGCGCATGTTGGCGTTACCGCTACAGCGTTTACAAGGAATTTTATCAGTGCTCGTCGAACTATTTGACGGCAAAAGCACCCTTACCCCAGATGGAAAACTTGAATTAAATGCACTCCATGCCACCCGATTAGCAGAGTTAGAAGCTAATGCGCGACCACGTTGGCTTGGTGGTGAGCGCTTATTAGCATTAGGGCAGAAGCTGAAAAACTTCACCGGCATCGCGCCTGTGCCGTTACCAACCGGATTAAATGCAACGTTACGCGGATACCAGCAGGAAGGTCTGAACTGGTTACAGTTTTTACGTGAATACAATTTAGGCGGGATACTTGCCGATGATATGGGTCTAGGTAAAACCCTGCAGACCCTGGCCCATGTCCTGGTAGAGAAACAGTCTGGTCGTGCCGACCGGCCATGTTTAGTCATAGCACCAACCAGCCTGATGTTTAACTGGCAAGCAGAAGCAGCCAAATTCACGCCGGAATTAAAAGTATTGCTGCTGCACGGTCAGGAACGTAAGCAACATTTTGATTCCGTAGGCCAATATGACATTGTGCTTACTACTTACCCATTATTAGCACGCGATAAGGAATTCCTCACCGCACAACCGTTCCACTTGTTGATACTTGATGAAGCACATGCCATCAAGAATCCAAAGGCGTTGTCCACTCAGATTGTGCATCAGATACAAGCAAGGCATCGACTGGCATTAACAGGAACACCGATGGAGAACCATCTGGGTGAATTATGGTCACTGTTCCATTTTCTGCTACCAGGTTTACTTGGTAGTACGGATACGTTCAAACGCCAATTCCGCAATCCGATAGAGAAGCATGAAGATAAACAGCGTAGCATCGCGCTTGCGCAGCGCGTCAAGCCCTTCATGCTACGACGCACCAAACAACAAGTTGTTACCGAGTTGCCACCTAAAACAGACATAATTCGCAGCTGTGAACTGATTGGGGCGCAACGCGATCTATACGAATCTGTACGTGCTGTAATGCAAGATAAAATTCGTCGGGAAATTGACAGCAAAGGATTTAAGAAGAGCCAGATTGTTATCTTGGACGCGCTACTCAAGCTACGCCAGGTATGCTGCGATCCAAGACTACTCAAACTGCCAACAGCACATCGCGTACAACAATCAGCCAAGCTTGAGATGCTAACTTCCCTATTGCCAGACATGATAGAAGAAGGCCGTAGAGTATTACTGTTCTCGCAGTTTACATCAATGCTGGACTTAATTGAGCCAGAACTCAACAGCTTGAAAATACCATTTGTGCGTTTAACAGGTGACACCCAGGACCGAGCGACACCAGTACAACAATTTCAGAATGGTGATGTACCATTATTTCTCATCAGTCTCAAAGCCGGTGGCGTTGGCCTGAATTTAACCACGGCGGACACCGTTATCCATTATGACCCATGGTGGAACCCAGCCGTAGAAGATCAGGCTACAGGCCGTGCCCATCGCATAGGTCAATTGAACCCAGTATTCGCATACAAACTTACCACCATAGGAACAGTTGAAGAAAAGATAATCAAAATGCAGGAAAGAAAGCGTGCATTGGCACAAGGAATACTTGGGGACGAAGGCGTTGGAGTTAGCGCATTTAGTCCTGATGAATTAATTAGCTTGTTTGAACCATTGAACTAAACAAGAATCAATACTCGTCGTTCCTAATTGATTGAGAACGACGAAGAATAACTTGAATCGACAAGGCGGTATTACGCGATTGATTCTAACCAGATTCATTATCAATCAAGTAAGTTACACATCTTGCAGATACAAAAAAAGCCGAATTAATCGGCTTTTTTTGTATCTGTCGAAGTGTTAAGCAGTAACATCTTCAACTAGTTCTGCATCAGCAGCACGATCTACCATCTCAATTAGCGCCATAGGTGCATTATCACCATTGCGGAAACCGAATTTTAAGATACGCAGGTAACCACCGTTACGCGTAGCGAAACGTGGACCTAACTCATCGAACAGTTTAACAACCATCTCACGATCACGCAGACGGTTGAACGCTAAACGACGATTAGCTAAAGTAGGCTTTTTACCTAAAGTAATGAAAGGCTCCGCAAAGCGACGTAATTCTTTCGCTTTAGGCAAAGTTGTTTTAATCACTTCATGACGCAATAAAGCATTGGTCAAGTTACGCAACAAAGCAGCACGGTGACTGCTAGTACGATTTAATTTACGATTGGCGAGACGGTGACGCATCGTTATATTCCTTATCCTTAATTAAGGCTTCTCAAGCCCAACTGGTGGCCAGTTTTCGAGTTTCATACCCAAGCTGAGACCCTTGGAAGCCAAAACATCTTTAATTTCATTTAAAGATTTACGGCCTAAATTTGGCGTTTTCAACAATTCATTTTCGCTACGCTGAATTAAATCACCGATGTAGAAAATGTTTTCCGCTTTTAAGCAGTTAGCCGAACGCACAGTCAATTCCAAATCATCTACCGGACGCAATAGCGTTGGATCAACTTGCGGTACTTTAGGCGCTTCAGCAGCAACCGGAGTTCCCTTCAAGTCAGCAAACAACGCTAATTGCTCTACAAGAATACGCGCTGCATAACGCACAGCTTCTTCAGGATCGATAGTGCCATTAGTTTCAACATCTAAAATCAACTTATCCAAATCAGTACGCTGCTCTACACGAGCACTTTCAACAGCATATGCGACACGTCGCACAGGGCTGAATGAAGAGTCAACTTTAATTGAACCCAAAGTTTGCGTATCTTCAGCTTGGCGACGAGCAGAAACTGGTTGATAGCCACGACCTTGTTGAACTTTAATTTCCATCTCTATCTTGCCACCTTTGGTAAGGTGAGCAATAACATGGTCAGGATTCACAATTTCAACATCATGTGGAACATCAATATCAGCAGCAGTTACCAAACCTTGCTCAGACTTACTCAATTTAAGCGTAACTTCGCTTCTATCATTCAGTTTAAGCGCGATACCTTTAAGATTCAAAAGGATATCAACTACGTCTTCTTGAACGCCCTCAATAGTTGAGTACTCGTGCAACACACCACTGATACTTACTTCAGTGGGTGCCGCACCTGGCATAGAAGACAATAAAATACGTCTTAGTGAATTGCCTAGCGTATGACCGTAACCACGTTCAAACGGCTCCATAATAACGCGAGCTCGTGTAGGTGTTACAGTTTCAACATCTATAATTCTTGGCTTTAATAAATCAGCAGTGCTACTTTGCATGAATAATTTCCCTCTTAAATGCTTCGGGATTATTTAGAATACAATTCAACAATAAGTTGCTCATTGATAGTTGCAGGTAATTCGGCACGTTGTGGACGCGCTTTGTAAGTACCTTTCATATCTTTGGCATTAACTTCTATCCACTCAGGGAAACCACGTTGTTCAGCAGCGGCTAAAGCTGCTTTAATACGCAATTGTTGCTTAGATTTCTCAGCGACCTCAACCACATCACCAGGCTGTACAGCATAGGATGGAATATTGACGCGCTTGCCGTTAACTAAAATACTGTTATGACGAACTATTTGGCGGGATTCAGAACGTGAACCACCAAAGCCCATACGATAAGTAACAGTATCAAGACGACCTTCAAGCAACTGCAACAGTGTTTCACCTGTCACGCCACGTTGACGATCAGCCTCTTTGTACAAGTCACGGAATTGACGCTCTAACACGCCATAGGTACGACGTAATTTTTGCTTTTCACGCAACTGAACACCATAATCTGACAAACGATTATTTTTCTTTTGACCGTGCTGACCTGGTGGGAAAGGACGACGCTCAATAGCACATTTATCAGTGAAGCATTTTTCAGCTTTCAAGAACAGTTTCTCGCCTTCACGACGACACTGGCGGCATTTTGGATCTAAATTTCTGGCCACTTTACAACTCCTGCTTAGATACGACGTTTCTTAGGCGGACGGCAACCATTATGCGGCACTGGCGTCACGTCAGAGATACTGGTAATTTTAAAACCAGCGTTATTTAATGCACGAACCGCAGATTCACGGCCAGGTCCAGGACCTTTAATACGCACTTCAAGGTTCTTAACACCGCATTCTTGCGCTAGTTTGCCTGCATTTTCAGCTGCAATCTGTGCGGCGAAAGGTGTACTTTTACGTGAACCTTTGAAACCAGCACCACCAGAAGTAGCCCATGACAACGCATTGCCTTGACGATCTGTGATAGTAACGATGGTATTGTTAAAAGAAGCGTGAATGTGTGCAACACCTTCAGCAACGTTCTTTTTAACCTTTTTACGTACTCTTATATTAGCTTTAGCCATATCATTTATCCTTTATTTCGATGCACGAACAGCTTTTTTAGGGCCTTTACGTGTACGAGCATTTGTACGGGTGCGTTGACCACGTAATGGCAAGCCACGACGATGACGCAATCCACGATAACAACCCATATCCATCAAGCGCTTGATGTTCATCGTTACTTCACGACGCAAGTCACCTTCTACAGTGTGCTTAGCAACGCCTTCACGGAGTTTCTCCATGTCTGCATCAGTAAGATCTTTAATCTTTGTCGTTGTACCAACACCCGCATTCACACAAATCATGTGTGCAGTGGTGCGACCTATACCGTAAATTGAAGTTAATGCAATTTCAGCATGTTGGTGGTTCGGGATGTTTACCCCAGCAATACGGGCCATCTGCTTACTCCAGAATCAAAACGTTAAATTTTAACATACAATGCACTGTCAAGACAATCATCCTTGACGTTGCTTGTGACGTGGATCCTCGCAGATCACACGAACAACACCTTTACGGCGAACAATCTTACATTTACGGCAAATTTTCTTTACCGATGCCTGTACTCTCATGACAACTCCTTAACAAAACT
>JBBQPT010000034.1:0-29579 GCA_038217005.1 Burkholderiales bacterium
GATATTCTCAAAGAGCGCTATGCACGAGGAGAAATTGACGAACAAGAATTTCAGAAGAAAAAACTGGATTTGAAGTAGTGGTCGGGCAGTTCTCGTGTTCATGTTGTGCTTATATTGCAACAGTGTTCCTTTGGTATGCTAACGAAATTGAGAGGCAACATTGAGGGAGTGCCAAATTCATATCGCAGTTACTCGTACGATGTCGTGATAACGTCGATGCTTTACCACTCTGGATTAGGTTTGAGAGGAACGAAGCAATGAATGATGTTACAAAAGATCCCGTGTGTGGAATGCAAGTCAATCCAGATTCATTTGCGATGGAGTATCTTGGTATGCATTACGCCTTCTGCTCTCAGCAATGCCGGGATCGGTTCAAGGCGAACCCGCATCTTTATGTCGGCGTACCAGGTGAAGAAGCGCCAAAGCAGAAAGGTATGGAAGTTATCAAGCGACGACATTTCCACTTGGATCAAAAGTTGACTGATGCAGAAGCGGCGCTCCTCGAGGAACAGTTGAGTGCCATGATGGGCATCAGGCATATAGAGGTTGCTGGCGACGCCATTGATATTACCTATGACTTATTGCAGGTAACTGCCGAACAAATTGAAACACGTGTCGGGCAGACTGGCATGCACCTTGGCACAGGATTGGGAGAGCGTCTACAACGAGGTTTTGTCCATGATTTTGAAGAAATTGAAATTGACAGCATGGAAGTCAGACCTCGCCCAGTACCAATCAAACCTTAAACATAAGCTACCTTTTTGCTCAGGCAATACACGAAAATTATCAGGATTGCATGAGTTGCTTAAAGCATCGGGATGTCGGCCTGCAATGTATGTTGGCGCACTGAACATATTAGTATTAAGAAATAATATTGACTGTGATTTTTACGACAGCCGAAGTAATGAAGAGGTAATAACAATGATGCAAAGCAACTGGATGGGTGGCTGGGGTGGACCGTGGGTGATATTAGTCGTGATTTTAGTCATTGCCGGAATTGTTCTCACTCATGAAAACAATGGCAAGTAAGGATAGCCATATAAAAATAAACTTTAAGTTACGCATTGTTAATGCTGGTGAATACCTACAACAGCCTGTCGGTGACTGGATTCAGAACTCATTCGTTTTATAAATCTGTGCGAGTAGCGCAGAGAAAGCCGATAATTTTTCCGGTGCGGTCGGATTAAGCACGCCCTGTTCCTGTAGCAGTGCGATCAGCTTGATGGGTGCCACGCGCTTGTCTCCAACAATCTCGACATGACCTGCATGCACCTCTACTCGTCGGGTACGCACATCTATTTTTTGTAACGGACTGCGCTGCTCTGCCAGCGAGAAAATGTCGTCGCTCTCTACGCAGCGTCCATCCTGCTCGCGTCGACAACTACCGCGCTCATCCGTATCAATTTTCAGATAACTGCTGACTTGAGGGGTAAGCACTCCCGGCTCAAGGATGAAGCGCGAGGAGTAGGTGATATCAGCCCACTTTGCGCCAGTTACCAGATAGCAGCTGGCGGGAAGCAGACCTAGCGTGAGCGGATATAGCCAGGTTTTGCCGCAAGTGTTTGCTGATGCGATGCCGGAGAATGGGCCGGAGATGGTTACTAAACGCAGATCGGGGCGGCGAACAGGCTGTGATGTGAGGGAAAGCTCAGTGAGTGATTTGCGAGCAATCAAGGCGCCCTGGCTGTGACCGATCACAGTGATCTTTGGGGTATGCGTTTGATCGGCGAGCTGATTGATTGCATCGCGCAATTGGGTAGCGCTATGCGTAAGCTCATTGCGGTCATCGTAAGTAAAACAGGCCGTTTGCTGGCCGTGGAAGGCCAGCACCTGGGCCAAACCGCGAAACTCGCCTGACGAACCGAAGCAACCATGTACCAGAACATTGACCGGCTGACTGGAATCAAGATGCAGGCTCCGGTCCGGATTGTCGGTACAGGGGCCGAGACCAGGAATATTGAGGGTGCTATTCACGGGTGGCAGACGACCCAGATCCATTGTGAAAAGGGCCGGATCTGATGGTTGATGAGTCGCACAACCACCAAGCAGGGTTGCTAGCATCATAAGCAAGACGATACGTTTCATAGCTGACCTCGTGTGCACGCTTACACGCATGGATTTAAAGATTTAAAGTGGGACTGCCATAGCATACCCTACACTGAGTTTTAGTACAGGGGTGTTTACATCAAACTCTGTTAGTCGATTGAAAGCAAAAATTGGTATACTTGATCCAGCGTCGATAAGTCGCCGTTCACCACTTGCATAAAATCCGCAGATTACCCGGGCTACCAAACACAATTCTATCGCCCCACTTCTTCAATAAATTAATATCGTGAGAATTACAAATGAAATGGTTGTTTAAAATATTCTTCAAGACGCTCCGAGTAGTGCTGACTCCATTCATGCTGCTTTGGGAAAAAATGACCACGCCCAAGGGTATCGTCCGGCAGCCGGAAGCCCAACGGCTCGTTGACCAGCAATGCTCAAAACTGGCAATCTACCAATTCAAAACCTGCCCCTTCTGCATCAAGGTTCGTCGTGAACTTAGCCGCTTATCATTGAATATCCCGCTGCTGGATGCACAGCATCAGCCACAAAACCGCGAGGCATTATTGCAAGGTGGCGGTCAGGTAAAAGTACCTTGTCTGAAAATTACGGATGAACAAGGAAACGTGCAGTGGATGTACGAATCCTCCGAAATCATCCGCTATTTGCATGAGCGGTTTTCCTGAATTCAACCGGTTCATGACCTGCCGCCGCAGCAGGAATGGATAAGTTGTTATAGTACTTATTGTGAGTTATTGGCTTAGGCCGATTATCACTCTGGTTGTCTTAGATTCTAGCCCTATCACAGTCCAAAAAATTAAAGCACCTGGTGCATAACTCGCCCAGGTGCTTATTATTTTGTAGACTAATCACCCCGACCCAGCAATGCGCCAATGCACACCACCCGGACCGAACAGACTAATGCCCTATGCGCAATGGGCCGTCTGTGCGGCGTATTACTTTTAATTTCGGCATGAGAGGTGATGCAGGTCTTGCATGCTGCACTGCAAGTTTACGGCCAAACTTGAATACGCTGACTGCAGTGGACAGATCCTTGGCCTGTTCGGACAAACCTGCTGCAGCTATCGCAGCCTGCTCAACCAAGGCAGCATTTTGCTGCGTGATCTGATCCATTTCATTGACAGCCTGATTAACCTGATCGACACCGATACCTTGTTCGCGGCTGGCGACACTGATTTCTTTGATGATATTCGTGACTTTCCGTACCGAGTCAACAATGTCTATCACAGTACGTTTGGTATCCTCTACCAATTTATGACCTTCGTCCACCTTGTTTGCAGACTCATCAATCAATATCTTGATTTCTTTGGCCGCAGCCGCTGAGCGTTGCGCTAACGTGCGCACTTCTGTCGCCACAACCGCGAAACCGCGTCCCTGCTCACCGGCACGGGCGGCTTCTACAGCGGCATTGAGCGCAAGTATGTTGGTCTGGAAAGCGATGCCATTGATCAGGCCAATAATGTCCGATATCTTGTTGGCAGAACTGCTGATGCCATCCATGGTCTCCCCCACCCGACTGACCATCTCGCCGCCTTTAATGGCAACCACCGATGCAGCTTCAGCCAGTTGGCTTGCCTGCACTGCATTGTTGGCATTACCCTTAACGGTAGAGGCAAACTGCTCCATGCTGGCCGCTGTCTGTTCCAGGCTGGAAGCCTGTGATTCGGTGCGGGCGGACAAGTCCATATTACCGGCAGCAATTTCTTGCGCGCCAGTATTGATGGTAACCACATTGGTACGGACATCTCCGATGATGGAAACCAGATTGACACTCATCTGCTCCAGTGCCTGAATCAGTTGTCCGGCATCATCATGCCGGGTAGAGTGAAACTTGACAGCGAGATCCCCACCGGCAATGGCTCGGGCAATATCCGTGGCCTGCTTTAATGGTTGCGCCACCTGATTGATCAGAAATACCCACAACTGTATCGTTATTGCGACAGCCATCAGACTGGCAGCAAGAGACCATGCCTGACTCTGAACACCGAACAGATTGGGCAGCACGCAGGCAATGGCCACAAACAGCATGATCAGTGCGGCGCTAAGGTGGACGCGGATTTTTAATGACATATTACGCAAATTGCGAATAGCAGCGGACAAACCTGTGCGTACAACTTCACCACGATATATTTTCAGACCATGTGCCTGCTTGTCGGTGAATTTTTTGTAAACCGGTTCGGTGGCCGCGATTAATTCATGATCCGTTTTGGTGCGCACCGACATGTAACCAACCACCTGACCATTTTCCCGAATCGGGGTGGCGTTGGCTTTGACCCAGTAATAATCACCATTTTTGCAGCGATTCTTCACCAACCCAGTCCACGGCAAGCCGGATTTTAACGTTTGCCACATATCAGCAAATGCTTCTCTGGGCATATCGGGGTGGCGCAATATATTGTGCGGTTCGCCCAGCAACTCTTCTGTGCTGTATCCGCTAACTTCACAGAAATAGGGATTTACGTAAGTAATATTGCCAGCAAGGTCGGTTTTGGAAACGATGGAACGCTCTGGATCCAGCTCATATTCATAATTGGTAATTGGTAAATTTGTACGCATGCCTTACTGTTTCCTGGTGATGTTTTAACTAATTCCATCGGCGCCCCATTCTGCTCCGAAGGGGCGCGTGCCTATAGCAAACCAAAGCGTTAATTGTTTACACGACAAATCAAGCTTTGATCAAATGGAGACTTGGAAATATTTGACTGACTACAGGCACGCGACAAATTTCAATTCAAGAAACGAGAAATGTCAGGTATACGAGGAAGAGATACAGCCGAGATAGATTGATGCGAGAATCATGCACCAATAGGTACAACTCTGGCAATTTCGCTATCTTGGGGTTAATACCCGTTAGACCGAAAATTTTGCGTCCCCGACTTTCGTTCAGGTTTGCCTTTATTCAGAAAATTAAATCACACTAGCATTATATAATAATATACGACATTGTTGTCCACATATATTAATTCACGACTCCCGCACCCGTACAAACAGGCCATCAAGCTTCAGCGCACTTTGCCACTTACTCGGGTTTTGGTCACCATCGCAATCAATAGCAGGATGCTGCTAACCACAGTTAGCATCAGCAATAAATAACTGACTGGCAGCCCCCCAAAGTGGAACAATGTGTTCATGAAAGGCACAAACAGCGCCAGTCCGAGTAGCAGCAAACTGCCAGCCACCACCCACCACAAAGCTGGATTGGGCAGTTTGAGAGAAGCGCGCAAGGATAATGACCAGGAACGATTAATGAATATCAGCCAGATGTCGCCGATAATCATGGCACTGAAGGTCAGGGCGCGAGCCTGCTCAACACCCAGCCCAGCCCACTGCGATGCAAGATAGACCACGAGCAAGACAACAAATAAGGTCACGCCCTGCTGCAACCCTAGCATCAACAAATTCCGGTCGAATATTTTCGCATCACGACGACGCGGAGGTCTTAGCATCACATCGGATTCTTCCGGCTCTGCTTCAAATACGATCGAACAGGTCGGATCTATCATCAATTCAAAAAACACGATATGTACTGGCAACAATATCAACGGCCATCCCATCATCACCGGCAACATCGACATACCGGCAATCGGAATATGCGCCGCCACCACAAACACCACCGCCTTGCGAATGTTGTCAAAAATGCGGCGACCTGACCTTACCGCCGCCACGATAGAGCTGAAATCATCATCCAGCAACACCAGCGCTGCTGCCTCCCGCGCCACATCAGTGCCACGACTGCCCATCGCGATACCAATATGCGCGGCCTTGAGTGCTGGTGCATCGTTAACACCATCGCCAGTCATTGCGACGACTTCACCAGCGCGCTTCAGTGCCATCACCAGTCGCAATTTCTGCTCAGGCTGCACACGACAAAAAACATTGATTTGGTTCGATACCTGCACTAGCCGCTGCTGTAACTGTGCGTCATCCAGTTTATCCAGATCCGCCCCAGTGATCACGCCACCGGAGGAATTCAGTCCGCTTTGCGCTGCGATATTTAACGCCGTAGCGGGATAATCGCCCGTAATCATGATGACACGGATACCAGCAGCATGGCACTCGTCGATTGCGGCACGCACCGTTGGCCGTAGCGGATCAGCCAGCGCAATCAGGCCGACAAATCGAAATTCAAAGTCATGCTGAATTGCGGGTAGCTCAAGCTGCTGGAATGAGGCTTTTGCGACTGCCAGTACCCGCAACCCCTGCTCCGCCACCAGATTGACTTGCGCGCTAATGCGCTGAACCTGCACACCATCCAGATGGCATAAATCGACAATTGCCTCCGGTGCGCCTTTGGCTGCAATGACATAATCCACCAGGTCAGGCGAGCGCCACACGCGCGACATTGCCAGCAATTCCGGTGAAAGCGGATACTCCTCAACCAGCGACCAACCATCATGGATATGCTCGGTACCGGCAAGCGCAACATTACCCGCCGCCTGAATCGCTTTTTCCATGGGATCGAACGGATCACGGTGGCTGGATAGCATCGCAAATTCCAGTGTTTCATGGAAAATTTCAGGGAAATTCTCCGGCATGGCAGCCACGTTGAACTCATGTACCTCATCACCTACAACCATCTGCGCCACAGCCATGCGATTTTGTGTCAGTGTGCCGGTCTTATCTACACACAACACAGTCGCCGCGCCCAACATTTCAATAGCAGATATGCGCCGCGTCAGCACGTGTTTTTTGGCAATACGCCACGCCCCCAGCCCAAGAAAGATCGTCAATATCAGCGGCAATTCTGCGGGTAACAATGCCATCGCCAAGGTTAGACCGGCAAGTATGCCGTTGAGCCAGTCGCTGCGCGTGATGCCATACCAAACCGCCAGCAGGATCACGAGCACGATACTGGACAGCGCGACTATCTTGACGGCATGTGCAGTCTCGTTTTGTACATGACTGGACTCAGACTCAAGCGTGAATAGCGCTTTACCAATACGCCCGAGCGCCGTTTTCTCACCCGTGGCCATGACTCTGGCCTTGCCTTTGCCCTGCACCACTAGGGAACCAGAATACACAAAAGGCTGATCGTCCCCGCCAGGAGGCGCGATTTTATCCGTCGCGACTGTGCTCGCCACCTTTCTGACGGGGACTGATTCACCACTTAGCAGGGATTCATCAACCGCCACGCCCTGACTAACGATCAGCATGGCATCAGCCGGCACACGATCGCCCTCGACCAGCAAGATAATATCGCCAGACACCACATCGCGCCCCGGAATACGCTTTTGCTCGCCGTCGCGCAACACCAATGCAATCGGGCTGGATAACTCACGCAAAGCCTCCAGTGCGCGTTCGCTTTTGCGCTCCTGAGAGAAAGTCATACCCATAATGATGACGACTGAGCCAAGCAGGATAAAGGCATCCTCTTTATTACCCAATATCAGATAAATAATGCCGCAGGAAATCAGCAGGAGAAACATGGGCTCACGGACTACGCTCCATGCAATGGCCAATAATGAACGCGGCTTCGCCGAAGGCAGGTCGTTCCAGCCCTCTGTTTTGAGACGCTGCTGTGCTTCAGCGGTGCTGAGACCGGTCTGCACATCGGTTGTGTCCAACATATCCAGATTCCTTATGCGTATAGATTTGGTGCAGACAAACAAAATTGGCACGACAGCTGGCATCTGTAGATGACCGCTATACGATGAAAGCGTATCATAGTTATCAATGCCCAATCAGAACAATATCGTCAAAATAATTCGGGGTAATATGGCACGCGAACCCTGCAAAAATCCGATACCTGACCTAATTTTTCGGGTGCAGACCATACCCCATTTTGCGCAGATACCCACCTGCCATAATATTTAAGAGTATCCAACATGTTCAACCGTTTATTGCAATTATTCAAAAGCAAAACGCCAACACCGGCACCGTCGGAACACGACACGCCCACACCAGCGGCGAGCGGCGCTGAATTCACACGACTCAATCAACTTGCGCCTGTTATTAACCAAGACATGAACCCATCTGTGGATAATGCTGCCGGCAGCATCAGCACCAAAGCCGCGCATTCATCAGTAGTCTGTCGTGAAGCAGTCTTAAACAAGGCACAGAAAGTTGCAGGTTACTCTTTTGCGTTAAGCCGCAATGTCAATGAACGCGTACGCTCGTCCTCAACACTGGTTCAACGCCTGTATGATGAAGTATTGCTTAGAAATATCTTAAACATGGATATCCAGCGCCTGCTGGGGCACAGACTGGCTTTTATCCCCATTTTACCGTCAACACTCAGCCATCCACTGCTGGCACAATTACCACCGGCGGGTACCGTACTCGTGGTGAATTCACTGGAGCAACTGCTGACCGATGCTGAAGCATCACTTGCCCGACTGGGAGAACTTAAACAGGCAGGCTTTCACATAGCATTACAAGGCAATATTCATGCGGCCGGTATGCAGCCATTCCTGGAATTAGCCGAGTTTATTTTCATCGATATTGGCGGCAGTGACCTGCCAACCATCACTGGTCAGATTAATGAAATAAACAAAAACATTTTTGATAAACAACTGGTTGCTACCAATGTGAGATCACTGGAGGAATATCATGTTTGCGCGAGCCTGCCATTTCTCTATATACAAGGGACATTCGTCACCAGCCGGGAAGCCTGGACCAAGCCGAGCATGGATGCGGGACGTATCAAGATACTGGAATTACTTAACCGGATTCGACAAGATGCCGAAAATGCCGAACTGGTTCAGGCATTAAAACTCGACCCTGCTTTATCTTTCAAGATATTGCGCTACATCAATAGCGCAGGATCAGGCATTACCAGCAAGATCAGCACCATCGATCAGGCACTGATGGTACTTGGCCGACAAAATCTCTATCGCTGGCTAACCCTGCTACTGTTCACCAGCGGCACTGGCGACGCGCTGGACTGGGCACTGCTGGAAAATGCACTGGTACGCGCCAGGCTGGCCGAACTGAGTGCAGGCGATGCTTTGCCGGCAAAGGAACGTGATGAACTGTTTGTAACCGGCATTTTCTCATTGCTGGATATCCTGCTGCATTTACCCATGGAACAGGTACTTGCACAGATTAGCCTGCCCCCCATGGCAGTCGAGGCGCTACTGCATAAAACAGGCAAATACGCGCCCTACCTCGAACTGGCGATTGCCTGCGAAGCATTTGACCAGGAACGCATCACAGAAATAGCAACCCAGCTCGGCATGGATATAGCGCGTGTAAATGCCTACCATGCAGATGCGCTCATATGGGCAGAACAGGTCAGCAGTTAGGACAAACCTGACCTTCAGGAACAGATTGCGGCACTGTCAACCGGGAAACAGCAGACGCGCGCGTTTGGGCACATGAAACCAGCAATTAAGTAGGAATAACGGACAAATAAAAAGCCTTGCAGCAATGCAAGGCTTTTTAAGCAAAAATCGCAACTAAATGTCCGCTACTTGGACATCCCCAATGATTGCAGCAAACTGCTCTGCTGTTCAGGTGTAATGTTTGCACCCGACAACCCACTGGTCGCAGCAGCTTTACCCTCAGCTAATGTCTTTGTGAGCAATTCATCCAGATTGGCACCAGCTGGGATTGGCGTACCTGCCTTGGTCAAAATTTCGCGCTTAACGCTGTCCGGGATGTCCGCTTGCGAACCATATTTTGCCAGCGGCGCTGCCAGATCCGTAGTGACTTGCACTGCGGCACTCACAGCAGGCTGAGCCAACACATTGGCCACCAGTGGCAACTTGCTGACATTGGCGGCAGCCCCTTCACGAATATCGACAGCTGTCGAGCTGCTGTCTGAACTATCAGACTTGCTCACGACCGCTAACGGAAAACTTGAGCTATTCTTTTTCTGCTTGGCTGCATTTTTAGCGGAAACCGCAGCTTTGCCAGCTTGTTTAGCATAGTCCTTAACCGAGTCGAGCAAAGTAGGTTTCGCAGCAGGAGTGGGCGCTTCTGTTATCGCATTGCTACGCGGACGAGTTGTTTCACCCTCTTCGGTAATGGCATTGCTACGTGAGCGGGTCGGTGTATCTTCCGTAGATGCCGCATCGCCGCCGTTACGCTTGCCACCCACTTGCGCCATTGCATATACTTTCAGACCAGATGAACTGCTTTCGTTGATGGCATCCTGCTTGACCACCCCACCTGCGGCATCAATACTGGCTTTGCCGCCGACATCCGCCTGCGTACCCTGCATCATCGTCACACCACCCGACTTGATATTCAGATTACCACCCACCGCGACACTGGATCCGACCTGATTAGTGGAATCGGCTTTAGCCAACGCCACCCCCACTGTTGCGCCGCCATGGCGAGATGTCTTATCCTGGCTACCTGACACGCCAACAGAAATCGACTGACTGTCAGATGAACTGGTACTGGTCGCAGCTAGCATATTCACATTACCTACCGCAGAGATAGAGGCATCTTTGCCCGCACTAATGTCCGTGCCTTCAAATGTCACATTTTTGCCAGCGCTGATAGTCAGATTATTCCCTGCACCGATACTGCCGATTACCGCATCCGAGCTGCTCGCATGGGCATTATCATCAGTCACCCCAACCGAAGCGCCTTTACTACCGCCTTTGCTGGCACTCACACCAACAGTCAAACTTTTGCTGGATGATGATGAATCGCTAGTGTCTTTGGCGGCTGTCATACTGACGCTGCCGCCTGCTACGATGCTGGCATCCTTGGCGGCCTGTATAGTCGTACCCTCGAAGCTGGCATCACCCGTCGTTTTGATGGTCAAATTACCCCCTGAGATAATCGCACCTGTCACCGACTGACTGGCGTTGCTTTGATCCTGATTGGTGGCATAAGTCCCCGACAGTGAACCACCTGGTTTACCAGTAGTACCCACTTCACCCCTGGCCGCAACGGTTACTGTATTACCGTTATTACTGCTGCTTTGCGTATCGGCAGCCGCCGCTACCACAAGATCGTGTGCAGCGATGGTGGTATCACCTTTACTGATCAGATTGGCACCCTGCAGTGTCGTTGTGCCGCTCGATGTACTGTTGATATTTCCACCCGCAACCACATTACCCACCACCGCCGTAGTCGATCCACTGCGCGCGGTATTATCGTTACGTACATATTCACCATCGACGCCCAGCGTGGGTCCGCTGGCCAGCCCTGCCAACGCTCTCGGATCGCCGCCCTTCAAGTCGTTAATTGCCTTGACTGGCTCGAAATTGATGCTGACGCCAAGCGTACCCGTATTGGTCACTTCGGTCGTCACATGACTGGTCGTGTCAGTTGAGGCGACCATATTGATGGTCTTTGCGGCCTGATTGAAATCCCCGACTGCAGCGATCTGCGTACCTTGATCATTAATGGCATTGCTCGCCGTGCGCGTCACGCTACCGCCGGAATTAAAACTGCTGACCGTTCCCTGATCTGCCGTATCCGTGGTATTTGTCTGCGTGTTTTTGACCGTCGCCAGGGTCACACCGCCGCCACCGCCCGAGTACACGTTATCGGCAACTGCCTTGCGTGCGACAGCTGACGGATCGGTTGACAGGGCAGCATTTATTCCCGTGGTATTGCTCTCCGACGTGTAGCTATGAGTATTACGCGCCGCAACCATGTTGACATCAGTTGCTTTGACATTGATATCACCGCCCGCATTGACTTGCGTGCCTTCAAAGGTGGCGGTATTTTGCGCAGTGACGTTGGTTTTGCCACCCGAGCTAAACGTCGATACCCGTGCAGTTGTATCTGACTGTTGCGAATGAGTCGTGGTCGTGGTCGAGCTAACGCCGACCGACACGCCTTGTGCCCCATAGGCTTCAGCACCCAGCTTGGCGATATCGGCAGCAGAAGGCTTATTGCCCTTGGCCATATCTATTCCCTTGCTGATTGCACTGACATCGACACCAACCGACATACCTACCGTTGTGGTCTTGGTATCTATGGTCTGATCAAATGTGTTCTGACCTGCCAGCACTTTGACATCCTTGCCCGTCACGTCAAGGTCACCAGCTGCCGCAATATCCGAACCTTGCACTGTGATGGTTTTGCCAGCATTGAGACTCACATTACCACCCGAAATTGACGAGCCGACACTGGTGCCTGTCGTCGTTTTCACCGTTTCCTTCTTGGTCGTATGATTAACCCCGACACTACTGCCACTGGCACTCACACCAGTACTGCTCGATGAATGTGTGGTGGTAACCTGATTTACATCCTGACGGTCTATCACATTCAGGTTGTTGGTCGCATCCACTGCCACATTGCCGCCAGCGTTAACCTTGCTGCCTGCCACGGTCACGTCGTTACCGCTTTTAATACTCAGATTGCCGCCTGTATCAAGACTGGAACCGATCTGCTTGGTATTAACCTCGTTTTTCGACCAGCTGCTACTGCTGAAGGTACCGCTGCTAGAACCTGCGGTGGTGACGGCAGTTTTATCCTGGATGGTATCAAACACCACGTCGTGACCAGCAGTGATACTGGCGTCACCGCCAGCCTTGACCGCAGCACCGATTACGCTGACATCCTTGGCGGCATTTATATTCAAATTGCCAGTGGCGGCAATCGTCGCGGTGTCACCTATCACGGTGCGACCGGTGATGTCATTGCCAAAAAATTCTGCTGTAGTCTGGTTAACAATACTGCCAGCAGTGGACTTCAAGCTGACATCGCCACCCAGTATTTTGCCACTGGTATTGGTGATATCACCACTGGTGGTAATCGCCAGCGCATTAGTGGCCTGGATGGTACCACCGGTATTGGTCAGGCTTTGCGCATTAATAGAGACATCATGCGCGGCAATGACGCTGCCGTTGAGTACCATGTCACGTGTGGCCGCTGACAGATAGACGACTGGCGCCAGCACTTTTTGTCCGTTCACCACTGTACTGACCATCCACACCATATCCTTGGTCACCCGACTGGCTTGATCTGCAGTCAGCGCAGTACCCAACACCAAGCCCAAATCAGCATGCTGACTGGCCGCGTTATCCATTAACCCTTTCATCTGATCGGCTTCGGTCGCGTAGCCATTCAAGATGAAATTATTGGTCTTTGCCAGTAACTGGTTGCTCACCAGCTGCGTTTCATAATTAGCATCTCCCAGTCGTTTTTGTAACTGGGCTGGATCAAAACCTAACACCTGTAACAGATAATTGGAACCTACTCCGCTACCAGCGCCGTACAGCGGGTTGGTTTCAACCAGATAAGCCGAGTCTGGATTTTGGGAGACTATGTACAAACCGTTTGGATTTGTGGGCAGCGATAAATTCAACCCCTGATAAACAACACTACTATTATTGATCAAATTACCCGTCGCCGCCTGAGTCGTCGGCGTGCTGCTTGGCACATATTGCTGCGTAGCATGCAAAGTAATACCTGGGCCAGCATAATTGAAAGCACCGCTGGCATAAATACCCGCGCTGGTTGCGGGCTGGCCAGGCAGCGGGATGTAGCCGCCTAACTGGGCATATCCCGTTTTCATAAAAGCTACTTCAACTGGGTCATAAGGATTACTCCCGCTACTATATTGCATAGTTGGCCAGTAAGCATCAGGTTCATTCGCACCAGCATTATTGATGCCTAAACTGTACTCAGTGGCATTAAGGGGGATGTAGTCGGCATACTGATCCCCCGAACGTATCCACAACAGACGATAGTAAGTTATCTGCTTCAGCCCGATGTCATCGTTTTCAAAATTGGACGCACCTGTCGCGCCAGTAATGCTGACATTATGCCCCGAGATGACGGACATATTGTTAACCGCAGTGGTATTGTAATTAAGACTAATATCACCCGTCGATAGTAACTGGCCAGGGTTACCAGGCGCAACTTGATAAGACTGATCAGCGGTAAAAGTGTATTGATATAAACGACTGTGTGCGCATGATTTACCAGCTTTGTTACAGCCGAAATCACCACTATCCCCAGGCTGAGTATAAATACCTGTATAAACCAGCGCCCCGTCTACGATGACAGGCAATACATCGCCTGCCTGGTTAATAAAGCTACCCGTTGTAATCGCCAGATTGCCTGCGCTCTTGATGTAATTGCCGTTGAAAAAACTGCCAGTGGTACCTGTATTAAAGCTGATCGCCCCCGTGCTGCCTGCCGCCTGACCAGTCGCTTCGATATCGCCAGTGCCGGTATTGCGAATCTCATGCCCATCTGCGCTCAAGGTCATATTGCTATTGGTGTATAACCAACCGCTGTTGCTGATGTTGCCCGTTGATGTCATGCTCAGATCGCCCTTGTCCGACGAAATGCCGCTGGTAGTCGATGCACTGATGCCGCCCGTCGTGATAGCCAAAGCATGGTCGGCATGCAACACGCCATCGTTGCTGATTAGCCCCGTAAAATCAAGGTTAACGTCGCCGCCACCCGCAGCTGTACTCAGCACGCGGGCGGATGATCCAGTATTATTAAATACATTGCCAGCCATAGCGACACTGTGACCGACTATCGCGCCAGTATTATCCAGCTCAATAACACGCATTCCCGTAGTGCCAACCGTCAATATCCCTGCGCTTTGCAACAGCCCACTGTTAACCACATTAAAAAAGCCGTAGTTCGATGTCAGGCTGACATTACCCGCTCCAAGTATTTTGCCCGTATTGGTGATGCTTGAGTTGGCAACAGGGCTGCCAACTACAATACCCAGCACGCCGTCACTTTGCATCACACCATCATTGCTCACTCCCGTTGTCGCCCTAAGATTCATACTGCCCGTGCCTTGAACAACAGCGTTAGCCTGGTTAGTCAAATTCTGCATCAGCGCAATCAAGCTGTCATCAGCAATCAGCGTACCGCTGTTAATTACCGTTTCACTACTGTTATCGTTCTGGTCTGCGATATCCAGCGTGGCGCCTGCATGTAAGGTGCCGCTGTTGTTGAGTGTGCCATTAATATGTGTGGTAACGCTGCCTGTATTCGACGAAATCGTGCCTGCATTATCAAGACCATTCGCCGCGTTCAATACCAGATTGCCTGCCGTACTTTCTATACCTTGTGCAGCACCCGCTACGTTACTGATTTTGCCCGAAGTGGACGCCAGGCTCATGTCACCTACAGCATGAACAGCTGCAGTAGCCAGCGTGAGGTCGTGAGCAGCCGTTAATGCCAGCGTGGTACCCGCGTAAAGCGTCGCGCCGCTGTTGCCGATCGACAGACTATCAACATTACCTGACAGCGCGCCGCCAGCTCCCCATACGCTGCCATCAATACTGGCTGCGCCAGCGGTAATGAGTGAGTTATCGACTACGGCAAAACGGGTGTCACCTGCCGAAGAAACATCACTCATGGTCGCGCCTGTCAGCGTGAGGTTGTTTGCTGCATACAGCTGCCCGCCAGTGAGTGCAACCTGCCCGCTACTGGCAGACAAGGCAAGATCATGACCCGCCGAAATCCCCGAGCCGTTCAAAAACAAATCCTGACTGCCGCTGGCAGACGTTGAAGCAATGTTCACATCCCGTACGGCACTTAGCGCAGACTGGATTTCTATCTTGCCAGCGCTAGTCAAGGTGAAATCATCGGCACTTGCAGCCGCTTCGCCCAGCATGCGCACCCCCACCCCAGCTTCGGTTGCAATGATGCGGATACGCCCTGCATACATGCCACCCAGTACGGTGGAATCGAATGCATAAGTTGGCGCCGAACCACTGCCCGCAACAGTGCCAGTCACATTTCGACCTGTGTAGTTCCAGACATTGTTACCAGTAGTCACCCCCAAGCTGCCCACTGCTGCAGCCGCGATTTTACCGTCCACTTTTACCGAACGGGCGACGATATCAAAGATCTGCTGGGCGCTGGCATCAGCACCCATGCCCTGTATCAATACATCGCCACGATTAACAGTAAATCCAGTAAGGCTGCCATCATTCGCTATATTGGACGTCCCTGTGGTGAGCGTGGCGCGATCGGTGTTGATGAATCCGCAGCCATTACAGGTGATGCCATTCGGATTGGCAACGATGACATCCGCCTTACCACCCAGCACTTCAGTATAACCAGCGAGCACACTGCGATTGGTGGATACAACTTCGTTCAAAATGACGGTGGCCTGCTTTCCCAGATTAGGGTTGAACGCCACCTGCCCAGCCAGCTGCGACTGACGCATGAGTTCACTGCTATTACCATTGTTGAGCACCAAGCCATTCGCGCCAACATTGTAATTAGTATAATAATTGTGCGAGAGCCCTGCTGCGTTGGCGGTCTCAATATTAACTACGGGCACGCCATTGGCGGATATATACGCATTGGTATTGCCACTGGCTGCCACTACCGTCGTGGCTGGCTCGACCGCCGATGCTGAAGCAGCAGCGAATCCCGATGCAATCAATGTGGCAAGCAAGGCTTTTCGGGCAGCACGGCCGCTACCTTTGGTGCGGGAACGCGTTGTTTCGGCTACAGCCGCCCAAGTGCGAGTGCATTCATTCCAGACTAGACGATAGATATGGTTCATGTTGTTTTCCTAAAATGAGTATGCAATGCGAAACCAAGTTTGGCTGGATTCCTTGGTCATGCTGCTGGGCAGGCTGAGTGGCCGTGTATTGAAAAAGTCCCAGGTAGCACCACGCCAGTTGGCTGATATACCCACAGCCATACCAGCCAGATGCCCCTGCGGAATGGTTGGGTCGCTATTTCTGACCGCACCCGTGTCATAACCAACATAGAGGCGGCTGGAAATCATTTCGCTACCGATATTCATAGGCTGGTACAGCGAAACTTCATTGCGCCAGTAATAGCCATCATCGCCAGAGAGCACGTTGTTGACAAAACCACGCACGGAATACAGCCCCCCAATCAGAATTTGCTCTGTGCTGTACAGCACTTCATTGGACGCTTGTCCAGTAAGCTGACTGGTAAAGCTCAGGTTTTTATTCAACACACGAAAGGGACGTGAATAGTTAAATCCATATTTGAATTTGCTGAACTGTGCATGCGGTGCCGAATCAGGCAGACTATCAGGATCCTGTAACGCACCCATGGCGCTCACCCCCCGCGCATAGCCAAGATTGACCGAGACCACGCCACCCGCCAGCGCAGTATTGAGGGTGCTATCCAGATCCAGGATAGTTAAATTACGACTGCTTACCCCCAAATACTGTCCATCTAGATAGTTATTTGATTCTTTGGTGGTCAATGTCGCGGCCACAGATGCGCGAGTCACTTGACTACGGTACACCACGCGATCAAGACGCACGTTATCGCTTTTGCTGTTACCGCTAGATACCAGCGTAAGCCCGCTCGGCAGCAATATTGTGGAGGCATATTGTGAATAACTGCTACCCAGCGACAATGTGCTATAGCCGAAAGGAACGTTGATATTTAAGTTGTCACTTCTGGCAAATTTGCTCGCGGGGTCACCAGGCGTTGACTCTCTATGGGTCAGCGATACATTCTCGTCAAAACCCAACAAATTATCCGCACTACCCGTTATCCCAGTCTGTTGTTTACCTGTGGCACTCTGCCCCTGATTGTCTAACGACAGAGTCAGATGAAGCCGAGGCTGTGGTTGATTGTTAACGACGACAGTGCTCTCACCCGGCTTTACGCCAGGCTGAATATCAAGTTTAGCGTTGTTTGAAATTAACCGATTAATCTGCTCTACGCCTTGTTCCAGATCCCGCAAATTGAGCACATTACCTTCAATGCCTGGAAACACGTTCCTGATAGAGATGCTCTTGCTATTACCATCTTGGATAAGGATCTTATCTACCGTACCTTCAATCACCAGAATTTCAAGATGCCCCTTGCTCAAATCCTGCGGCGGCAAATAAGCGCGCGTGGTAATAAAACCACGATCTATATAATCTTTGGTGATGAGGGTGAGGATACGTTCGATATCACCCACATTAAGACAACGCCCAGCAAATTCGCTAACAATTTGTTTGCGCACCGAGCCAGAGAGGTGAGGCGCATTTTTGATAGTGATCTCATTAATATCACGACAAGTTGCACCGATATTCGGTACCTCAATCTTGGGCACCAGCGGTTGTGTATCCATGCCGTTGACGCGCTCACTGCGACGACGCGCTGCTTCCTGATCCTGCTGAATACGCTGCTGTTCCTGCTGCTGTATGATTTCGGCCTGACGTTGCGCGGCATCAATATCAGCCTGAGTTTGTGCAAATGCCACATTTGGCGCTATCGCCCCCAACAGCAAACAGTAAGCAATATATGTCATCACTGCTGCTGGCTTATGCAGCCATTGCCGCGGTCTCATAAAATGAGGACACCGATTCACAATGAGTATGGAACACCTTCGCAACGCAAATCCCCATTCGAAGCGACTTAATAAATACGACATTCAAACTCCCTCATAGCTGCTAAACATTAGCAGCACTAACACTTCTGCGTTGATAGCCATCGTGTGAAACACCCCTAGACATGCCAATTACTTACCAACCGACCAACCCTTGGCTGACTCCAAAAATTAGGCTTATGGCATTCTATCCACACAGCGCCTTGCTGTATGTCCCCAGAACTAGTGACAAGGCGATTACAAAACTGTGGCATTATTACCGCTGTTTTGCGCTTGTGCTGTTGTCGCTGGGCGAACAAATGGCCATAAGGATTTTTATGCGACAACCCTCAAACAGCACACTCATTCGAGTGATGCTGGTGGAAGATGATGTTAATTTTCAAGGCATTTTGATATCCGCTATTGAGGCCGCAGCCGATATGCAATTGATGTCTATCGCCAGCTCGCGGGCGCAAGCCTTGCAGATGTTGGCAACAGCACAGATAGACGTGTTGCTGGTAGATTTAGGGCTACCAGATGGCTCTGGGATAGATGTGATCAGCGCCGCGCACACACGATTCCCTGCCTGCAATATCATGGTGAGCACGACTTTTGGCGATGAGCTGCATGTCATGCAGTCACTGGAAGCAGGTGCGTCGGGTTATTTACTCAAAGACAGCGAACCCACTCGCATGATTTTTGAAATCCGCAGCCTGTATCACGGCGGCAGCCCGATTAGCCCACTGATTGCACGGCAGATTCTGACGCGCTTTCGACAAGATAACACCCCACTCAAACAGCCTGCCATGACTAAGCCGAGCGCAATATTATCGGCACGTGAGCAGGAGGTGCTGGAATATATCACCCGAGGATTTACTGCTGACGAAATTGCAACATTAATAGTCGTCTCACGACATACTGTACTGACGTACGTGCGCCGCATCTACACCAAGCTGGAAGTCAATTCCAAAGCCGAGGCCATTTATGAAGCGCGCAATCAGGGCTTATTGAATGACTGATTTTATGTATAGCTATCGAAGTGTGGGTATCTTATTGCTATGGTTAATGTTGTCAGCAACACGATGGCTGCCATCAGCACAAGCAGATGAACCGCTACATTTCACCTCGGCGCAAACCCAATCTATCCCTGATTACGGCTATACACCGCCAGCCTATAGCATTAACCCTGCCGAAATGCACGGTGCATGGCAAACCGTCAGCTTGCCCCATGCGTTGTCGCCATTACTCATCCCCAGCCGTATTAATGACAATCCACTCAAGCCACTTACGATGATCACCTGGTACCAACTACAGGTGCCCGAACTTCCGCTCTCGATTTATCCACGTTACCTTTATATTCCGCGCTGGAAAACAGATGGGCAGATTGCGATATACGGCGATAGTCACCTGCTGTACCAATCGCATGCCAGCATGGCATGGAATGGCTGGAATACCCCCTTGTGGGTAGCACTGGATGAAACAGCTGGCGCGGTCAGACCACGCATAATAAGCATACGCATAGAGCGACCACGCAGTTCCGGAGGCGGCATTTCTTCGGTCTGGCTAGGAACAGAAAATGCACTAAGTTGGCGCTACCATCTGCGTGATCTGCTCCAGGTGGAGTTACCGTTCATGAGTAGCGCAGCTTTTCTGGCAGTAGGATTATTTTCATTATTTGTGTGGTTTAGACAACGTCATGAATGGCTTTACGGGTTATTTTTTTGTGTATCCTTAGTCGCATACCTGCGCAGCATGCATTACTACCTAGGTACAGAGCGTTTACCGATCTCTGATGCGTGGTTTAGCTGGCTAACGATTAATTCACTGTTCTGGTTAGTTGCCCTGGTGCATGTGTTCCTGAACTATTTGCATGGCCGCCAGCAACACTGGTTGAACCGCCTAGTCGCAGGCATCACGCTGTGTGTTGGCATCATGACGTTACCCCTGTTGTCTGTCCTGCAAAATGTCTATGTAATCGCATCGCTGGTTTACCTGCTCCTGCTGATCATGGGTGCGACGATAGCGCTGGTCGGGTGGCGGAATTCACGCTTATCCAAATCCCGTGACGGCATGCTACTGGCTGGCTGGGGGATAGTAGGCATGCTGTTTGGCATGTATGACTGGCTGTTGCAGAATAATGACATCAGCATCGAAAGTATTTACCTGGGACCGTATTCCAATATCAGCGCCTTTATCATTTTCATGATCATTTTATTTCGCCGATACATTGGCGCGATAGATGAGGTGAAACAGCAAAATGCAACACTGGAAAGCCGATTACAAGCACAGAATGCCGAATTACAGGAAAGCCATCGTCGCCTGCGCGAGATTGAGCAAAGACAAATACTCGCGCAGGAACGTCAGCGCATCGTACAAGACATGCACGACGGTCTGGGATCATCGTTGATTAGCGCATTACGTGTTGTTGAGCATGGACGCCTGAATGAAGCTGAGATTGTGCTGGTACTCAAAGGCTGCATAGACGATTTGAAACTATCAATCGACTCCATGGAACCGGTAGATGCAGATTTATTGCTCTTGCTGGCAACACTACGGTTTCGTTTAGGTCCTCGTCTGGAGACCACAGGCATTGCATTGCGCTGGGAAGTGACCAGCGTGCCCGCTTTGGACTGGCTAGACCCACGAAACTCACTGCATATTTTGCGCATTCTGCAAGAAGCATTCACCAATATTATCAAACACACCCAGGCCACCGAAATCAGCGTATCTACGACAGTTGATGCGGAGATTGTCGTAGTAACTATCTGCGACAACGGTCAGGGATTTGACATTGCGGAGGCTCTCAAAAAGGGTGGCAAAGGCTTGTTGAATCAAATGCGCCGTGCTGAATCGATAGGCGCAAGAATTGATTTTCATTCAAGCGCAACAGGCGCTTGCTTAGCGTTACAGTTACCGATTATTAGTCTTAGGAACAAGGTAGTCGCCGCATGAATACATTTAAGCTTAGTTGATAGCTATGCCTTATCACGAGCAGCAAGAAAAAAGGCAAATAAAAAGCCCTGCATTGCTGCAAGGCTTATATTTTCTGGTGCCGGGAGGGGGACTCGAACCCCCACAGTGTTACCACCGGCGGATTTTGAGTCCGCTGCGTCTACCAATTCCGCCATCCCGGCTAGGACTGCGTTTGAAGCCGTGCATTATCCACAAAATGACTGCTTATTGCAATACTTTCTTCATATTCTGCGCCATCGACTTAGTTACAATTTAGAAATATCGCTAGTAAACACCAGCAACTCTTTGTAAACTTGCGGGTTTATTGCACGCCTTGCGTCCCTGACCCTACAACAGCTATGCGTACTGAAGACTTTAACTTTGATTTACCCGATGATTTGATTGCGCAGTTTCCACCTGCGGTGCGTTCTGCCAGCCGTTTGTTACGCATAGTAGGCGATAACTTGACGGACAAATCATTCACCGACTTACCCGAATATTTACGTGCGGGTGATGTACTGGTATTTAATGACACCCGCGTGATTAAAGCCCGTTTATACGGGCAAAAAGCCAGTGGCGGTCAGGTAGAGCTGTTGATTGAGCGCGTGATTGACGAGCATGAGGCGTTGGCGTTTATCCGCGCCAGCCATGCACCCAAAGTCGGTTCGCAAATCACTATCGGCAATACTGTCCCGCTCACGATTATCGCCCGCGAACAGGATTTATACCGCATACGCTTTGACGCCTCCGCCACCGTGCTCGAGGTGCTGGAACAATATGGCGCATTGCCATTGCCACCCTATATCACCCGCGCAGCGGACGGCGCCGATGATGCGCGCTATCAAACCGTTTACGCGCAACACCTGGGTGCTGTCGCCGCCCCCACCGCAGGCTTGCATTTTGATCAGGCCATGCTGGAGAAGTTAGACGCGATGGGCGTGGTACGCGCACATGTGACCTTGCATGTGGGCGCGGGTACATTCCAGCCTGTGCGCGTCGATAACATCGCCGATCATGTCATGCACAGCGAACGCTACACCATCCCGCAGGCGACAGTCGATGCGATACGCCACGCCCAGGCACACGGCCAGCGCATCATTGCCGTGGGCACCACCAGCCTGCGCGCACTGGAATCCGCCGCGCAATCGGGGCAGCTAATCGCCGGCGAAAATGAAACCAGCATTTTTATCACCCCTGGCTACCAATTCAAGGTGGTTGAGCACTTGTTGACGAATTTCCACCTGCCGAAATCCACACTACTCATGCTAGTATCTGCGTTTGGCGGTTACCAGGCGATGCGCCGCGCTTACGCTCATGCAGTTCAACAACGCTATCGTTTTTTCAGTTATGGCGACACCATGCTGATTAGCCGCTCAGATTTAACAAATTAAGGTCACCCATGCACTTTCAACTTCATCAAACTGACGGACTCGCCCGACGCGGCACCGTCACACTGGCGCACGGCAAAGTCGAAACGCCTGCGTTTATGCCTGTGGGCACGTACGGCACAGTCAAGGCCATGTCGCCTGACGAGCTTAAAGAGATCAACGCCCACATCGTACTTGGCAACACCTTTCATCTCTGGCTGCGCCCCGGACTGGAAGCCATCGAGGCACATGGTGGACTGCATCAGTTCATGCACTGGGATAGACCAATACTCACCGATTCAGGCGGATTTCAAGTGTTCAGTCTGGGCGCGCTACGTAAAATTACCGAACAAGGGGTGAAGTTTTCATCCCCGATCAATGGTGACAAGATGTTCCTCACGCCTGAGGAATCTATGCATATCCAAAAAGTGCTGAATTCCGACATCGTCATGATATTTGATGAATGTACGCCCTATCCTGCTGAACACGATGCGGCGGCTTATTCCATGCGCCTATCATTGCGCTGGGCGGAACGTTCCAAAACTGCGCATGCAGGCAACCCTAACGCGCTATTTGGTATTGTTCAGGGTGGCATGTATGAAGACCTGCGTGATGAGTCTGTACGTGAATTAGGCCAAATGGAATTTGACGGCTATGCCATCGGCGGTTTGAGCGTGGGTGAGCCCAAGCCTGACATGCGTCGTATCCTCGCGCACACTGCACCACAGCTCCCGGCCAATAAGCCACGCTACCTCATGGGCGTAGGCACGCCTGAGGACATCGTTGCTTCAGTGCAAAATGGCGTAGACATGTTTGATTGCGTACTCCCCACGCGCAATGCACGCCACGGCATACTATTCACCCAGTTCGGCGACATGCGCATCAAAAACTCACGTTTCCGTACCGACATCAGACCTGTGGATGAACAATGTACCTGCTACTGTTGCCGCAATTTCAGCCGTGCCTACATCAATCATTTAATCCGCTGCAATGAGATATTGGGCGCGCGATTAGCCACTACCCACAACCTGCATTATTACCAGCAACTCATGGCAGGCTTGCGCACGGCGATAGAAAATCAGCAACTCGATGATTTCGTCGCCAAGTTTCATGAGCAGCGCGCGCTATCATGCTAAAATCTGAAAACCTATTATCGAACCAAATGGAGTAACTATGTTTATCAGCAACGCCTTCGCCGCAGCAACAGCAGGTCCATCTAGCCCTACCGACGCCCTGATGAGTTTTTTGCCTTTAATCGTCATTTTTGTTTTATTCTGGTTCATGATTATTCGCCCACAAATGAAGCGTGCGAAAGATCAGGGTAAAATGCTGGAAGCCCTGCAAAAAGGCGATGAAGTTATCACCTCAGGTGGACAAGTAGGCCGCATAGTGAAAGTCAGCGAGCAGTTTGTCAGCCTGGAAATCGCCGACAATGTGGTTACCAATGTGCAAAAAAGCACTATCACCACCATGTTGCCTAAAGGCACAATCAAATCTATCTAACTTGTTACCTTCAACCGCCATCGTGCGGTTGAACTTATTTAGGCAATAAAATGAATCGATTCCCGCTTTGGAAATACCTGCTCATAGGCGCAGCCCTGATTATCAGCATACTCTACACCCTGCCTAATTTTTATGGCGAAGTGCCCGCTGTGCAAGTATCCCCGACACGTTCAGCGATTAAAGCCGATCTCGCTATGCAGCAACAAGTCGAAGACGAACTCAAAGCGGCTCACATCACTTATACCCTCGCCTTTGTCGAAGGTGACAGCATCAAAGTCAAATTCAGCAATACCGATATCCAGCTAAAAGCCAAAGACGTGCTGCAAGCACGTTTCCGTGAAGGTTATAGCGTTGCCCTCAACCTCATTTCCGCTTCACCAGACTGGCTTACCGCTATCGGCGCAAGACCTATGAACCTGGGTCTGGATTTACGTGGTGGCGTGCACTTCCTGTTACAGGTTGATATGCCAGCTGCATTGGACAAAGCCGCAGAACGCTATACAGGCGACATCCGCAGCCAGTTGCGCGAGCAGAAGATACACTACGCATCAATTAATCGTGACCATCAAACTGTGATTGTCCATTTTAGTGATGCCGCTACCCGCGCATTGGCAAGTACCTACATCAATAAAAACTTCTCTGATTTAATCGTCACCGAAGTCGATGCTAACAACGATTACACCATCGTTGCCAGCTTGCGTGCCGAAGTACAAAAACGTACCCAAGACAATGCCATACAGCAAAACATCACTACCCTGCGCAACCGCATCAATGAACTAGGCGTGGCTGAACCCGTTATCCAACAGCAAGGTGCAGACCGCGTTGTGGTGCAGTTACCTGGCGTACAGGACACCGCTAAAGCCAAGGAAATTCTGGGACGCACAGCAACACTGGAAGTCCGTTTAGTCGATGAAACTCACGACATTACTGCAGCAATTCAAGGGCAAGTACCGTTTGATGACGATCTGTACACTGAACGTGGTGGTTTACCGATATTAGTGAAGAAAACCGTTTCGCTCACTGGTGACTACATCACTGATGCGTCACCCAGCTTTGACCAGCAGTCGGGTCAGGCCGCAGTTCACATTGACCTCGACTCGCGCGGCGCACGTATATTCCGTGACGTTACCCGTGACAACGTAGGCAAACGCATGGCGATATTGCTGATAGAAAAAGGCAAAACCGAAGTCATTACCGCACCGGTTATCCGTGAAGAAATCGGTGGTGGTCGCGTACAAATCACCGGTATGGAATCCACGCAGGAAGCCACCGACGTTGCGCTGCTGTTACGTGCAGGTGCATTAGCAGCACCAATGAACATCGTTGAAGAACGCACTGTAGGCCCAAGCATGGGTGCAGATAACATTGCCAAAGGCTTCCATTCCAATCTATGGGGTTTTGTTGCTGTTGCCATTTTCATGATGTTCTACTACCGTTACTTCGGCGTGTTCTCAACCTTGGCACTCACCGCCAACGGACTGTTTCTCGTGGCGTTACTCTCCATGATGCACGCCACGTTGACCTTGCCAGGCTTGGCTGGTATCGCGCTCACGCTGGGTATGGCAATTGATGCCAACGTGCTGATTAACGAGCGCATCCGTGAAGAGCTGCGTAATGGCAATTCTCCACAGGCTGCGATCCACGCCGGTTATGACCGCGCATGGAGCACAATTCTGGACTCCAATATCACCACCTTTATCGCAGGTATCGCTTTATTCTGGCTGGGTTCCGGTCCGGTACGCGGCTTCGCAGTCGTGCTGTGCCTAGGCATCTTAACCTCGATGTTCAGCGCGGTGACGATCTCCCGCGCCATGGTCAACCTCACATATGGTCGCCAAGCTCGTGTAGCTAAGCTGTCTATCTAAGCGAACTATTTAGGAATTATTATGGAATTTTTTCGAATTAAACAAGACATCCCCTTCATGCGTTATGGCAAAGTCACCACTGCCATTTCCATGCTCACCTTTTTATTCGCCATCTGGGCGTTAGCGTATAAACACCTGAACCTGGGTGTTGATTTCACCGGCGGTACGGTAATAGAAGTCGCCTATCAACAGGACGCAAATATAGAAAAGATCCGCGCAACTTTGGCGCAAAACGGATTAACAGAAGCTAGCGTACAAACTTTTGGTACAGCAAAAGACGTTACCATCCGTCTGCAATTGCACAAAGACAGCACCAGTGCTAAAACCAGTGATGTCGTCATGACCGCGCTCAAAGCACAAGATCCTGCCGTTGTGCTCAAGCGTGTTGATTTCGTCGGTCCACAAGTGGGTAAAGAACTATATGACAACGGTGCATTAGCACTGTTGGTGGTGGCTTTTGGTATTTTGGCTTACCTGGCTGTGCGTTTTGAATGGCGTTTTGCGTTAGCGGCAATTATCGCGAACGTCCATGACGTGGTGATTATTCTTGGCTGCTTTGCTTTTTTCCAGTGGGAATTCAGCCTCACTGTATTGGCTGGCGTGTTAGCCGTGCTCGGCTACTCGGTCAACGAGTCTGTCGTCGTGTTCGATCGTATCCGCGAAAATCTGCGCAAAATGCGCAAAGCTACTATTCCCGACATCATCGACAACGCCATCACCACCACCATGAGCCGCACCATCATCACCCACGGCATGACGCAAATGATGGTGCTGTCCATGCTGTTTTTTGGTGGCGAAGCGCTACATAACTTTGCACTTGCGCTCACCATCGGCATCATGTTCGGCATCTACTCATCCGTGCT
This sequence comes from Burkholderiales bacterium, assembly GCA_038217005.1. Classification (GTDB taxonomy): domain Bacteria; phylum Pseudomonadota; class Gammaproteobacteria; order Burkholderiales; family Sulfuriferulaceae; genus Sulfuriferula. Next base: position 26,804 of record JBBQPT010000034.1, read on the forward strand.
GGTCGCCTCACCATTGTTGCTGATGTTTGGTGTAAAACGCGAACATTTCATTAAAGAAACTGCGCCTAAAGAAGGCGTGACTGCCGACGGCGCGCAAGTTTAACCTAAGGAATCGCCATGAGTAATGCAGACCAGCTAGAGCTCGACAAATTCAGTGCGCTTGCGCATAAATGGTGGGATACCAATAGCGAATTCAAGCCGCTGCATGAAATCAACCCATTGCGGCTGGATTACATTGACGACCACGCCCACATCAGCGGCAAAACCGTGCTGGATGTCGGTTGTGGCGGCGGCATCTTGTCTGAATCCATGTCCAACCGTGGCGCACAAGTCACGGGCATAGACCTCGCAGAAAAGTCGCTCAAAGTTGCCAAACTGCATTTACTTGAAACTGGTGCACAAGTCGATTACCAGTGCATCGCCGTCGAAACCTTGGCCGAACAGCAGCCAGCCAGCTTTGATGTCGTCACCTGCATGGAAATGCTGGAGCATGTTCCTGACCCTGCCTCCATCATCCGCGCTTGCGCCACACTGGTGAAACCTGGTGGCTGGGTATTTTTTTCCACGCTGAACCGCAATCCTAAATCCTATTTATACGCTATCGTCGGTGCAGAGTACGTACTCAATATGCTCCCACGTGGCACGCATGATTACGCTAAATTCATCAAGCCATCCGAGCTGTCACGCCACGCCCGCGATGCTGGACTGGCTATTAATGACATCATCGGCATGACTTACAATCCCGTCACCAAAGTTTACAAACTCGAAGCTGACACCGACGTTAATTACCTTATTGCTTGTCAACGCCATGGTTGATGCTGTCTTATTCGACCTCGACGGTACACTCGTCGATACCGCCCCTGATTTAGCGCTGGCACTCAATCAGCAGCGACAAATGCACGGCTTGCCAGAAATGCCGTTCGAGCTCATCCGCCCATACGCCTCACACGGCAGCACAGGGTTGTTGCAAGTTGGATTCGCCATCACGCCAGACCATCCAGCGTTTGAAGAACTGCGTCGTGAATATCTGCAAATTTTTGAAGATAACGGCAACCCTCACAGCGCATTATTTGAAGGCATGGTCGAATTACTGGATGAACTCGAAACCCGCGCTATTCCATGGGGCATCGTCACCAACAAACCGGCACGCTTCACCGATCCACTATTAGAACAACTTGGCCTCAACTACCGTGCCGCCAGCGTCATCAGCGGCGATAGCTGCACCAACACCAAACCCCACCCGGAACCCATCCTCGCTGCCTGCCGCGAGATGCGCGTACTGCCTAGCACCAGCGTCTATATCGGCGATGCCGAACGCGACATTGCTGCAGCTCATGCCTGCGGCATGCCCGCCATCCTCGCCGAATATGGCTACATTGGCCCGCATGATCAGCCGCAAGACTGGCATGCGGACGCATACATAAAATTCCCTACCGCCCTACTTGATTTCCTAGGATACTGACCCATATAGGTAAGTGTTGATGTATAATCAACGATGGATGAGAGAATGATCGAACTCATCCGCTTAGTACCAGCATCGGGGGCGACATGGCTTCGACGTGGGTTGCAAAGCAGCGCAGGGCATACCGAGGACGGATTACCTCGTAAATACAACCCGAATCGTTTATAACTGCAAACGACGAAACTTACGCTCTAGCCGCTTAGTCGGTTAGACCCTACACCAGCTTGCATACGAGTTGGGCTGAGCAATCAGCAGTAGGGTAATCTCAGTATGCTCGCTGTGTTCAGGGTTACTTTGGACACGGTTAAAACCAAGGTGACTCGCTTGTTTCCAGCCTGTTTGGTGGGCGTGAAACAGGTTAAAGCCAAATCACCAAACTAAGTATGTAGAACTGTCTGTAGAGTGCTTGCGGACGGGGGTTCGATCCCCCCCGCCTCCACCATAATTTGAAATCCCAACCCTTATCGGTTGGGATTTTTTTTGCCCGGAGCGCCAGTGTTGGCGCGGTTCCGGGCCATTGCCTCGCGCGCGGCACCCCCACGACTGCGCCAGTTCCTGCACTTTTTCAGCCTCTCTTCTCGCTGTTTTCTCTGTTTGCCTCGCGCGCGCTTTCGACCCCATATCCAGTATTCATGCGGGTTTGCGCGGTGCGAGTTGTGAATGGCAACTGCTGTACAGGTGGCGACCGAAATGTTGCAACCAACAAAAGGATGAAGTCGCTGTCAATCGAAGGCAAAAGCAAGGAAAATCGGCAATTGTGAATTCAAATATCATCTTCGCCATCGCAGCAGCTGCTCTTTTTGGGGCAAGCACGCCCGTGGCCAAACTGCTGGTTGGTGAAACATCCCCCTTGCTTCTGGGTGGCTTGCTTTATCTCGGTAGTGGTGTTGGTCTCGGGCTGGCGCGTCTGATTCGTGATCGTGGCTGGCAGGCTTCGGGCATCACCCAGCAAGAATGGCCGTGGTTGCTGGGCGCCATCTTCTTCGGCGGGGTGATTGGCCCGGTGGCGCTGATGTTTGGCCTGACCCACGCCAGCGGGTCAACAGCGGCGCTCCTTCTTAATCTGGAGGCAGTGTTGACTGCTTTGATCGCCTGGATCGTTTTCAAGGAGAACGCTGACCGGCGTGTCGTACTTGGCATGGTGGTCATCGTCGCCGGTGGGGCAATTCTGTCCTGGCCAGCCGGGGATACCGGTGTGAGCGACTGGTTGGGGCCACTGGCGATTGCGCTGGCCTGTGCATGCTGGGCTCAGGCGAATCTCGCGCGTTTCGCCTGATTTGGGGTCGGTCCATTGCCAATCGACCGCAATCGAAT
>JBBQPT010000035.1:0-28564 GCA_038217005.1 Burkholderiales bacterium
AAAACAACCAAAATAACAGCAAAAACGCGCCTTAAATTAGTGAAATTCTGCTAATTTAAGCATTAATCAGTAAAATCAAAGTAACCTTATTGATGCTTTGCAAATTAACTGGCTTTATGTGGTTTGGTGCAAAGCTCTCAATGCATATAAAAAATACTAGCAGACGAACAGACATCAACGCTTAGTATTTACCATAAAGAGTTTATCATGAATTTTAATTGCATGAATGTTAGAACTGACCCCTTTGTCATTAGAACTGACCCCTTTGTCACCACCCCCTCAAACCGCACCTGTCACTTAATGTTCATAATAGCACCGTAAACTGACATCTCATTGTAATGTAGCGTTAAATTGAGGTTGTTTGATATGTCGGTAACGCCAAACGGTATCGGTGAAATCGGTTCTCTCCTGCAAGAGACTACAGCTTTACGTGCAACAGTACTTGCTGTTCAGGCGCAGTTACTCGCTGAATGGCACACCCATTTGAATCTGCCTCATTATTTATCCAGCGCGGCCAATTTGGCGGCTTATATTGGGCTGCGTCGTGATGATTTGCGCGAACTGCAAAGTCGATTAGCACGTGTTGGTCTTTCTTCATTAGGCCGTAGTGAAAGCCATGTGCTGGCGACATTGGATGCGGTGTTGTATGCACTAGCCATGATGGATGGGGCGACAGCACTGTATTGCCCGATAACCGATATTAACCACACCATGACACGTGCACAATCATTGCGGCGTAAAAACACAATAGCGCTATTTCCTCGCACCGATAATAAGCCAGGCACGCTGATGATGGTCACTATGCCTAGTGAAGCAGCTGATGATTTTGCGCTGGTGCGCGACATGATAAATGCGGGTATGGATTGTGCGCGGATTAATTGCTCACACGACGACGCAATAAAATGGGGCAATATGGTCACACACATACGCCAGGCCGCCAAGGAAGTCGCACGTGAATGCCTGATCATGTTTGATTTGGCAGGGCCTAAACTACGGACTGGCGAGATGTCGCCTGAACCGCCCATCCTGCACATCAAAATCAAGCGCGATCAATATGGTGACATCATCTCCCCAACAGAAATCATACTTGATGGCACAGGAAATCTCGGCACACCCGCCAGCGCCGATCCGGCAGGGAAAAACCACCCGGCCAGATTAAGCGTGCCGTCCAAGTGGCTGCAAAGACTAAAAGTAGGGGATACCATCAAATTTCATGATGCGGGCAAACGCAAACGTGAGTTTACCGTTACCCAATGTCTGGCAAACAGCGAGGTCATCGTAACCTGCACAAAAGGCGCTTACATTGCACCAGACACAGTACTGGAACATGTGAGCAATAAATATAAGGATAACAAAATCACCACGAGCGAGTTCCATGCCCCGCCGGCACGGATTCATGTCGAAAAAAACGATGTCATACTGCTGATGCGCGCTCAGCAGCCAGGGCAAACCGAACAACGTGACAAACGCGGCAACATCACCTTACCCGCCCGCATAGCCTGCACCGCGCCGGAAATATTTGAATTTATTCAAGCGGGGCATGCAGCATGGATAGATGATGGGCGCATAGGCTGCCTGATCGAGGAAATCGACGCGCAAGGTGCCTGGTTACGGGTAACTCAGGTAAAACCCGGCGGTGAACATATTGCAGCAGAAAAAGGGCTGAATTTCCCCGACAGCAAGCTAACCCTCCCCGCGCTGACCGCAAAAGACTTCAGCGATCTTGATTTTGTGGCACAACACGCAGATATAGTGGGACTATCGTTCACCCAACAGGCAGCGGACGTTGATCAGTTACGTGCAGCCCTGACTCAGCGCAATGCTGGCCATCTGGGCATCATCGCTAAAATAGAAACCCATGCAGCAGTCAAAAACCTGCCTGAAATTATTGTACACGGTGCAGGCAAAGGTGCATTCGGCATCATGATTGCACGTGGTGACCTGGCTGTGGAAATTGGCTACGAGCGACTGGCAGAGATACAGGAAGAAATATTATGGCTATGTGAAGCTGCCCACATCCCCGTCATCTGGGCCACACAAGTACTGGAAAGTCTGGTAAAACAAGGCCTGCCATCACGCGCAGAAATTACTGATGCGGCAATGTCGGAACGGGCTGAATGCGTCATGCTCAACAAAGGCCCCTACATCGTACATGGCATATCGGTGCTGAACAGCATCATTACCCGCATGCAAGCACATCAGCATAAAAAAACCCCGCAATATCGCGCATTACATTGGTAATCAGCGTAAGTGTAGAGCGATGACGGCGAGCTGTAAATTGACCGTATGGTTCAGTTTAGCACAGCCAACAAAGTGTCATAATGCTGGAATTGCCCCCTATTGTTGGCACTTACACCCAAAAACCTTACTAATCTTCAAACATGCTCACATCAACCGTTGAGGACAAAGATTCGGACGCAATGACAATATTTTCAGACAAAATATATCCACCACTCGTTTATCGTGTCTTTAACAGTAGTAAACTGTTTTTTTGAATCCAATGGAGTGAACTGATGAAAACCAAAGCCGCAATTGCATGGAAAGCTGGTGCGCCGCTGACGATAGAAGAGGTTGACCTCGAGGGGCCAAAAGCCGGCGAAGTCCTGGTGGAAATCAAGGCCACCGGCATCTGCCACACCGATTATTATACGCTGTCTGGCGCTGATCCGGAGGGGCTGTTTCCGGCTATTCTCGGCCACGAAGGCGCGGGCATTGTGGTCGAGGTTGGCCCGGGCGTGAAGTCGCTGAAAAAAGACGATCATGTCATTCCGCTGTATACCCCGGAATGCCGCGAATGCAAGTACTGCCTGTCGCGCAAGACCAATCTGTGTCAGGCTATCCGCTCGACCCAGGGTCGCGGTCTGATGCCGGACGGCACTTCGCGTTTCTCTATCGACGGCAAGCCTATCTTCCATTACATGGGCACCTCGACTTTTTCCAATTACATCGTCGTGCCGGAAATCGCGCTGGCTAAAATCCGTGAAGATGCGCCTTTTGACAAAGCCTGTTATATCGGTTGCGGCGTCACTACCGGTGTCGGTGCTGTGGTGTTCTCTGCCAAAGTGGAAGCCGGTGCCAATGTGGTGGTGTTCGGGCTGGGCGGCATCGGTCTCAACGTGATTCAGGCGGCGAAGATGGTGGGTGCCAACAAGATCATCGGCGTAGATATCAATCCTCGCCGCATCGCGATGGCGCGCAAGTTCGGCATGACGGATTTCGTCAATCCGAATGAGATTGCCAATGTCGTCGATCATATTGTGCAGCTGACTGATGGCGGCGCTGATTACTCGTTCGAATGTATCGGTAACACCACCACCATGCGTCAGGCACTGGAATGCTGTCACAAGGGCTGGGGTCAGTCATTCATCATCGGCGTTGCCGCTGCAGGGCAGGAGATCAGCACCCGCCCATTCCAGCTGGTGACCGGCCGCGAATGGAAAGGTTCGGCTTTCGGCGGCGCGCGCGGGCGTACCGATGTGCCGAAAATCGTGGACTGGTACATGGATGGCAAGCTGAATATCGATGACCTGATTACGCATACGCTGCCGCTGGAGCGCATCAACGAGGGCTTTGATCTGATGAAGAGCGGCGAGTCGATTCGTTCCGTTGTGCTGTATTAAGTGAGTGACACTATGCTTGAACTGATCAGCGAACATGGGTGTTTTGGTGGCGTGCAGCGGTTCTACCGCCACCATTCCGCGGCCATCGGTTTGCCGATGCGGTTTTCGGTATTTCTGCCGCCGCAGGCACAGACCGGCAAAGTCCCCGCGCTGTTTTATCTGGCGGGTCTGACCTGTACCGAAGAAACTTTCATGACCAAGGCGGGCGCCCAGCGGGTTGCGGCGCAGCTGGGCATGATGCTGATCGCACCCGATACCAGTCCGCGCGGCGCCAATGTGGCGGGCGAAACCGACAACTGGGACCTGGGTGTCGGTGCGGGTTTCTATGTCGATGCGACCGAACCGTCGTGGAACCGGCATTACCGCATGTTCAGTTATGTGCTGGAATTGTATGAACTGATAACCCGCGAATTCCCGGTGCAGCCTGAGCGTGTCGGCATTGCCGGGCACTCCATGGGCGGACACGGTGCGCTCGTGCTGGCGTTGCGTAATCCGGCGCTGTTCAAGTCAGTCTCCGCATTTGCACCGGTGTGTGCACCGAGTCGGTGTCCGTGGGGAGTAAAAGCGTTGTCTGCCTATCTGGGCAACGAGCAGGCGGACTGGCACCAATATGATGCGAGTGCATTAATGGCGCTAAGCACGACGCCATTTCCGGGCGGCATCCTCATCGATCAGGGGCTGAATGATAAGTTTCTGCCCGATCAGTTGTTCCCTGAAGTGTTCGAAGCGGCGTGTCAACAAGCACAGCAACCCCTGGAACTGCGCAGGCATGCTGGTTACGATCACGGTTATTATTTCATTGCCACCTTCATCGAAGATCATCTGCGCTTTCATGCCCGACAACTCACGCAGTCTGTAACATGCTAATTACGCACGATATACCAGCGCGCACCAATACCACCACACCATGTTACGATAGCTCATTCTGGTTCTTTGGTTGAATTTATGCATCCGAACAAACTCAAATCCAGCACACTGGTATCCGCTACCCATGTGGATATCATGCCACCCGCTCAGATAACACTATTTGATTTTGACGAACAGCATGTACTGGAAAATGTGGTTCATAACATTGAAGACTGCCTGCCCTTTGTCAACGCCCAGTCAGTAAGCTGGATCAATGTAGATGATGTGCAAGCACCTGGCGTGGTAGATAGCTTCAGCAAGCTGTTGAAGTTTCACCCGCTGATGGTAGAGGACATTATTCATACTGAACAGCGTCCCAAATATGAAGATTACGGTGATTATATTTTCATCGTACTGAAAATGCTGGATGTAGATACTCACACCCATGAAATCAGCATTGAACAATTAAGTCTGGTATTGGGGGAAAATTACCTCATTTCATTCCAGGAACGACCTGGTGATGCGTTTGCTCATTTACGTGAACGCATACGCAAAGATGGCAGCCGCATCCGCAAATCACCCTCGGATTACACTGCTTATGCGTTGATGGATGCCGTAGTAGATCGCTATTTTGACGTACTGGAACACATAGGTAACAAAATAGAATTACTGGAAGCTTTATTAACCAAACACCCTAAAACAGACACATTACGCAGCATCCACAAGCTGCGTCGAGAATTAATCTTTTTACGTAAATCGGTATGGCCGCTACGTGATGTCGTTGCTTCCATGCAACGCGTCGAATCCGTGCTGATTCATGCAGGCACCGAACTGTATTTGCGGGATTTACACGACCATGTCATCCGCGTAACGGACAGCATAGACACTTACCGCGACATGCTCTCCAGCATGCAGGACGTATATCTGTCCAGCATCAGCAACCGCACTAACGAGATCATGAAAGTTCTCACACTGTTTTCCAGCATTTTTTTACCGCTCACCCTGGTTGCAGGCATTTTCGGCATGAACTTTCATAATTTCCCTGGTCTGGACTCAACTTATGGTTTGCACGTCACCATACTGCTCATGGTGCTACTCGGAATTGGTATGACGTTGTTTTTCAGGTATAAAAAGTGGATTTAACATCATTATTGATACTGTCCAAAACATGCGGATAACATTGGCATCTGTTCAGATATTGCAGCAACAACCACATACTCAATACGCCACCGTCACCGCTGCGTCGCCCAGATAAGTTCGCAAAGCAGCGAGCAAATCATCATGTAGCGATACCCGCCAATTGTCGCCTAAAATCAAATCAGTTTCCGCATCCGCCAGGGTCAGATGACAGATGACCTGGCAGGCTTCCGCATCACTGCGGAACGGATCCAGTTTGGCTTGCAACTGTTGCACACTATGCGCGGGGCTGACCTGCAGCCGTAAATTCTTGGCATAGCGGGTACGGGCACTGGCGACATCGAACAACTTGTCAACGTTGATACGCAAGCCGCCCGAATAATCATCTTTGCTTACTTTGCCTTCAACCAGCAATAGCTGGTCTTCCTTCAGGCTGTTACGGTAACGTTCGAACATTTCATTGAATATAGGCACTTCAACTGCTGCAGTGCCATCGTCCAGCATGATAAACGCCATCTTGCCGCGTCGCGTCACTTGGGTACGCATGGATACAATAACGCCAGCCAATAATACCGGATTCTGACTCGGTGCTAATTTATCCAATCTCACTTTTAGCAACGATTTCAATTCAGCAGCATAAGCATTAAATGGATGACCACTGTAATAAAAACCTAACGCAATTTTCTCTTGCAACAGCTGTTCTTTTTCTGACCAGCGCGGCACTTCGACCAGGCTCATCCGGGTTTCGGGGTGGCTATCAAAATCATCAAACAAGCCCACCTGATTGGCATTCGCCGCCGCCTGGTTCGCCATGTCCAGCGCCATGCCGACTGAAGCCAGCAACGACGCCCGGTGATCGTTCAGCCCATCCAGCGCACCTGCACGTATCAATGACTCCAGCGTGCGGCGATTGACGCTGCGTTTATCCACCCGCGTGACTAAATCGAATAAGTCGGTGAACGCACCATCCGCTTCGCGCGCAGCCACTATCGCCGCAATCGCGGCCTCGCCCGTACCCTTGATTGCACCCAGTCCGTAGCGGATTTGTCGATTATTTTCCGGGGCAAAACGGTAGCCCGAGCGATTGATATCGGGCGGCAGAATCTCCAGACCCGTTGCCAGTGCATCTTCGTAGAAATTTTTAACCTTGTCGGTATCATCCATATCCGCCGACAAGGTCGCCGCCATGAATGCCGCAGGGTGGTGCGCTTTCAGATACGCAGTATGATAGGCGACCAGTGCATAAGCTGCCGAGTGTGATTTGTTAAAACCATAACCCGCAAACTTTTCCATCAAATCGAAAATATACGTTGCCTGCTTGGCATCGATGCCTTTTGCTACCGCACCGCTGACAAAAATATCGCGGTGCTCAGCCATTTCCTCGGCTTTTTTCTTACCCATCGCACGCCGCAGCATATCCGCCGAACCCAGCGTATAGCCGCCCATCACCTGTGCGATTTGCATAACCTGCTCTTGGTAAACAATGACACCATAAGTCGGTTTAAGCGTAGCTTCCAGTGACGGATGCATATAATCAACTTTGGCTTTACCGTGTTTACGATTGATAAAGTCGTCGACCATGCCTGATTCCAGCGGACCAGGACGGAACAGCGCCACCAGCGCCACCACATCTTCAAAACAGTCAGGCTGCAAACGCCGTATCAAATCCTTCATGCCGCGCGATTCGAGCTGGAATACGGCAGTGGTTTTACACGCTTTGAGCAGATTAAAGCTCGCCCTGTCGTTCAGCGGCAAGGTTTCCAGGCTGAACGGGGCTTTACCATCCTCAGACAATTGCGCCACATAGCGCATCGCCCAGTCCAGAATAGTCAGCGTACGCAAACCCAAAAAGTCGAATTTAACCAGACCCGCTTTTTCAACGTCATCTTTATCAAATTGCGAAACAGCGGAATCCGAGCCCTCCGCCTGATACAGCGGACAGAAGTCAGTTAATTGACCAGGTGCAATCAACACGCCACCCGCATGCATACCGACGTTGCGGGTTAAATCTTCGAGCTTACTTGCCAGCGCAAACAGCTCACGCACATCTTCTTCGTTGTCATAGCGTTCTTTAAGCTGCGGCTCCATCTCCAGCGCTTTGGCCAGCGAGACGGGCTTCACCCCTTCTATCGGTATCAGTTTCGACAGCTGATCACACAGGTTATAAGGCAAATCCAGCACGCGCCCGACGTCACGTATGACCGATTTTGAGCCTAACGTACCAAAGGTCACAATCTGCGAAACCGCATCACGCCCGTATTTATCCTTGACGTAATTGATAACGCGATCGCGACCATCCTGACAAAAATCGATATCAAAGTCGGGCATGGATACCCGCTCAGGATTCAAAAATCGCTCAAACAGCAAATCGTAAGGTAGCGGGTCGATGTCGGTAATGCTCAACACATACGCTACCAGCGACCCCGCGCCTGAACCCCGTCCAGGGCCCACCGGCACGCCATTGTGTTTAGCCCAATTGATAAAATCCGCAACAATCAGGAAGTAGCCAGGAAAGCCCATCTGGATAATGGTGTTCAGCTCAAAATCCAGCCGCGCCTCATATTCAGGATAACGTTTTGCACGTTCTGCCGCATCGGGATACAACACCTGCATGCGCGCTGCCAAACCCTCTGCTGAACGCTGACGCAGGAAATCATCCAGCGTCATGCCATCCGGGGTAGGAAACTGTGGCAATTTGCTTTTGCCCAGCTCCAGATTCAGTGAACAGCGTTTGGCAATTTCCACAGTGTTCGCACAGGCATCAGGCACATCAGCAAACAACGCCAGCATTTCTGCCTGCGTTTTAAAATACTGTTCTTCAGTAAACGTCCGTTGCCGTCGCCTGTCGCCGAGCAATGCGCCTTCAGCAATGCACACGCGTGCTTCATGCGCCTTGAAATCATCGGCATCAAGGAACTGGATCGGATGCGTTGCCACCACGGGCAAGCCCAACTCTGCCGCCAACGGCAAAGTCAGATTCAGGCAGTTTTCCGCTTCAGCTTGTCCCGTGCGCTGGATTTCCAAATAATAACGATCGGGGAACAATGCCGCCCAACGCTGCGCTGCCAGCTTTGCCTCATCCAGATTACCCGCGACCAACGCCTGCCCGACATCCCCCAGCTGCGCGCCTGACAGCGCAATCAGGCCAGTCGTATCCATCTCGTTAAGCCAGGCTAATCGTATCTCTGCCCGTCCACGTTCCCGGTTTTCCAGATTGGCCCGCGTCAACAACACTGACAATGCACGATAACCCGTGACATTCTGCACCAGCAAGCCTAGCCGACTGGGACGATCACGATCCGTTTCATTAGTCACCCACACATCGCAGCCAGTTATAGGTTTCACACCCTTAGCCCGCGCTGCCTGATAAAACTTGAGCAAGCCGAACACATTTGACAAATCGGTCAACGCCAACGCAGGCATTCCATCCTGCGCCGCACGTGCCACTGCATCGTCTATGCGTACGATACCGTCAGAAATAGAAAACTCCGAATGGAGCCGAAGATGGATAAATTGGGAAGAGGACATGGGCATATTTTAACCCAGAAACACCCAAGGAACGCATACTCAATGCGTAGCCGGGACTGCAAGTTACAGCGCAAACCAAGATAAATACAATTAAACATAGACATCGATAATACGATAGAACTTAATGATTACGCATGCTGTCAAATTTCGCTAACTTGCTTAATTGCTACAGTGACAAAACCCAAAACTTGCATCCCCCCGAGAGGAGATCCAGTGGATAGAGCAGCTGGCGCCATTATGGGCGCTCTGATCGGTGACGCCCTGGGGCTGGGCTGCCACTGGTACTACGATCTTGCCGAATTGCACCGCGACTACGGTGCATGGATTAGCGACTACACCACACCCAAAGCAGGACGTTACCATGGCGGCATGCGCGCCGGACAGTTGTCGCAGAGCGGACTCATCATGGTCATGCTGCTTGAATCTGTGGTTGAGCATGGCGAATATCGGGAGGACGATTTCACCCGCAGGCTGGATGAAGAACTATTCCCGTTGCTGAATGGCACGCCGGTGTACGGCCCCGGCGGATATACCAACCAGTCTATCCGCGAAGCTTACCGGCGGCGGGTGCAGCAACACAAATCCTGGCGCGAAACCGGTGGCCATGCCGACACCACCGAATCGGCAGAACGCGCCATCGTGCTGGCGGTGAGATATGCAAAACATCCCCATTTGCTTGCTCAATTCGTCAGCGCCAATTGCATGCTGACTCAGGCTGATGAAGCCATCGTCGCCATGAGTACGGCTTACAATGCCGTGTTATCCTTGCTCGTTACCGGGGAAAAACTGACACCAAATATCTCGAATAAACTCATGCAACTGGTGCATAGCAATAAACTGCCTTTCCATGCAGTAACAAAAAGCGATTTTTCCGCACCCCAGCGCGGCGATCCCGATCCACCGTTAGCGGGGCGTTTCTCTTCTCCCGACGCGCTATTGACGCCACATTACATGGCCTTGGCAGCGCTGGATCCGGGCATCAAGATCGAACCAGCCTGGAAAGCCGCCATCGTATACGGCATGCCTTGCGCGATCTACCATCAGCTCCCGGCTGCCTATTACCTGGCAGCCCGCTTTGCCGATGACTTCGAATCCGCCGTGTTGCACGCCATTAACGGCGGCGGACAAAATATGTCCCGTGCCATGCTGACAGGTGCGCTGGTTGGTGCGCAGGTTGGTCTGGAAGGCATTCCCCAGCGTTTCCTTGATGGCCTTGACAATGGCACAGTGTTACTGACACTCGCAAAAAAACTGGGAACCCAGCTTTAAACGTTATAATACTAAGTAATCAAATTGCTACAATCACACATCATGAGCCACATACTAAACATCGCTGCATATCGTTTTGTCGAACTCGACCAACTGCCGGAATTACGCGAGCAGTTTCGTCAGCGCACAGCTGCGCATCAACTCAAAGGCACAATATTGCTTACGCCTGAAGGCATTAATATGTTTTTGGCGGGTGCTGCCGATGAGCTAGAAACGTTTATCAGCTGGCTCACTGCTGACGCGCGTTTTGCTGGAATAGAAATCAAGCGTAGCTGGTCAGACGAAATGCCGTTTAACCGTATGTTGGTCAAGCTGAAAAAGGAAATCATTACCTTCCACCAGCCCAATTTCGACCGCACCGCGAACCCTGCGCCACAGCTGCCTGCCAGCGAGTTGAAAAAATGGTACGATGAAGGGCGTGAATTCGTTATCGTCGATACGCGCAATGATTTTGAATACCAGGTCGGCACGTTCAAAAATGCGGTGAATCTGCAACTCAACACTTTCGGCGATTTTGCCGCTGCGACTGAACAGCTTAAAAACTATCGCGACATTCCTATAGTCACTTTTTGCACAGGCGGCATCCGCTGCGAAAAAGCTGCGCCATATATGGCAGGAGAAGGATTTAATCAGGTATACCAACTGCAAGGCGGAATACTGAAATACTTTGAAGAATGCGGTGATACGCATTATGACGGCGAGTGTTTTGTATTTGATAAGCGGGTTGCGCTGGATGGCGATCTGAAACCCACTGCAACCAATCTGTGCTTCGCCTGCCGCACTGTACTCACGCCTGAACAACAAACCAGTCCTGATTATGTCGAGGGTGTATCTTGCCCGCATTGCATCAACAAACCCAAAATCGAACAGCAACAGCAACAGGCTGAATATTAAGTTATTTCCCGAAGTCATCAATGACATCGAGAAAAACCGCCCGTTAGAAACGACAATGGTGGTTGTGAATACACAACCACCACTACCCCAAAAGCACTGTATTAACGCAATTATAACCAAAGACTGCCATCTGTCGTCGCAGTGATCATCTAGGGTTAATTTATTGTTATAGTCTGCATAATATCAGCACTACCTCCACCCTCGCTTTATTCGTTAAGCTCTATCAGGTACTCGCATAGTAATAAATAACTACCATTTATTACAGCAGAATATGACAAACGGGCACTTTCAGGAGACAGGCGGTCATCTGACACCGAGACATTACTCATCAGTTGCGATTAAGTCAGGGAACAGTACATCGGTATAACCGAAATTGCGCATATCCTTAATCCGCATAGGGTAGAGCACGCCCCAGAGGTGGTCGACTTCATGCTGCACCACACGGGCGTGGAAGCCTGTTACCGTGCGGCCTATGGCGTTACCATACTGGTCAAAACCTTGATAGCGCAGATGCGTGTAACGCGGCACCAGGCCGCGCATTCCAGGCACGGATAAACAACCTTCCCATGCCTCATCCTGGACCTCATCCAGTGCGGTGAGCTGGGGATTAATAAGCACTGTTTCAGGCACCGCCTCTGCATCCGGGTAACGCGGATTATTACCCACACTAAATATCACCACTTGCAGACTCACACCTATCTGCGGTGCAGCAAGACCAGCGCCATTAAGCGCCGTCATGGTGTCACGCAAGTCATTAATCAGACTATGCAGTTCTGGGGTATCAAATTCGATGATGGGCGCTGCTTGTTGTAGTAACAGCGGCTCACCCATTTTCAGCGTCGTTTTAATCGCCAATTACAGCTCCACTTGCGTACCTAGCTCAATCACACGATTAGTTGGGATGTGGAAAAATGCGGTTGCGCTGCTACCATTACGCGCCATACTGACAAAAAGCTTTTCCCGCCAAATCGCCATGCCTGGCATTTTAGTCGCGATCAAAGTCTCGCGACTGAGGAAGAATGAGGTTTCCATAAGATTAAATTCAGCATTCTTAATCCTGACCTGGCCCAATGCCAATGGAATATCTGGCTCATCCTTAAAACCATAGTAAATGGTTGCCCGATAAAAACCATTTTTCAATGATTCCAGAAGCACCCGCTCTGCCTCAGGCACCCAGGGCTCATCTTTGATCTTTACAGTAAGGAATATCACGGTTTCATGTATGACCTTGTTATGCACTAGGTTATGCAACATGGCATGTGGCACACCGTCTGTATTCGTCGTCAAGAACACTGCCGTACCTGGCACGCGTACAGGCGGATGATCATTGATACCGCGTAAAAACGGGAGCAGGTCAATTGAAGCTGCGGCCTGACGTTCGGCCAAAATTTCCTTGCCACGTTTCCACGTAGTCATCAGCGTAAACACCAGCACACCTATCGCCAGCGGGAACCAGCCGCCCTGTAAAACCTTGATGGCATTGGCACTAAAGAAAGCCAGGTCTATGGTCAAAAAGAACAACATCCCCGTCAAGGTCGCAGTCCAGCTCCATTTCCACATACCGCGCACAACCACGAAAGCCAATATCGTATCTATCGCCATCGTTCCCGTTACCGCAATACCGTAAGCAGATGCAAGATTACTGGAACTCTTGAATCCCAATATCAACGCCACAATACCTAACAACATCGCCCAGTTCATCATGGGTACATAGATCTGACCGATCTCGCGCGCAGAGGTATGCACGATGTCCATCCGCGGCATAAAGCCCAACTGCGTGGCCTGGCGTGTCACCGAGAATACGCCGGAAATAACCGCTTGTGATGCGATCACTGTTGCCAGTGTTGACAGCCCTACCATAGGATACAACGCCCAGTCAGGGGCCAGATTATAAAAAGGATTCACCGCCGAGGCCGGATCTTGTATCAGCAATGCGCCCTGACCAAAGTAGTTCAACAGCAATGCAGGCAATACGAACAAAAACCACGCTGCACGTATCGGGTGCTTACCAAAATGCCCCATGTCTGCATACAGCGCCTCCGCCCCTGTCAGTGCCAGCACCACCGCACCTAATGCCAGAAAGCCATGCATTTTGTGCGCAATAAAAAACTCTGCGCCATATATGGGATTCAAGGCTTGCAATACAGCAGGATATTCTATGATTTTATTGATGCCTAACGCACCCAGAGTCAGGAACCAGCCTATCATGATAGGCCCGAACAACGTCCCCACCGTCGCAGTACCCTTACGCTGAATGAAGAACAGTCCACCCAGCACGCCCAGCGCAATCGGAATCACATAAGGCTTGAACGCTGGCGTAGCCATTTCCAGGCCCTCCACCGCTGACAATACCGAAATCGCGGGGGTGATAATGCCATCGCCAAAAAACAGCGAGCCGCCAAATAAGCCCAGAACCAACAGCGGCCAGCGCAGTTTGGAATCTTTATCCATCACCCGCTGCATTAGCGCAATGAGAGCCATAATACCGCCTTCACCCTTGTTGTCAGCACGCATAATAAACACGACATACTTGAGCGAAACGACGATCAGCAATGACCAAAACACCAGAGACAACACGCCCAGCACATTTGCGTGACTAGTACTGATTCCGTGCGCAGGATTGAATACTTCTTTCAGCGTGTACAACGGGCTGGTACCAATATCCCCGTAAACCACACCGATGGCGGCTATAGACAGCGCCGTTAAACTTTGTTTATGGACAGCTTCGTTCGGATTTGCGGGTTGCATGGATAGCCTTAACGAAATAAATTCAACACGTCACGGCAGGAAGTGCGCGGCGTAGATAATAAACCATGGACCAGACAGTCAGTACGGAAGCCAACCAAATCAACCAGGTGCCAATATACTGAATATCCAGGCCAAATAACGACTCATGGAATAACAACAGGGAAATCGCAATCATTTGCGCAGCGGTTTTTAGTTTGCCTAATACCGACACTGCGACACTTGCGCGTGCACCGATGTTCGCCATCCATTCACGCAGCGCAGAAATAGTGATTTCACGACCGATAATAATCAACGCAATAAGTGCATCCACTCGCCCTAATTGTACTAACACAACTAACGCTGCCGCCACCATGAGTTTATCCGCAACAGGATCAAGAAACGCGCCGAAATCTGAAGTCTGATGCCACATCCGCGCCAAATATCCGTCTAACCAATCCGTCACCGCCGCCACTGCAAACATTGCCGTTGCAGTCATATTCACCTCATGCGCAGTCAGCCATCCCGCAGGTAAATAAAACACTGCGACCACTAAAGGAATAAGTAATATGCGCAACCAGGTGAGTAAATTTGGTACGTTAAGCGGCATGATGGGCAATAAAAGGACTATTAGCGCACATTCTAACCCAAAAATGCAGGGCTGCCGCACTGGCATTAACGCGAAAACAACAAAGTACACTTCGTGCCGTAAATTAACAGCCCCAGTTTATCTGGTATTGCCTCCTGCAGAATTTTCCCGCGCCATGCTCAATAACACGTTAACCGATATGCAGGAAATCAGCAGCACTGCAAATAATGCCCGACCCACTACCGCAATGCCTGATATATCTGCTCTGCAAGCTTCAAACTGACCCCTTCCACCTGCGCAATCTCAGCGACACCCGCATTTTTCAGCTCACGCATGCCGCCAAAAGTTTCCAGCAGTTTTTGCCGCCGTTTCGCACCCACGCCGGGGATATCTTCTAACGATGAAGTCACGCGAGCCTTGGCTCTGCGTGCACGGTGACCGGTAATCGCAAAACGATGTGCTTCGTCACGGATTTGCTGGATAAGATGTAGTGCGGGATCGTCGGCAGACAAGCGTGTCGCCTGCCCGTCAGTGCTGATGAGCTGTTCCATCCCGGCTTTACGCTCCACACCTTTAGCCACGCCGATCAGCATAATGTCCGTGATCCCCAGATCATCCATCACAGCTTTGGCAATATTGAGTTGCCCCAGACCGCCATCGATAAGTATAAGATCCGGCCGTTTCGCCTCGGTTTGCTGAATTTTAGTATAACGCCGTGTCAGCGCATCGCGCATGGCCGCATAGTCATCCCCTGGCGTGATGCCGCTGATGTTGTAACGACGATACTGGCTGTTTTGCATAGTCTCCAGGTCATACACCACACAAGAGGCTACTGTTGCTTCACCCATGGTGTGACTGATATCAAAGCACTCTATGCGCTGCAGATTAGGTAATTGCAATGCCTGCTGCAATGCCAGCAGGCGCGCGCTTTGGGTGGATTTTTGCGCAACCTGGCGAGTGATGGCGAGTTGTGCGTTATTAATCGTCATCTGCAGCCAGGTTTTACGCTCTCCCGTGGGTTTAGCCTGGATGCGGACTGGGTAACCTGCCTGTTCGCTTAACATCGCCGCCAGCGCAGGTTCATCAACCGACTCGGAGACAATAATCTGTGCAGGAATTGCCCGCTCGCTGTAATGCTGGGTTAAAAATGCAGTCAACGCTTCCTGAGTGTCAGCTTCCTGCGCGTTTTGCGGGAATATGCTGCGATCACCCAAATGCCGTCCGCCGCGTATCATCAGCAGATTCACACACAGCAAACCATGTGCTGCGACCACTGCAATCACATCTGCATCAGCCTGACTCTGGCTGGTAACAAACTGCTTTTCGCGCACTGCGGTTAAACTCTTGATCTGGTCGCGGTACAGCGCCGCTTCTTCATAATGCATCAATTCTGCCGCATGCTGCATCTTCACGGTAATCGCCTGCAACACTTCATTGGCCTTACCCGCCAGGAATAACGCGGCATTATTCACATCCGCCGCGTAATCTTCCGCGCTTATCACGCCCACGCATGGCGCGGTGCAACGCTGAATCTGGTGCAACAAACACGGCCGCGACCGATTGTTGAAAACGCTGTCTTCACAAGTGCGCAAGCGAAACACTTTTTGCAGAATATGGATGCTTTCACGCACCGCATAACTGTTCGGGAACGGCCCAAAACAATTGTCCTGGCGCTGTGGCGTACCACGGAAATATGCCAGTCGTGGGTAAGCGTGCCCAGATAGCACCAGATACGGATAAGACTTATCGTCGCGAAATAAAATGTTATAGCGTGGCGACAATGCCTTGATGAGGTTGTTTTCCAGCACCAGCGCTTCAGATTCAGAGCGGGTCACGGTGATTTCTACTGCGTGGATCTTGCCCACCATCAAGCGGATGCGTGGCGATAAATCATTTTTCTGGAAGTACGAAGCAACCCGTTTTTTCAGATCACGCGCTTTACCTACATACAACACCTCACCCGCCTCGCCTAGCATGCGATACACGCCAGGCAAATTCGGAAAAGTCGCAAGTAAGTGCGCACTATCAAATTCAGCCATTATCTGCCTTGATTTGCGCAAACACAGCGTGAAACATCTCAGTCGTCAAACGGCGCGTATTGGTGTTGTAGCGACTGCAATGATAACTATCGTACAAACGCTGGCCACCGGCCAAATCATGCACTGCACCATGCCCGAATTTATGCGCATTAGCGGGCAAGCCAGACGCCATCAGCACTGCAGCATGTGCCACAGCGCCCAATGCCAGAATACTGGTCCCAGCGGGTAATGCTTGCAACTCGGATTGCAGGTAATGATTACATTGACGGATTTCAGCAGTTTCGGGTTTGTTCGCAGGCGGCAGACATTTCACCGCATTGGTAATGCGACAGCCGTGCAATACCAAACCATCGTCCGCACTCACCGAAGTTGCAGTACTGGCGTAGCCAAATTGATGCAAGGTTTGATACAGCAATATCCCCGCATAATCACCCGTAAACGGACGTCCGGAACGATTCGCACCGTGTAACCCGGGTGCGAGACCGACGATAAGCAGGCGTGGCACAGGATCACCGAATGCGGGCACAGGACGTGCATAATAAGTCGGATAGTCAGTACGTACTTGCGCTAAAAATCCAGTCAAACGTGGGCATGCCGTGCAGTTTGCATCAAACACTGCACTCATGTGCCACTCAGGCCGCAGCTATTACTGGCATCAGTTGCCCACAAATCACCGCTATCACAACCGATAGTTGCAACACGGTGTACCGCCTCGACATAACGTGCCTGCTCCCGTAGCGCAGTCATATCCAGCGGGTGCGACTGCCCATGCAAACGCGCCATACGGGTTATGTTGGTAGCGGATTGCTGCCAGTGCAAACCGTGCAATACCGCATCAGCAGCCGCACAGTTGTTGCACACCAGCGCCATATCACAGCCCGCATCCAGCGCAGCTTGCGCACGCTGAACGATGTCACCCACGACACTCGCGCCTTCCATCGACAAATCATCGCTAAATATCACGCCACTGAAACCGAGCTGCTCACGCAATACATGCTGTAACCACACTGTGGAAAATCCAGCCGGCAAACTATCCACCGCAGGATAAATCACATGCGCGGGCATGATACCTGTCATGCCATCCTCTATCAAACGTGCAAACGGGATCAAATCTGCCTGCTCGATTTCATGCTGACTGCGCTCATCCACAGGGATAGCCAGGTGTGAATCCGCGCGCACATAACCATGCCCCGGGAAATGCTTGCCCACACTGCCCATACCTGCCGCTTTCAACCCCAGCATCAAGGCATGCGCCAGATCAGCCACCACATTAGGCTGTGCGTGAAAAGCACGATCACCAATGACACTGGACTCGCCATAATCCAAATCGAGCACAGGGGTAAAACTCAGATCCACGCCATGCGCACGCAATTCCGCCGCCAGCACATAGCCGCAATCCTGCGCCAGATGCCGCGCTTGCGCCGGATTATGTTCCCATATCCGCCCCAGTTCACGCATCGCAGGCAACACAGTAAATCCGGTGCGGAACCGTTGTACACGGCCACCCTCATGATCGACCGCAATCAGCAAATGCGGATGCCGCAACGCACGTATCTCGCTGGTAAGCGCAATTAGCTGCTCAGGTGATTGAAAATTCCGCGCAAATAAAATCACGCCACCGACCAAAGGGTGCAGCAAACGCTGTTTATCATCCTCAGTCAGTGCCAAACCTGGCACATCCACCATGACTGGCCCTAAACTCATACACACTCCAATATCACAAATGCCACCACGTTATCGACCTCATCACTAATCGTTAAATGACTGGCGACTATCCCGCGCTGCGTCAGCCAATCCTGTAAAGGCGCTGCAAAACTCAGTCGCGGCTGCCCGAGCTCAGTATGCGTCACCGCAATATTCGCAAAACTCACAGGGTCACGCAAACCCGTACCCGTGGCTTTCGCCAGCGCCTCTTTCACCGCAAAACGTTTTGCCAGCAGTCGCGCCGGATTTTGATGCTGAGCAAACTCCGCCATCTCGCTCGCCGCCAACAATCGCCGCGCCGCACGTTCACCATGCCGCGCCAGCATCGCTGCAATGCGTGGGATGCTGACTATGTCAGTGCCTATACCGTAAATCACACACTCACCTTAACCTTCACGCCGCACGCGGAAATACGTGCGGCAAAATCATCCAGCCAGACCTGTGGCAATGCCGACAACCGCACCGCTTCAGGCTGCTGCGAATCGCGTGCTATGCCATACAACAACACGCCCTGCAGATGCACACCCGATACCAATGCCTGCCGCATAAAATCAATATAAGCCGCTTGCTCATCCGCCGATGGCGGCTCGCCATCCGTGGCAAACACACAAGTTTGCAACCAGGTCGGGCATAGCTGCGCCGCAATCTGCAAATTCGCCAGCATCCGCGCCGGCGTTATCTCGGTATCGTTAATTCGCCGCAAACCCTCGCGTGTTGCACTATCCACCTTAAACCAGACTTCGCCGCCCAACTCCGCCATCACCCGCAAACCTGCTTGCACATAAGGTTTATCCATCAAGCTGCCATTACTGATCAGCACCAACTTGATATTGCCGACCAAATCAAATTGCGCCATCACCCGCCCGATAACCGCCACCACATCAGCAAATGCCTTGGCACTGGTAGGCTCACCATTGCCCGAAATCGCAATATCATGCAACACCCGCATTCCCTCGGGCACAGACGTCTGCATAAAATCACCGTGCACAATGCGGGTTAACATTATCGTCAACTCCTGTTCAAGCAAGACCACATCTATCTCAGGCGCGGCTCCACGCTGCAAATTCGGCACCTGGCAGTAAGCACAACGCCAGTTACATGCATTATTCGGGTTCAGATTCACCCCCACCGATACCCCGCCCGCCCGCCGCGACACTACAGGGTAGACGTAAGTCATCCCCACCACATCACGTGGGTGTTGGGTAACAGTTAGTACTTGGGTGGGAATAGGCATAAAAAGTACGGGTAGAAAGGCATCCCGCATTATGACAATAAAAAAGCCCTTAATCAAAAGGGCTTTTTTAATTTCTGGCGGAGGCTGTGAGATTCGAACTCACGGAAGGTCGCCCTTCGGCAGTTTTCAAGACTGCTGGTTTAAACCACTCACCCAAACCTCCTCGTCATTGCGACTAGGCCAGCATTGTAACGCATATAGTCAGCTTCAGCAATTACTGCCTTCGCCTGACCGGCAATAATCTCTATTGCCGAGATTATATGCATACCATTTATGTCACATTACTCCGAAAACCGTCACCCCTACCCGACATTATGATGTCGTTGCGCCAATAACATAATGAAAAATATAACAAACAATTCTGGCACGTCTTATGCTCTTACTGTTCTGATTAACTCACACTAACAATAAATTATTCATGCTTAACCACTTTCTGGACAAACTCCTGCAAAAACCTGATGTGGCTGATACGTCGCCCATAGCCACGGTTGGTGCCGCCCAAAAATGGGTGTTGAGTTTAACCAAAACACATGAGTACGATGCACACCAGCAAATTATCAAGGTGCTGAAGCTATTTAATCAAGGGCATCCGCCGTTTGATCCACAACGACTGCACATCTTGAGCATTATTGAACAGGCAGGTTCTAAATATCAGCACGGTTTAATTACTCAGTTTTTGGCCAATCACGCCAATCTGGAATATGCAGGGAAATCACTGTGGAAAGAAATTGTCAATTTTTACTGGCAGATGGCGCTGTCTTACCAAGTGCTCACGAATGCGGCGTTGCATGGTGGCGACCTAGGTAGCGCAGCCCTACCAAGCCTGGTTTTGCGCAGCATTCACTATCAAGGCAAATTGATACAGTGGCGCTATTTGCGTTATGAATTACCCACGGCTCTAATTTGGCATTCTCTGCATAAACTTTATCGCCTGGCTGAGCAATTCGGTTTTTCGCGTGAGAGTCTGGTACTTAAAGGCAGCGCTTATTGCAGCTGTGAACAGGCGTATGCGCGTGTATTGCTTCTGCATTTGATGCACCCAGTTGGACTTAGCCCTAATGAATTGGAATTAGCTGCTTATTGGGCCTGGAAATGGCGAGATGCGATTAAACTGAATAAAGCCTATTCTGGACACGAGCATACTTATTGCGTGGCACTTGCCGATAGTCAGCCACCCCAACCTACCTATGGCCGCATCATTGCATTGGAGTCAGCGCGTTATTTCTCCACGCTGGCTGCCGTTGATCTGTTAATCCAGATGCAAGTCACACTGGCACAGCGTCACAAACATATAAAACTATATGGTGTGCCATTTACCGACGACCCTGGCGTGCTGCTCAATCATATCCATACTCAATTTACCTATATCGAAAACAAGCCTGAATTGAATCGTGTGAACATGCTGACCGAAATCAACATTGTCGGCTGCAAACCAAATTTAATGCCCGCGCTTAATCAACCCGACCAAGTAGAGCCATTATTGGCATACCACGAAGCGGCTGGCCACCCCATCGAACAATATTATCGTTTGAACCTGCCATCCAGCGCATTGGAATGCCCGATACAGCAAGATGATTTAGTACTGGTTTATAACGAGGACAAAACAAAGATTGCCAGCATTGCTGCTGTGCGCTGGTTGGAACTCAGCGCAAGCAAAATCACCACACTGGGGTTAGAACAGCTGGGGATTTTGCCTAAGCTAGTGACATTATGTGAGGTGCATGACGTATTTTCGCCCCATGCATTTATGCAAGAGGATAGTGAGCTGGCATTTTCTGCGATGTATTTGTCCCAATCATGCCATCTCATCGCGCTTAACGCCATTGATGGCAAGCTCTATGACATGCTGATGGATGATTATGTTTATCGCATCCGCATCCGCGCGCAACTAGAACATCAGTATGACTGGTTACGCGTCAAGTTCGATATGTTGACGCGAACTCACTTGACTCGTCTTTCAACATCTCCAATATGAAATTCAAATTGACCTTTACGCCGGTCTTCAAAATACTGGCGCAGAGTTTTTTCTATCGTAAGAAACGCAATTTCATCCCATGGAATTTCATCTTCGCTGAACAATTTCACTTCCAGGCTTTCTTCACCCGCAGCAAAATCCAAATCCAGCAGCTTGGCACGAAACATCAAATAGACTTGGCTGATATGCGGTAAATTGTACAACGTGAACAAATGGGATATTTCCACACGCGCTCCAGCTTCTTCCCAAGTTTCGCGCAGTGCTCCCTGCTCAGTAGTTTCGGCGTTCTCCATAAAACCGGCAGGCAAAGTCCACTTACCGTATTGCGGCTCTATAGCACGCTTACACAGCAAAACTTTATCCTCCCATTCAGGCAAACAACCTACGACCATCTTGGGATTTTCGTAATGTATCGTCTCACACGTCGAGCAGACATAACGCAAACGATTGTCGCCAGCAGGAATCCGCTGCATCACTTCATCACTGCAAACACTACAAAATTTCATAACGTCTCCAATAAGATCCGACTTGACATCAGGCGTTGAGGAATTAGCCTGCCGTCAGCCTGCACCCGCACCAAACCTAAAAACTGTTGTTCATAATAGGCACGCAACAAGCCAATTTGTTCAATTTCAGCATGAAATATTGGATGCTGACCCTGCATGAGTAATTTTGCACTGGGTGCATCAACTTGAATCCGCGGAATGTAATTCACCAGACCATCGGCAGCTGCCAAACGTGCATCACGCGTTGGTGTGTCATCCAACTCCAGTTGGGCAAGCGTAACAGCCTGCGCTAATTGGAATCCACCGCTAGCCAAACGGGTTAACCGCGTCAAATGTGCACCACATCCGAGCTGGTTGCCGATATCTTCAGCCAAAGTGCGAATATAGGTGCCAGCACTCACCGTAACGGTAATGTCGACGGTGGCCTCAACTAAGTCCAAGTTATTAATTTCGATTGCACGTATGCTGACTGGGCGCGCAGGGCGATCGATGGTGATGCCTGCACGAGCGTATTCGTATAAAGGTTTGCCTTGGTGTTTCAGGGCAGAATACATGGGTGGCGTTTGCATCCTGTCTCCAATAAAGCTGGCTACAGTAGTTTGTATCAGCTCAGCGCTGGCAGTAACAGGTAGACATTGCAGCACCTCGCCTTCAGGATCGCCCGTAGTGGTCGTGACGCCCAACTGGAGTAATGCACGATAGCATTTATCAGCTTCGAGTTGATATTGCGAGAATTTAGTTGCTTCGCCAAAACACAATGGTAACAACCCATCAGCAAATGGATCTAGCGTACCCGTGTGCCCTGCTTTTTCAGCAGTATACAAGCGCTTGGCAATTTGTAATGCAGTATTTGAGGTGATGCCGACAGGTTTGTTGAGGAGTAACACGCCATCGACACGGCGTTTAATACGTTTAACTGGTGCGTTCAAGATTACGCATCATCAGCAGGACGCGAAGAATCTGCTGCAACCGCTTCATCAATGATGCGAGACAGCTCGGCACCACGCGCAATGGACGTGTCATATACAAATGTAAGTTGCGGCACGATACGCAAACGCATGCGTGGGCCTAATTGCGAACGGATAAAACCTGCAGCATGACCCAATGCCTTGGCTGCTTCAAGTCCACGCTCTTCACTTTCAAATACAGTGAAATAAATCTTGGCGTGTTCCAGATCGTGAGTGACCACGACTTCTGTAATCGTGACCATACCCACGCGCGGATCATGTATCTCTTTGCGCAGTATATCCGCCATTTCGCGCTGAATTTGTTCAGCGACACGACGTGAGCGTGGGTAATCTTTAGCCATGGTTACAGTGAACGCGCAACTTCAACGATTTCGTAAGCTTCCAACTTATCGCCGACTTGCAAGTCGTTAAAGTTTTTCACAGACAAGCCACAATCGTAGCCAAATTTAACTTCTTTGACGTCGTCTTTAAAGCGTTTTAATGAATCAAGTTCGCCATCATGGATAACTGCACCCATACGCATCACGCGCACACGTTGGCCGCGCTTAATAACACCATCCAACACATGACAACCTAACACTGTACCGACTTTAGAAATCACATAAACTTCACGTACTTCAACCGTACCGGTGATATTTTCTTTCAAATCTGGTGTCAACATACCTGACAAGGCCGCTTTCACCAAATCGACAACTTCATAAATAATCGTGTAATAACGTATGTCAACACCGAGGGTTTCCGCCAGTTTCCGTGCAGTTGCATCAGCACGCACGTTAAAGCCAATAATAACGGCCTTAGATGCAGCAGCCAAGTTCACGTCAGACTCTGAAATGGAACCCACAGCATTGTGCAAAATATCCACTTTAACTTCATCAGTCGAGATTTTCTGCAGCGACACGGATAAGGCTTCAGCCGAACCTTGCACGTCCGCTTTCAATATCAATGGCAGACGCTTGGCTTCACCTTCGCCCATTTGCTCCATGATACTTTCCAGCTTGGCAGCCTGACGCTTAGCCAAATGCACGTCACGGAACTTGCCCTGACGGAACAGCGCGATTTCACGCGCTTTACGTTCGTCTTGCAACACCATGGCATCTTCGCCAGCTTTCGGCACATCAGACAAGCCCTGGATTTCTACAGGAATTGACGGACCCGCTTCTAATATTGTTTTACCATCTTCATCCAGCATCGCACGAACACGACCGTAAACAGCACCTGCCAGAACCACATCACCACGCCTTAACGTACCTGATTGCACCAACAATGTCGCTACCGGACCACGACCTTTATCCAGACGCGCTTCAATAATCACGCCTCTTGCAGGCGCATCTTTAGATGCAGTCAACTCCAGCACTTCTGCTTGCAGCAGAATAGCCTCGATCAAACCATTAATATTGATACCTTTTTTCGCTGACACTTCGACAAACTGAGTATCGCCACCCCAATCGTCAGGCACTACACCTTGGGCGACTAATTCCTGACGAATGCGTTCGCCATTTGCTTCTGGTTTATCAATTTTATTGATTGCAACGACCATAGGCACGCCCGCTGCCTTAGCATGGTGTATTGCCTCTATCGTTTGTGGCATCACGCCATCGTCGGCAGCAACTACCAACACCACCAAGTCCGTCACTTGTGCACCACGTGCACGCATCGCGGTAAACGCTTCGTGACCCGGGGTATCAAGGAATGTCACCATACCGTGATCGGTTTCAACGTGATAGGCACCAATATGCTGAGTAATACCACCCGCCTCACCACTGGCAACACGTGCACGACGTATCGCATCCAGCAATGAAGTTTTACCGTGATCGACGTGTCCCATCACTGTGACAACTGGCGCACGATGGGTCATTTCTACCGCATGCAATTCATCATCTTCTAAGAATGACTCTGGTGTATCTAACGGTGCAGGCTTCGCCACATGCCCCATTTCTTCAACCAATATCATGGCTGTTTCTTGGTCTAGCACTTGGTTAATGGTCACCATGCTACCCATTTTCATCAACGCCTTAATCACTTCAGCGGCTTTGACTGACATTTTATGCGATAACTCAGCAACGGTAATCGTTTCCGGCACCAGCACTTCTTGAATAATAGGTTCGGTCGGCGCATTAAAGTTGCTCGATGGATCCTGTTCTTTATGATGCTTACCGCCACCCCTACGATTACGCCATGCATCACCACCGGTATCACCACGCGATTTAATACCGCGTTTTTTCGCTTGCATATCATTCCAGGCAGTGTCGGCTTTACCTGCTGGCGCTTTAGCTTTTTTATCAGCTGGCTTAGGCTTATCGCCTACTTTAGGTGTTGTTTTGTGTAAGGTACCTTCTTTTACAGCAGGTTTAGCAGGTTCTGCTACTACTGGTGGCGGATTCTTGGCGGCTTCGAGTGCAACTTGCTGCGCCTCTATTGTTTGCTTGCGTTTCAATTCACGATCTTGTTTAACACGAATCTCTTCGGCCTGACGCTCATGCAATGCAGACTTGCGTCGTTCTTCATCAGCACGACGCGCTAATTCCTGATCATCCAGCATCGGCTTAACTATGCGTTTACGTAGCACAACTGGCTCAGCGGCAGCAGCAGGCTCTGCAGCAGCTACTGCTTCAACCGCAACTTCTGCTGGTGCGACCACTTCCGCTACTGTTTCCACAACAGGAGGAGCGACTTCTTCTGGCACGGCTTCAACCACAACTTCAACCATAGGCTCTGGCACATCAACCACTGCTGGCTGTGTTTCTACCACTGGCTCAAGTTCGACCGAGGCAGGCAGATCTTCCGCAAGTGCATTCGCCGCAGGATTTACTACGCCAGGCTCACGTTTGACCAGCACACGCTTTTTACGCACTTCAACCTGTATGGTACGTGCGCGTCCAGTGCTGTCTGATTTTTTAATCTCTATGGTCTCGCGTCGAGTCAGCGTAATCTTGCTTTTCACATCGCTTGCGCCATGTTTTTTGCTCAGATAATCCAGCAGGCTGGCTTTGTCTTGTTCGGTGATGGCATCTACAGCCGCTGATTTTTCTACGCCAGCTGCACGCAACTGCTCCAACAGTTTATCTGTGGAGAGCTTTAGTTCTTGGGCAAATTGTTCTACATTCATATCAGGGCTGTCGAAGCTTTCTCTACTAAAATATGCTAAATTTATTCAAACCATGGCGCACGTGCTGCCATAATCAGTGTAGAAGCACGTTCAGCATCCACACCTATCATTTCCACCAATTCGTCCACACCTAATTCGGCCAGCGCTTCTGCATCAGTAATGTTGTGCGTAGCCAAATTACGCAGCACTTCATTATCCATACCATCCAGCGTTGCCAAATCCAGCGTAACATTCTCAACTTTTTCTTCGCTGACAATTGCATCTGTCAGCAGCGCATCTCTTGCGCGAGCGCGAAGTTCATTGACCAAATCTTCGTCAAAACCTTCGATCTCAAGCATTTCGCCTATCGGCACATAAGCAACTTCTTCTATGCTATTAAAGCCTTCAGCAACCAGAATATCCGCAACTTCTTCATCTACGTCCAACTTTTCGACGAATAAGGTACGCACTGCCAATGCTTCAGTTTCATTTTTTTTGCTGGCTTCTTCTACCGTCATAATATTAAGCTCCCAGCCTGTTAATTCCGAGGCTAGACGCACATTCTGACCGCTACGACCTATTGCTTGCGCAAGTTGATCTTCTTCCAGCACTACATCCATACTGTGTTTTTCTTCATCGACTACAATACTGCTTACTTCAGCAGGTGCCAATGCATTAATTACATACTGCGCCGGCTCAGGTGACCATAGAATAATATCAACCCGCTCGCCTGCCAACTCGCCTGTAACTGCTTGCACACGCGAACCGCGCATACCAACGCAAGTCCCGATTGGATCCAAACGCTGGTCATTAGACTTGACTGCAATTTTAGCACGTGCGCCTGGATCGCGTGCAGCACCCATAATTTCCAGCAAACCTTCTTCAATTTCAGGCACTTCAAGTTCGAATAGTTTAGCAATGAATTCTGGCGCTGTGCGTGACAATATCAATTGCGGACCACGACCGCCACGCTCTACCCGTGCCAGATATGCGCGCACTCTGTCGCCCACACGCAAATTCTCTTTCGGTATCATTTGATCGCGTGGCAACAAGCCTTCAACACGACCCGATTCGATAATGGCGCTACCGCGCTCCATACGTTTTACCGTACCGGTAACCAGATACTCTTTACGATCCAGGAAATCCGTCAAAATCTGTTCGCGCTCAGCGTCGCGGATTTTTTGCAGAATAACTTGTTTTGCAGCTTGTGCACCGATGCGTCCGAACTCCACCGCTTGCAATGGCTCTTCGACTACGTCGCCAACCACTAAATTCGGGTGTGAAACCTGCGCATCAGTCCATGCTATTTGACGGCTAGGATATTCATGGTCGTTATCTTCGACCAGATCCCAATGACGGTAGGCGTGGTATTCGCCATTATCACGATTAATCTCGACACGGATGTCGGCATCTTCGTGATAACCCTTTTTAGTAGCCGAAGCCAGCGCTTGCTCTAACGCACCAAATACGATTTCCTTGCTTACATTTTTTTCTCTGGCTAACGCGTCAACCAGCAATAAAATCTCGCGGCTCATACTCAACAACCTCCGGCCATACTTATCATTAAATATTAGGGACTAGACGGGTGATGTCTATATTGGATACATCCAACTTAAGCACTTCACCATCCACTTCCAATTCGATCTGGGATTCATTCGCACCACGCAACGCGCCTACAAAACGACGCTGCCCTGCCAATGCAACACGCAACTTAACCTGCACCTGCTCACCCATGAAACGCTGATAGGCTGCCAAGCTTTTCAACGGCCTATCCATACCAGGTGATGACACTTCCAGTCGCTCGTAAGCCACATTCTCGACTACCAGCCAATTACTCAGGTGATTGCTCACCAACGTACAATCTTCGATGCTGATGCCAGCAGGCTTATCAATAAAAACACGCAGCAGTCCGCTTTTGGACGACATAGACATATCGACCAACTCATAGCCCAAACCTGCTAACGTAGCTTCTACTAACGATTCTAACGACATGCGCCATCCACAAACAAAAAAAGGGCCATAAGCCCATAAAACATCTCGCGGCTTTCAAACCCAAGACAAAATGTACTACAAATAAACCTGGTGCCCGGAGCCGGAGTCGAACCGGCACACCCGTAAAGGCGAGGGATTTTAAGTCCCTTGTGTCTACCTATTCCACCACCCGGGCGGTTGGAGGCGGGGGTCGGAATCGAACCGGCGTCCACGGCTTTGCAGGCCGCTGCATAACCACTCTGCCACCCCGCCAAACAATCAGCGTACCACTTTCACTACCAATTAAAAAGGGAAAGCGCCATGCTTTCCCTTTATTAAGCGCAACTAATTAAAGATACACTTTTAATTTGGAGCGGGAAACGAGATTCGAACTCGCGACCTATACCTTGGCAAGGTATCGCTCTACCAGCTGAGCTATTCCCGCGTTAATGAGATGCGTATTATAAGGATATAT
>JBBQPT010000036.1:0-26265 GCA_038217005.1 Burkholderiales bacterium
AAGTGCAGGCAGCCGTGACAGCGCTCAATCACCGGCCTCGGAAAACGCTTGGCTTCAGATCGCCTTATGAGGTATTCTTTGGCAAGGAGATGCGCTACACCACATCAGCACAGGCGGTTGCACTTCGAACTTGAATCCGCCCATCATTAAACCCATGGGTTGATGCTAATTCCCGGGCAATTATCCGGGAGAAATGCGACATACGGTCAATATGCGCACCGGTTTCCTTATCCCGTAAATGCGCCATATCCCGTGCCGCCTGGACGGTAGATACCAGAGTCCTGACAGCAGCGATTTCGTTCATGACTAACAGAGAAACCAAATGCCCGATCACATCCAGAAAATGCAACGTTTCCTCATTAAACACATTTTTCTGATATGAATCAAAAAATACAAAACCGAATAAATGCCCGCTCATGTACATAGGCAAGGTATAGCTGGAACCATAACCCTGGGCGGTAATTCGTCTGGTATGTTCACGCTCGCCCCCAGCAAAGATAGTCAGGTCATTCACCACACGAGGTTTACCTGTTATGACTATATCCATCAAGGATGGAGTTTCATGCAACAGCGCCTGATAATGACTGAGAGGCTGTTCTTCATCACTGCTATGTATATATGTCTTCAGCAAGTCGGTTTTTGGGTCGTATAGGGCAACTGCAATGCGGCTAATTGAATCAAAGCGCACCAGCAACATGGCGTGGATTCTTTGCAGCTTTTCCAGCAACGGGGAGTCAGTATTTAGCGTCGAAAGACTATCTTTATATTCAAACATGAGCACAACCATTTAGTCAGAACATGCTTGTATGCTATCACATTAAAGTAACCAGCAAGTCAGCTCGGACAAGTACGTCACATGCTGATTCACCACATGGAAAGCTGTCTAAGTGTAAACCCCGTCATACCAAGTATTCATCTTGGGGATGCCGTTTTTATGAATCACAATATCGCACAATTTTGGCGCACTACTCGCACCAGCATCATATTACCTACCAAATAAATCAGCTTACAACCCTTAAAATTCGGTCCTATCCGTCACATTCGCTCTCTATATCAGTGGCATGAGTGTTGCTTATTATCCCCTGCAAAACCTAAGCAGCAATCACCGTATATGTATCAGTAGATAAATCGACAATGGCACAGTTTCCATATTCAACCTGAAAAAATCATACGTATTCGTATTAGCAACTCCAACCAGAAAGCTTATAAATGAAAATCAATATGAAGAAATGGTTTGTCGCACTAGGCATGTTATGCCTCTTGAATTTCTCTAATATAACTATTGCTGACGATGCAGCCCTGCCAACTACCCCACCAGTAGCGGCAAGCACAATAGTAACCCCGCCATCCACATTGACACCAGCTGTAGTCGCCACACCCAATCCAGCAGCATTTATCAATGCCGGCGACAACGCCTGGATGCTGACCTCGACCGCTTTGGTATTGATGATGACTATTCCCGGTCTGGCCTTGTTCTACGGCGGCATGGTGCGCAAAAAGAACGCATTGGCTACGCTGATGCAGGTGTTTGCCATTACCTGCCTGGTCACTGTGCTGTGGATGATAGTCGGCTACAGCATGGCATTCACAGCGGGTAATAGCTTTGTCGGCGGCTTGAGCAGAGTGTTCCTGATAGGTATGGGGCTGGATAGTGCGAACCCTCTGGCACCCACCATACCTGAGAGCACATACATGACATTCCAGATGACGTTTGCAATCATCACCCCTGCACTGATTATCGGTGCGTTCGCCGACCGGATGAAGTTTTCGGCACTCATCGTATTTATTTCTGCATGGTTACTTGCCGTCTATGCGCCGATAGCCCACATGGTCTGGGGTCCCGGTGGCTGGCTGGCTGCAGATGGCGTGCTTGATTACGCTGGCGGTACGGTAGTCCACACCAATGCGGGTATCGCGGGTCTGGTCGCGGCACTGGTAATCGGCAAACGGGTTGGTTATGGCACTGAACCCATGCCACCACATAATCTGGCACTAGCGATGATAGGCGCCTCACTGCTATGGGTAGGCTGGTTTGGTTTCAATGCGGGATCGGCAGGTGCCGCCAGCGATCGTGCAGGCATGGCCATGGCAGTCACCCAGATCGCCACAGCGAGTGCGGCCTTGGGCTGGATGTTCGTTGAGTGGATGGGCAGGGGCAAGCCAAGCCTGCTGGGCATTTGTTCAGGCGCAGTCGCGGGACTGGTTGCCATTACGCCGGCGTCTGGTTTTGTTGAACCTTCAGGCGCACTGTTTATCGGCCTTGCTGCTGGCATCACGTGCTACTGGGGTGCCGTATATCTGAAACGCATGATTGGTTATGACGACTCGCTGGATGTATTTGGTGTACACGCCATCGGTGGCATTCTGGGTGCGTTATTGACCGGTGTATTCGCTGTCAAGGCCATCGGTGGTACTGCTGGGGTACTCGAAGGTAACGTTAACCAGCTATTTATTCAGGCAACTGGGGTTGGCGTTACCATCATTTATGATGCAGCCGTCACTTACCTCATTTTAAAAATAGTAGACGCACTCATAGGATTACGTGTCACGGAAAGTCAGGAGGAAGAAGGTCTGGATATCAGTTTGCATGGGGAACGACTGGAGTAACGACAAGCCGCTTATATCCTGAAGCTATAGGCGGCGCCCAGCCAAATGATTAAGCACAAAATTGGGGCTTTCATTATACGTTTGCCCTGTTTTATAACATCTGCAACATGCATAAAAATACAAAAAAAAACGTAAGCAATTGATTATTTTAATAAAAAACACAACGCCATAATTAACAATATAGTTATATATTGGTATGCTTCTTGCTCTAATTACACTGTAACCAATAGAACTTAGTGAGGCACGCCAATGGATGCAGACTTTATGCAATTGCAATTAATAACACGTCTCAAACTCCAGTTGAAGCGACACCTTAATATCAAAATGGACATCCGACAATTTATGGTCGATCGTGAATATGCACAACAGATGCTGCATCTTGCCGATGAGTCTGATGATGAAGATCTGATTCTTTATTCTTTACAGATTTCAGGTCAGTTTGGATTGCTAGGGAAAAAACCAGCCCCAGTTAAAAAGCCGATTTTTGACCCGCCTAGAGTCAAACCAGAGCCGACAGAAGCACCACGTGCCGAAACAAGTCAATATATCTATGGAACCCGAGGTTGATCAATGCTGCCGGCCACCCGGCCAAATATTTAATTCGGGACGATCGACACGCCAGCAACTTATAGCTTCGTTTTCTTCTGTATCAGCTCGATTTTATAACCATCCGGATCGGCCACAAAAGCAATTACTGTGGTGCCATGTTTCATCGGGCCTGCTTCGCGAGTCACCGTGCCACCGTGCTGCCTGATTTCCTCGCAGGCTGCATAGGCATCGTCTACCTCTATTGCAAGGTGCCCAAAGCCGTTTCCCAAATCATAGCTGTCAACGCCCCAGTTGTAGGTCAGCTCAATCACCGCATGATCACTTTCATCACCATAGCCGACAAAAGCCAGCGTGAATTTCCCATCCGGGTAATCGTTACGACGCAGCAGTTTCATGCCGAGTATGTTGGTGTAAAAAGCGATAGCACGATCAAGATTGCCCGTGCGCAGCATGGTATGGAGAAGACGCATAGTGTATTTCCTGTCAATTAGCACTCAGCTTCGAGTCTATCACAGTCGATAAGTTGCTGAGTGACAATGAATTGAGCCGTCTATCCCTTAGCGCCACAAACTATCAGCAGCATGTTGCGTTGAAGCTGTAGCACAGCCATTACACTTGCGTGACTTCGCCGTAGGTTGTTGTGCAGCCGCAACCTGTCTGCGTTGTTCATTGGTCAATTCACCATAACGCATATCCAGCCCAGCGGTTAACGTGGATTGATTTTGCTTATCGACGACATGCTCGCGTGAACTGTTTAGTATCAACTCACCTGCTGTTGTCGAGACACTAAACAGGCTTAACACAACAACCAAGATGCCTACTAACACCAAAATAGGATATAACAAGCGTGTAGATATATGCATGTCCATATACGCTTCCATGCATTTTTAGCTTTGCATAGCTAACTTGTTAATAACATATTGCACACCCGCGACGTTGGCAGCAACCTGGCCAGCAGTGACAATTTGTGCCAAAGCAAGCTCATCATGATGGGTTACAAATCCAGTTAGCCGGACAATGCCATTTTCGGTTGCTACTTGAACATTGACATTCTTGAGCACAGGATTCTGCAATAATGCAGCCTTTACTTTTGAGGTAACGGCAGTGTCGTTGCCAGCGCCAACCTGAGTGCCGTGCTTAACCGGAACGACTCTAGCCAGCTCAGCCGGACTTAAATAAGCATCGTGATTAACATCTGCAGCTTCAAAAGTTTTAATGGGCATAGCCATCATCATCGCTTCCTGAATACTGACTTTGTTGTCATGATTGCTGTCATATTGCGCGATTAAATCGGCTGAGGATTTTGCATCAGCAAACACATTAGAGACGCTGGTCATTACCAGCAAACCGCCTATTGCCGCCATTATTTTAAATTTAGTCATCACACTGCTCCAGTATTGTGAGGGAAATTAATTCCCTGCTTAGCAATACGACAGCACAATTCATGCCAACAAATATTTTTTTAAATAAAACAATTAGTTACGATAGAATTTCAGTTCCCCAGCAACCAATGTGTCGCCAATACCCGACAATATTCCAGCAGCCACAGATAACTCTTTGAAAGCAAAGAAACAATAACCGTCTCCAATTGGAGACAATTCGTCAATCAATAGATTGCTTGAATACGGCTGGATCCAAATTGTGCCGCTGCAGTAATTTATAGAATTCAGTCCGATTACGCTGCGCTAATTTAGCTGCTTGTGTGACATTGCCTGCCGTGATTTTTAATACGCAAACGAGATAGGTACGTTCAAACTGTTTGCGCGCATCTTCAAACGAGGTTAGTTGATCCTCAGCTTTATGCAGGGCATCCAGAACCAGAGCAGCAGGGATTATTGGTGTTGTTGACAGCACCACACACTGTTCCACCACATTCATCAATTGGCGCACATTACCGGGCCAGGCCGCGCTCACCAACAATGCCATCGCTTCAGGCGCATAGCCGTTAATCGTTTTATGATATTTATCAGCTAAAATATGGGCAAAATAATTGGCTAACAGCGGCACATCCTCACGCCGTTGCGCCAGGGCGGGAATGGTCAAGGCAACGACATGCAGTCGGTAATACAAATCCTCGCGAAAACTCCCAGCTGCTACTTCCGCAGGTAAATCACGATGCGTCGCGGAAATAATACGCACATCAATAGGAATCGCCTGAGTAGCACCAACTGGCCGTACTTGCCGTTCTTGCAACACGCGCAACAGCTTAACCTGCAACATCGGCGGCATGTCGCCAATCTCATCCAGTAGTAAAGTGCCACCTTCTGCCGCCTTAAACAAACCCTTATGATCTCGTACAGCACCGGTAAATGCACCTTTAACGTGACCGAACAATTCGGATTCCAGCAATTGCTCGGGTATCGCCGCGCAATTTATAGCGACAAAGGGCTGGCGTCGGCGTGGACTTGCCTGATGTATAGCTTGTGCCAATAACTCCTTGCCCGTACCACTTTCACCGTGTATCAATACGCTGGCATCACCTCCCGCCACCAGATGGGCTTTGTTCAGCAAGTCCTCCATTGCCGCACTTTGTGTAATTATCGATTTCCGCCATACGCCACTTGCATGATCAGGTGACGTTTCAATTTGGGGAGACAACGCCACGGCCTGAGCCACTTGTGCTAACAATATTTTGCTATCAAACGGCTTGGCAAGATAGCCAAACACACCCTGCTGAGTTGCCGCAACCGCATCGGGTATGCTGCCGTGTGCAGTGAGTATAATCACGGGCAAAGCGGGATTAGTGCGGTGAATATGCTCAAATAACGCCATGCCATCCATTCCCCCCATGCGCATATCGGTAATAATCAATTGTGGACGTGACACATCCAGTTTATTCAAAGCGATTTCTGCGCTGGCCGCAGTTTCTACGGCATAGCCCGCTGCTTCCAAACGCATTGACAACAAGGCTAATAAATCAGTATCGTCATCAACGATGAGTATTTTCGGCGTTGACGTGCTCATGGGTGTTTATCCCGACGCATCATGCTTTTTTCCATGCTTTTAATCGCATCCACTTTGATTTGCAGGTCATCACTGTGTTTTTGCTCATCTTTGAGCTTCTGTGCCAAATCGTCACTACGTTTCTGTTCATTGCGAACCCGTTGCATTTGTTCGTCCACAGCACGTTGCTGTTCGGTCAGTTTAATCAGCAAAAAACTGGCAAAGTTGCGTAAGGCTGCCGATTCTGCATGACTATCTTTAAGTACATCGCTGAGCAACGCTATCGCCGATGCTTCATTATGAAAACGGCTGTTAGGGAGCATCAACAATAACGCCAGACGCAGCCGATATGGACCAGTACCATACCGAGCCAGTTGCTGCTTGGCCTTCTCATGTTCAACATCCAACTCGGCAGCAGATTGCACGTGCACCACAGCGTAATACGCCAACAAATTATCCACCTGCCCACCGAACAGAACCGGTGACCAGCTGCCCGTTGTCGCGCGTAGTGGCGTGGCATTGCATGCCCCCAGCGCCATGCTGACCATGATTAAAATCACAATACTCCGTATGTTCATACTTACCAATTCATTAATTTAATGGCATAACAAGCCGGAAATGCGCACCTGCTTCACTAGGAATAACCACCAAAGTACCGCCGTGTGCCTGGGCATATTCACGCGCGATAGCCAAACCCAAACCTGTCCCTTTAGTGTAACCTTGCGCCACCCGCCGACCTTGATAAAACGGCTCAAATACCTGCATGACATCCACTTCATCGATACCCGCACCGGCATCAATCACATCCAGTTGCAAATTGTTATCAACCTGCAAGGCATGGATAGATATAGTTGCTGCCTGTGGTGAAAATTTAATCGCATTCGAGAGCATATTATCCAACACCGTTTTGATCTTGGCTTCATCACCAGCTATCAGCAAATCAGGGATAGCGCTATCCAAATGTAATGCTTTATTCATCAACGCCAGGGCTTGATCCTGCAACACAGTGTCCACTGCATGTTTTAGACTAAATGGCGATTTTACCAAAATGGATTGCTGCTGTTGTATCGCACTGTAGTTGAGCAAATCCTCAATACGGCGTTGCAATTGCAAGCTATTGGTATGCAGAATACCAGCTACTTGCCGCTGCTTAGGATTTAATTCACCGAGTATGCCTTCACTTAACAAATCGGCACCTTCGCGTATCGCTGTCAGCGGGGTTTTTAATTCATGGGAAACATGCTGCAAAAATTCGAGCTTTTGAGTTTCTACCGCCAATAGTCGCACCCGCATCCAATCCAGTCTATCGCCCAGATTCCTTAAATCCTCAGGGCCCTCTACCTTCACTTCATGCTGTAACTGCCCCTGCCCCATACGTCTGATCGCCAGCTCTATCTGCTGTATAGGCCGTGTGATCACGACCGAAAATCCCAATGCGAGAATAATAGCGAACGGAATCAGCGCCAACAACTGCAATACAACCCGCTTGCGGGCACGATTCGCTTTGACTTGCAGCGCATCTGCTTCACGTTCAATCAACGCATAACCTGCAGTTGAAAAAGCATGAGCCGCATCCAGCAGCGGCGCAAAAGCGGCTATTCGCTCCTGCAATCGCGTAGGCAGGGCATGATCGCTGACTTGATTAAAAATCATCAGCTCATCTTGCCGCAATCTCAACAAGGATCTTTGTTGAATAAAGCTCAAGTTCAATTTCGATAAATCATTTGCGGCAATCACAAATTTATCATGCGCATGAAAATAGGCTTCCAACAAGCTGTTGTCATCCAGAATAACCGCTTGGCGCACACTGCGCTCCATCGCGGTAATTTCATCCGCTAGTACGCGACTACCATGAGCAATTTGGGTAGCTTGATAGACGGCCTGACGGCTTTGCTCGGCCAGTTGATTGATAGTGATCGCACTATCAATCAAGGCAATAATCAACGGCAACGCCACCAACGAAAACCCAATCAGAATCAGCTTTAAAAATGATTTAGGGTTATGTCGCAGCAGCCGCGTATAGGCTGCGTCAGCAGTTGTTGCTGGCTCGTCCGCAGGCATCGTCATCACCTCAACGCACAATGACCTTCGCAGCACCCGCATGCAAGCCACCAATGACACTGACATCAGCAAAACCTTGATCGTGAAATACTTGCAGCACCGCCTCTACCGCGTCAGCTGCGCAACTGACTAATAAGCCACCGCTGGTTTGTGGATCGCACAGCAGATTCTTTTGCCAATCCGCCAAGTCTGCAGGCAAGGTGACGTCGTGCCCATAGCTGTTCCAATTGCGTGCTGCCGCACCTGGTGTGTAACCTTGTTTAGCCAATGTCAGCGCCTCAGACCATACAGGTACAGCTACAAAATCTATTTCAGCGGTCAATTGGGAGCCACGGCAGATTTCCAGCAAATGCCCAAGCAATGCAAACCCCGTCACATCAGTCAAACCATGCACATCAGGCATGTCGACCAAAATTGCTCCTGGCGTATTAAGCTTGGTGGTACTGGCAAGCATCTGCTCATAGCCTAATTCAGACAACTCGCCTTTTTTCAGCGCTGCGCTCATGATGCCAACGCCCAATGCCTTGCCTAATATCAACACATCGCCTGCGCGCGCCTGATTATTGCGCTTCACTTTATCAGGGTGCACCAAGCCTAATGCAACCAGACCATAGATAGGCTCAGGCGAGTCGATAGAGTGCCCACCGGCAATGGGGATACCCACTTCCGCGCAAACCGACTCACCACCCGCAAGTATGGCCTGGATGACCTCTATCGGCAATTTATCTATCGGCATCCCTACCACTGCTAACGCCATAATAGGTAACCCACCCATAGCATAAATATCAGATATGGCATTAGTGGCCGCGATACGACCGAATTCAAACGGATCATCAACGATAGGCATAAAAAAATCCGTGGTTGCAATAATGGCTTGTGTGTCATTCAAGCGATATACTGCTGCATCATCGCTAGACTCAGTGCCAACGAGCAAATTTTTGCTTATCACACGACTAGGCATTTTTGCCAAAATTTCACTCAATACTGATGGTGCGATTTTGCAACCACAGCCACCACCGTGAGAGTATTGCGTTAACTTAATATTATTCATGCGGAAACCAAAGTGAGAAAAACAGACCCCATTACCGTAGCACAGTTGACCGATTTTGACGAGATTATCGACGTGCGTTCACCCGCTGAATTTGCTGAAGACCATATTCCCGGCGCAGTCAGCTACCCAGTACTGAACAATGAAGAGCGCGTTATCGTCGGTACCCTATACAAACAAGTTTCCGATTTCGAGGCAAAAAAAGTTGGGGCCGCGCTCATCGCTCGCAACATTGCTCATCACATGGAGGCTCAATTTGCCAATAAGCCCAAAAGCTGGCGACCACTCATTTATTGCTGGCGCGGCGGTAGTCGTAGTGGCGCAATGGCACACATCCTCAATCAGGTTGGCTGGCGCGCAAGCAAGTTCGATGGCGGCTACAAAGCCTATAGGCGCAATGTACTGGCAGATTTAGCCAGCATTCCTGCCACACTGCAGTTCATCGTTGTTTGCGGCATGACAGGTTCAGGAAAAAGCCGTTTATTACAAGCCTTACAACAACAAGGTGAGCAAGTATTGGATTTGGAACAGATTGCACAACATCGTGGCTCCATTTTAGGCAATATCCCTGATGCGCCACAGCCCAGTCAAAAAATGTTTGATAGCCAGATTTGGTGGCAGCTGCGTCAGTTCCAGCCCAACCGCCCCGTTTATATCGAAGCTGAAAGCAAAAAAATCGGCAAACTCCGCGTACCCGAACAGATCGTTGCTGCAATGTGGCAACAGGGGCTATGTTTACGCCTGAATATCAGCGATGAATTGCGCGTCGAGTTGCTCAAGGCCGATTATGAACATTATTTACTCGATCCTGACAGTCTCAAACACAAACTCACTTACCTGACTCAAAGCTATGGTCACGCGCAAATTGAGCAATGGCAAGACTGGATAGACGCAGGCCTATGGAATGAGTTCATTAGCGATTTACTCATACGCCATTATGATCCGCATTACACCAAATCTATCGGCCTGCATTATCCCGACTATGCAGTAGCGCGCAGCCTGACAGTGAACGACATTAGCACGAGGGGTTGGATGCAATTAGCACAGCAGTTAGGCAATAACTGAACTATCATTTATCCACGCTAATCTCTTTCGTCAGGCACGTGCAAATGTAAGTACAGCATAATCCACTGATACAACAGCATAGAAAGAAGCACTGCTATGGATATTTTTCGCACTATTGTCCGTTTAACGCGTCCACGCCAAATTCACCGTTTATTTCGACGTTTGACTTTGCTGGGAACCGTTGTGGCCACGGGGGTGAGCAAAGAAGTCCCCACCACCTTGGCGCGCACACTCAACCATGCTGCACGCATTGATACTGCATCATTACTGCAATCGCTCCACACTAACGAAAATGGACTGACCAATACAGAAGCGCGCACCATACGCGCGCAAATAGGTCTCAATGAAATCGAGCAAGAAAAACCACCCTCTGCCTGGTTGCATTTATGGCGCAGCTTTCGCAATCCATTTAATTTATTACTCTCATTATTAGCCCTGGTCTCCTATTTAACCGGGGACATGAAAGCAACCATAGTCATTTCCAGCATGGTCACGTTATCCACCCTGCTGCGCTTTTGGCAAGAGTCCAAGTCCAACCAGGCTGCTGACAAACTTAAAGCCATGGTGAGCAATACTGCCACGGTATTGCGGCGTAAAGCGGTTGCTAGCGCGCCCCTGCCATTAGCCTATCCCAATTCACCTAACCGGACTGAACTACCTATCAAAGAGCTCGTTCCGGGCGATATCGTGCTGCTCTCTGCGGGCGACATGATACCTGCTGACTGCCGTGTATTATTTGCCAAGGATTTGTTTTTGAGTCAATCCGCAATGACAGGTGAATCCTTGCCAGTGGAAAAATATGCGCAATTATCGACCCCGACGATGAACAACCCACTCGATCTGGATAATATCTTATTCATGGGAACTAACGTCATCAGCGGCTCAGCCATGGCGGTGGTGATTACTACGGGCAAACGTACTTATTTCGGCACACTGGCCGAACGTGTCACCACCACAGACCGTGCACCGACAGCTTTCCAAACTGGTGTGAATAAAGTCAGCTGGCTATTGATACGCTTTATGTTTGTGATGGTGCCTCTGGTTTTTTTGATTAATGGCTATACCAAACATGATTGGTTGGAAGCATTTTTATTCGCTATCTCTGTCGCGGTAGGACTGACGCCAGAAATGTTGCCAATGATAGTCACCTCTACTCTAGCCAAAGGCGCGATAAAATTATCACAGCAGCAAGTCATCGTTAAACGCCTGGACGCGATACAGAATTTTGGTGCGATGGATGTGCTATGCACCGACAAAACCGGCACACTGACGCAAGATAAAATCATCCTCGCCCAGCACATCAATGTTGATGGCGCGCCATCCGAAGATGTACTTACTTTTGCTTATTTGAACAGCTACTATCAAACAGGACTGAAGAATCTGCTTGATATCGCCGTATTAGAGCATGTAGACATCGCCCGCAATCTGCAAATCGCACAGCAATATCGCAAAGTCGATGAAATTCCATTTGATTTCCATAGACGACGCATGTCCGTGGTGGTGTCCGAACGCGATGACCACCACGAATTGGTATGCAAAGGCGCAATAGAGGAAGTATTAAGCGTCTGCACATATATCCAGCAAAATGACCAACGTGTGCCAGTTAACACAACGCTATTAGCAAACATTGCCAACCTCACCACCAAAATGAACAGTGACGGCCTGCGGGTGGTCGCCGTAGCCATGAAAGAAATCCCACCCACGCAAGACACTTACAGCATTGCAGATGAAAGTGATTTAACACTGATAGGTTTTATCGCTTTTCTTGACCCGCCCAAAGAATCTACCGCACCTGCGTTAGCCGCACTCAAAGCACACGGTATTAGCGTCAAAGTATTAACCGGCGACAATGAACTGG
Source organism: Burkholderiales bacterium (assembly GCA_038217005.1). Taxonomy (GTDB): domain Bacteria; phylum Pseudomonadota; class Gammaproteobacteria; order Burkholderiales; family Sulfuriferulaceae; genus Sulfuriferula. The sequence goes on from JBBQPT010000036.1 coordinate 12,132, forward strand.
TCACCCGCAAAGTTTGCCATGACGTAGGTTTACTCATTACCGGCGTACTTCTTGGTCCGCAGATAGAGTCCCTAAACGACGCTCAATTAGCGTCACTGGTTGAGCAACATAACATCTACGCCAAACTTTCACCCATGCACAAAGAACGCATCGTACGTGCGCTCAAGGCTAATGGCCATGTCGTCGGCTTCATGGGTGACGGCATCAACGATGCACCGGCACTGCATGCCGCCGATATCGGCATCTCAGTTGACACCGCTGTTGATATTGCCAAAGAAGCTGCTGATATTATTTTACTGAAAAAAAGCTTGATGGTACTGGAGCATGGCGTGATAGAAGGCCGGAAAACTTTTATCAACATGCTCAAATACATAAAAATGACCGCCAGTTCCAATTTTGGCAATGTTTTTTCCGTCCTTATCGCCAGTGCTTTTTTACCGTTTTTGCCTATGCTGCCCTTGCATTTGCTGGTGCAAAATTTGCTCTATGATTTTTCCCAGACCTCCATCCCGTTTGATAACGTCGATGAAGAATTGCTCAAACAACCCCAACACTGGCACCCCAAAGAAATCAGCCGCTTCATGATATTTTTTGGCCCTATCAGTTCTATATTTGACATCACCACCTTTGCCATCATGTGGTTTGTCTTCCACGCTGACAACGTGGCACATCAAACCTTGTTTCAATCAGGCTGGTTTATAGAAGGCTTGCTATCACAAACGCTAATCGTCCACATGATACGCACTCGCAAGATCCCGTTCATCCAAAGCCGCCCTGGCGCATTCGTGTTGTTTATGACCAGCATGGTCGTGCTGTTTGGTATATTCATTGTCATGGGACCCGTTGCGCATTACTTCAAATTACAAGCACTGCCATTGAGCTACTTCCCCTACCTTATCGCCATCCTGCTTAGCTATGTAGGATTAACGCAGATGATGAAAGTTTATTATGCTAAACGCTATGGCTGGCAATAAATAGTTTCGCCAAATCATTATCCAATATACAAGAACTAACATCTTGACGAAAAAAAACACCTGATTAACCTCACGGCTGAACAGGTGTCGGATTGCTTGTTAACTACGACCTACTACTCGGCCTCGTCTATCCAGGCCAGTTGTATCGCTTCCAATATTTTTTCGTTGGAACGCTCAGGGTCATCATCAAACTCAGGGAGAGCAGTTACCCAGCTATGCAGATCGGTAAAGCGAATGTACTGTGGATCAACATCAGGATGGGTTTCATAAAGCTCGATAGCGATATCTAAAGTATCAGTCCATTTCATGTTAATGCCCCTCTTTGACCATGTTGATGGTGTATTTAGGAATTTCAATAACCAGATTTTGATCGGTGACAATGGCTTGGCACGACAGCCGCGAATTGGGTTCCAAACCCCAGGCTTTATCAAGCATGTCGTCTTCTAATTCGTCGGATGGATTCAATGAATTAAAACCTTCACGGACAATAACGTGACAAGTGGTGCACGCACAGGATTTCTCGCAGGCATGTTCAATTTCGATATCGTTAGTCAATAACACATCACAAATACTGGTGCCGGCAGGTGCATCTATCACTGCGCCATCGGGACATAATTCGGGATGAGGAAGTACAATAAGTTGAGGCATAGTGGTCTCGTTATAGGTTATCGATGCGCTGACCCGCTAAGGCTTGCTTGACGCTATTATCCATACGTCGCGCAGCAAAGTCACTGGTCGCTTGATTAAGAGATTCTGTTGCGTCTATGATGGCGTGATGATCATCGCCAGCAATTAAGACACTAAGTTGCTGCATCATGATGCTGATATGTGTGAGCTCATCAGCATCTAACAATGCGGCACCATTTTCATCCAAGGCAGTTTGGGTGGCATCTAACAAACGTTGCGCTTCAACACGGGCCTCTTGCAAGGCGCGCAGCTGCATATCCAAACCAGCATTGTCATAAGAAGCCTTGAGCATACGCGTAATATCTTCATCGGCAAGACCATACGCAGGTTTGACGGTAATAGCGGCTTGCACACCGCTTTTCAACTCTTCAGCTGAAACTGAGAGCAAACCATCAGCATCAACCTGAAAAGTCACCCGTATGCGCGCAGCACCCGCGACCATAGGTGGAATACCACGCAGCTCGAATTTGGCAAGTGAACGGCAATCGCTGACCAGTTCACGTTCACCTTGCACCACATGGATGCTCATTGCTGTTTGACCATCTTTATAAGTGGTAAATTCTTGCGCACGTCCTGCAGGGATAGTGGTGTTACGCGGAATGATTTTTTCTGCCAAACCACCCATGGTTTCTATGCCCAATGACAATGGGATCACATCCAGCAACAGCCAGTCATCAGCAGCACGGTTACCTGCAAGCACATTGGCCTGAATGGCCGCGCCTAAGGCGACGACTTTATCCGGATCAAGATTGGTTAACGGGGTTTGCTGGAAAAACTCTGCCACAGCGGATTGTATGCGCGGCATGCGAGTAGAACCACCAACCATCACCACGCCTTTGACTTGTTCTACCGTCAATCCTGCATCACGTAAAGCTTTACGCGTAGGCAACAAGGTCTTATTGACCAGGCCAGCGGTAATATCGTTGAATATCGCAGTAGTAAGTTCCACATTGAGCATTTCACCCGAAGCTAACAATGCAGTGATATTGACTTGTGGATGTTCGGTTAATGTCTCTTTAGCTTCACGCGCCTTGGTTAATAACAAACGCGTATCATTCACAGTCAACTGGGGAAACTTGGCCTGCTCCAACATCCAGCAATAAATACGGTGGTCAAAATCATCGCCGCCTAAAGCCGAGTCGCCATTCGTTGCCAACACTTCAAACACGCCTTGCGATAAACGCAATATGGAAATATCAAACGTGCCGCCACCCAAATCATACACGGCATATACGCCTTCGCTGGCGTTATCCAGACCATATGCGATTGCTGCCGCAGTCGGTTCATTAAGCAGGCGCAGCACATTCAAACCTGCTAATTTCGCCGCATCTTTGGTCGCCTGGCGTTGTGCATCATCGAAATATGCGGGTACAGTAATTACTACCCCCATAAGCTCGTCGCCTAATGAACGCTCGGCACGATCACGCAGCACATGCAAAATATCAGCCGAAATTTCAACTGGGCTTTTTATGCCCGCGCAGGTTTTTAACTGCACCATGCCTGGCGCATCAACAAATTGGTAAGGAAGACTGGCAACATCAGCGATGTCCACCAAGCCACGTCCCATAAAACGTTTCACAGAGACGATGGTATTGTGTGGATCCATGCTTAGTAAACTTTGTGCAGCATAGCCAACCAGCGCAGGCGCTTCGGGTTGGTAATGCACGACAGAGGGCAACAACGCCCTGCCATTTTCATCATTTAATACTACGGCGACACCGTTACGTACGCTTGCCACAAGGGAATTGGTCGTACCTAAGTCTATCCCCACAGCCAATCTATGCTGGTGCGGGGCAGTGCTCATGCCCGGTTCTGAAATTTGCAATAATGCCATAACTTAAACGTCCAGTGCTGCATAAGCGTCGTCAATTTCGCTCATGATTTTTTCTACGAATTTGAGTTGGCGCACGGAGTCAGTCGCGGCACGCCAGTCTTGATCTTGATCTAGCTGTTTCATTAGCTGTTCACGCCATTGCTTGCTATGGGCGGCAACATCGGTTTCAACTTGCTGCAACCCACTCATATCACGCGCACGCTGCGCGTCTTGTATAGCTTCACGCCATTCGATTTGTTGCATCAAAAATGCCATCGGTAGCTGGGTATTGGTTTGCGCCAGCGCATCTATGCCTTGTAGTTGCAATAGATACACGGCCCGATTCAATGGTGATTTGAGTGTTTGATAAGCCTCATTCACCCGTGTTGACCATTGCATGGAAACTCGTTTTTCCGCTTCCGATAAATGCGCAAACTTATCCGGATGGACCTGCGACTGCAAATTGCGAAATGTAGACTCTAACGCCGCGGTATCAATTTCATAGCGCGGCGTGAGTCCAAATAATTCAAAATGGTTATGATTAAAATCCAAACCTAGCATGCGGACACTTTAGACATTAAAACTTTCACCACAACCACATGCGTCTTTCACATTAGGATTGTTGAATTTGAAACCTTCATTCAGCCCCTCACGGGTAAAATCCAGTTCCATGCCATCTATGTATGGCAAGCTTTTCGGGTCAACAATGACTTTTACACCGAATTGCTCGAAGGTTAAATCATCTTCATCCAGCACATCTGCGAATTCCAGCTTATACGCCATCCCAGAACAACCACTGGTACGCACACCTAGACGCAAACCCACGCCTTTACCGCGTTTGGCAAGAAAATTAGCAATGTGTTTTGCCGCACTTTCAGTAACAGTAATACTCATCACAGCCTCCTTAATGCGCAGTCACTTCACCATGCTTGGCTTTGTAATCTTCCACAGCCGCCTTAATTGCATCTTCCGCCAAGATTGAACAATGAATCTTGACTGGTGGCAAAGCCAATTCTTCTGCAATTGCAGTGTTCTTAATTTCCATTGCCTGATCTAAAGTCTTGCCTTTGACCCATTCAGTTACCAGCGAACTAGAAGCAATCGCTGAACCGCAGCCATATGTCTTAAATTTAGCATCTTCAATAATGCCATCCTTGTTAACCTTGATTTGCAATTTCATCACGTCACCGCACGCAGGTGCACCCACCATGCCTGTACCGACTTCATCATCGTCTTTAGCAAATGAACCGACGTTACGTGGATTTTCGTAGTGATCTAAAACTTTATCGCTGTATGCCATGGTATTTCTCCTAAAATTAGTGCGCTGCCCACTTAACGGTATTCAAATCTATGCCATCCTGGAACATTTCCCACAATGGTGACAATTCGCGCAACTTGCCGATTTTTTGATGCAACAATTCAATTGCGTAATCTATTTCTTGCTCGGTAGTAAAACGGCCAATAGAGAAGCGTATAGAGCTATGTGCCAATTCGTCTGAACGGCCCAACGCACGCAGTACGTAAGACGGCTCCAAACTTGCTGAAGTACATGCGGAACCAGACGAAACCGCCAAATCTTTTATCGCCATTAACAACGACTCACCTTCAACAAAGTTAAAGCTGATGTTTAAATTGTGTGGCACACGTTTTTCCATATCACCGTTGATATGTACTTCCTCAATATCTGACAAGCCTTTTAACAAACGGTCACGCAGCGCACGAATACGCACATTTTCGACAGCCATTTCTTCACGTGCAATGCGGAAAGCCTCGCCCATACCAACAATCTGGTGCGTCGCCAGCGTGCCCGAACGCATGCCGCGCTCATGACCACCGCCGTGCATTTGCGCTTCGATACGTACACGCGGCTTGCGGCGTACATACAATGCACCGATACCCTTAGGGCCATAAGTTTTGTGTGCTGAAAAAGACATCAGATCGACTTTAAGCTTGCTCAAATCGATATCGACTTTACCTGTGGCTTGCGCCGCATCCACATGAAAAATAATACCTTTTTCACGACATAAATCACCAATAGCGGCAATATCCTGAATGACGCCGATTTCGTTATTCACAAACAAAATCGAAATAACGATTGTGTCTGGACGTATCGCTGTTTTGAGTTTTTCTATATCTAACAAGCCATTCGTTTCAGGTTTGAGATAAGTGACCTCATAACCCTCGCGCTCTAATTCGCGCATGGTGTCCAGTGTCGCCTTATGTTCAGTTTGCAAGGTAATCAGATGCTTACCCTTACCTTTGTAGAAATGCGCTGAACCTTTTAATGCCAAATTGATAGATTCAGTTGCGCCAGATGTCCACACAATTTCCTTGGGATCTGCATTCACCAAGGCAGCGACTTGCTCGCGCGCAGTTTCAACCGCTTTATCTGCTTCCCAACCATAGAAATGTGAACGACTAGCGGGATTACCGTATTGCTCAGTCAAATACGGTATCATTTTAGCCGCGACACGCTGATCCACAGGCGTGGTGGCTGAATAATCCAAATAAATCGGTTGTTTTAACATACTATATACTCCAAAAATTAAGGGCTAGTCGCCGCTGTTGCTGTATTTTTTTTCGCTCGGCAATCGCCTACCACTGCGGTGACAGCAAGTTTTGCTTGCTGCTGTTTAACCAAGCTCGCCAATGTCACCGTAGACAAATAATCTTGTATACAGGCGTTCAAATTAGTCCACAGCTCATGCGTCATGCAGCGTCTGTCATCTTTACAATTCTGCTGACCACCACACTGTGTCGCATCTAATGGCTCATCTACCGCTTGCACTATCTGTGCCACAGAAATCGCGGTCAACACTTTAGCCACTCGATAGCCGCCACCCGGACCGCGCACACTTTCAACCAATTCACGGCGACGTAACTTACCGAACAGCTGTTCCAAATATGACAACGAAATTTTCTGCCGCTCGCTAATCGCCGCCAAAGTGACTGGCCCATGCTCATCATGCAAAGCCAAATCTATCATCGCGGTAACTGCAAATCGTCCTTTAGTCGTCAAGCGCATTGCTAAACTCCCTCTACTTTACGTGAGTTGGACAATACAATACCCGATTAATTCAGTCAACTATTTTATTCAAGTATTCCGCATCAAATTCAGCGGTTTGTGATGCAGGGCAAGTCGTCTCAACACCAAGCGCTTTCAGCTGCGCCATGATCCAGCCTATGCGCTCATCCATATCAACAGAATGATCAATCAAGCCATGCATCGCCTTTACCATAGGGTCATTCATATCCGCACTAATCGCATAAGCGGTAAAGCCCAACTGCTTGACGGTCGTCCCTGCATCGGTCACAGGCGCATCGGTCAAAATTCGCGCGGGTATACCCACCGCCGTTGCGCCTGCTGGCACGTCTTTCACCACTACCGCGTTAGAGCCTATCTTTGCGCCCTCTCCTACAGTTAATGGCCCCAGTATTTTTGCACCTGCCCCTACCACTACACCATTACCCAGTGTCGGATGACGTTTGCCCTTATTCCATGAAGTACCGCCTAGCGTGACTTGATGATAGAGCGTGCAATCATCACCTATCACGGCTGTTTCGCCGATAACCACACCCATGCCATGATCAATAAATACGCGTCGACCGATTTGCGCGCCAGGATGTATTTCTATGCCCGTCGCCCAACGCCCAAAGTATGCCGTGAAGCGCGCCAGCCATTTCCAGCCCCAACCCCAAAATATTGCGGCCAATCTGTGCAGCAAAATCGCATGTATCCCCGGGTAGGTAGTTAACACCTCCCACACCGATCGCGCCGCTGGGTCACGATCAAATACTACAGCTATATCTTCGCGCAATTGATTAAACACATTAACCTCTAGTATGATGGCTGCCGCTTATGGATTATTGCGTAAATAATTCACACTCACCTAGCCGCATCAATAGTTTGGAATTATGCAATACCCGACTAAATTAGTCAAGTTTATCGGCTTGGTTAATCTGTGCAGGATTGCGGATCAGTTTAACTATCCCCATTAGTATATTCAGCTCCTCCTTTTCTAACTGCGCACGCGAATATAAACGCCGTAATCGTGTCATTAAGCGGCGTGGCGCAGCAAGATTAAGAAAGCCTATGGCAATCAAAGACTGCTCCAACTCCTGATAAAACAGCTCCAAGTCCTCATGCCGCGCCAATTCCACAGGCGCTACAGCGGGCATGTCAGTAATGGCACAACGCAACTCGTAGCACAGAATCTGTACTGCCGATGCCAGATTCAACGAGCTGTAATCAGGATTCGCGGGGATATGTACCAGCAACTGACACTGCTCCAACTCTGTATTGGTCAGACCCGACATTTCCGTACCAAATACCAAAGCCACGGGGTTCTCTTGTGCGTGCGCCATGAGCAGTGGCGCCAACTCACGCGCGCTCACCATCTTATGCGACAGATCGCGCCGTCGCGCCGTGCACCCCACCACCAGCGTCGCACCTTGCAACGCCGCAGCCAGATCCTCTGTCACCTGCGCTGCATCCAGCACGTCCGTTGACCCCGCCGACATCGCCACAGCCACTGGATCAGGGAACTGCTTGGGTTGCACCAAACGCATATCATGCAAGCCCATGGTTTTCATGGCGCGTGCAGCCGAACCGATGTTACCCGGGTGGCTGGTATGACTTAATACAATACGGATATTATTTAATGATACGGACATAAGTTTTCGCTGTTTTTCCTAGGGAAAAAATGGTTATTTGAGTTAAAATACAAATGTTTTCTGCTCATTGACATATAGCCATGCAACCTATGCTTACCACAGCGGTTAAAGCCGCACGCCGCGCAGCCAGTATTATCACCCGCGCGTCACAAGACACCAATTTACTGCAAGTACATCACAAAGATCACAATGACTTCGTCACTGAAGTAGATCGTGCAGCCGAAGCAACTATCATAGAAACGCTGCTCGACGCTTATCCTAGCCATGCTATTTTAGCAGAAGAGAGCGGACAGCAAGGCGATTCTGAGTATCAATGGATAATTGATCCACTCGACGGCACTACCAATTTCTTGCATGGCTTCCCGCAATACAGCATCTCCATTGCCCTTATACATAACGGTCAACTTGAGCAAGGTGTTATTTATGATCCTAGCCGCAATGACTTATTTACCGCATCGCGCGGTCAAGGCGCCTACCTTAACGACCGCCGTATTCGCGTATCGAAAACGCTTAAGCTGGCTGACGCTCTCATCGGCACTGGCTTCCCTTATCGCGACTTCACCCACCTCGACACTTACATGAATATGTTGCGCGAAGTGGTGCAAAAATCCGCAGGTGTGCGCCGCCCAGGCTCTGCTGCACTGGATTTAGCTTATGTTGCTGCAGGTCGCTTTGATGGCTTCTGGGAAATTGGCTTAAACAAATGGGACATCGCAGCGGGTTGTTTGCTCATTAAAGAAGCTGGTGGACTTGTTGGTGATTTCCAGGGCGACGACAGCTACATAGATAGCGGCAATATCGTAGCGGGCACGCCTAAGGTCTTTGCTCAACTATTGCAAACCCTGGCACCACACGTGAGTGATGCATTAAAAGCATAGCGCCACACTCGCCAATTTACTCACACTCAGTTACAATTTATTTTTGCAACATTAACCAAATTTTATGGCACTCATCGTACAGAAATACGGCGGCACCTCAGTCGGCAGCGTAGAACGCATTAAGCAAGTTGCAGAACGCGTGGCCAAATTCAAAATGTTAGGACATCAGGTTGTGGTTGTACTCTCCGCCATGAGTGGCGAAACCAACCGCTTAATCGCATTGGCCAAAGCAGTCCAATCCGAACCGGATCCACGCGAACTGGACGTACTCATCTCCACCGGCGAGCAAGTTACGATTGCGCTTTTAGCCATGGCATTGAAAGACCTGGGTCTCAAAGCCAAAAGCTACACGGGCACGCAAGTTCGTATCCTCACCGATGATGCACATACCAAGGCGCGCATCCTCGATATCGACGAAGCCAATATCCGTGCTGATTTAAACGCAGGCAAGGTTGTCGTCGTCGCAGGTTTCCAAGGTGCTGATGAAAATGGCAATATCACCACCTTGGGGCGTGGCGGTTCTGACACCACGGGTGTGGCATTGGCCGCTGCGCTCAAAGCCGACGAGTGCCAGATTTACACCGACGTTGACGGTGTTTACACCACTGACCCGCGCATTGTCCCTGAAGCACGCCGTCTTTCTACCATTACTTTTGAAGAAATGCTGGAAATGGCGAGCCTGGGCTCTAAAGTATTGCAAATCCGCTCCGTTGAATTTGCGGGCAAATATAAAGTTAAATTACGTGTACTCTCCAGCTTTCAAGAAGAAGGCGAAGGCACACTCATCACCTTTGAGGAAGAAAACAACATGGAACAAGCGATTATCTCTGGCATCGCCTTTAACCGTGACGAAGCCAAGATTACCGTGCTCGGCGTACCCGACACCCCAGGCATCGCCTACCAAATCCTAGGCCCTGTTGCTGATGCGAACATTGACGTGGACATGATTATCCAAAACGTCGGCGCAAATAAAACAACCGACTTTACCTTCACCGTCCACCGTAATGACTACAACCGCACCTTGCAATTGCTAAACAGCTTGCAGCCTACCATAGGCGCGCTGGAAATCGCCGGTGACGACAAAATCACCAAAGTTTCCATAGTCGGCGTCGGCATGCGTTCACACGTAGGTATCGCCAGCACCATGTTCAAAACATTGGCAGATGAAGGCATTAACATCCAAATGATTTCCACCTCAGAAATCAAAATTTCAGTCGTTATCGACGAAAAATATCTGGAACTCGCCGTGCGCGTCTTGCACAAAGCATTTAATCTGGAAAACGCAGGATAAAGTTGACGAACTCGGCGCCATCGGCTATGATGCGCGCTGTTTGGAATTGCAGAACTGTAGCAATTAGGAGAGATGGCCGAGTGGTCGAAGGTACTCCCCTGCTAAGGGAGCGTAGGGTTTATAGCCTTACCGAGGGTTCGAATCCCTCTCTCTCCGCCAAATGCCCCATCAGCAGAAATGCTGATTAGAAGTTGATTTTAGCAAGTAGCAATGTTACAATCTTGGCTTCAACGATGCGCCCGTAGCTCAGCTGGATAGAGTACTCGGCTACGAACCGAGTGGTCAGGAGTTCGAATCTCTTCGGGCGCACCACTATACGAAATAAAAAAGGACTGGCCTAGGCTAGTCCTTTTTTATTTGCACTATTCTTGGTCCATTACTCAGCATTCCCTACCTACGCCTCACCCAAAATAAGCTAAAATACATCGTTTATTTAGGCGTATTCTTCTTCCATGCTGATTAACCAACCCATACCCCCTGCTGGTCAACGTTTAAGCATTGGGGGCTTAGTCGGTTCGGCTGATGCCTTAGCGATTAGTGAACTCGCCGCACCGCAGCGACCTATTATCGTGCTCACCGCGAACGCGCTGGACGCGCAGCGATTACTTGATGAAATGCGCTGGTTTGCACCTAAGTTGACAGTTAGCTTGTTGCCCGACTGGGAAACGCTACCCTATGATCACTTTTCGCCGCATCAGGACTTAATTTCTGAGCGCCTAGCTACGCTCTACCAAATCTCACAAAGCCAGTGTGATATAGCCATTGTGCCTGTCACCACAGCCCTGTATCGGCTTGCCCCGCCGAGCTATCTGGGCGCTTACACTTTCTTTCTGGTGCAAGGGCAAAAACTCGACCTGGATGCGCTACGTAAACAAATGGCGACATCGGGTTATACCGCGGTGAGCCAAGTAATATCACCCGGTGAATTCAGCGTGCGTGGCGGATTGCTAGACTTGTTCCCCATGGGCAGCGTGTTACCCTATCGCATTGATTTGTTTGATGATGAAATAGAAAGCATACGCACGTTTGATGTCGATACGCAGCGCAGCATCTATCCCGTAAAAGAAATCCGCCTACTGCCTGCACGCGAATTTCCGCTGGATGAAGCGGGCATGGCATTGTTCCGCCAGAATTTTCGTGACTGTTTTGAAGGCGATGCATCCAAACGCCAGATTTACAAAGACGTCAGCAATGGTCTCGCACCAGCGGGTATAGAGTATTACTTACCGCTGTTTTTTGAACAAACTGCGACGCTGTTTGACTACGTGCCCGAAAATGCACTGATTTGCTTACATGGCGATATCGAAACCGCAACGCAAACATTCTGGCAGGATACGGAAACCCGTTACAAGCTCATGCGCGGCGATCCGCAACGGCCAATACTGCCCCCTACGGATTTGTTTTTAGCCACCGATGTATTATTTGGCAATCTCAAACGTTATGCCCGTGTTGAAATTGACACGACTACCGTCAATAATCCGCATACAGCGCCGCTACCCACGCTCAACGTCGAACGCCGTGAAGCCGATCCGTTACACCGCATCCATCATTTTTTAGATACGTTTCCCGGTCAGATTTTAATTTTCGCTGAAAGTCTGGGACGACGCGAAACCATGGCGCAGTATTTTACCGAACATGGCATTAAGCTGGCTTTGTGTGAAGATTATGCAACATGCAGTGCTGACTTGACCCAGCCTAAACTGGGCGTCTCTCCACTCGCACATGGTTTCATCTTGCAATCCGACCCACCTATCGCATTTGTGACCGAAGCCGAGCTCTACGCCACTACAGTGCGCACGCGTGGGCGTAACAGCCATCGCCGCAGCCAGGTTGATGGCATGTTGCGTGATTTGTCTGAAGTCAAGGTCGGCGATCCTGTCGTGCATGCCGATCATGGCATAGGGCGCTATTTGGGCTTGGTGAGCATGGATCTGGGTGAAGGCGAAACCGAATTTCTGTTACTGGAATATGCAGGCGACGATAAGCTCTATGTGCCTGTGTCGCAGCTACACCTCATTGGCCGTTACAGCGGCGGTGCGCCAGAATCGATTGCGCTGTCTCGATTAGGTAGTGGCAATTGGGAAAAAGCCAAACGCCGCGCCATGGAGCAGGCACGTGACACTGCGGCAGAGTTGCTTAATCTCTACGCCCGCCGCGCTGCGCGTCAGGGTCATGCGTTTACGCTAAAACAACATGATTATGAGGCTTTCGTCGAAGGCTTTGGTTTTGAAGAAACCATAGACCAGGCCAGCGCAATTACTGCAGTGATCGACGATCTGTGCTCGGCACGCCCTATGGACAGGCTGGTATGTGGCGATGTCGGCTTTGGCAAAACCGAAGTCGCACTCCGCGCCGCATTTGTTGCCTTGATGGATGGCAAGCAAGTCGCCGTACTCGTCCCCACCACTTTGCTGGCGGAACAACACTTTCAGAACTTCTCCGACCGCTTTGCCGATTGGCCAGTGCGTATCGCTGAACTATCCCGCTTCCGCTCAGCCAAGGAACAGGCACAAGCCATGGCAGGGCTGGCAGCAGGCACCATAGATATCGTCATTGGCACGCACAAATTATTACAGAAAGATGTGGTCTTCAAAAATCTGGGACTGGTCATCATCGACGAAGAACACCGTTTTGGCGTTCGACAAAAAGAGCAAATGAAAGTGCTGCGTGCAGAGGTCGATATGCTCACCCTCACCGCCACGCCGATACCGCGCACCTTGGCGATGTCTCTGGAAGGCATACGTGATTTTTCAGTGATTACCACGCCACCACAAAAGCGCCTGTCGATTAAAACCTTTGTCTCGCGCTATTCTGATGGTGTAATACGTGAAGCAGTGCTGCGCGAACTCAAACGCGGCGGGCAAATATACTTCTTGCACAATGAAGTCGATACCATCTACAACATGGAAGCCCGATTAACCAAACTGCTGCCTGAAGCCCGCATCCGCGTTGCACACGGGCAAATGCCTGAACGCGAACTGGAACACGTCATGCGTGATTTCCATCAACAGCAAGTCAATCTCCTGCTTTGCACCACGATTATCGAAACGGGTATAGACATCCCCACCGCCAACACCATCATTATGAACCGTGCCGATAAATTCGGCCTGGCTCAACTGCACCAACTACGCGGCCGTGTTGGCCGCTCGCATCACCAGGCTTACGCCTACCTGCTCACGCCCGAGGAAGACGCCATTACCCCTGCCGCAAAAAAACGGCTGGAAGCACTGCAAATGATGGAAGACCTGGGTGCTGGCTTCCAACTCGCGATGCACGACCTGGAAATTCGTGGTGCGGGTGAAGTGCTGGGTGACTCACAAAGCGGCAGCATGCAGGAAATCGGCTTTAGCATGTATAACGACATGCTCAATCACGCTGTCGCCGCGCTGAAAAAAGGGCTGGAGCCCGACATGAATCAACCGCTGGGCGTGACTACTGAAATCAATCTGCACACCCCCGCCCTGCTCCCTACCAACTACTGTGGCGACATACATGAACGCCTGGTGTTATACAAACGCCTCGCCAATTGCACCGAACAAGATGCACTCGATGATCTGCACGCAGAATTGGTTGACCGCTTTGGTTTGTTACCTGAACCCGCCCTGGCCTTGCTCGAATCCCATCGCCTGCGGCTACTCGCCAAGCCGCTCGGCATCGCCAAACTGGATGCGTCCAACGAGGCTATCGGCTTACAATTTATTCCAAAACCACCTATCGACCCGATGCGCCTGATAGAATTAATCCAAACTCGTCGCCATTACAAACTGGCGGGCCCCGACAAACTGCGCGTCACCATCGTCAGCAAAGACCTTGCCGA
>JBBQPT010000037.1:0-25894 GCA_038217005.1 Burkholderiales bacterium
GGTATCCCCGTCGTGATTCATTCATCACTGACGGGCACGGCCAATGAAGACCATGTCAAGAACGTAGGTGCAGATGGCTACGTTGCCAAGTTTGTTGCGGAAGAACTGGCTGCAACCATACGCGAAGTGCTCGCCCAATATGACTAATACCGCATAATTTACTGAATAACTAAATAAGAGACCAAGGAAATTACCATGTTAAATAATCTAACCATAAGAAGTAAACTTATTGCCTCAATCGGCTATTTGGCAGCATCATTGCTGATAGTTGGCATCATGGGTGTGTATTTCTTAGGCATGGCAAACGAAACCACTAAAACCATTTATGAAGACAACGTCAGCAAATTAGCTGAACTAGATAAAATGGTCCGGCTAATGAATCACCATCAAGATTTAATTTCAAAAACCATACTCGGGAAAATCGCCACATTTCCAGATGAGGATAGCGTCACCAAACAACACATAAACGAAATCACCAACACCATTGAGCTCGTCAATGCGACAAACAACAGCTTACTTGCACACCCATGGACTGCGGCAGATCAAACCAACCTGGACAAATTAAAAGCTGCCCGTAAAAAATATGGTACAGAGGGTGTGATCCCTGCTGTAGCCGCACTCAAGGCAACCGATTACCAGCAAGCACTGGAAATATTACAAGGTCCTTTAAGTGAAAATTTTAAGGCAGTAACCGAAGTTTTTGACGTATTGATTCAGTCACAGTTAGACGCGACCAAAGCCGCTTATGAGCAAGGACAGTCGCGCTATCACATGGTACGTATATTTACGATCTTATTGATGCTGGGTGGCATCGGTATTTCTATAGCCTTGGCCTGGTGGCTGATCCACGCCATTACGCGGCCTTTAAGCGCTGCTGTGGCGGTCGCTGAACGCATTGCAGCTGGGGATTTAAGTCAGGATATCCCAGTGACATCCAATGATGAACTTGGCGAATTAATGCAAGCCATGCAAACCATGCAGTCTGGTTTAAATGAAATTGTCACCCATGTACGCCAGGGCACTGAAACTATAGCGTCAGCTGCGCATGAAATTGCTTTAGGTAACACAGACTTGTCAAATCGCACCGAATCTCAAGCCCATTCGCTGACCATGACTGCAACTGAAACTGCACAAATGACCAAAATGGTAGAAGAAACTACTGAACACGCTCATCACGCTCAAAAAGTAGCGGCAACAACACGCGAGATGTGCGAATCTGGCGCCGAAACCATGACCAAAGTGGTCAGCACCATGAGCGAAATCAGCGCCAGCTCGCGTAAGATCGTTGACATTATCAGCGTGATCGAAGGCATTGCTTTCCAAACCAATATTTTGGCACTTAACGCAGCAGTTGAAGCCGCTCGCGCGGGTGAGCAGGGGCGTGGTTTTGCCGTGGTTGCAGGTGAAGTGCGTAGCCTCGCGCAGCGCAGTGCGGCCGCTGCCAAAGAAATCAAAACCTTGATTACCCAATCAGTTCATAAAGTCAAAGACGGCACGCAACTGGTTGAAGAGGCGGGTGACAATATGGAAGAAATTCAAACAGTAGTAGGTCTATTCACTGACTTGATGGACTCTATCTACGCTGCTTCAACTCAACAAAACACAGGCATTAGCACAATTAATCGCTCAGTATCTGAGATGGACGAAAGCACGCAACAAAACGCAGCATTAGTTGAGCAAGCTGCGGCGGCTGCACAAAGTCTGCAAGACCAAGCACAAGCGCTGGAGCAGACAGTGGGCGAATTCAAGCTCGCCGCTTATCCGGCAAATGAGCGTGCGCGTATGATACAGCGTCAACCCGCTACCAAAGCGTCCACGAGTAAACAGCACGACGAAATCGAAGGCGTAGGGGAAGAGTGGCAAGAGTTTTGAGCACAACGCCGTTTGATTAGTCAGTTTGTATCATTCTATTTTAGGATGTGCGTGTTACATTACTACGAATTAATGAATGTAAGGATATACAGAATGGCAGATAAGAATCTCAAGTTTTTAGTGGTGGATGACTTTTCAACAATGCGACGCATAGTGCGTAACCTGTTGAAAGAACTGGGCTATGCCAACGTAGAGGAGGCAGAGGATGGCGCACAGGGTTTGCAAATGCTCAAAGGTGCAAAGTTTGATTTCGTGGTGTCTGATTGGAACATGCCTAATATGGATGGTCTGCAAATGTTGCAAGCCATCCGTGCTGACCCAGCATTAGCCAGCTTGCCCGTATTGATGGTGACAGCTGAAGCCAAAAAAGAAAACATTATTGCTGCGGCGCAGGCGGGCGCTAATGGTTATGTGGTCAAGCCTTTTACTGCCGCCACCCTAGACGAAAAGCTCAGCAAGATTTTCGAAAAACTAGGCATGTAATAAATTGAGGGCATAAAATGGAAAATAATCATAATAACGAAGCAATATCACCTGATCATGACGAACTGCTTTCAAAAGTGGGGCAACTCACCCGGACCCTGCATGATAATTTGCGGGCGTTAGGTTTCGATAAATCAATACAGAATGCAGCACAAGAAATTCCTGATGTACGCGAACGTCTCAATTATGTTGCCAAGATGACAGAGCAAGCAGCTCAGCGTGTCCTCAATGCAACCGACACAGCATTACCGTTACAGGATAATATTGCAAGCACTGCTAGCGACATGGCAAATAACTGGCGCAATTTAATTGCGCAACCATTTGATGCAAATGCATATCAAGCTATTAGTGAAGGCACTGCACGCGCCTTTGAGAATATGGCGACTGATGCAAATGCCAGCAAACAGCAACTGATGGACATCATGATGGCACAGGATTTTCAAGATTTAACGGGTCAAGTCATCCGTAAAGTCATGGAACTGGCTCACCACGTTGAAACTCAGCTAGTGCAATTACTCGTTGACCATGCCCCAGAAGAAATCCGCCGCGAGGTAAATTCTGGTTTACTCAACGGCCCCGTCATTAATCCCGAAACATCTGGTGAGATAGCGGAAAGCCAAATGCAAGTAGACGACTTACTGGATAGTCTGGGCTTCTAAATACGGCTTCTCGTTAACAGCATGGCAGAAGCAACAATCTGGATCCCCGAGTTTACACACGGGAATCCAGTACTCGACAGCGCATTCGCTGCCGCTAATAAGTATCAAACGGGCTTACATATCGCATAAACATTGTTACCGTTATCAACATAATCCGTTGTCGGCGCGGTTGCGCCTAGCGTCGGATTAGTGCTGGCACCTGTATTAATTTCACCGCGAACTTGTCCAGTCATCGCATTACCATCATCTAATTGACTATCAACAGCCTGGGCAATTTTAGCGGGTAAGTTCGAACTACATAGTACCAAACCCGTCAATCCCAACGCGCCTGAGCCTTGCACACCACTGACACCAGACACCGCATTTTGTGGTGGCGTAAAATCACTGGTAGAACCCGTAATCAGACCTGACAATCGCAAATGCTGCCAGAAATAACCCGACTCTGCACCAGCGGTATCATTATAGTTACCCGCAATTTGTCCATTACCGTTACCACTTAACGTGGTAGGGCTGGTCCAACGCGTTGCTGCACCAGCATCGTCGCCAGGTATAGCGCGATAACGCTCCTGATAACTGTGAAATGCGGCAGTTATACCTGTTAAATCATTAGTGACATTGCGAATTTTTGCCTGAGTGATGAGCTCCTGCCCTTTGAACACGCCACCCAGCAGCAATCCGACAATAACCAATACGATAGCCAGCTCGATCAGCGTAAATCCTTGTTGTGCTTTTTTCATTTTTCCCCCTGTTATTTTCTTAAAAATGTTTATGAGCTCTTGGCATGATGTCGCGGGTGCAACAATCGAGCACATATCTCATATTTTCATGTTGCATAAACTATGGAGTATCGTCTGTCCTCACCTCCTTATTGATTTCATAGGTTTTAGTGCGAATACCGATATCTGAAAGGGCTGCTGTATAAACATGCGTTTCGTCGATGAAAAACCCATCAAACCCAATATATTGCCATGCATAGTCATCATCAATTTCCTGAGCCAGACTGATTGATGAAGGGGTTAAGTGCAACACACTGAGACCACCTGGCGCACCCTGTGCTGAATTCCCAGCAAAGACAGATGCACCCGCCTTGAGTCGTGCAATCACAGCTGTCGTACCATGCACAATAATATTGGATTCGCGAATAATGCCATCTGCCAGTGATTGCTGCGCAGTAATGCGCCCCTGATTATCGACTAGCCAGGCCATGCCACTGCCACTACGCCGCCCAGCCAACGCACCCATGCCGACATCAGTGCTCGCCACAATTAGAAAACGTGCAACTGTGGGCACATAAGCGACGCTATAGTGGTAATACAGTTGATGATGCTGCAACAATTTCCCTCGATTACTAAAAGTGCGGGTCGCAGGGTCATACAGGGAAAAAAATAAATCTGCATACGTTTGATACGGTACAAATTTTTGCCACACCAGGCAGGCTTTATTCGCTGAGCCTGCAATTTGCGGCCACCATGCTCGACCGGATGCCACGCGAATTTTCTTACTCAAGACCCCATTTGCAGCAACATTGCTGACATACACCGATTCACCAGTACCCAAACTGTCCACACCGCCATCATCGACCCAGTCATTTGACCAAAATACGACACAACCATCACCCACTGCAGCAACATGTCCAGAATGCCCGCCATCGAAGATAAGTTTCGCTGCAGCGTAAGGATTAGTCTTGAACGGAAAATCAGCCACATAAATCAGCTGGGCGACTTCATGCCTGACTCGATCAGGATTGCCATCTTCCCATGTCACGCACAGCCGATTACCCGCGGAATTGATTGCGGAGCTCACAGGTTCTTGCGCTTCTGGCGCAGCTATCCATTTTGTTGCGCTACCTG
This sequence comes from Burkholderiales bacterium, assembly GCA_038217005.1. Lineage (GTDB taxonomy): Bacteria > Pseudomonadota > Gammaproteobacteria > Burkholderiales > Sulfuriferulaceae > Sulfuriferula. The sequence continues at coordinate 4,865 of JBBQPT010000037.1, forward strand.
GTGTTAAATGGGGAGACCATGGGTTCACCTGCGCATAATAAATATCGTGTTCCCAATCCCCCTTGGGGGGGATACCATCGCTGGAAAAAATCGCCAGATAGTTCCCATTCTTCATCCGCAAAAAGTTCATTCCATGCTGGTATCTACGCAAATCAATTCGCCCATCATCAGCCGCGTATGCGGGTTGCAGAACAAACGCGAGCAGCAATATCCATATTGTTTTCATCTAAAACACTCCTGCATTAACCATCTGCCCATACAACACATTAGGTGATAACCATATCACCACATCATCATAAGCACCTGTACTTGCCACAGATGAAGTGAGCGAATGATTAACAAAAATGGCATTACCATCCTGATTGGCATTTTCATCTGCACTCCTGGCGGTAACAAATTTTCCCAGGCTATAAATGACTGCCGGTGGCGCATTAATCCCTGACGAACTAAGTGCCGTCGCACTCCCGCAACTGCTACTCGACGCGCCAGCAATGCCGGCACAAACTTGGAACTCGGATTGCAAGATAGACAGGCCTGCATTTTTAATTCCGTCACTAGTTGTAAAAGCCGAGCCAGAAGATTTAGCCACTGCATAACGTAGACGATTACCCCAGGCATCAAGTACATAACCTTGTGTATCTAACTGACTTAAACCCAAACTCACAGCGGGCACGTAACCATCATACGGATTAGTGCATACACCACCATTCACAGGGCTTTCCATGCCATTACTGGCACCGCTCGCCGGACATGGCAAACGACCATTACGCACAGTAAAACCTAATAACGCATCGTGCACAAGTTGCAAACCATGTTCCGTATCGCGCCATTGTTTGTGTTCGATTTGAGCGTTGAGCGGTACCAGAGCACCACCTAAAGCCAAAGTCAAAATAACCAGCACCAGCGCAAGCTCTATTAAGCTGAATCCAGCTTGTTTACACACACTGCACCACCAATACACCACCGCGCCTCAAGCTTGCCAAACAATATCGCAATTGCATTTGGACTGTATCCAAAGCAGCATTCACGTTATAAGGTACAGCTGATAGCGCATCAAACCAGTGATTTTGCGCCCACGCACTACTGGCCAAGGCTAAAGTCGCATAGGGAATATAGCCGGTCAATTGCCCCACTTGCATGTCACCCGTTGCATTAGCCGCATAGGGAAACGTGTGAAAGCTAGCGTCATATTGCTGTATAGCAGAGGAAAATTGTTGCAGTGCGTGTTTTTCCACCTGGCGAAATAGTTGCTTCTGGCTAATGCTGCGAACCTGATCGTTGAATATGTCATCGTCATGTAATCGTGATTCGTAGATAGCATCACCATCTGCATTACTGCCATCTAAATACTGGCCGACTGCATTTTGCTGGGTGCTCTCGCGCGACTGCTGTCCGAGTACTGAATCAGGGGAGAAAACTACCGCGACTTGTTGGACACTCGTGTTAATTTGCAGCTGCCCAGCGGTCACTACACTATTGATGACGTTGCCCGTTGCATCACGCACATCGGGAGACAGCGCATACCACAAACGCTCTCCCGCACCATCACGGATATCGCTCAATCCCAGTGTGCGCCACGGCAACCGGCCAATATAACTGGGGCATTGCACGCCCGCCAACAACTCTGCCGCGCCATCATTATTGGTATCAGGGCACGGCAAACTCCCGGCTCGGTTCACATCCGCTACCGCACGTCCAATAAGCGCAGATTGCGCCAGACTTATCGCTTGCTGTGTGCGCACATCACCATCTCGCGTGGCGAGGCTGCTATATAACCACAGCAAACCTGCAACACTGATGGTCACCGCCAGCACCAGTAGCACCGCACCACGTTGCCGCGCATTAGGGTGCATCATGATTTTCCAATTGCGGAGGCTGCCACTGCGGCACCTCATCAGCAGGTGTAATCGCTGCCTGTTCATAACTTTCCAGCACCCTATGCCGCTGTACGTCGTAACGTTGGCCTGGTCTGAGATTAGGCACACCCGACTGTTTAAGCTGCGTCACATCCAGCGCTGTCGTCACCAACTGTACTCGCCCATTAAGCCAAAGCGTATTTACGCCATCACTGCGCTTAACATAGCCTTGGTAAACCATTTCGCTGGCATGTGGTTTTGCAACAGCGACTGACTTTTTTGCCATACGTTGCTGCGGCGTATAAAACAAACGTCCAGGCAAATCTGCTGCCATCACATTCGCACTCAATAATATTAAGCAGATGGCTTTAATCATTGCAACGCCAATACTTGCCAGACAAATTCACAATTTACCGTTACCGGTGCGCTATCCTGGCTATGCGTTAAATCACAGCTGCGCGCGTTCAACAACCCATGCTCACCGTGTGCCAATCGCGCCAACACCTCGACCAGCACGCCTTCATGTTCAACCTCGCCGCGCCAACGCACCATGCTATCCATCAACATACGATGACCTATGTGTAGCTCGGGCTGATGTGGCATTTGTGCGGCAATGTCAAATTCAGCATGCTGTACACCAGCAATAGATGCCAACGCACTCAATTGTTGATGCCACATCACCCGCGCATCCGCGCCGACAAAACCCATATCCACCAGCCGTTGATAATCGACTTGATGCTGCGCCCACCATACGGTATCGCGCTGCGCCCGCGCCTGCTGTTGTCGTGCGGTTTGCAGCTCATGTTGCCGGGTATCGATAACCTGTTGTAACTGTGTATTGATGTGCCATTGCCAACCCACACCTGCAATAACGGCAACGACTAACACCATTAGCAGCATTCTCATTGCACAGCTCGCAAACTGACTTGCAACCCGAACTTCGCCTCATCCTGCATCGCACCGCCATGCACCGCAGCATGCGGATCACGGTTGATGGGTGTTTGCTGCGCTTGCACGGCCGACACTCGATGCTCGCCACGCAATTCAGCTATGAAAGCATCGACCTCGCGCATGGCAGCTTCGGCACCACTTACCCGCACATCACCCGCTATCACCAACCCACTGTTCGCGCCGGAACGCCAGACCAGGTGCTGAATCTGCAAATTGGGATAGCGCATTAGCAACTTGCTCAGCCAGGCTAAATCGGCAATCGGTTCAGGTTCCTGCCGAATTTGTCGAGCCAGATCGACGGCAGCCTGTTTATCCGCAATGGGTACTGACATAGCAACGGCTTTCTGTAGAGGGGTTAACCCTTGCAATTGCTGAGCGAGTTGCAGATTCTGCAGATATAGATACCCGCCAACTAATAAACCCGACACCAAAACCCCTGCCGCACTCAATCCCACCCAGCGTTGATTACGCGTCCGCTGATACGCTTGCAACATCGCTGGTGCTGCGAAATTAAGCGCTTTGGGGCAACGTGCCAACGCGGCAAGATAATCAACATCAGCTTGTTGTACCCACTCTACTTGCGGCAAGTTTTCAGGCTGTATGGCACCAGACACATAATGCACAGGAAGCATTACCGATGACGCCAATAATTGATGGCTGATCAGGTATTGCTGGGTTTTGCTAATTTCCTTGACGACATTCAAATCGTGATTGAGCAAACGTGTAAACAGCAACTGCCCGTTCGCAATAAAGCTCAAGCGCACACCGCCTAAGCTCTGCGTCACCCACAACCCAGTTGCTTGCTTATCCAGCTCACGAACCACGTGTTGCAGCAAGATTGCCGCGCTGGTCATACTCACAATATGTACGTGTTGCAGGGCTCGCAAATAAGCCTGCAGCCAGTCACTGGCGTGGATGACAGCGAATAAATACATATCGTCACGTCGCCCAGCAGACAACCGTGCCTGCCATTGCACCGAGGCATAAGCTTGATTAGCGGCCAAGGTTTGCATATGCCGCGCCAGCATCTGGCGTCGCGCACGTCCTGTAACGTGTGGCAATGACTGCGTTTGATAAATATCATCTGCGCTGTCTATCACCAACTGCACTCGGGTTTGTTCAGGCAGCTGCGCCAACAGTGCCATCGCTCCCGCCGCATCGCCCTCACTGACCAGCTCAATGCGCTTACCTGACTGTCGCATAACCCGCACGCCCAAGGCACTAAGATAAATTAAATGGGTCATAATTTAACCGCCCCCAACACTTCATAGAGAGGCAACACCACCATACCCACGATAGCTGCCAGCACCAGACCTAATATCAGCGTCAACAAAGGCTCCAATAGTTTCAGCGCAGTTTCGATTGCTTCGCGCACATCACGCTGGTAAAAATAGCGTACCTCCAACAGCGCGCTGTCCAGTGCGCCGGTGGTTTCGCCCATACGCAGCATGCTCACCACCAAAGGCGGAAATACTTGTTCACGTGCAAATGCCTCACTCAACCGCTCACCATTAATAATCGCCTCGCGTGCACGACGTATGGCCATTACCAACACCCGGTTTTGCACCAGATCCGCACTCAGTGCCAACGCATCAAAAACAGGAATGCCCGACTGGTACATCAGCGCAAAGAAATCTGCAAACCGCGCCAGGTCAATTTTCTGCAAGATTTCACCCAGCACAGGCATCCGCAGCTTCCAGCCATCACACCACAAACGAAAACGCAGATTACGATAATATAAGGCAACCACGCTAGCCACACTCGAGCCCATTAGTGCCAATATCAGCCACCAATAAGCTTTCAGCACTGATGAACAAACCAGTAGCAGCTGTGTACCCATAGGTATCACCATACCCATACCGAGCATTAACTGCACAATCTGTGGGACTAAAAACAGCAGCAACATAATAATGACTGCACTCACCATCACCAACACCAGCGAGGGGTAGAGCAAAATTCGCTGAGCCTGTATGTGCAATTCATCAAGGCGCTTTAAGCTATCGGCCAAATGCATGAAGATCGCGCTAAGTGCGCCGGTTACCTCACCGACACGGACCAGGCTCACCATCAACGTATCAAATATTTTGGGCTGCGCTGCCATCGCCATTGACAGGGTATGCCCGCCTTCCATTTCTGCCAGTAATGTGGTGATGATCTCGCAAGTAACAGATCGGGGCATGTTATCGCGCAAGTCTCGCAACCCATCCATGAGGGCTATGCCTGCGCGACTGACGTGCGTCAAATGCACAAACAATGCAATTAACTCACGCCGCGTGAGCGTGCTCCTGGCACGTGGATGCACCGCGCTCGCGGTTACTAAATCCAACCCCATTCCTGCCAAACGCTGCGTTAAATCGGCTTCATGTGCAGCGACCAATACGCCACGTTGACGGAGTCCTTGTTGGTTAACTGCAAAATAACGAAAATAACCCATCATCTCACCGCCGCAACAAGTCCACGACTCGCTGCACCTCATCCAGGCTGGTATGCCCTGCCAGGATGCAGGCAATGGCCTCATCGATAAGATTACGCAAGCCATGACGTCTGGCGTAAACACGCAATTCACCCAGGTCAGCCTGACGCGCGACCATATCATCCAGTTCATCATCGACCAGCACAATTTCCATCAACAGTTTGCGTCCGCGATAACCGCGCCTCGCACATTGCGGACACCCAACCGCGCGATACAGCATATGCTCACTGCCGTTCAAACCCAGCAAAGCCAACTCATGGGTATTTGCCGAAGTTGCGATTTTGCAGGCAGAGCAAAGCTGGCGCACCAGGCGCTGTGCGATGATACCGTTGATATTGCCGGCCATAATGTCAGACCCTACGCCTATGTCCCGCAAGCGTGCGTACGTGCCCAATGCCGAATTGCTGTGCACAGTCGTGAAGACCTGATGACCGGTCATCGCGGCACGAAATGCCATTTGTGCTGTGTCGGCATCACGCACCTCACCTACCAGTATAATGTCAGGATCCTGACGCATAATGGCGCGTATGCCATTACCAAAATCGAGCTTGACTGCGTCATTAAGCGAAGTCTGGCGGATGCGTTCTTGAGGATATTCGACGGGGTCTTCCAACGTCATGATATTGACTTGTTCGGTGTTCAAATGCTTTAGCAATGAATACAGCGTAGTGGTCTTGCCCGACCCTGTAGGTCCTGTCACCATGACCAGACCAGCGGGACGCGCCAACATGGCATTTATCAGCTGCCGTTGCGCTGCGCTCAATTGCAAATCTGCTAGCGGAATAATCGCGCGTTCTCTATCCAGAATACGCAACACGATATTCTCGCCATGCATGATGGGCTGCACCGATGCGCGAAAATCGATGGGCCTGCCTTGCACCGTCAAAGTGAATCGCCCATCTTGCGGCGCACGGCTTTCGGCAATATTCATTCCTGCAATGACTTTCAAACGCACCACCATCGCCGCCCAATAGCGCCGATGTAATGCACGAATTTGCACAAGCACGCCATCAATACGGTAACGTATCCGTAAAAAATGCGATTCAGGTTCAAAATGCACATCAGACGCACCCTGCTTTACCGCATCCACCAACAAAGCGTCTATCAATCGTACTACGGGATGGGTATAATCCTTACCCGCCAGCGCCACGGGCGAGCCCGATTCAATTTCCTCCAATATATTACCGATGGCTAAATCGTAACCATAATATTTATCTATCGCTTCCAGCAATTGCGCTTCACTTGCCAGCACCACATCTATACGCACCGCAACACACAAAGCACGCAACTGATCTAACGCGACCAAATGCAAAGCATCGCTCATCGCGACAGTCAGTACTTGTGCGACGACATCATAAGCGATGGGCAATACACTAAAGCGTAGCGCAAATGCTTGCGGCACACATTGCAATGCGTTCATATCCACCAGCACCTGCGTCAAATCAACACTGGCGTGACCCATGCTATCCGCCTCATAATCCCGAATCAATGCGGCACTGACAAAACCCAGTTTAATAAGCTGCCTGGACAGAGGTAGACCAGTAGTTTTCTGCTCTTGGTGGGCAATGTGTAATTGATCAGAGGTGACGATACCGTCGGCCAACCATTGTTCAGTCAAATCGTGCATCAACCCGCCCTGTCACCACGAGGTAAAAACTGCTTGAATGACTTCAGCTCGTCACTTTCCAATGACGGCGCGGTAATCACGGTAGGTCGCAGGAAAATCACCAGTTCGGTTTGCTGTACATTGCGCTCATGCTGCCCAAATAATGCGCCCACACCATCTGCTCGTGACAAGCCAGGGATACCATCACGCGCACGGTTGCCATCGTCCTGCATCAAGCCACCAAGTATCACCGTTTGCCCGCTTCCCACTTGCAAAACAGATTCCATTTCGCGCACCTGGATAATAGGTACCTTATTGGTAAGAGGTGCGATTATGCTGGGATTAGGATCGATGGCGTCACCGACTTTACGGGAAATAGTTGGGCGTACATTCAACATCACCATACCGCTATCCGCCACTTGCGGAGTAAGGCTCATCACCAAACCCACCGGCACCGTTTGCGGTGTAGTGGTGTAAGTAGTCACAGGCGCGCTGTTATTGGAGCTCACTGTATCGGCCTTGATGTTGAAGTACACCAAGTTATCGACGACTTTAAGCAGTGCAGTCTGGTTATTAATCGCCATGAGTTTAGGACTGGACAATACGCGCAAGCTACCAAATGACTCGAGCAAATTAAGCGTAGCGGTATATTTCTGGTCTTGAAAACCGCCACTGAAAAATGGTGTAAGGCTATTCGCTAAATTACTACTGGCGCTGGAATTGGTGCTAAAAAACCAACCTGCACCGCCACTGGCGACTACTCGCTGCCAATCTATCCCCATCTTGTATTGGTCTTTCAGGCTGACCTCGACGATAGTCGCCTCGATTAACACCTGACGTTGACTTGCAGCATTTACTTGTTGTAAATACTGCTGCACCAGCAACTGCTGACGCTCCGTCCCTACTACACCCACTGTACCTGTGACGGGATTTACCACCACATCATGTTTGGCAAGATTCTCTACTTGCGGTGAATTGAGCTGGTTACCGAACACCTCCTTATACAAATTAGGCGCTGCCGCACCAGCCCGTGCAACTGCTTGTGCCTGAAGTAAGCGCTCACCACGAGCATTATTTTCCGCATTAACGCGTTGTTGCTTATCTTCCTGCCGTTGATTTGCCAAGCGTGTTGCTATCAACATTGCGCGCAAATTATCGTCCAGCAACTCCCAAAAATTATTATTCGACTTGCTAGCGACGGTAGTCGACGAGCTATTGCTACTCATATCCCCACCGTCTTTAACAATGCCGCTTCCCGTACTTGCAATTTTTGCTGCCACACCTATGCTGGAATCGGTATTACGAGACAAATTCACATAATTGACGTGATAAGTTTGCAAATACGGCGTGTCAGACAAAATCGACAGCGTGTTACCCTCCATGCGATAGCGGATATTCACTTGCCGCGCCACACGTTGCAGAATTGCATCGAGCGGTTCATTCACCGCATTCAATGTAACATTACCAGTGATGCCAGGATGAATATCGATATTGCGTTTGGTGTCACGTGCCAGAGCAAATAGCAATTCCTTGACAGGCACATCATGCACCACAATAGTGTAAGTCAACGGTTTGCTGGCCGGCGCGTAGAGTAATGGTGGGGCCAAAACTGGCGGCAAGTTAACAGCAGCCAGCGGTGGGGTAATCAATGGCTGTATATGACCAGCCGACAATTTGATTGCACTCGGCGGCACGCAAGCCGACAGCGGCAACACAAACAACGGCCACGCCCATCCCCTATGAAATAACAAACTCATCCCCACCCCTTAGTTATTGTTTATATTTTTGTAGGACAATATCAAATTATAATGTAATTGTAAATATATAATATATGTAAGATTAACACATATAGCCGCATCGCCCGATCCGGTGAGGTTATTCAAGGTCAAATCTACTCAAGCGCAAGCCATACCCGAAACCGCAGCTGAATACGACAATGTTCGTTGCGCTGCAGGGAAAGGCGCTGCGCCAGGTGATAGCGCAATCAGGCGTTAGCCAAGATGAAGGCATGCACTTCTCATGATAGAATTATCGATTTGCTAACTTAAGCGACAAACCATCATGAAAGATTTCATCCAGTATCTAGCCGGCCAAAGCCGCTTGCCCAACCCTGCAGTGAACAGTGCGCTCGATGATGCACTCACCCACTTGGACAACTCCCTTGCCGGTATCGCCGCCGCACTGCAAGTCGAATACATTGGCCCCTATGTCGGCGTTGAAACCTTAAAAGCCCATGCCATGGTCGTCCGCGCGCATGAATGGCAGATACATAACCCCACCTGGAGCATGAAAATCAGCTCAGCTGTTCCTGAAGCGAACTATCGTGCTGAATGGCCAGCGCAGGGCGCAAGCCGTTTACGCAAACAACTCATCGTCAAGGCACTGCCTGAATTTTTTGCTGGCTATACCGCTGCAGTGCAAGCCGCGAATAAATTGGATACACCAGCAGGACAACGCCTGGCTGCCATCAACGCACAATTTAATCATGGCTAAACAGCCGCTGGTCGTACTGAATGGCAGCGCCCATGCCAGCGTCATTCTGCTCCACGGGCTAGGTGCTGACGGCCACGATCTCGCACCCGTGGTGGACATGCTGGCCATAGCCGATGTACGCTTTATTTTGCCGCATGCAGAGTCGCGTGCAGTTACCATCAACGGCGGCTATGTTATGCCAGCCTGGTACGACATAGCTTCGGCGGATATCATTCAGCAACAGGATGATGCTGGATTTGAACAGAGCAGATTGATAATTGAAGGCTTAATTGCCGGAGAAGTAAAGCTGGGTATACCGCCCGAACGCATCATACTCGCAGGGTTCTCACAAGGTGGCGCAATCGCCTTATACACTGGGTTAAGTTCGACACAACCTCTCGCAGGTATCGCGGCATTATCCAGCTATCTGCCTAATTTACCCGTAACCAGACAGAACCCACCCCCAATCTGGATGGCGCATGGCAAGTACGATGATGTAATTCCATTGCCTGTATCTGAAGCCAGCTGGTCAGCAGCACCCCAGTACACGCCAGAACGCCACATATATTCCATGGGGCACGAAATCAACATGGCGGAGATCGCTGATTTGCGCGCCTGGTTATTGGCAAGATTAGCTTAATTACTTACACGCCAGAACCATAAAGACGAATCAGATCACAACCACTCTGTTGGGTTGGTCCATCGCGACATCAGCCTGCCATCAGCGATTTCATGAGACCGACCCCTGAACGGCGGGATTTTCCGCTCAGCGGATCAAAGTAAAATTACGTTTGACCCGTCAGTTGCAAATATCTGTCCATTAATTGCTCATGGGTTTCTTCTATGCCGAGAGGGATGCAATCAACGGGGCAAACTTCTACGCACTGAGGCGCGTCGTAGTGGCCTACGCATTCGGTACATTTGTTAGGGTCGATTTCATAAATGGAATCACCCTGATAAATCGCTTCATTAGGGCATTCTGGTTCACATACGTCACAGTTGATGCATTCGTCGGTAATTATTAAAGACATGGAATTTCCTTTACTATTTAATCAAATCTATCTTTTTTTGCAACTGCGCCAACACCGATGGGTGTACATAAGGGCTTACATTACCCCCGAGCATGGCAATTTCACGCACCATGCTGGCAGAGACGAACATAAACTGTTCGGCTGGCGTTAAAAATACAGTTTCCACTTGCGGATTCAGGTTGCGATTCATGCCAGCCAGTTGAAATTCATACTCAAAGTCGGACACAGCACGCAAACCACGCAATACAATATGCGATGACTGTGCTGCCACAAAATCCATCAGCAACCCTGAAAACCCCACCACCCGCACGCTGGGCATATCAGCGAATACTTTTTGCGCCATAGCCACGCGCGTATCCAAGTCAAAAAACGGCTGCTTATGCCCACCTAATGCGACTGCGACAACAATCTCGTCGAAGATACGCGTGGCGCGCCGTACCAAGTCTTCATGCCCGCAGGTCACAGGGTCAAACGTGCCCGGGTAAACTGCAATTTTATGCATGATCATCCAGTTTTAGCAAATTAAAATGCGCCTGTCCCGCACGCCCATCACGCCACACCGTCCAACCGGACGGCACAATCAGACTACCATCGTGTTCAACATAAACATAGGCGCTGGGTTTGATAATCGCAGGTAGCAGTGACAAAATCTCCGCCTGCAATTTACTGGCAAAGGGTGGGTCGATGAATACCAGATCAAATGTCGCGGGTGGCGCTTGAGTCAACCATTTTACGCCATCTGCGCATACTAGAATAATATTGTTTGCAGCGAGCATGGCGATATTATCCCGCAATGCATTGCACACCACACGATTGCGTTCAACCATCACCACTTGTGCGGCACCTCTGGAAGCAGCTTCAAACCCTAGCGCGCCACTACCCGCGAATAAATCCAGACAATGCCAGCCTGGCAAATCCTGCCCCAGCCAATTAAACAATTTCTCCCGCACCGCATCGGTAGTCGGCCGCAAGCCTTCAGCATCAGGGAAATCCAATAACCGTCGCCGCCACTGCCCACCGATAATACGGACGCGATTACGGTGTGCTGGCTTCATTTAATGACCACGCCGCCAACGATAACAGTCGCCAACTTATCAGCGTCAACGTGACGGGCAAATGCGGACTTAATTTGTTCCGTAGTGACTTCGCCGACACGCTTGGGAAAATCATCCAGATAGGTCAATGGCAATTGGTAATAGCCCATCATCGCAATATATTCCAACAGCTCCTTATTGCTGTCTATACGCAATGGGAAGCCGCCGATGATGTTGTTTTTGGCCTGTGTCAGCTCAACATCCGTCACACCATCGCTAATAAATTTAACCAGCGTGTCACGCACCACCGCTAAGGCCTGATCAGTTTGCTCGGCTTTGGTTTGCAAACCAATCTGGAACGCGCCAGCTTGTTTCATCGGCATAAAATAGCTATAAACACTGTACGCTAGGCCGCGTTTTTGCCGCACCTCTTCCATCAGGCGCGAATCAAAGCCACCACCGCCTAAAATATAATTCCCCACATACAACGCATAATAATCCGGGTCGCCGCGCGCGACACCAGGCTGCCCTAACAGAATTTGACTTTGTTTGGCTGGATAAGGAATGGTGCGAGACACTGCTTTAGCCAAAGGCATGACAGCTGGGATATCAACATTCGCGGCCAAATTAGCTGCGGGCAGATTTGCGGTCAGTTGCTGCGCAATGCTGTCGGCTTGCGATCTGGCAATATCCCCGATTAACGCAATTACCGCATGATTGGCATTGTAGTGAGTTTGGTAAAACTGGCGCAAATCTAGCGCAGTTAACTTGCTCACCATCGGTATCTCACCCGATTCGCGATTAGCGTAAGGATGATTAGCAAACGCTGCCTGAGCGAATGCGCGTGCGGCCAAACTGGCTGGCTCCGCCTCGGACGCCTTTAACGCAGCAATGACGCGCGTCTTTTCGCGTTCAACAATATTAGGCGCAAAGGTTGGCGCGTTGAGCACTTGCGTGAGCATCGCCAATGCTGCTTGCCGTTCTTCATTGCGACTCAAAGTGCGCAAAGTAACGCCCGCGCGATCAGCATCCAGTCGCCCGCCTAATTGCGCACCAACATCCGCCAAATTACTCGCGATCTGATTGTCAGTAAGTTTACCTGCGCCCTGATCCAGCATTCTGTGCGTCAAGCTCGACAGGCCTGATTTATCGGCAGGATCGTACGCACTGCCCGCTGCAAAATCGACGCTGACATCGAGCATGGGCAGATCATGACTTTCGATGAAATACACCTGCGCACCGTTCGCCAGCTTCCAGTGCTGCACAGGTAAACCTGCCTGTGCGTTCAACGTCACCAACATAGCAACGATTAAAAATATCCAATTACGCATGTTTTACTCTCAATTCAGGTGGCGCATGCCAGCAACAGGCGCACGTGTCGTTTGTTTGCCAATCGGCTGCGGGTCTAGCGTGGCAATAGTCAATCCGCTATCAACCAAATATTTACGCGCCACTGCCTGCACTTGGGCAGCCGTCACCGCCTGCACTTTTGCCACGTGATCCGCCACTGCAGTCACCGGCAATCCTGCTGACACATATTCACCGAGCTGCATCGCCTGATAAAAAGTGGAATCACGCTGGTAGACATTATTAGCGATGACTTGCGCCTTAACCCGCTTCAGTTCATCTGCGCTCACGCCTGTTTGTATAATTGCGGCCACCTGTGCACGCAATGCATTTTCCAGATCGGTTACAGTTTTACCTTGTGTAGGCGTACCATCCAGCATGAACAAGCCCGGCCCACGCGCCACCAGATCATAACTCGCACCCGCCTGGCTGGCGACGCGTTGCTCACGCACCAGCACCCGCCCTAGCCGCGCAGCTTCACTACCATCCAGAATGCCCGCCAACACCTCTAACGCATACGCTTCAGTATCTTGCGCCGCGTCACGCAACACCGGCACATGATATGCCATCAGCACATAGGGTAATTTCGCGGGAGCTTTGACGTTGACGCGCTTGATCCCCACTTGGGTTGGCTCAATTTGTGCCTTACGTATGGGCAAAGGCTTACTGGCTATGTCAGCAAAATACTGCGACGCCAGTGCCTTGACCTCATCGGCAGTGACATCACCGACTACCACTAACGTCGCATTATTCGGTGCATACCAGCGTTGATACCAGTCACGCGCATCGGTCACTGTCATATTTTCGATATCATTCATCCAGCCTATGACGGGACGACGATAAGGATGCGACTGAAATGCTACCGCCATCATGTTCTCATACACCAGAGCCTGCGGCTGGTCATCGGTACGCATGCGCCGCTCTTCCATCACCACCTTGTTTTCTTTGGTAAAGCTCTCATCATTGAGCAACAGATTGTGCATCCTGTCGGCTTCCAACCGCAATGCCAGTCCCAATTGATCTTTTTGCAACTGTTCAAAATATACCGTGTTATCGGTATTGGTAAACGCATTTTCACGCCCCCCTGCTGCTGCGATAAGCTTGGAGAACTGGCCTTCTGGCACGTCCTGAGTGCCTTTGAACATGATATGTTCAAGCATGTGCGCTACACCTGTCGTACCATTAAATTCATCCATACTGCCAGCGCGATACCAAAGCTGGCTCACCACAATAGGCGCACGATGGTCTTCCTGCACGATGACTTGCATACCGTTATCCAGCACAAACTGCTGTACCGCAGCAGCAGCGGGCAAGCTCATGCATAACAAACCTGTCATTACCCAACGTTTCATGTTTTTCCTTCACCATAAGAGATAGCACGCGCAGACTCAAATCCGCATGATAAAATAGCATTCTATTTAACCTATTGAAAGACTATCCTTACTGTGTTTAGTTTCTTCAAAAAAAAATCACCCGAACAAGCGCCAGAGACAACAGCAGAACTGCCTGTTGCCCAGCCACCTGTCGCCTCGGCTGTTATTGAAGCCGACGCTGAATCCGCTCCCAGCAAACCAAGTTGGGCGCAACGACTCAAACAGGGTCTCAGCCGCACCCGTGAACAGCTAGGCAAACAGCTAACAGGCTTGTTTAGCCTGGGCGGAAAAATAGACGAAGCTTTATTTGAAGAGCTGGAAACCATACTCCTCACCGCCGACGTTGGCGTAGACGCGACCCAAACCCTGCTTGATCAATTACGCAACCGCGTTAAAAAAGACAAACTCACCGAAGCATCGCAATTACAGAGCGCACTACAAGACGCCTTGATTGCATTGTTACAACCACTGGAATCCGCACTCGACATCAGCACCCACAAGCCTTTTGTGATCATGATGGTCGGCGTAAATGGTGCGGGCAAAACCACCACCATCGGCAAATTGGCGAAATTTTATCAAGCCCAGGGTAAATCCGTATTGCTGGCCGCTGGTGATACTTTCCGCGCAGCTGCGCGTGAACAGCTCATGGTATGGGGTGAACGCAACAATGTCACCGTCATCGCCCAGGACGGCGGTGATTCCGCGGCAGTGATCTTCGACGCCATCGCTGCGGCACGCGCACGCGGGATAGATATCGTGTTAGCCGATACCGCTGGACGCTTGCCGACACAATCGCACTTGATGGAAGAAATACGCAAAGTAAAACGGGTTATCCAGAAAACCGACCCCGCTGCACCGCACGAAGTATTGCTCGTGCTTGACGCTAACACCGGACAAAATGCTATCACCCAGGTCAAAACCTTTGACGATGTATTGGGCGTGACAGGCCTGGTGCTGACTAAACTCGACGGTACCGCCAAAGGTGGTGTGATCGCCGCTATCGCCAAAGCTCGCCCACATCCTATCCGTTTTATTGGTGTAGGTGAAAGCATGGATGATTTACGTCCGTTTGTTGCCAGTGAATTTGTCTATGCCTTATTTGAGAGCAATCCCTCATGATAGGCTTTGATCGAGTCAGCAAACGTTACCCTGGCGGTCATGACGCGCTCAAAGATGTCACACTGGAGATTGAAGCGGGTGAAATGGTGTTTCTCACCGGTCATTCAGGGGCAGGCAAAAGCACACTTATCAAACTCATCGCCTCAATAGAGCGCGCTACCAGCGGCACGATTTACGTCAACAATCATAATGTCACTAAAATACGCCGCGCCGCCATCCCCTACTTGCGGCGCAACATGGGACTGATTTTTCAGGATCACAAACTACTATTCGACCGCAACGTCATCCAAAATGTGCTGTTACCGCTGGAAATCGCAGGCTTTTCACGACATGACGCCCACGCCCGTGCCCGAGCGGCATTAGATAAAGTGGGATTGTTGCAGCGCGAAAAAGCCAACCCTATTGCGCTATCAGGCGGCGAACAACAACGCGTATGCATTGCTCGTGCGGTTGTATCTCGCCCTACCCTGCTGCTGGCTGACGAACCAACAGGCAATTTAGATAGCGCATACGCTGCGGAGATTATGCAGATGTTCAAAGCATTCCATCAAGCAGGGACTACTATTATTATTTCCACCCACGATCAGTCTGCCATCAGTGCTGGACGGGTCATCCATCTGGAACACGGCAAGGTGACCTCATGAAAACCTGGCTCATCCATCATCGCCAGGCAGTCATAGCCACCTTAAGGCAGATGTTTAGTACCCCACTTGCCAGTTTATTTACCTTATTTGCGATTGGCATCACCCTGAGCTTACCAACAAGCATGATGGTCATACTCAATAACGCAACCGACATTACCGCAACCTTGCCCAATCCCAATGAAATCAGCGTATACATGGATGAACATAGTAACGGTGCACAACTAAAACGCCAGTTATCCGGCCTGCCTAATGTTGCCAGTACGCAGTTCATCCCTAAACAGACAGCATTAGCGCAAATCGGTCAGCAACTCAATCTTGGCCAACTGATTAATGATTTACCTAAAAATCCACTGCCCGACGCGTGGGTAATCACCCCTGTCAGCAATGATGCTGCCAGCCTCAAACAATTAGTCACTCAACTGCAGAAACTGCCTGATGTTGACCTCGTGCAAGCTGACCATGTCTGGTCTCAGCGCCTGGATGCGCTGCTTAAGCTTGGCCGCGACATGCTTCTACTACTGGCTGGCATACTGGCCATCGCACTCATCGCCATTACCAGCAACACCATACGCCTGCAAATCAGTACACGCCATGCCGAGATTGAAGTAAGCCAATTAATCGGCGCAACTGATAGATACATACGTCGCCCCTTTCTTTATTTTGGGGTCATGCAAGGCCTGCTAGGTGGCATCATTGCCTGGCTGATTGTGTTTACCTGTATACAATTACTCATGCCGCAGTTTTTAGCATTGGGCAAGCTTTATGGCACCGACCTTTTGATTCACACACTTACACTCACAGATAGTTTATTATTGCTGACACTATCAGCTGCCATGGGCTGGATTGGTGCTTATTTTGCAGTAAGCCGCTCGCTGGCGAATATCAAAAAATTTGCCTAGTTCAGGAACTTCTTAACACTGGCACTCTCTTATGTAGAGTGCTAGAATCACCACAGAAGGTATAACCTACATGACTACAGCTATGAACTTACCTACATTAAGCAACAATGCCACCAGCTTGGAGAACTATATCCATACGGTGAACAACTACCCTATGCTCACACTGGAAGAAGAAACCAGTTTGGGCAGGCGCTTGCGCGACCAGGGTGACGTTGATGCCGCCAAACATCTGGTGCTATCGCATTTACGCGTGGTAGTAAGCATGGCGCGCAAATTCGTTGGCTATGGTTTGCCTCAAGCCGACTTAATTCAAGAGGGTAATATAGGCTTGATGAAAGCAGTCAAACGCTTTGACCCTGACCGTGGTGTCCGTTTAGTGTCATTTGCCATGCACTGGATAAGCGCAGAAATGCATGAATATATCGTGCGCAACTGGCGCATGGTCAAAATCGCCACTACCAAAGGTCAGCGAAAACTGTTTTTCAATTTGCGCAGCATGAAAACTAGCGGCAACAGCTTAACGCCAACTGAAATAACCGACATTGCAGAGAAACTTGGCGTCCGCCGTGAAGAAGTCATGGAGATGGAAACCCGCTTTAGCGGTCAAGATCTCACACTAGAACCGTTTGACGATGATGGCGAAGAGACTTATGGCCCCTTGGCTTATTTAACCGATGCTGAAGCCGAGCCTTCACAAATATTAGCTCGCGCAGAACATGAGCAATTGAGCAGCACCGGTTTAAACAATGCACTTGCCTCATTGGATCCTCGCAGTCGCCACATAGTTGAATCTCGCTGGCTACAGGAAGAGAATCCAGCGACGTTACATGAACTAGCTGCTGAATATAGCATTTCTGCCGAACGTGTTCGTCAAATCGAGCAAAAAGCCATGCAAAAAATGAAGCTTGCATTACACGCTTGAGCTAAGGCCCAATAAAAAACCCCGCTAATGCGGGGTTTTTTATTGGGCCTTACTGTGTAATTAAGCGAAAATCACTACAGATAAGAAACTCAACCATGCTGTTACTATCAGCGCAACAGTAATACCCAATGGCAGCGTGCTGTTATCACCAAATAAAATTTCCTTCATTTCACTATCCTTTAAAAGTTATTTCCGAATTGTAAACTATTTTACATGACTAACGCAATTTTGTAGGCGCAGCTTCGACTTCAGGCTGATTAGATGGCAGCATGGGATCATCTTCGTCCATCAAAATCCGCTGTGCGGGGCCTTCCATATCATCAAACTGGCCGCTTCTAATCGCCCAAAATATCCCCAGCACCATAAAAATAATAAATATGGCGGTCATAGTCAATAAAAAAACCAAAGTGGATGTTGTCATAATTTGCCTATTTTAACCGTAACGCGTTCAATACCACAATCAGGGAACTGAGTGACATACCCAACGCTGCGACCCAAGGCGACACATACCCCAATGCCGCAAAAGGCAACGCTGTCAGATTATATGCCGCAGCCCAAAATAGATTCTGCCGCATTACTACCAAGGCGTTCTTCCCCATATCCAATGCGACAACCACATCGCTAAGTTTGCTAGATAACAATACGATGTCACTGCTTTGACTAGCGACATCAGTTCCTGTTCCCATGGCAAACGAGACCTGAGCACCTGACAGTACTGGCGCATCATTCACGCCGTCGCCCACCATTGCAACCACGGCACCCTGCGCCTGTAATTGCTTGAGCTGATCAAATTTATCCTGTGGCTGCTGTTGTGCGAGATAATCCACGATACCCAGTTGTCGCGCAACATATGCTACCGTTTGCGGCGCATCACCAGACAACATGCTCACAGCAATCCCGCGTGACTGCAATTGCTCTACAGCCAATTTCGCATCCGCTCTCAAGGCATCAGCTAGCGCAAAAACCGCTAACACGCGAGTGGAATCGCACAACCAGACCAAGGTTACATGCTCGTAGCTTAAGTTTAAACTATTTACATCAAATGCCTGACTTGCTGGTGCATAAGCTTGATTCCCGATGGTGTAGCCTACTCCCGCAATATTACCCGCTATGCCCCGTCCAGCCGCATTGACTGCATTCGTCACTGCATACAACTCAGCCCTGTCCACTTTATGCGTGAAGGCCCGCGCCAATGGATGTTCGGATGTTTGTTCCAGGCTTGCTGCGAGTTTCAGGCATTCTTCTGCAGAAATATCTGCAAGCGCTTGAACATCAACAATTTCAGGATGCCCTACCGTTAATGTCCCTGTCTTATCAAATACTACGTGTGTGACTTGCGCGAGCGTTTCCAGTGCATGCCCCCGCAGCACCAAGATGCCTCGTTTAATCAAGTGCGATCCAGCAGCAGCAAGTGCAGCCGGCACTGCCAATGATAAGGCGCATGGACAGGTCACTACCAACACAGACAGAACTATTTCAAAAGCACGGGTTTGGTCTACCAGCAGCCAAATAATGCCGACCACCAACGCAAATGCCAATAACGCCCAAGTAAACCAGGCTGCAACCCTGTCGGCCAATTGTGCGATTTTAGGTTTTTCAGCCTGCGCTTTATCGACCAGGCGCACTATGCCCGCCAGCACAGTGTCTTCGCCCACACCGGTCACCCTTACTATCAATGGACTATCGAGGTTAACACTCCCCGCGATAACACTACTGCCCAACACTTTAGGTATCGCTCGAGATTCACCCGTCAGCAGCGACTCATCCGCTGTTGACTCGCCCTCGACAACGACACCATCAGCAGCAACGGTCTCACCTGACTTGACTAAAATCAAATCATTTTGCAAGAGCTCTAATACAGGCACGTAATTCTGCTGCCCATCTTTTACCCGCATCGCCATAGCGGGTTGCAGTTTCAACAGGTTTTCAGCAGCCTCTACCGACTTTTCACGCGCCCCCGTTTCCAGTAAGCGCGTAGCCAGAAGAAACAGGGTGAACATACCTATGGTGTCATAGTAAACATGCGCGCCACCAAATACTGTGACCCACACGCTGCCCAGGAATGCCGTAATAATTGCTAATGCAACAGGCACATCCATATTTAAGTGGCCCGACTTTATTCCGCTCCATGCAGAACGGTAAAATGGCATCGCAGCAAAGGTTGCAACTGGAATAGTCAGCATCATGCTGAACCAACGTAACAACTCCATTATGTCGGTGGTCATGCCATACCACGCACCCGCATACAAACCTACAGCCAACATCATCACTTGTGCAGAAGCAATACCAGCGATAGCTATACGCTGCAAATCCTTTTTATGTTTGATTTTACGAATTTTGTCAGCTTGATGTGCATTATATGGATGAGCGTTGTAGCCTAGCAGTTGAATTTCTTGCAGGATGCTAGATAGATTTATCTTCCGCTCATCCCACGCAACCCGTGCGCGATGACTCCCATAATTAACATCCACACTTAAAACACCATCTAATTGCCGTATATGGCGCTCGTTAAGCCATACACAGGCCGCGCAGGTGATACCCTCGAGTATCAGTACTGCCTCTTTACCATTCTCTCCGGCATTGATAACAAAGCTGCGCTGTATATCTGGGTGATCATATAATGCTAACTTTTTAATCTCGTCAGGCAACACCTCCTGACCGCTAGCAGGCATCGCCGTCCTACTTTGATAATAAGCCTCCAGGCCGTTATCAACAATAGACTGCGCAACGGCCTGACAGCCACGGCAACACATAGCATGGTCCTGATCTGCAATCTTTACGCTTAAATCAATTTTAGGTGGAATCGGCTGACCACAGTGGTAACACGAAGCTGGTGCTATCAATCAACTCGCCTTTTTGACTAACACATCACGGTCAACTTCTATACGCTTACCTTCAGCTTCGATTTCCGTGCGCATGATCCATGAGCCAGAATGCGGTATGGTGAACTGCCCAGCATAGTGACCTAATCCACCGTCATCTAAACGGCTCTCTGCAACCGCAGCAACATTACCAGCACGGAAAAACCTTACCTGCACGTCGGCATTCAAAATGGGCTGATTTTGCTTATCGTGCAAATTTACCGCGATAGCATTTGTCAACTTCTCACCAGCAACTAGGGTGTTAACTCCGTCAATTTCTATTTTCCAGCCTATCGATTGCAGACTCGTCAACTGCTTAAGATGCTGAGCCTCCGGTGCACCTGCATGTTCATCATGCCGAGTTACACCCGAAAAAGCAGTATAAACCGGTTTAATATTGGCTTTAGGCAAGAACCAGCTAGCTACTTTTGTAGACACGCCA
>JBBQPT010000038.1:0-25893 GCA_038217005.1 Burkholderiales bacterium
TCTGGTATCGTTGCTCCATGGTAAGCTGCTTGTAGCGTTTCATCCGTGTTCCTTTTACTTGGTAGTTTGAGCGACGCGGATGCTACTCCAGCTTGCCTCTCAAATCCTATAAAAGTTGCACTTCGTTTTTGAATCTGCGTAACTAAATTACGAAATCCTGATCGGCTGATATTAATCATTCGATCCCGACTTCGTTCCTGCTCCTGTGGTCGCGCATCCCTGGGCTCTGGTTTCCCCTGCGGAGTAAGCGCCCTTGGTGTTAACTGTTCCTGATAGCGTTGACGGACAATGGGATCATGTGGCCGGTAACGGTAATTCTGCTGTTGTAATTCCTGCTGCTGCTCCACACGCTGAGGATAGCTATCCTTAGCATACTGTCTTTGGTATGCAGGCAGCGGCGCAGGGGATGGGGCAGTACCGCTGGTCCATCTATCCCAACCTTTTCTGCGCTGTTCCCAATCACGCCCCCAATGTTCACCCCAGCGTGGCGCCAAATCTGGCCACCACCCGTAAAAATAAGCTGGCGGCTGACGATAGTAACGAACGGGGACGCGCAGGATGAATACAGGCACAAGTTCCGGCTCCACTGCATCCCAAGGCCCGTTGTACCAGGTACTTGCATACCAGTTATCATCCTGATAAATCCAATACATACCATCATAAAAGAAGAAATTAGTACTCAGTCGCGGCGCATAATAAACCGGATAACCGGGTACAACAACGAGTTCAGGGTAGGTTGACAGGTTGGTTTCTATAACCACGTTAGGCAACCGTACACCAACGCTGATCTGAGCCGAAAATGCTGCAGAATAAAGCACAAGACCTAAGATAATGAATATATAGCGATTTTTTGACACTTCTTGATCTCCAGTGCAATAATTAACGTCATCGCTGGTCATCAACAAGAGCTAATGCCAACCTTCACTATTGGTTCATTATCTGCGCCTGGCTGGAAACTTCAGTACGTTAGCGCACAAAGCACAAACGTTCAGCACATCGCCACTGGCAGGCCAAGGCACAGCGGCGTAGTTCAGTATAGGTTATATAAACGCAGAGAATTGCTGATTTAGCTTTCATTGACTGGACGAATAAGACATGATGTTTTTTCAATAAATCAATAAATTTTGGTATATATGAAACAGTTCAAATATTCCACCATCACCAAATTTGCAGCCATATTGGGTCTGTTTCTACTTGCCGGGTGTAGTTCACTTCCCACGCTAGTGCCGGATATGGCGATGGTGCCATCCCACCCAGTACGGCTGGACGGTGCGCATGGCCCCTTAAGCACCAAACAGAGCAAGGTGATACTCGACAGACTGAAAAGTCATAGTGCTGAAACCAGTATCTTTGACAGACATCTGGTGCTGGAATCCGAGATTGTAGGTAGTCCGCTGGTAATAGGTAACAAAGTAGCGCTCCTGGTAGATGGCCCGACAACTTACAATGCCATGTTTGATGCCATAGAGCACGCTAAAGACCATATCAACATGGAGACTTACATCTTTGAAGATGATGAGGTCGGACAACGTTTCGCTGCGCTGTTAATCAAGAAACAGCAGAGCGGTGTTCAGGTAAATCTTATTTATGACAGCGTAGGCTCAATCAACACGCCAAAAGCGTTCTTTGATGCGCTAACAGCAAGTGGTGTGAATGTACTTGAATTCAATCCAGTTAATCCGCTTACTCTACGCAAAGGCTGGAACGTCAATCGCCGGGATCACCGTAAACTATTGATCGTGGATGGACGAGTTGCATTTGTTGGCGGCATCAATATCAGTAGCGTGTATTCCAGCGGGTCATTTCGCAGCCTTAAATCGACCAAAAGCAATCGGGCATGGCGTGATACGCATTTAAGTATGGCCGGGCCTATAGTCATCGAGTTTCAAAAACTGTTCATGACAACGTGGGTTGAGCAAAAGGGCGAACCACTGGCGCCCAGAGATTATTTCCCCGAACCTAAATACCAGGGCAATGAAGTTGTACGTGCCATAGGCAGCTCACCCGAAGAGCCTTATAGCCAGATTTATGTCATCTTACTGTCGGCTATTAATAGTGCGGAAACCCGGATATTTTTAACCAATGCCTATTTTGTTCCTGACCCACAACTGCTGGCCGCACTGAAAGATGCGGTTCAGCGTGGTGTTGACGTAAGGTTATTATTGCCGGCAAACACCGATTCCTCATTAGTGTTTTATGCTTCGCGTTCGTATTACGATGAGTTGCTGAGGGCTGGTGTAAAAATATATGAACGACAAGATGCGCTGTTACATGCCAAAACCGCACTTATTGACGGCGTATGGTCAACCGTGGGCTCAACCAACCTCGACTGGCGCAGCTTCCTCAACAATCAAGAAATCAATGCCGTCGTACTGGGTCACGATTTTGGTGAGCAAATGCAGACGCTGTTCGAGCAAGACCTAGCATCGTCCACACTAATCACCCTTGAAGGCTGGCAGAAGCGCCCTATCAGTGTCCGGATCAAGGAAGGCGCGGCGCGTTTATGGGCGCGACTGTTATGACCGGTCACAGGCAAAGCCTAACGATTACGCACATCACTCAACAAGCGTTTAAATTCATTTTTAACTACTGCATAGCATTCACACACCCGCGACTCCAGCCCGGATTGGTCGAGTACCGTAATGTGGCCGCGCCGGTAGCTGATACACCCTGCTCGTTGCAAATGTCCCGCCGCCTCAGTAATACCTTCCCTACGCACACCCATCATCTTGGCAATCAGTTCTTGAGTAATCGTTAACTCATTCGACGGCAATCGATTGAGTGTCGATAATATCCAGCGACACAACTGTTGCTCGACCGAATGATGCCGATTGCAGACAGCGGTTTGTGACATTTGAGTCATTAATGCTTGCGCGTAACGCAGCATCAGATCCATCATAAATCCACCCCGCTGGAACTCGTCCACCAGCAATGATGCCGGCAGCCGATAGCCATAGCCGCCGCTCTGAACAATAGCCCGACTAGTCATAGTCTGACCGCCCATGAACAGCGCAACACCGATTACGCCATCATTGCCTACACCCGAAATCTCAGAAAATGCACCATTTTCCATCACATAATGCAGAGAAACTATCGCAGTCGTTGGGAAATAGGCGTACTGCAAACAACCGCCGGACTCATGCAGGATTTCACCAAGTGGCATTGCAAGCAGTTTCAGATGCGGTGAAATTCGCTCGAACTCAGCCGTAGGCAGTACAGCGAGGAGATGGTTTTGATTGGGGGTTGAGTCCACAAAGGTCACCGAATAGTTGACTGAATGGCGTGAAATTGATATCTACTGCATACATGTATGACGTCAAATGTGGACCGCATCTGCACTATTTGCCGAGTGCTACCACAGGCTGTGCAATGACCACTAAAGTCAATGTCGTCAGCGACGGCGAGCACCCCTTTGTGCTCTCCAGATGCAGCGTCAGTCGGGCGCAGGTTAACGGCGGCCGATCAGCAAACCTGTCACTACGCCAACACCAGCAGCTGCGCAGATGGCTTTCCATGGGTTTTCATGAACGTAGGTATCGGTTGCTTTGGCTACCGCTTTGGTTCTGGCGACCAGAGCTTCCTGAGCTTCCATCATGCGGGCTTTAGCAAGCTTGAGTGACTCCTCTGCCTTGGTGCGTATCTCTGTGAGCTTTTCACCACCCTGACCCGCTGTCGCTTTAAGCAATGCTTCGGCATCATCCACAACGACTTGGAAATCTGCGATCAGTTGCTGGTTGTTGAACTGTTCTGATAATGCTTCCATGCCTTTTTGGGTTGCTTGTTCAATTGTATTCATTTTGTGTGTTCCTATTGTGGAATGGAATAAGTGTTAAGGTATCCAGCGAGCAATAACTTAGTTGCCGGCCAACTAGATATCTTGCTTGGGTGCAAAAACGGGGCGCTACAGGCTTCGTCCTTGTATACCTCGGATCAACATCACGACAATTGCGATAACCAGAAGTACGTGGATAAATCCACCTAGGGTGTACGCGGTAACCATACCAAGCAACCACAAAACCAGAAAAATAACTGCAATGGTTTCAATCATGTTTGGCACCCCCTATTAAGCTAGATTTATTAATGGGGTTTAACTCGCATGTCATTCTTCACAGAGGTCACGCCTTTGACACTACGTGCGACTTTAACTGCTTTGTCGATGTCTGCCGCAGTCGCGACAAATCCGCTCAATTGCACTTGACCTTTATAGGTTTCAACGTTTATTTCCGCAGAATTGAGTGACGGCTCATGGAATACCGCAGCTTTTACTTTGGTGGTAATGACACTGTCATCCAGATATTCGCCAGTTCCTTCATGTTTAGAAGTTGAGGCACAGCCCATGACGGTAGCCAACGTAAGCGCAAGGATGATGGCGGATAGGTATTTAAATGATTTCATGTTGTATGCTCCTGATTAGTTCAATCTGCGATTTCATGCTTAAAATCATCCAGTGACAATTTCAGGCTGAATAATCTACTTATTTTCAAGCACGCTCCGTGCGCGACCGTACATAGCAGGCAGAATATTAAATTCACACGTAACTCGGCAGTAGGAATATGTGCGGAATGAACACATCAATCCCAATATTGGCAATGATTTTGAATGTGATTTTTTGACTGTGTAAAATTACTGCAACGATCTACCGTATTTAACGGCAGTAAGAACTAGATTGATAATCTGGTGAAATGAGCAGGCATAAAAAAAGCTTATAACCCTTACGAATTATAAGCTTTTTAATTTGTTGGCGGAGCGGACGGGACTCGAACCCGCGACCCCCGGCGTGACAGGCCGGTATTCTAACCAACTGAACTACCACTCCTTAACTAGCCCTAAGGCTAGAAATTAAACGGGTTGCATAACTGCAACCCGTTAAGATTGGCGTCCCCAACGAGATTCGAACTCGTGTTATCGCCGTGAAAGGGCGGTGTCCTAGGCCTCTAGACGATGGGGACCGTGTTTACTGCAGCCTCACATTGTATCAGAATTTTCTGACTTTGAAAACTGGGTCATAGTGACACCCACTAACAAAGCTGCAAAACCTGCTGGAATTATCGCGATCCAGATACTCGGTTCGCCATACTTTACCAGATCAATAAAACCAAAAATCAAGCCAACTATGGTTGAAATTAAACCTAGCCAGACCATCATTACACCGATTTTATGCATATGCTAACCCAATGTTTTAGCTATCTTGTGTAGGGCCAAATTTCCAGCGCCACAACATGAGAAGCGAGATTATACCTGCTTAAATATTGGTGTCAAGGCTTATCGCGGCGCCAACGCAAGTGTATGCGTAAATGGCGACAATCATCAACACCCAAACTATCCACGAGCAAAGTCAGATGGTACGACTCGCCTTGCTCACCTTTAAACCATACTACGGTCAACGGCGCAGTAATAAATGCAGACTTCAATTTAACTGATCGCCATACGCCACGATCCAGCAATTGATAACCTGATTCAGTCACTTCAATCGCCGTCACCAGTGGTGATGTTAGTCGTGCGTAATAATAGCCCGCACTCAGCAACACGACCGCACTACCTAACCATACCCACCATACATGTAACCACGCTAAAGCAAACACAGCTACGATATGCGCCGCCATTACCGCCACTCGCAACCGCAATGAAGGCTTAAGCGGAATATTCAGCGATACGCTAATCACTCACCCCAACGATATTGATGACAAAATTGCGGCAAACGCTCAACCATTTCATGCCGATCAAAGAATCGGTCAGCACGATTCAACCGCGCCTGGTCACGCTCATCATCCGACCCACCAAAACAGAATATAGCAACATTCAGCATTAGCTCCATGCGTATCTTGCGTATCGCATCCTGCGGATCAAAATCATCAGTCAGCGTATCCAGATCAAGAAAAATAAAGCGATAGAGCAATATTTGCTCAAATCCGCCCAACGAGTCCAAATCCAGCGTAGTAACCATTTCCCACCCCTCAGGAACAGCCGCCTGCATGCTGGCTTGCAAGGCCTCATCATGCGTCATCAGAATAAATTTACGTTGCAGCCTTGCGGCGATTGTCGGTGATGTCATATAAATTACTCTTCAGCAAAATAAGCGGTCAATAAAATCCGTTGCGCCCACAAATGCGCATCAACTGAAGTAACCAACTGGTTTAATATGTTGGCTAACGCATCCAAAGTCGGTGTAATCTCAATGCATGCCTGCTCAGGTAGATCAGGGGCCACTGACAACGCAATCCGCACAATCGCATTATCATGAGTCAATATACGTACCCAGTCACCATCAAACTCGCGCTCGGTTAAGTAGGTACGGGCATTAATTTTAATGCCATAAGGAACGCGTTTAGCTGGACGATCAGCATCGGGGATCAACTCGGCGCGATATTCCTCACGCGCATCACGTTCATCCTCGCGCAAACGCGCCTGCTCCCAACGCCAATCAAATATGCCAGCCGCTGCCCGCCGATAAACCAAGGACAGCCATGCCAATTCGGGTATGTCGGCATAATCAGACCAGGTTGTCAGTGATGCCTGCAAAGCCACTTCCAACCACTCACGAAAGCCCGCAGAAGGTGAAGCAATCAGCTGAATAAACGCTTGGGCAGGAAATTTAAGCAAGAAACTGCTCCCGACCAACCCAGCCTCTCCTATGCTGGCCGCGCCTGTGCCTGCAAGTTTCTTACCATCAAACCAAATATCCTGCCCCACCAATGAGGTTTCCCAGCCCATTTCTGCATACACTTGCAGCATGGGGGATAACGCATGAGCGTACCAGGCATGAGTATGTGTGGGGAAAAAATCACGCGGCGCCACCAGCACCAGGCAAACCTGATTCCGGTCCAGCCATACACCGCCGCCGCCCAAGGGGCGACGTATCACAGGAACAGGTACATCAGCGACTAACTCAGCCGCAATGGACTGATGCTGTCCTAAACAAAAATGCGCTGCCGGCTGCCCCCAGATTAATACGGGGTCATCCCCCGCACGCATGACCTCTGCCACCCCCGCGTAAGTGGCATGAAAATCTTCTGGGCTACATTCGCCTAAATCTATCCAGCGGGCTGTTAATTGCTGGATGGTGTATCTCCCACAGGTGCAGGAGCATCATCTTTGAAAAACTTGCCGAAATAGAAATCTCGTCGATTCAGCAACTCTAATTCCCGCGCCCGCGCTGCCAAACCCTCACGCATGATTTCAGCCAGGTATTTACCCTGCTCTGCGTCCAGCACATGAATTTCACTAATCAAATCTTCATCCACATCGACAAAGTGAGCAATAAAGCCTTCGGGTGGTTGCACATGAAGCAACCATGACTGGCAAGTTTCGTCTTCCGCATCCAGCGGGCTCATAGTGATTTTACCCAACCAGGCCAACCGTGCTGCTTGATTGAAATAACGGATGTCCAGCTTTTTACCTTTTTTATATTTATTCAGCTCGTTTTTTAACGAACCCACATCGGTAACTTTAATTGATTTCATTTTTTATTCCTTAACAATTTAGCGGTGCAACACCACTTCTAAAACAAAACGACTGCCTACATAAGCCAGCAATAGCATCACAAAGCCCAACCAGGTCCAGCGTACTGCGAGTTTTCCGCGCCAGCCACGCAAACGTCGACCACCTAATAAAACCGCATAAATAATCCAGGAAAGTACGGCAAATATGGTTTTATGATTAAACTCGGCAGGTTTATGAAAAATTTCCTCAGAAAATACCACGCCCGTTACCAAAGTCAGCGTCAATAAAGTAAAACCCAAACCCAGTAAACGGAATAACAAACTTTCCAAGGTCAGCAATGGCGGTAAATTAATCGCAAATCTCGTATCTTGTACATGATGCAAACGCCGTTCGACCACTGACATCAGTGTCGCGTGCAATGCCGCGATCGTGAACAAGCTGTAAGCAAGAATCGCAATCAGCAAATGCATACGAAACGCCAGCAGCTCGGTATTCGCCAGCAAATGCGTGGACGGCACCCACAGCGGCAACCACACCACCACAGCGGCGATCCCCGCCAATGGGGCATTTAACGCTTCCATACGGGAATGGAAGCTGCTTAACCAGTAAATCAATATCGCAAGCGCAACCACCATGGAAACCACATTGCCCATACCCAATTGCACACCATCAGGCATAACGGTAGATGCGCCTAACAAAATGACATGCGGTACCAGCGGCAACAATAATGCATAAGATTCCCACGCTGTGGCATGTCCAACCCCGCGCCAGCGGGTACGCCAAAAATGCCAACCAACAACGGCATAGAGCAAACTTACAAGTGGATAAAGCCAGTTGATACTCATCTGAGGTAAAATAGGCGAAATGCGAAAAGCAAAGTTTACATCATATCCTCAACATTTTGGCGAACTATGGAACATTACCCATGTTAGAAAACCTTACTACACGCCTTGCCTCAGTCATTAAAAACATACGCGGCCAAGCCCGTTTGACCGAAGACAACATCCAGGATGCACTGCGTGAAGTACGCATGGCGCTGCTCGAAGCGGACGTCGCACTCCCCGTCGTTAAAGATTTCATCAACGATGTGAAACTGAAAGCATTAGGGGTCGAGGTGCTGCAAAGCCTCACGCCAGGACAGGCTTTCATCGGCGTAGTTTACAATGAGCTCACCGCGCTCATGGGCACAACACATGTGGGCATCAACCTGACCACCACACCGCCTGCGATTATTTTAATGGCAGGCTTGCAAGGCTCAGGCAAAACTACCAGTAGCGGTAAACTCGCTAAATTGCTCACTGAGCAAATGAAGAAAAAAGTGCTCCTGGTCAGTTGCGACGTGTACCGTCCTGCCGCGATAGAACAGCTGAAAACGCTCGCAGCTCAACTTGGTGTAGATTTCTTTCCTTCCACCGACGCACAGAAGCCGTTGGACATTGCACTGGCTGCGCAAGATTACGCCAAGAAACATTACCATGATGTGCTCATTGTCGACACCGCCGGTCGTTTGGGTATAGACGAAGTCATGATGAACGAGATTAGCGAACTACATCGCTCCCTCAATCCTGTCGAAACGCTGTTCGTCGTTGACGCCATGCAAGGACAGGATGCTATTAATACAGCGCGCGCGTTTAACGACACCCTGCCCCTCACCGGTATCATCCTCACCAAACTGGATGGCGATTCACGCGGCGGCGCGGCATTATCGGTACGCCACATCACCGGCAAGCCGATTAAATTCATCGGTGTGGGTGAAAAACTCACCGGTCTGGAGGCTTTCCACCCTGAACGCATGGCTTCACGCGTGCTGGGCATGGGTGACGTACTTTCCCTCATTGAAGATGCACAACGCAACGTCGATCATGCCGAGGCGGCACGCTTTGCCGATAAAATCAAAAAGGGTAAAGGCTTTGATTTAGAAGATTTCAAGGCGCAAATCCAGCAAATGCGCAAAATGGGCGGCATCTCCGCGCTGATGGACAAACTCCCAGGTGCGGCTGGTGCAGCGATACCCGCGGGCGCCGATGAGAAATCGGTCAACCGTATCGAAGGCATTATTAATTCGATGACGCCGCAAGAGCGCAGCAAGCCAGAAATACTCAAAGCCTCACGCAAACGCCGTATTGCCGCTGGCGCAGGCGTATCCGTGCAGGAAGTCAACCGCCTGCTCAAGCAATTCGAACAGGCGCAAAAAATGATGAAAATGATGTCTAAAGGCGGCTTATCGAAAATGATGCGTGGCATGAAAGGCATGATGCCAGGGATGTGATGCTCAACTATTATATCTACTACCGCGTGCTGACTGATGACCTCGACACCGAGCGTCAAATACGTGGCATGCAAGCCAGACTGGGCTGCCGCACTGGTGTACTCGGCAGCCTGCTTAAACGTCAGGATGATGCGCTCACCTGGATGGAAATCTATGCCAACATCACCGATCAAACAGCATTTGACCAAGCCCTCAATCAGATACTGGCTGAATTCGACGTTGAGATGTTTATCAATGGCAAGCGCATAACCGAATGCTTCATTGGTGAATCAGCACAACCTCATCACTGCCGGGCGTGACGCAAGTTAGGCGGCAAGCCCCCCACACTAAAATTGGTTCGCCAAGGATTAATATCCAGCCCGCCACGTCGCGTATAGCGTGCGTAAACTGAGAGCTTCAGCGGATGACAGTTACGCATGATATCAACGAATATGCGCTCGACACACTGCTCATGAAATTCATTATGGTTACGGAAACCGATTAAATAACGCAATAAACCTGCAGGTTCTATCGGCGCACCAACATACTGTATCTGCACCGTTGCCCAATCTGGCTGCCCTGTAACCAGGCAATTCGATTTTAGTAAATGAGATACATAAGTTTGCTCTACCGTTTCCGCTTCAGCCTGTACCTGCAGTAACGCAGGGTTAGGGCTGTAGCTATCGACCTCGATATCCAAACGATCTAACAACTCCCCTGCCAACTCGCCCATAGCCAACTGGGAAAAGTCCTCAGGCAAAGTTAGCTGCACCTGCACAGCTGCACCCACAACGGCACTAATATCAGTACGCAATTGTGCCACCAGCACCTCGTGACTGACTAAACGCGTTTGATTATACGAATTCAAATATAGCTTAAACGACTTGGATTCAACAATATTCGGCGAATCAGCAGGTACGATAAAAGTCGCAATAGCCACGTGAGGTTTACCCCGCAGATTCAACCAGGACAGCTCGTAAGCATTCCAAATATCTGCGCCCATAAATGGCAAATCGCCAACCAAGCCGATTTCATCACGCTTAATCTGCCGGGGAATTGCAAAGAGTAAGCTAGGATCGTAATCCACCTGATAACAAGTGGGTTTGCCAAGCAGCGTATCAGCTAGGGAGGTATCAGTCATGATGTGTAAACTTTATAGCGAGTAAGGCAAGTCTTGCACGCTAAGCAAGCCACCCTCTAACGACTTCAAGTGCAGCGACTGCGTTGCCACGCTACTGATCTGCATCACTACCAAAGCATCCCAACCGCCTTCAGGCGCTGGTTGCGCATTAACTACCATACCCATCGCCTGCCCCTCCATATCAGGGCTATAAACCTCATCACCTGCTGCCATGGCCACATCACTATGCACTAGATACATACGCCGCTTGAGCTTACCCAAATACTGAGTACGGGCAACAATTTCTTGTCCGGTATAACAACCTTTTTGAAAATTCACGCTATTAGTCAAATCAAAGTTAACCATCTGCGGTACGAATTGTTCCTGTGTTGCCAAGGTAATAGTAGGAACACCAGCGCGAATTTCCAGCCATTGCCAGTATGGTTCATCTACCAGGACAGCCTGTTGTTGCGACAATTGCGCCAGCAAATGTGCTTTATCGATAGCAGGCGCAATAATTTGATAACGCTCGGCGCTAAAACGAATAACCAGATTCGGTCCTGCATTAGCTGTTTGCATGTCAGCATCAGGTAGACAGCCAGCAACAACATTAACCAACTCTGCGGCACGATGACCCGCGACCCCGATGCGCACAACCTCGTCACGCGCATCACGCGTCTTAACTTTAGCACGCAAAATATACATGGATAAACGTTTTTGCAAAGCAGGCTGCAATTCGGCAGCTAATTGCAAATAAGTGCTATCAGCCTGCTGCCACAATAAGAAACTACCTAATAAACGGCCTTTAGGTGAACAGAAACCACTAAATTGCGCTTGCTGTTGCGTTAATTGGCGTGCATCGTTGGTGAGCTGACCTTGTAGAAAAGTGGTGGTATCGTCACCTTGAAATGCAATTAATCCGGCATTAGAGAGATCGGCATAAACGGCCTGTGTAGCAAGTGCATCAGTGTATGCGTGTGACATTTTAGGTTTTTGTAGAATGTGATGAAGATAAAGCATTCTACCTAAAAATTAGGCTGGTAAAAAATTCAGGCAATAAAAAAGCCGACCATCAGGTCGGCTTTTTTGCAAACAAGAATAAATTCTTATTTGTTAGCAGCGTCAGCAGCAGCAGCTGGAGCAGCAGCTTCAGCAGCGGCTGGAGCAGCAGCAGCAGCAGCTTCAGCAGCAGCAGCTGGAGCAGCAGCAGCAGCAGCAGCAGGTGCAGCAGCAGCAGCAGCGTCAGCAGCAGCAGCTGGAGCAGCAGCTTCAGCAGCAGCTGGTGCAGCGTCAGCAGCAGGAGCAGCAGCTTCGTCTTTTTTACCACAAGCAGTTAAAGTTAAAGCCATCAAAGCAGCGATCAGTAAAGAACGGGTCATTATATGAATCTCCAAAAATTTTAAAATACAACAAAAAATCCAAATGCACACACCCTGTATAAAGCGTGAGCGTGGACAAACGAAGAATCTTATTCGTTCGTAGCAAAATTATACGCAATATTTTTTGTTTGTGTACATCAGTTATTAATTTTTTTCGCATATTAGCAACACTACACCATGATAAAATGGGCGCAGCTGCTGCAATTAACATTTTTCATTCGAACACTCTAAGGATATTTGACATGTTTAGCGCAAAAAACACGATAGCTGTTACCGATCCCGATTTATGGAAAGCCATGGAAGAGGAGCGTGGTCGGCAAGAAGATCACATCGAACTCATCGCTTCAGAAAATTACACCAGCCCTGCGATCATGGAAGCGCAAGGTTCTGTGCTCACCAACAAATACGCCGAAGGCTATCCTGGCAAGCGCTACTATGGCGGCTGCGAATATGTAGACGTGGCTGAGCAATTGGCAATTGACCGCGTCAAGCAATTATTTGGCGCAGAGTACGCCAACGTCCAACCACACTCCGGCTCACAAGCGAATGCTGCTGTTTATTTATCTGTGCTCAAACCCGGCGACACCATCCTGGGCATGTCACTCGCGCATGGTGGTCACTTGACTCATGGCGCATCGGTCAATTTCTCGGGTAAGCTCTTTAACGCCATTGCTTATGGCCTGCATCCAGAAACTGAAGAGATTGATTACGACGAAGTCGCTCGTTTGGCACTGGAACATAAACCAAAAATGATCGTTGCAGGTGCGTCCGCGTATTCTCTAGTGATAGATTGGCAGCGTTTCCGCGACATCGCTGATAGCGTAGGTGCATATTTATTCGTCGATATGGCGCATTACGCCGGCTTAATCGCTGCAGGCGTTTATCCTAGCCCTGTAGGCATTGCCGATTTTGTCACCTCTACCACACATAAAACCTTACGCGGTCCACGTGGCGGTTTGATTTTATCGCGTGCCGAATTTGAAAAACCGCTCAATTCCAGCATTTTCCCTAACACTCAGGGCGGACCATTGATGCACGTTATTGCGGCTAAAGCCATTGCGTTCAAAGAAGCCATGGGTGACGACTTTAAAGCATACCAGACTCAAGTGATTGCTAACGCCCGCATCATGGCTACCACATTGCAAGCTCGCGGTTTGCGCATTGTTTCAGGTCGTACCGATTCACATTTATTCCTGCTTGATTTGCAGTCCAAAAATATCACGGGTAAAGATGCAGAAGCCGCATTAGGTTTAGCACATATCACCGTCAATAAAAATGCGATCCCGAATGACCCACAAAAACCATTTGTAACATCAGGCATCCGTATCGGTACTGCCGCGATGACTACACGTGGATTTGGCGCGCAAGAGGCGGAACAATTAGCAAACCTGATTGCGGATGTATTAGATGCACCTGCTGATCAGGCCGTTATCGCTCGTGTTGCGCAAGACGCTCAAGCCATGTGCAAGCGTTTCCCCGTTTACGGCTGATGAAATGCCCGTTTTGCCTGTCGTTTGACACCCATGTGCTTGACTCACGCGTCACGGACACGGGTGATGCTGTACGTAGACGGCGCCGTTGTGCGGCTTGTGACAAGCGCTTTACCACCTATGAAACGGTGGAATTACGCCTGCCCCAAGTGGTCAAAACCAACGCCAACCGTGAAGAGTTTTCACCCGAAAAGCTCCGCGAAGGCTTCCGTCGCGCACTGCACAAACGCCCTGTTCCCACTGAATATGTCGATCAGGAAATCAACCAGATCGTCCAGCATGTACTGGCGCTGGGCGAACGCGAGATTCCTGCTCGCCAGGTAGGTGAAATGGTCATGCATGCACTCAAACGCCTGGACAAAATCGCCTACATACGCTTTGC
Source organism: Burkholderiales bacterium (assembly GCA_038217005.1). Lineage (GTDB taxonomy): Bacteria > Pseudomonadota > Gammaproteobacteria > Burkholderiales > Sulfuriferulaceae > Sulfuriferula. The sequence goes on from JBBQPT010000038.1 coordinate 14,060, forward strand.
CTCTGTTTACAAAAGCTTTCAGGATGTTGATGATTTCCGCGATGTATTAAGAGATCTGGACAAGCCCGAAAAATAGCCATGTGGACGAGTGCAGACTACGGCTACATGGCATACGCTTTACAACTCGCCGAGCGCGGTCTTAACACCACCTCACCCAATCCCCGCGTAGGCTGTGTCATCGTCAACGCTGGACGTATCGTGGGCGAGGGCTGGCATCAACGCGCAGGCGAAGCTCACGCAGAAGTTCATGCCTTGCTCGCCGCTGGCGAACATGCACGTGGCGCAACGGCTTATGTCACATTAGAACCCTGCAGCCATTTTGGGCGCACGCCACCGTGTGCCGATGCGCTGATACATGCAGGAGTGAGTCGCGTTATCGTCGCCATGCAAGACCCTAACCCGCAAGTCGCAGGCAGCGGCCTGGCACGCCTGCAAGCAGCAGGAATTACGACCAGTAGCGGCTTACTCGAAGCGCAAGCACGACAACTGAATCGCGGCTTCGTCCAGCGCATGACGCTCAAACGGCCTTGGCTCACCCTTAAAACAGCAGCTAGTCTGGATGGTAAAACCGCGCTGTCTTCTGGGGTAAGCAAATGGATAACAGCCTCTCCTGCACGCATGGATGTACACCGCTTACGTGCGCGCTCGTGTGCCATCCTCACAGGCATAGGTACCGTGCTGGCTGATGACCCTTGCCTGAACGTGCGCGACATAACGACCACACGCCAACCACTCAAAATCATCGTTGACAGTCAATTACGCACACCGCCACACGCCGCGATTTTAAAACAGCCAGGCACGATCATCGCGCATAATTGTACCGACATGAGCAGGCAAGCCGCATTAATCGCAGCCGGCGCGGAATTAATACACGTCGTTGATGAGTCGCCTCAAATCAATTTACCTGCACTCATGGCTTTGCTCGCCCAACGCGGCATCAACGAAATCATGACCGAGGCTGGCGCCAGGCTCAACACGGCATTGATACAAGCTGATTTAGTTGACGAATGGGTGATGTACATCGCACCGACATTACTTGGCAATGATGCTCGCGGCTTATTTACTTTGCCACAGCCTGATACAATTGCCGCACGCGGCAAATTAAGCTTCATCGACACCCGACTCGTCGGCACTGATTTACGTATCACAGCACAATTCATAAGGGATTAACAACATGCTTTGGGTAGAACTATTAGGTTATTTAATCATCATCCTCATTGCGGCTGAGGTTTTTGTGAACGCACTGGAGCATTTAGGCGAGAAACTCAATATCTCCGAAGGCGTAACAGGTTCATTATTTGCCGCTATCGGTACCGCGTTACCTGAAACACTGGTTCCCTTGCTGGCAATATTCGCAGGTACAACCAACGCAGCAGTCAACCAAGAAATCGGCGTAGGTGCTATTTTGGGTGCACCACTGATGCTCTCAACACTATCGCTCTCATTGCTCAGTTTTGCCGTGCTGGCTAAACGTGGCGTCGCTGGAACTTATACGCCAGAACGCACAGGGCTGACACGCGATCTTAATTTCTTCCTGATGGCATTTAGCCTGGCCTGTGTCGCCATGTTTGTACCGCACACCAACAGCGCCATGCGGGCAACACTCTCATTTGGCATGGTGTTCATATACTTTATCTACATTATGATGACCCTGCGCGCATCGGCTGAACTGGTCGAAGACGGTCATGGCACTGAAGCTGAAAGCGCAATGTTTTTAAGCCGTATCGGCATCCCCACCAATACCATCACTATCATGGTGCAACTCTTATTAGGTTTGGGTTTATTAGTCTTAGGTGCAGAAGGCTTTATCCACGGCATACAACAAGCTGCGCCAATTCTGGGTATTACTGCGTTGATGCTGTCACTGATGATAGTACCAATCGCGACAGAGCTGCCTGAAAAAGTGAACAGTATCCTATGGGTACGCCGCAACAAAGACACGCTGGCATTTGGTAACATCACTGGTGCAATGGTATTTCAAGGTACTTTGCTACCCGCTATAGGTATCAGCCTGACACCATGGACACCTCAACCCGCCGTGTTCTTAGGTATCGTCATCACCTTGATTGCGGCAATGTGGCTACGCATTATGCTGGCACGTGGCGATCTGAAAGTGTGGCATTTGTGGGTAAATGGCTCGCTCTATGCGCTGTATTTAAGCCTGATGTTATTCTATATTTAACCGCTCTAAACGATACCGCAGCGCCCGAAAAGTAATACCTAACAATTTCGCCGCTGCGGTTTTATTGTAACGCGTCTGCACTAAAGCCTCTTCTATCGCCTCGCGCTCAATTCCATCCAGATAATCTTGCAACGGCCATTTCGCTCCAGCTACACGCTCAGGCAACAACTCGTCTGCCGCTGGTGTTAAATGCAAATCCGCTGCGCCGATAGTTGCGCCAGAAGTCAGTGCTAATGCACGTTCCAGAATATTCTCCAGCTCCCGAACATTACCTGGAAAATCATACTGCGCTAATGCCATTAAGGCAGCGGTACTAAGCGCAGGCGCTGGCAGTCCCGCCTCCTGCGCCAAACGCGTTAACAGAGTTTGCGCCACGCTGGCCACATCTTCGCGCATATCGCGCAAAGCGGGCATTTTCAGACTGATCACATTCAATCGATAAAATAAATCCTGGCGAAAACGCCCCGCTGCCACACATTGCGCCAGATTTTGATGGGTAGCACTGATAATTCGGACATCGATAGGCTCTTCCACACTGCTACCCAACTTACGCACTTTCTTTTCCTGTATTACGCGCAACAACTTCACTTGCATGGACAATGGCAAATCTGCGACTTCGTCCAAAAATATCGTGCCGCCTTGTGCTGCTTGAAAGAAACCGTCACGTTCGCTATCCGCGCCAGTAAACGCGCCTTTTTTGTAGCCAAAAAATTCAGACTCCATTAAATTTTCGGGGATAGCACCACAGTTGACAGGTACAAACGGCATTGCGGCGCGACTGCTTTGCTGATGTATCAAACGCGCGGCCAACTCCTTACCGCTACCAGACTCACCGGTGATATATACAGGAGCTTGTGTACGCGCCAGCTTGCCAATTAATTCACGTGCCTGCTGCATTGCCGGAGAGTTCCCCACCAGACCCTGCATCGCCAACGTAGTTTTCTCGGGCATTTTCAGCGCTGATTTCACCAATGCCCGCAACTGCTCCAATGTCACTGGTTTATTAATGTAATCAAATGCACCCGCTTTCAATGCTGTCACTGCATTATCGGTATTGCCATGCGCGGTCAATACTGCCACAGGTAACGTGGGTTGTGCTTGTTGAATAAAACGCACAATTTCCAAACCATCGCCATCAGGCAGACGCATATCCGTTAAGCAAAGCGCAAACTTTTGCTGCGCTAGGGCTGCCATCGCCTGCGCAACCGTTTCAGCTTTAACCACATCCAAACCCATACGGATTAAACTGATTTCCAGCAATTCCAAAATATCCGACTCATCATCAATAATGAGCACTGTACGATCTAACATCGCGCCTCCAAACAACTTATTCTAAAATGGCCGCCATCGCCTGAGACATAATCAAGACTGGCATGATTGGCCAGGCATAATTCTTTTGAAATATACAAACCCAAACCTGTACCGCTGCTTTCCGTAGTGAAAAATGGCTCGAATAAACGTACCTGATTTTCCTCTGAAACGCCTGGCCCGTCATCCTGCACATGCACCGCCATGCCATGCTTCACCTGCAAAATACTGATCCGTACACTACCCGTCTGTTTTTGCGAATGCCTCACCGCATTCAATATCAAATTGGTCATTACCTGCCATAAATGCGCGTGATCAAAACAAATTTCTGCATGATCGACGCAATACAGATGAAACAGCGCTGGAGATAACCCCTGATCATGCACAAACTCCTCAACCAATTTAGCCACAAAATCATTTAAGCTGATACGTTCAAGCTGAGCCCGATCACGCCGATTCAATGCCATTACATCAGTCACCAAATGATTGATACGTTGAGCGTTCTTAAACACAATTTCCAATAAACGTTGTTGCGACTTATCAGCCTGCGTATCTTCTCGCAAAATCTCAGTGGCGTGACTAATTGCAGCCAAGGGATTACGTATTTCGTGCGCGATATTGGCGGTTAAGCGTCCTAACGCTGCCAATTTGATTTGCTGTGCCTGCTCATGAGTGCGCGTCATGTCCTCCAACACCAATACCGCGCCCATTACCCGTTTATCAGTCACCGCAATAAAACGTGGCAGATAATGTCCACCTTCGCTACCCAATTTAATCGGCGGAAATTCAGCCCAGGGGTTTTTACGCCAGGTCTCAAGAAATTCAGCCAGCACCGGAATAGTCAGTAACACGCCAGTTCCCGACCCCATGCTACCTGCATCACCGTAGCGCAACAGGCTTAATGCACGCTGATTAGTTTGGCGTATACGCCCTTCACTGTCCAACACCACTACACCATCCTGCATATCATCAATCACCAATTGATTGATTTGTGCCATGTTCTCCAAATCGACAGCTCGCGCTTTGGCTAACTCCTCGCTCACCCGTATGCGCTGAGACAAGGCATTGGCGACTCCCGCCGTGGCAAAGAACACCATCCCCAACAAGCCTGCTTGTGCGTAATCACCAACCGATTGCTGTGCATTAAGTACATTCAAAGTTTGCACTATGAGCACACCAAAAGCAGCCAAAGCCGCATGAAACATGACTATGCGACCTTGCGCCACTAAACCAATAGACGCAATTGACACTACCAACAACAATCCCAAGCCACTGCGCACTCCGCCACTGGCGGCCATCATCAATAAAATGATGACCACATCAATCACGATTTGCAGATTCAGCTGAATATCAAACGCGGGTCTACGTAAAGTTATTATTACCGCAAACAATACCGCAAACGCGAGATAAATCCCTGAATAAACAGTGAATACAACGGTACTCACTGGTCCGAACATAGGCTGTCCGCTATCCAATATACTGGATAACAAAAACACACCCGCGACAATTAAACGGTATAAATTAAGATAATGCAGGGATTTCCAGCTGCGTGTCACGCGGTCGCGGGATGCTGGCTGATGAGGAGACGCTGTATGATTCACAACGTGGTAACTAAGCTTGCACGCTGCCAGTCTGCATATAAATCTGACGTTTCATTGCGCGTTTTAACCAGGCACGCCATGAATAAGATAATATTTTTTTGCATGGATTTAATCCGTCTATGCGCGGCAAACTGCCGCTGCTAATCTTTATTTTTAGTTTGAAATTCACGTTCATGCTCTGCGCAACAAAACCATGCTGCCGCATCACCACATGCGTCACTCTGCGGCAAATGCACGCCACATTGCTTGCAACGTACCATGTTTTCGACAGGTTTGGATGCTGCAATAGTACGTTCGCCGGTTCGCTGATTGCGCCACCACCAGTAGGCTAACCCGCCCACCAAAATCAATAATAAGAGTTTGGCCATGATTAATACGCCCTGTCGACGGAATACTCTGCCAAACGGATTAACTGTTGCTTGTACGGCGTTTCCGGCAGGATAGTCAATGCATTGAGTGCCAAATCCACTTCAGCACGTGCCTGAGCACGCGTGTAATCCAATGCACCACTGGACAGAACAGCGGACAATACCTCGTCAAACACCGCCGAGCCGCCATTTTCGATGGCATGACGCGCCAACTTCATCTGATCATCAGTACCATATTTCAACAAAAACAACAGTGGCAATGTCGGCTTACCCTCAGCCAAATCATCTCCTACGTTTTTGCCTATCGTTTCATGATCACCTGAGTAATCCAATACATCATCAATCAATTGAAAAGCGGTACCTACATGCATGCCATATAGCGCCAAAGCCTGCTCCGTACGCACATCAGCCCCACCCAAAATCCCCCCTAGGCGCAATGCAGCCTCAAATAACTTCGCTGTTTTATAGCGAATAACGCGTAAATAATCAGCTTCACTGATATCAGCATCATTGCAATTCATCAACTGTAACACTTCGCCCTCAGCGATAACGTTAGTTGCGTCTGACAATACCTCCATCACTCGCATTTGCCCGACACCCACCATCATCTGGAACGCACGTGAATAGAGAAAATCACCTACCAGCACACTTGCCGCATTACCAAACAAGGCATTAGCTGTTTCACGACCACGGCGCAGACTGGATTCATCCACCACATCATCATGCAGCAAAGTCGCAGTATGAATAAATTCAACTACCGCAGCCAATTCATAATGGTGCTCACCCACATAACCCATTGCACCCGCAGACAACAAGACCAAAGCAGGACGTAAACGCTTACCACCACTGTTAATGATATATTCTGATACTTGACTAACCAGCGCCACCTCAGAATGTAAGCGCGCGCGTATCACTGCATCGACACGCTGCATGTCTGCTGCTAAAAAAGCTTGAATTGCCTGCATTATCACTAACCGATTATTAAAATGAGTTAATAGTAGGCAGGGCAGACAGCTTAGTCAAGCACGCGATTTGTCTTGTTATCAACTAAGGTTTGACGTTTCCTCTTGATTTCTTTATAATTCTACGCTTCTCTCTAGTTATAGAAATTTGGAGTTCACTATGTATGCGGTCATAAAAACCGGCGGTAAGCAGTATCGCGTTATCGCAGGCGAAAAAATTAAAGTAGAACAGATCACCGCGGACGTAGGCAGCGAAATTGTGTTAGATCAAGTGTTTATGGTTGCCAATGGCGACGATATCAAGATCGGCGCACCGCTAGTCAACGGCGCTAAGGTTACTGCTACTGTGTTATCACACGGTCGTCACGACAAGATTAAGATTTTTAAAATGCGTCGTCGTAAGCATTACCAAAAGCACCAAGGTCATCGTCAAAATTACACCGAAATCCAGATCAGCGGCATTTCAGCTTAATAGGAGCTAAAACATGGCACATAAAAAAGCAGGCGGTAGTTCGCGTAACGGTCGTGACTCCCACTCGAAACGCCTAGGCGTTAAACGTTACGGTGGTCAATTGGTGTCCGCTGGCAACATCATTATTCGTCAACGTGGTACTGAGTTCCACGCAGGCGAAAACGTAGGCATGGGCAAGGATCACACTTTGTTCGCTACGGTAGAAGGCACAGTACAATTTGCCATCAAAGGCGCATTTAAACGCAGAACAGTTAGCATCATTCCTGTAGCTGCTTAAAGCACTTAATGGCACATTTTAGCCCTATCCCTAGGATAGGGCTTTTATATTTTTACAGCACACAAACACTTACACCATGAAATTTATAGACGAAGCAAAAATCGCAGTATTCGCTGGCACTGGCGGCAACGGATCGGCTTCGTTTCGCCGTGAAAAATTCGTTCCGCGTGGCGGACCTGACGGCGGCGATGGTGGACGTGGTGGCAGCGTCATTGCAGTTGCCGATCGCAACATTAACACCCTCATCGATTTCCGTTATACCCGCGCTTATCGCGCTCGTAATGGCGAAGGTGGTCGTGGTGCCGACTGCAACGGTAAAGGCGCGGACGACATTATTTTGCGCATGCCTGTGGGCACCGTCATTACTGACCTCAACACTGACGAAATATTGGTAGATCTGGCAGTAGATGGTCAACGCACGGTCATCGCCAAAGGTGGCAAAGGCGGTTTGGGCAATCTGCATTTCAAATCCAGTACCAATCGCGCACCTCGCCAGACTGTTGCACCTGAACCAGGTGAAGAGCGCGAATTAAAACTGGAACTAAAAGTATTGGCTGATGTGGGCTTGCTAGGCATGCCCAATGCAGGCAAATCTACCCTGATACGCGCTGTATCTGCTGCCCGCCCCAAGGTTGCAGACTATCCGTTTACCACACTCGCCCCTAGTCTGGGTGTAGTTCGCGTCGATATTAATAAAAGCTTCGTAATTGCTGACATCCCAGGCATCATCGAAGGTGCTGCTGAAGGCGCTGGTTTGGGACATCGTTTCCTGCGTCACTTATCACGCACCCGACTGCTGCTGCACCTCGTTGACATCGCGCCGTTTGATGACACACATGACATTGTTTATGAAGCCCATGCGATTGTTGAAGAGTTGCGTAAATACGACGAAACACTGTACGACAAACCGCGCTGGCTGGTGCTCAACAAGGTTGATCGTCTGGATGAGTCGGAACGTGCAGAAGTTGTCGCCAATTTTGTTAAAGCATATGGCTGGACTGGTCCCGTGTTCACTATATCCGCGTTGACGGGTCTCGGTTGCAAAGAACTTACTTATGCCATCATGGCGCATGTGGATGAATACCAGGCAGCTGAAATCATCACTACCGACACCACACCATTAACGACAGATTTACCGCCGCCAATTATAGAAGAATAACTATGAACTCGGTCTTGCAATCCGCCCGTCGCATCGTCATCAAAGTAGGCAGTGCCATTGTCACTAACGACGGGCGCGGGCTGGATCACAATGCACTGGCAAACTGGTCATACCAAATCGCGCAACTCATGGCGATGGGTAAAGAAGTCGTGCTGGTGTCCAGTGGTGCAGTGGCCGAAGGCATGCAACGGCTGGGCTGGGAACAACGCCCTAGCAGCATACATCAACTCCAGGCAGCTGCGGCCGTCGGGCAAATGGGTCTGGTTCATGCCTATGAAACCAGTTTTCGCGCGCACCAAATCGGTACTGCACAGATACTGCTCACTCACGAAGATTTAGCTGATCGCACGCGTTACCTCAATGCGCTATCAACATTACGTACCCTGCTATCCCTCAAAATTGTTCCTATCATCAACGAGAATGACACTGTCGTTACTGAGGAAATTCGTTTTGGTGATAACGACACGCTAGGCGCACTGGTAACCAATTTAATTGAAGCTGATGTATTTGTGATTTTAACTGACCAATCCGGCTTGTACACCGCAGATCCACGCGTGGATCCAGCTGCAACGCTGGTGAGTGAGGCGCAAGCTGGTGACATCAACCTGGAAAAAATGGCAGGTGGTGCAGGTACTGGAATTAGTCGTGGCGGCATGCTTACCAAAATCCTCGCAGCCAAACGCGCCGCACGCAGTGGTGCCCATACCATCATTGCATCAGGTCGAGAAGCCAACGTTCTACTCCGCCTTGCCCAAGGTGAGCGTATCGGCACACAACTGATTACCACCAGCACACCATTATCTGCGCGCAAAACCTGGCTGGCGGACCACCTCCAGGTTCGTGGCAAACTCATCATAGATCAAGGTGCAGCCAAAGCCATCAGCAGTGAAGGAAAAAGCCTGCTACCTATCGGCGTAACTGCGATTGAGGGAGATTTTACACGCGGAGAAGTCGTTGCCTGCGTGACCACGGAGGGCAATGTCATCGCCCGTGGTCTGGTCAATTACGCTGCGAATGAAGCGCGTAAAATCATAGGATTAGCAACAAATCAGATAGAAACCACACTAGGCTACATTGATGACGTTGAGTTAATCCACCGAGACAACCTCGTCACCCTCTGCTAATTACCCGCTACTTTCACCGATTGCAAGGAAGCGCGCTGAACCATCTGCTCTCCAGGCGCATAATCCCAATGTTTTTTCCACGCAGCCAATACCATATTTGGATACTCAGGCTTGCCAAGGCTGCCGTTATAACGACCCAACGCACGATATAAGTCACCGTGCTCGATATTCACGTACAACCGTAAAATATTGCAGCCATAACGTAAATTGGTGCGCAAATGAAACAAATCATGTTCAGGCGAGCCTATGGTCTGGGTCCAGAATGGCATCACTTGCATGTAGCCCCGTGCAGCAACGCTGGACACCGCATATTTCTTGAAACCCGATTCAACTTCGATTAAACCTAACACCATTTCAGGATCAAGCCCAGCACGCGTGGCTTCATAATAGACGGTCTTCAAAAAATCATTACGCTGATCTTCATCAGGAAAGCGCCTGGTAAGTCGCTTAGACATCTCGGCCAACCAAGCCTGTCCCGCACTATCATTCAACACACTGGATTGCGTGACTGGGGTATCTGAAACAGCTTTGCTCAATGCAGTACGGACGCTGGCCGACATCGGCTCATAGAGCTGCTGTCCTGCTTGCGCTGATGTTACTAACAGCGCCGCCATACTGATTAACAAAGCTGAAATTTTCATTTTGATAATATTTGCATAATATAAGCTGGAATATCTGTCAATGATACTCCAGTTGCCTCGGTATCGGTACGCCCTTGATATTCCACCATACCGTCTTTTAATCCGCGCTCGCCAATCACTATACGATGCGGCATGCCGATCAGCTCCATATCCGCAAACATGACCCCGGGGCGTTCATTTCTGTCATCGAGCAGGACATCAACGCCAGCAGCAACTAATTCAGCATAAAGCTTATCAGCGACCTCGCGTACCTGTTCGCTCTTCTGATAACCAACAGGCACGATAGCCAGGCTGAACGGTGCTAAAGCGACTGGCAAGGTCATGCCGCGCGCATCACAATTCTGCTCTATCGCCGCCGCCACAATACGTGACACACCGATGCCATAGCAGCCCATTTCTGCGACTTGTGATTTACCCTGTTCATCCAGATACTGGCATGCCATCGGTGCAGAATAATTAGTGCGCAATTGGAAAATATGCCCGACTTCTATACCGCGGCACATCGCCAATACACCTTTACCATCAGGACTCGCATCACCAGCTACTGCATTACGAATATCTGCAACCTCAGGTAACGGCAAATCGCGGTTAAAATTCACATCAGTAAAATGATAACCCGCATCATTTGCGCCACACACAAAATCGGCCATCACTGCCACACTACGGTCAGCCACCACGCGTACATTCAAACCCACTGGGCCAATAGAGCCAGGCGCACAACCTGTCACGTCACGCACCACCGCATCACTGGCAAAACGAATCTCGTCTACACCCAACAATTTCGCAGCTTTAATTTCATTCAACTGATGATCTCCTCGCACCAGTAATGCTACGACACCATCACCCTGCTCGACCAACAAGGTTTTAACCAATCGGGTAACAGGTAAATCTAAAAATGCAGCGACTTCTTCTATACTATGCTGATTCGGCGTTGCTACTTTGTTTTTGTCCTGACCAGGTGCCGGCATGACAGTATCAGGCGCAACAGCTTCAGCCAATTCCACATTAGCCGCATAATCAGAATCTGGGCAATAAGCAATCGCATCTTCACCCGAATCTGCCAGCACATGAAATTCATGCGAACCTGACCCACCTATCGCACCTGTATCTGCTGCAACGGCACGGAATTCCAGTCCCAAGCGAGTAAAAATACGACTGTAAGCCGCGTACATCACCTGATAGGTTTGCTGCAAACTGGCAAAATCAGCATGGAAAGAATAAGCGTCTTTCATCATGAATTCACGTGCACGCATCACCCCGAAACGGGGGCGGATCTCATCACGAAACTTGGTTTGTATCTGATAAAAATTCAGCGGCAATTGACGATAGCTCTTGATCTCGCGCCGCGCTATATCGGTAATGACTTCTTCGTGCGTAGGCCCAAAACAGAATTCACGTGCATGCCGATCTTTAATTTTGAGCATTTGCGGACCAAATTTATCCCAGCGACCAGTCTCTTGCCACAATTCTGCAGGTTGCACCGCAGGCATCAGCAACTCTAATGCCCCTGCGCGGTTCATTTCTTCGCGCACTACCGCCTCAACCTTACGCAACACACGCAAACCCAATGGCATCCAGGTGTACAAACCGGAACCTAAACGCTTAATAAAACCCGCACGCAACATTAAACGATGACTAACTAACTCTGCTTCAGCAGGTGCTTCCTTCAGCGTGGAAAGAAAAAATTGTGAAACGCGCATGACAACATCCAATGACTATTCTAAACTACCTATTTTAACC
>JBBQPT010000039.1:0-25427 GCA_038217005.1 Burkholderiales bacterium
CCTGTTTTAGCCTTCTGCAAGGCCATGTTTGCGCTGTTCTCATCCGTGCCCGATGGCACTTTTAGCTGAATGCGCAGCATAAATTCAGTAAATTTGGTTTTGCCTTCCACCCGCGCCAACGTACCGTGCACGTCGCAACTAATTGCAACCCAATTAATTTTCATGGCTGCCATGATCGCGCGGAAAGTCAGGATATAGCAATCCCCTAATGCGGCAACCAACAGGTTTTCAGGTGACCAGCGATCGCCAGGGCCACCAAAATCCTTGGGTGCAGCTGATGCAATATCTGCCAATCCTTCACTGTGCAATATAACCTCACCGGTCTGGTTAGCTGTTGCACTTGCCTGATATTGATATGGAAAATTCATCATATACTTAGTCTCCTCATTTATTTTTCAATAACATTAGCCCACACTTACAATGAAAATTGTAATACTGCATTATGTGAAAAGACAATATATTCGCATTTGAATATATTTGATATATCGAATATACTTTCGACACATCACCGATATTCCTGATCACAACGTTTAAGGAGCAATCCCATGGAAACGACAGCACCGTCTAGCAGTCACACCATTAAATGGGTAATAGGCATAATACTGGCCGTTTTATTATGGGTATGGCTGTACAGCGCTTTACAACCAATGGCTGACTATATCATGTCACTCACGGGTATTGCTGCAGATACTCATCTTGGCCTGGCGCTTAATTTTTTCCTGTTCGAAACGCCTAAAGTACTGCTGTTATTAACGCTGATAGTCTTTGTCATGGGCGTAATACAGACGTTTGTCGCGCCCGAACGCACACGCAAGATTTTATCAGGTCGGCGCTTGGGTGTAGGCAATGTCATGGCTGCCAGCCTGGGTATAGTCACCCCCTTTTGCTCTTGCTCGGCTGTGCCGCTGTTTATCGGATTTTTACAGGCTGGCGTCCCGCTCGGTGTCACATTTTCGTTTCTGATTTCGGCACCGATGGTCAATGAAGTCGCGCTAGGACTGTTATTTGGTTTATTTGGCTGGAAAATCGCTATTTTATATCTAGCCTTGGGCTTATCCGTGGCAATCGTTGCGGGCTTGATTATTGGCAAGCTCGGCATGGAAAAATACCTGGAAGACTGGGTGCAGGCCATACAAGCGAAAGGTGGCGCTGTTCATGCTGTCCTTGATCATAAGCAGACTTGGCCAGAGCGCTTCCAGGCGGGTATTGCCCACCTCAAGGAAATCGTCGGCAAAGTCTGGCCATATATCGTTTTGGGCGTGGCAGTCGGCGCCGGCATACACGGTTACGTGCCACAAAACTTTATGGCGAGTATCATGGGCAAAGGCGCTTGGTGGTCGGTGCCTGCAGCGGTATTAATCGGCGTGCCCATGTATTCCAATGCTGCCGGGATTATCCCCGTGGTGCAGGCATTATTAGGCAAAGGCGCCGCTTTGGGTACGGTACTGGCATTTATGATGAGCGTGACGGCGCTGTCCTTCCCTGAAATGATCATCTTGCGTAAAGTATTAAAGCCAAGATTAATTGCTACATTTGTAGGCGTTGTATCGATGGGCATTTTGCTCGTTGGTTATGTTTTTAATGCAGTATTATAAAAGGAGCAATACTATGAAAGGCAATCGTATGATGCGCATGATGTCGGTGATGGTCATGATTTCACTGGCAGCAACCCATTTATCAGGTCAGTTTGATTTGCTCCACCCCAGTTTCTTATGGATAGCTGGCATGGTAAGCATTATGGCATTTCAAGCCACATTTACGGGCTTCTGCCCTGCTTCCAGCATATTTGGCAAAAACGCATCCTGCTCCATTAAATAAAGCGAGGTTGATATGGCTCATGCAATACTCCACCCCTCTATCGTATCGCTCGTATCTTTAGCCGCTAGCATTGCAGCTAATCATCCAGGCAAAGGTTTATGCCAGCTCGACAGACTCAAGCAGTTTGGTGTGAGTGCTGAACAAATCGATTTGGTAATTGATATTGCGCGCCATATCCGCGACGAGGCAGGTCAGAAAATAGATGCACAATTTGATGCCGTTTATGAAGAAAAAACGGCTGGTGAGGCTGAAGCATCAACCCCTGCTGCAACCGACACTTGTTGTAGTAGCACGAGCACTGGCAAAGCGTGCTGTTAATCACGCAACTATGCTGATCAAAGTCATTTGCCCTGGCTGCAATAGCTGCCGTGCCACTGCGAATCTCATACGCGAAGTTGCAGATGCACGGCAAATTCAGATAACACTGGATGCAATCAGTGACCCCAGTGACATAGCAGCCCTCGGCATTACCCGCACGCCCGCCGTCATGATAGATGGCAAAGTGGTATTGGCGGGTGGCGTACCTGAATGGATAGACGTAGAAAACTGGCTCACATCATCGCTAACCTATGAAAGGAAGCATCATGAAAAACATTAAAGTCCTCGGCACTGGCTGTGCCAATTGCAAAACCACGACCAAACTCATAGAAGAAGCCGCGCAAGCCAAAGGCGTTGCGATACAATTGGAGAAAGTGGAGGACATCGCTGAGATACTCGGATACGGGGTCATGTCCACCCCAGGCGTAGTAGTAGATGGCATAGTCGTCCATGCAGGCGGCGTGCCTGACCGCAAGAAAGTAGATAGCTGGTTAACCTAGAAAGTAAATTTATGAGCGCAATTCACGACGACCACCATGGTCATGACCATGGCTGTGACCATCACCACCATCACGATCACAGCAACGTAGACACCAGCAGTCGTGCATTTATTGTCGGGGTTGCCCTCAATCTTGCTTTTGTCATCATCGAAATCGGCTTTGGCTTATATGCTGACTCATTGTCACTGCTAGCTGACGCAGGACATAACTTCAGTGACGTGATAGGTTTATTAGCCGCATGGGGCGCAGTCATCTTGTCACGACGCGTGCCCACCCTGTATTACACCTATGGTTTACGCAGCACCACCATACTCGCTGCGCTGGCAAATGCCATGTTATTGCTCATCGCTGTCGGCGGCATATCCTGGGAAGCTATCCGCCGTTTTACTGAACCCACTGCTGTCAACGAGCCCATCATGATATGGGTCGCATTGGTCGGTGTCATCATCAATATCGCCACCGCGCTGATGTTCATGCAAAGTCAAAAAGAAGACCTCAATATGCGGGGTGCATTTGTACATATGCTGGCAGATGCGGCGGTATCAGTTGGCGTGGTACTGGCTGGTTTGGGCATGATGTGGACGGGCTGGCTGTGGCTGGACCCTGCTATCAGCCTGGTCATCGCCGCAGTTATCTTAATCGGCACCTGGGGTTTGTTCAAACAATCACTCAAACTCGCACTCAACGCCGTGCCTGATGCAATTAATCCCGCACAGGTAATGTCATATTTAGAAGGATTGCCACAAGTGACCGAAGTCCATGACCTGCATATCTGGGGGATGAGCACCACAGAAAACGCCCTCACTGCCCATCTTATCACCCCCGCTGGGCACCCTGGAGACGCTTTCCTAGCTCACATCTCCGAGGAGCTCGCGCACCACTATCATATTCAACATGCGACTTTTCAAATAGAGCTGGGCAATCATGGTGTGTTGTGCAAATTGTCACCTGTTGACGTGGTGTAATTTAAATAACTTCCATCGGTTTGTTATCATTCAAATTAAGCCAGCCTTTAACGATGCGATAGACTATCCATAAAGTATTCACGCACAATATCAGCCAGCCTACCAGAATAAACACGGTAATCCCGCCGATTACCATCCATAACAGACCGAACCAGAAAGTCCGCATCTGCCAACGAAAATGGCTTTCCAGAAATGTGCCTGCAACATCCTCTTTTTTGATGTAATTCATCATGATCGCGGCAATCGCAGAGATACCAAACAAAAATGAAGCTGCATATAAAGCGTAAATTATTGTGGTCAGGCTTTTAGCTGACTGCTCATTTTCGGTCAAAGTCACATTGTTCATTTTATTCCCTTTTTAATATCCATCAGCCATACCTTCACGACGCGGATCCACTCCGCCCATCCAGCCATTCGACACCCGCATAATGCCATGCAAACCACTGTTTGCCTCGCCTATTTTCACTTCATGCCCCATCGCCTGTAGTTCAGGCTGCAGCACAACCAGGACCGAATCACGCTCCAACTCCGTCGGCCCGTTACGGCTACCAAAATTCGGCAAAGCCACCGCCTGCTGTATATCCAGCTGCCAATCCAGCACACCTATCAACGTTTTCGCCACGTAATTAATTATCGAGCTGCCACCCGGCGAACCAATTGCGCCGATTAACTGATGCTGTCTGTCCAGTATCAACGTCGGAGTCATCGCACTGCGCGGGCGTTTATTGGCTTGCACTCGATTCGCCACTAGCTTGCCATCTTGTTCAGGCACAAAAGAAAAATCAGTCAGCTCATTGTTCAGTAAAAATCCATCAACCATATGCCGGCTACCGAATGCATCTTCGATAGAGCTGGTCATGGAAACGGCATTACCCCATTTATCTACGATAGACAGATGGCTAGTAGACGGCAATTCCAGCGCATTATCTTCCGCCAAACTCACCGCACCCAGCGGCACACCTGCTGGTGCCACACCTATAGACTGTTCTGGATTAATCAAACTCGCGCGCTGGCGCAGATAAATCGGATCCAGCAAGCCTGCCACAGGCACGGGCACAAAATCAGCATCCGCCAGATACACATTGCGATCAGCAAATGCCAAACGCTCCGCTTCGCTGATTAAATGCACTGCCTTGACCGAGTTGGGCTGTAACCCAGCCACGTCATAAAGTTGCAATATCCCCAATATCTGCAACAGCGCCACCCCGCCCGAACTCGGAGGCGGCATGCTGCACAAGACATAGGTGCGATAATTGCCACACAATGCAGCACGGGATTTTGCCTGATAATTCGCCAGATCTGCCATGCTCATCAAGCCAGGATTAGTCGGATGTGCATGCACCGTCGCCACAATATCCTGCGCGATTTTCCCGGTATAAAAGGCTTTAGCACCACCACTCGCCACACGCCGCAGCACATCGGTATAAGGCTGATTCACCAGACGCTCACCCACTGCTATCGGTGTCCCATCCGCATGATAAAAGTAAGCTCGCGCCGCAGGCTGCAACGACAAATAAGCATCCCGCGCCACCAAACCATGCAAACGCGGCGACACGACAAAACCTCGCTCTGCCAGTTGAATAGCGGGTTTAAACAAGCTATGCCAAGCTAATTTACCGTGTTGCCGATGCGCCAATTCCAGCATCCGCAACAACCCAGGCACACCCACCGATTTACCACCCACTACTGCCTGATAGAAGCTCATGGGCAAACCATCGTCGCGCATAAACATATCCGCAGTCGCCGCAGCGGGCGCAGTCTCGCGCCCATCATAAGCCAGCACCTGCTTATCACTATGCTGGTAATACATCATAAAACTACCGCCACCTATACCCGATGACTGCGGCTCTACCAGCCCCAGTACCATCTCCACCGCAATCGCGGCATCAATCGCATTACCACCACGCCTGAGCATCTGCATTCCCGCCGCCACCGCCAGCGGATTCGCTGCCACCACCAGCGTATGCTGCCTGACCACAGCCGTCTGTGCCTGTGTGCCCGTCGCCGCTTCAGGCGCATCCAGCCGATCAGCCAGCGCAAAACCCGCCCAGCCCAACATGGCAACACAGCCCAAACGTATCAGGCAATCCTTAAACTTCACGGCAAACACCTTCATTGATATCGCATCAAATTCATACAATGCGGATCCTTATAAGGCCCCGTCGTCCTTTCCCAGCCAGGACCAAGCGACGTCTGCCTGCACACCAAATCCCCAGTGAGCTTGCTACGCCATTGATACCAAGCAGCGGGATTGGCACTGGCTTGCAAAGCCAACAGCATCAGGAATAACGTTGTAACCAGCCTTATCATATTCGCACTCCCTAATCATCAATTCACACAATGTAAGCAAATCAGCCACTGCCAGCTTAACTGGCATACAGCACTCTCAATGTAAATTTAACACAGTAAATTCAGTTAATTAAACAACATAACACCGCTTCGAGATTTAACCCGACAGCATATTAGAGCCAAGTACCCTGGCAAAGGGAAGACTCAATTTACCCTAGTCTGAGAAGTCCAAATCTGGTTGACTACTACATTCACAGAAAGCGACGCGATTCTGGCAGATGGTTCAGTTCATAGCTGGTACTGCGCCCACCCGCATCAGTTTTCCGCAACACACCTCGCGTCAGCAGATCGTTGATATCACGCAACGCAGTGTCTGGCGAACACTTGGCAATGGCCGCCCACTTGCTGCTGGTGAGCTTGCCTTCGAAGCCATCAAGCAGCTTGTTGAGCAATTTCACTTGCCGCTCGTTCAGCGGCATGGTCGCACAGCGCTGCCAGAAGCGTACCTTAGCCAGTACCGAATCGAGCGTGAGCTGTGCCTGATCGACGGCGCGATGCAGGGCATCAAGGAACCAGGCCAGCCATTCAGTGACATCCATAGTCTGCTTCTGGGTTCGCTCCAGGATGTCGTAGTAAGCCTTGCGTTCACGCTGAATCTGCGCCGACAGGCTATAAAAGCGTTGCGGGCTGCCGTCAGCACGCGCCAGCAGCAAATCGCCGATAGCCCGGGCGATACGGCCATTGCCGTCATCGAACGGGTGCAAGGTGACGAACCATAAATGGCCGAGGCCCGCTTTGAGCAGAGCCGGTTCGTTCGATGCGCCATTGATCCAATCGAGGAATCGGCCAATTTCAACCTCCAGCCGATCGGCAGGAGGTGCCTCAAAATGCACACGCTGGCGGCCGATAGAGCCGGATACCACCTGCATCGGACCGCTGACATCGTCGCGCCAGCCGCCAACCTTGATCTTGGAGAGACCAGAATAACCAGCGGGAAACAGTGCGGCATGCCAACCGAACAGACGTTCCCGCGACACTGGCGCAAGACAATTGGCGGCCGCATCGAGCACCATCTCGACCACGCCTTCGACGTGTCGATCGACGGGTGCCAGGGCACCGATGTCCACACCCAAACGACGAGCGATGGACGACCGCACCGATTCGACGCTAAGCTGTTCGCCCTCGATCTCACTGGTCTTGACCACATCCTCGGTGAGTGCGGCCAGGCTGGCCTGATCGCGTAGCGCCATGCCCACATCGGCCAAACGCCCCATCAAGAGACCTTGGGCACGACTAACCTCGGCCATAGGCTCAGCCAGCACTGCCAGATCGAAGCGCCAGTTCGGCCAGTCGTCAGTCTGCCAGATATATTTGTAATCTACGCTATTCATGCGGAGATTATGAGCCAGATTCCCCGTATAAACAAGCTATTCACCGCATACGATGCGGCGAAAGACGTACCATTCACCGCAAGGGGGAGTTGCTAGCTCACCTGCACCAGATAATCACATCGAAACCCTAAAACCCCTATCACTTAGTCCGAATAGCAATGTGCAAATTTTGCCCGTTGCTATTGGGATTAAAGCTGGCTACTGCGAACAAACGGGTGAAATAGTAGATTTTATGTCAGCCATTTTGAAAACAACAAGCCATAGATGAGTGTTAAACGATAAACTACTGACATGATGATGCACAGATGAGTAAACGTATTTCACGTCTTAATTTTCGACCTCATCAGTTTTGAACCTATGCAAATTTTGCACTTGTTGAATATGCATCTATAGCATTAGGCGATTACGTTTAATCAATACAGAGGCAACAATGGTCAATCATGCAAAAATTGAGTTGGCACATACAATCTTTAAAAACAGTCGTTATCCAGTAAATAAAAGCTATTTATTGGATAGATTGGATTGCTCTACCAGCACCTTCAAGCGCATCATTAAATCGCTCAAGGACGAACATGGCGCCCCAATAGTGTATGACAAAGCCAGTAACGGCTATTTTTATACCGATGAAAAGTTTGAACTTAATCTATTGGGATTCTGGCTCAGCCCAGAAACACTGCTTGCACTAGTCAGTACACAAAAATTACTGGCACAGCTCAAACTCGACTTTCTTGATCAATCCCTGCAAACCCTCAAGCAACATATTGAACGATATCTGATACAACACAAACACCAACTACCCGATTTACAACGCATACAAATACTACCCATCAACGCACGCATACATGACACGACCCAATTTCGGCAGATTATTGACGCCCTACTGCAACGACAACCCATTCAGATTACATATCATGCACGCGGAGACAACACCTTCAGTGAGCGCATGGTTTCACCCCAACGACTATCTCATTACCGGGACAACTGGTATTTGGATGCCTGGTGTCACCTGCGAAAACAAATGCGCATCTTTGCCCTTGATCGTATCCGCCAAGTGACCCCTGTCAACCAGATATGCAAAGACATTTCAGAAACAGAACTTAACCATATACTCGCATCAGGGTATGGTATTTTTTCAGGCCAGGCCAACCATACCGCCACCCTGATATTTAGTGCCCAACGCGCTCGCTGGGTCGCGGATGAAAATTGGCATCCCAAGCAATCAGGCTCATGGCTGGACGATGGTCGTTATCAACTGCAAATCCCATATTCAGATGAACGCGAGTTGCTCATGGACATCATGCGTCACCTACCAGAAGTAGAAATCGCTTCCCCACCAGAACTTAAACAAACCCTGTTGCGAAATTTGCAACAAGCCATACAACAACATCAATCAAGCTAAAATTTTCTCGCCAAATCAGTCAACCTTAATTCAATAAGCGACGCATACCTCAATAAAGTCACAGAAATAATATAAAAAACTGACAGAGGCTCATTTTTTGAGCCACACAAGGAGGAAAATAGTCAACATATTGCAAATCAATGAGGGTGATATGTCCAGACGAGTATTTTTCAAAGAACCGTTTTTATATGACGCAGCATCACAACTCATTCATGAGCCACAAAACCAACTCAACTCCCGCGCCGTGCGCATAAATTTTAACGACCAAAAGCTCGGGTATATTCCACGGCTGAATAGAGGCGAAGCAGTTCAAGCATGTGTTGCTGATTTAACAATAAGCGATGATCCTTGGGATAGCGTACCGATTGAAGCAATATGGGTAAATTAAAGGTACATACCTAATGGAACAACTCACTGACCTAAAAGCCATACTCCACTCTAAACGTGCCAACATCTACTTGCTGGAGCACTGTCGCGTCATGCAAAAAGACGGACGCGTGCTTTACCTCACCGAGGCGAAAGATGAAAACCAATACTGGAATATCCCCATTGCCACACCACTTGTATCTTACTTGGAACAGGCACCTCCATCACCCAAGCCGCCATGCGCATGCTCGCACAAGCAGGCGTATTAGTTGGCTTTTGCGGTGGCGGCGGTACGCCATTACTCATGGCCACAGAAATTGAGTGGATGAGTCCGCAGAGTGAATACCGCCCCACTGAATATGTACAAGGCTGGCTAAGCTTTTGGTTTGATGAAGCAAAGCGCCTGCAAGTTGCTAAACAATTTCAGCAAACACGCATTAGTTTTATAGAACGCATCTGGCTCAAAGACAAAGACCTGCAAGCCGAAGGTTTTGCCAGCATGGCAGAGCCACTCAAACAAGGTTTGCAGCGCTATGCCAATCAAATAGAAAAAGTGACTAAAGTCGGGGATTTGCTGATGCACGAAGCCAGCCTCACCAAACAACTATACAAACTCGCCACCAATATTACCGAAACCCAAGACTTTAATCGCCAACACGATGGACAAGACCTCGCAAACGCCTTCTTAAACCATGGCAATTATCTAGCCTACGGTCTCGCCGCCACCACCTTATGGGTACTCGGTATTCCACATGGTTTTGCCGTCATGCACGGCAAAACTCGGCGTGGCGCATTGGTATTTGATGTGGCTGATTTAGTCAAAGATGCCATTGTGCTACCGTGGGCATTTATCTGCGCCAAAGAAAAAATGACCGAACAAGAATTCAGGCAACAACTCCTGCAAAAATTCACCGACCATAACGTGCTGGAGTTTATGTTTAATCAGGTGAAGCAAGTGGCGTTAAAAGCGGGTAATTTTCAGGGGGAAAGGGATTGATAAGGTTGTCGTTAGAGAGAATGGCTTTAAAGTTAATGGGTTTCAACATAGCCCAGCCCAAGCGATTGCGCAACGCCTGCCAAACGCTTATCTCGCGTCCACAGCCTTGCGTTATTGGTCAGCAGGCAAGCCGCCAACAAATGCGCATCCACAAAACCAATACCCTTACCCATCAGCGCGTGTCTATCAATCAATTGCAATACCTCGTCATGTGTGGCCTCAACGCAAGCACTCAAATCACCCAACAAGCCAAGCACTTGTCTGCGGTTTTGCAAATAACCACAAGCCAGCTCACCCAAAATCATCGGATGGCAACACACGCGACCTGTCTGCAACAACGCAATCAACGCAGCATCACCAGCGCGCAAATGGTCAACCCAAACCGAAGTATCCACCAACACCATCATGCATTATCCACCTGCGCTAAGTCACTTTGGCGGCGTGTAGGCGCTAACAAATTAGGCTCAGAACCACCCAACCGCGCCAACCGCTTAGCGCTTTCACGTTCAATTAAAGCCTTTAAGCCCTCGCGCAACACAGCAGACTTTTCAACAACTCCGCTCAACTCAATCGCTTTAGCCAATAAGTTATCATCAATATTTAAAGTTGTGCGCATCGCAAATCCCCATAAGCATCATTTAAAGCATCATATTATGCCTATTTTGATGCGTATGCCAGTGACCTATTTTATCAAAATCTCGTTAGAGTAAGCCGCCGCACACGCGGCTTAGAAAACTTGAAACAAGCAAATCAATTTATTAATAATGAAAACGACACTGCGCTAACGAAAGTCCTGAATCATCCACTTTATAAACAAGCCTATGCTCTTTATCTATTCGCCTAGACCAATAGCCAGACCAATTGTGCTTTAAAGGTTCGGGGTCGCCTATACCTTCAAACGGGCTACGTTTAATATCTTTAATCAACTCATTGATACGCTTAACCTTTTTTTTATCCACTTCTTGCCAGTATAAATAATCATCCCAAGCGTGTTCGGCCCACATTAAAATCATTATTCAATAATCTCGTGTTGCTTTGCTATACCTTGTGAAATCTCTGATATAGCTTGGTTCAAACGCTCTGCATTTTTAGGGCTTGCCATTAAATATGCAGTTGCTTCATATGACTGAAAATCATCAAAACTCATCACAACAACTGGTTTAGCATTTTGGCGTGTGACAAGTAAAGGCTTATGATCTTGATTTACTTTGTCCATTTGCTTGGCTAAATTTGTGCGAAAATCAGAATAACTTAGTGTATCCATAGTTCAAATTCCTCTTTAATTAACATTGTACGTATTATAGTACTGACTTACACATAAGTACAATAATCCGTACAATTGATTTAAGCTTCTTTTTTTATTTAGTAATGAACGGTTCTTTTGAACCATATTCAGTGGTGACATTGCACAGTTATACACACCACACACGTGGCTTGGAAGCCACCCACTGGAACATGATGATTTGGGAACGAATCCCTAACATATTCCGCATCTCCCCCATCCATTTTCGGGTAAAATTCAACCTTTACTTTGCTCCGCTTATTGCATTATGTCCGAAATCATTCATTTAGCTGGTTCTGCTGCCTTATCTCAATTTCGTCTTGATAAACTGGCGCAAGCTTTGCCTGATTACACGTGCATCGCTGCACAGTTCTGGCATTTTGCTGAGACTAACGCGGCGCTGGATGATGCAGCCAAATCTACACTTGCCAGTCTGCTCACTTATGGCACGCCGATAACAACGCCTGAGTCAGGTACGATGATGTTGGCTGTGCCGCGCCCCGGGACTATTTCACCCTGGTCATCCAAGGCGACTGATATTGCCAGACATTGTGGATTAACCGCGATTTCACGCATAGAGCGCGGTACTGCTTATACTTTCCAGCGTCGGGATGGTGCAGCGCTGACTACAGCTGATTTAACTGCGATTGCACCGCATATCCATGACCGTATGACTGAAGTCATATTCGGCGATCTGGATGCCACACAAGCACTGTTCCGCCATTTGCCACCGAAACCGCTGACGACGGTGGATATTCTGGTGAGTGGCTATGATGCGTTGGCTGCGGCAAATATGGCTTTAGGTTTGGCGTTATCAGCAGATGAGATCGATTATCTGGTGACGAATTTCACCCGTTTGGGTCGCAACCCTACCGATGTGGAGCTGATGATGTTTGCGCAGGCGAACTCTGAGCATTGCCGCCACAAGATTTTTAATGCGAGCTGGGTAATCGATGGTGAAGCACAGCCGCATACGCTGTTTGGCATGATACGTGAAACCCACGCACAGCATCCTGAGGGCACAGTGGTGGCGTATTCGGACAATTCATCCGTCATCGCGGGTTTTGATACCGCGCGTTTCTATCCATCGCCAGATGGCTCATATGCGTATCACCAGGCTGAAACACACATATTGATGAAGGTGGAAACCCATAACCACCCTACCGCTATTTCACCTTTCCCTGGCGCCGCAACAGGTTCGGGTGGCGAGATCCGCGACGAGGGCGCGACAGGTATCGGCTCGAAGCCTAAAGCGGGTTTGTGTGGATTTTCGGTTTCCAACTTGAATATTCCTGCCTTAACCCAGCCATGGGAACGCTACCAAGACCATGCCCCGCAATATGGCAAACCAGATCGTGTTGCTTCGGCATTGGATATTATGATAGAAGGACCTTTGGGTGCGGCCGCGTTTAATAACGAATTTGGCCGTCCTAATCTGGCAGGCTATTTCCGCACTTTTGAAGAAAGCTGCGCCGGTGAGATGCGTGGCTATCACAAGCCCATCATGCTGGCGGGTGGCGTGGGCAACATCGCTGCGTCGCATTGCTTCAAAACACTGTTCCCCGCAGGCACATTGCTGATACAACTAGGTGGCCCTGGCATGCTCATCGGCCTGGGCGGTGGCGCGGCTTCGAGTATGGATACGGGCACCAACGCCGAAAATCTGGACTTTGATTCAGTGCAACGCGGCAATCCGGAAATGCAGCGTCGCGCACAGGAGGTTATCGACCGCTGCTGGCAACTGGGCGATGCCAATCCTATACTTTCCATCCACGACGTGGGCGCGGGTGGCATTTCTAATGCTTTCCCCGAGTTGGTTGATGGCGCGGGTCGCGGTGCGACTTTCCAATTGCGTGATGTGCCACTGGAAGAGTCAGGTATGGCACCACGCGAAATCTGGTCCAACGAATCGCAAGAGCGTTATGTGCTGGCGATTGCGCCTGAGCAACTGGATTTATTCAAGCAGTTCTGCGAACGCGAGCGTTGCCCGTTTGCGGTGGTCGGCGTGGCTACGGAAGCCATGCATTTGCGCGTCGAAGACAGCTTATTACCAGCAACGCCAGTGGACATGGAAATGTCTATCCTGCTCGGCAAACCGCCACGCATGACCCGTGATGTCAGCCGTGTAACGCGCCAGCTCGACGCTATTAACACCAGCGATATCGATTTGCTTGAGGCCGCACAGCGTGTATTGCAACTGCCTAGCGTCGGCTCCAAATCATTCCTCATCACCATCGGCGACCGCACCGTAGGCGGCTACACCGCACGCGACCAATTTGTCGGCCCCTGGCAAATCCCAGTTGCCGATGTGGCGGTGACGACGATGAGTTATGACACCTATCAGGGCGAAGCTTTTGCGCTGGGCGAGCGCACGCCGTTAGCCCTGATTAACGCACCTGCCTCGGGGCGCATGGCAATCGGCGAAGCGCTGACTAACCTTGCCGCAACCCGCGTAGCAAAAATCGGCGACATTAAACTTTCTGCCAACTGGATGGCGGCGGCGGGTTTCCCTGGCGAAGATGCGGCATTGTTTGATACGGTCAAAGCTGTGGGACTGGAACTTTGCCCTGCGCTAGGTATCAGCATCCCTGTCGGCAAGGATTCATTGTCGATGCGTACCACATGGCAGGAAAACGGCGAGAGTAAAGCAGTGACTGCCCCACTCTCGCTCATTATCACGGCCTTCGCACCGACACCTGATGCACGCTTCACGCTAACGCCGCAATTACGTACCGATGCAGGCGATACTGATTTAATTTTAGTTGACTTGGGTTGTGGACGTAATCGACTTGGCGGTTCTGCACTGGCACAAGTATATAAGCAAGTCGGCGATACAACGCCAGATGTCAATTCACCACGCCAGCTCAAAGCATTTTTTGAAACGATTCAGGCGCTCAATGCTAATCAGCAAATACTCGCTTACCATGACCGCTCTGATGGCGGTTTATGGACGACATTATGTGAAATGGCGTTTGCTGGACATTGTGGCATTAGCATAGACGCTGATGAACTATGCCAGGACCGTTTCCGTGTTGAAGTGGAAACTGAAGGTGCAACCGATGATGACGATGCGCCGCTTATCCCGACTGATAAAGACTATCATGAACGTATATTCGGCGTGCTATTCAATGAAGAATTGGGCGCGGTGCTACAAGTCAAACGCGAACACACAGCAGATGTCATGCAGGCGTTTTTCCAGGCGGGCTTGCGTAGCGAATTCCACGTTATCGGCACACTGAACCACAATGACCACATCCAGATCGTGCGCAACGACAAATTAATTATCAATGTGGATAGAGTCGAAGCACAGCAGTTATGGAGTGCAACCAGTTACCACATCCAGCGTCTGCGCGACAATCCTGCGTGTGCTGATAGCGAATATGCGCTTTTACAACAGCGTGATGATGCTGGCTTAACCGTCAATCTTACGTTTGATCCCGCTCAGTCCATTGTGATCGGTGGCAACAAACCACGCATTGCCATCCTGCGTGAGCAAGGCGTGAATGGCGAAGTGGAAATGGCAGCGGCGTTTGACCGCGCAGGTTTCCAAGCCGTTGACGTGCATATGAGCGACATTATCGCCGGGCGCGTGAGTTTGGCAGATTTCCCTGGTTTTGCTGCATGTGGCGGCTTCTCTTATGGCGACGTACTCGGCGCGGGTGAAGGTTGGGCGAAGTCCATCCTGTTCAATCCACGCGCACGCGACGAGTTTGAGGCGTTTTTCCAGCGCACTGACAGCTTTGCGCTGGGCGTGTGCAATGGTTGCCAGATGATGAGCAATTTGAAGTCCATCATCCCCGGTGCGCAGCACTGGCCTAAATTCACCCGCAACTTATCTGAACAGTTTGAAGCCCGCTTTGCCATGGTAGAAATCACCGCTAGCCCATCAATATTATTTGACGGTATGGTCGGCAGCCGTATGCCTGTGGTAGTTGCTCACGGTGAGGGTTATGCGAACTTCAGCCAGACCGGTGATGCACAACAAGTGAACACAGCGATGCGTTTCGTTGATCATGCAGGTAATACAACAGTAACCTATCCGCTCAATCCGAATGGTTCAGCGCAAGGCTTAACTTCTGTGACCAATGATGATGGCCGTTTCAGTATCATGATGCCGCATCCTGAACGCGTATTCCGTACGATACAAAACAGCTGGTATCCAAATCAGCAACAAGAAAATGGTGCATGGTTACGTTTGTTCCAGAATGCACGTAAGTGGGTAGGCTAAATGACTACCGATAAGATCATTCCCATACTGCGTTTTTCAGCTGAAGAATTAGCTGCACGCGACGCAGAAATGGGACTGGATGAAACGCGCTGGTATAGCGAAGACGAACTTGATGCGCTGGAAGCAACCAATCCGCTGCTGGCAACACGCATTGCCCAAAGGCAGGCGCGTATCGACAAGCTCCGCCCATATATCGTCAATGGTGAAACACCGCCGCTTACTGTCGAAGCATTGACCACGGTACTGGAAGAAGCGCGGGCGATTTTGTTACGTGATGGTGGCGACCTGGAATTAGTGAGTATAGTGGACACCACCGTTAAAGTCAGACTCAAGGGCGCATGTGTGGGTTGCCCCAATTCGATGATGGATTTGAAAAACGTGGTGGAGAAGATAGTTCGCCGCACTTTCCCACAAGTGACCAGCGTGCAGAATACTTATTAGCTGCCGACCTTACGACACAACAACAGCTAACCCCTGCTTTACTTACTGCGGGGTCACACTAGTTGCATTAGGTACTGGCGCAGCAGGTTGCGGTACAACGACGAGCTTATTCAACGTCCCCGATGGCGGATGCTTTTCCAGCAGCTTTTGCTTTACCGCTTGCTGCTTCTGCGGCGGTAGCTGCTTTAATTTCTTATAGTTTTGACGCGCCAGCTCACGCTGTTCTTTAGTGAGTGAAGTCCACGTTGTTAACCGCTTCTGAAAGCGCTGCTGCGCCTCAGGTTTCAATTGTGGATATTTGGCAGCAATAGCCAATAACCGACGACGTTGCAAATTAGACATACCCGCCCAATCATTTGAGACTGGTAAGAGAATTTTTTGCTGTACAGGTGACAACGTCTGCCAAGCGGGCGCAGCCACATCCATCTTATTTGCAGACCATGCAAATACAGACCACATCAATCCGCATAACAAGACGATTATTCTGAAGCGTTGCTGACCCATTTGCTTAAATGTCCATCCAAATATGCGTTAACTGGCAAATCGCCTGTGAGTAACTCAGTATCGACACTTGCGGTGTCATCCTCTTCGTCCATGGTAGATTGCCACATTACCAAACTGCCAAACAGTAACATCATCAACACCACGCCTAATACAGCGACACGGTGCTGCCGCAATTTATCAACCAAAGCCATGCTATGCCCCATACCAACATGAGCATGAGATTTTCGGCGTGCATGCGCACACGCGCGCTCACGCGCCACATGAAGTTGCTGCAGAATTTCTGGGCGAACTTTATCCAGCCCAGCATCTAACTCAGCTATAACTTTCCTTGCCATCACGTCATCGGTTTTATTCATGGTTCATTCCTTCATATCTTTCAGTAGCGCAGCCAGTGCATGTGTGGCGCGCGAACAGTGCGTTTTGACGCTGCCTTCTGAGCAACCCATCACTTGTGCTGTTTCTGCTATATCCATGTCTTCCCAATAACGCAGCAGGAAGGCTTCGCGTTGACGTGCTGGCAATTTTTCTAATGCGGCTTCAATATGAGCAAGATTTTTACCCGTCTCAAGCGTGCTGAGCGGACTGTCTTTCTCATCCGCTGCCTGGTCATATTCCAGCACTTCATCATCATCCTCGGCACTGCGACCTGACGTAATGAAAGACAGCGCCTTTACCCAATAATTCCGTACTTTTTGGCGACGATAGTAATCACGTATAGTATTTTGCAATATACGCTGGAATAACATGGGAAATTCAGCAGGCGGTTGATTGCTATATTTCTCTGCCAATTTCATCATCGCATCCTGGACGATATCCAACGCGGCCTGATCATCATGTACCGCAAACGCAGCTTGTCGATAGGCTCTACGTTCAACCTCCGCTAAAAAACGTCCCAACGCGTGTGAATTTTCCACGCTCAGCCCAATTCTTTAACTGACAACAGTGCATCCAACCTGATAATGTCAACACGACCATCTGCACACTGTAACTTCAACCACTCTGCCGCATCCTCAGTGTAGACGTCTAACGGCAGAATATCGGAGTTCACAGTTTGCTGCTGCCCATCAACGTAGGTGATGTGCAAATGCTTGCGTTTCAAAACAGCAAATTCCAGTTGCTCATGTTGCACACAGGAGACAGGTCGATACACAGACATTAACGCAATCCTGTATTCAATGCAGCCAACGGATTGATATTCTTGCCTAATTCAACACCAAAGCGTTTCGCGAAACGATCAGCAAACCCTTCTTGCGGAGAATAATCGACGATTTTTTCAGCATGAATCACATCGCGTGCAACTGACTCAGTACTACCCAATCCATCCGCCAAACCCAAACGCACACTTTCTTCACCGCTCCATACTAGCCCGCTAAACATGTCAGGTGTTTCATGCAAACGTGTGCCACGACCTGCACGTACCGCCTGAATAAACTGTTGGTGGATTTGTTCCAGCATCACTTTGGCATATGCCTCTTGCTGTGGGTTCACGGGTGAGAACGGATCAAGAAACCCCTTGTTCACGCCTGCAGTAAGTAATCTACGCTCCACGCCTAACTTACCCATGGTTCCTGTGAAACCGAAACCATCCATTAACACACCTATAGACCCCACCAAGCTGGCTTTATCCACATAAATCTTGTCCGCTGCCGCAGCCACGTAATAACCGCCTGAAGCACATAAATCATCAACGACTACATATAACGGGATCTTTGGGTATTTGATACGCAGCCGCTTGATTTCATCATAAATCTGCCCCGCTTGCACTGGGCTACCCCCTGGGCTGTTAATTCGCAAAATCACACCTTGCGTGCCCTTATCTTTATAGGCATCTTGCAAACCACTGATAATCTGATCTGCACTGACCTCGTTTGAGGAAATCGTACCTTTAAGCTCTACTAAGGCGGTATGCTTGCCATCAATATCCAGCTTGTTATCACCAGACCAATTCATGAATAAAAACAACAAAATAAATATGTAACCGAAACCTAGTGTTTTGAAAAATATGCTCCAACGGCGCGCACTGCGCTGTTCTTTGACCGCAGCCAATGCCACTTTTTCCAGCACTTCACGCTCCCAATTACCGGATTTTTCTGAATCAGACATATTTAATTCCCCATATTCATTCAAAAGATGCGCATTATAAGCTTAAGCGTTTGAGCTTAACCACCGCGCCAAATCATTAAAACTATTTGCCACATACAGCGGATTAAATGCCTGCAAACTATCCCCCGCATGGGCGCCGTAACCAACTCCAACACTCGCCACACCCGCATTTTGTGCCATTAATAAATCATGGCTGGTATCACCTATCATCAACGTACGTTCGGGTGGCACGACGCAATAGTCCATCAACTGCAATATCATATCTGGATGCGGCTTGGAATTAACCTCATCAGCACAGCGTGTAGCATGAAAACAGTGGCGCAACTGGCTTTGATCCAGCGCTCTGTCCAGGCCACGCCGGCTCTTACCTGTAGCCACAGTCATCCAGTAACCTTGTGCATGCAATTGCGGTATGGTGTTCGCAACACCATCAAATAGTGGCAATAAATGATCTTGCCCCAGAAAATGATAACGGTAACGCGCGGTAAAGGCAGGATAATCTTCCTCAGACAAACTGGGCAACAAGGTTGCTATCGCCTCAGTCAGGCCCAAACCGATAATATGACTCGCCTCCGCCAGGCTCGGTACAGGCAAGCCCATATCTACACAAGATGCAACAATCGAATTAGCAATGGCTGCCGTTGAATCCATCAGCGTGCCATCCCAATCAAATATCAACAAATCAAATTGTCTGGTCATAGTTTATCAATAAAATTTTGTAACTCGGCAGGGAGTGGCACACTAATGGTTAATACTTCATTGGTCAACGGATGCGGCAAGGTTAATTGCCAGGCATGCAAGAACATGCGCTTCAACCCCCGTTTAGCCAAATCCTTGTTCAGCGGGAAATCACCATATTTATCATCACCCGCGATTGGAAAGCCACTATGCGCCAAATGTACCCGGATTTGATGCGTGCGCCCAGTTTTGAGTTCCGCTTCCAGCAAACTAAATTCAGCCCAGCTTTTCTGCAATCGAAATATCGTGTGTGCTGCCTTACCATCTTCGCGCACCATGACCCGACGCTCGCCTTCAGCGTTTAAATATTTGAATAGCGGCAATTTAACGTGTTGTAGCGGATTTTTCCATTGCCCATAAACCAATGCCAAATAGCGCTTGTCCATACCGCCGTCACGAAACATGTCATGCAACTTAACCAGGGCGCTACGTTTAGTGGCTAATATCAGCGCACCTGAGGTTTCCCTGTCCAACCGATGCGCCAGCTCCAAAAACTTGCATTCAGGTAATTCCAGGCGCAACTGTTCGACCACACCCAAACTCACTCCGCTACCACCATGCACGGCCATGCCCGCAGGCTTGTTGATTATCAGCAAGGCATCATCCCGATACAACACATGGTCCATTAAACGCATACCGCCTTTGGGTAAATGCGTAACTGGTTTGCGCTCAGGCTCAGCAACACGCACTGGAGGGATACGAACTTCATCACCTAACTGTAATTTATGCGAGGCATCCACCCTGGCCTTATTTACACGTACCTCACCACTGCGCAAAATGCGGTATAAGTGACTTTTGGGTACGCCTTTAAGATGGCGCGCAAGGAAGTTATCGATGCGCTGACCTTCAGATGATTCATCCACTTTCACAAAAGTGACAGATTCTTTGCGTAAATCATTCATTTTGAATATACTGTTACTACTTATAAAGGCAGCGCTAAGAAGATTTAGATTATCTTTTCAGCCATATTGCCAAAAAGTAAAATTAACCGGTTAATATCGCTCACCGGAACCACAAGCGAGTATGAGGCGGCAATTATACACCCCAGCATACCTGAACGGAAAAACCATGCATGCATCGCACATGGGTTCCACATAAGTAGCGATAAAAGATTTAACACAGAGCGCGCGAATACAAACTGACGTCTGACTCAGACCAACTTCAAGGGTTAAAGCACGAAAGCTGCTGACTGGCACACAAGAAACACGATAACTTTGCCAGTTAATAGTGAACTCGACACCCTACCCAGTTCAATAAGAGCCCACCCGTCAGCCCAGCGAAGATCCAATCACGCACCATGAAGTCACGCACAACTGAATTAACCTGGATGTCCATTATGATTGCAACCAGTCTATAAACACCTTGTGTATCCACACTAAACCGTGCTGATAACGCTTCGTCCTGTGTAATGCGCGCAGGAGAGAAACAAAAATGAAACGCATGTTATTTAACGCAACACAGGCAGAGGAATTGCGTGTTGCCATTGTTGACGGTCAAAAATTAGTTGACCTGGACATAGAATCTGCCAACAAAGAACAACGTAAAAGCAACATTTACAAAGGTATCGTCACCCGCGTAGAGCCAAGTTTAGAAGCCGCTTTCATTGATTACGGCAACGACCGACACGGCTTTTTACCGTTCAAAGAATTATCACGCGCATGCTATACAGGCGATGCGGCCGAATCAGGTCGCCCACGCATACAGGATGTATTGCGTGAAGGTCAGGAACTGATCGTTCAAGTTGAAAAAGATGAGCGCGGCAACAAAGGCGCTGCACTCACCACATACATCAGCCTGGCAGGGCGTTACCTTGTACTAATGCCTAACAACCCTCGTGGCGGCGGTGTTTCGCGCCGTATCGAGGGCGAAGAGCGTAATGATCTGCGTGATGTGATGGCTCAGCTCGAAATCCCTGCCGGTATGAGCATCATTGCCCGCACCGCAGGTATTGGTCGTGGCGTTGAAGAATTGCAATGGGATTTAAACTATCTGCTCCAGCTTTGGAGTGCGATTGATGGTGCTGCCAACAGCCAAAAAGGCGCATTCTTGATTTATCAAGAGAGTAGCTTGGTCATACGTGCTATCCGTGATTATTTCCAGCCAGACATCGGCGAAATTCTGATTGATACCGAAGACGTATACGAGCAGGCACATCAGTTCATGAGCCATGTCATGCCGGGCAATGTACACAAAGTCAAACTCTACAAAGACGATGTACCATTGTTCTCGCGTTTCCAGATCGAGCACCAGATCGAAACTGCGTTCTCCCGTGAAGTGACCTTGCCTTCAGGTGGTGCAATTGTTATCGACCATACCGAAGCACTGGTATCGGTGGATGTGAACTCAGCACGCTCAACACGCGGCACAGATATCGAACAGACCGCGTTTAACACCAACCTGGAAGCAGCGGAAGAAGTCGCCCGTCAATTACGCCTGCGCGACTTGGGCGGTTTGGTTGTGATCGACTTTATCGACATGGAAAGTCAGCGCAATCAACGTGATGTTGAAAACCGTTTACGTGACGCCCTGCATTTTGACCGCGCTCGCGTCCAAACTGGAAAAATCTCCAAATTTGGCTTGATGGAATTATCCCGTCAACGCCTGCAGCCTTCATTGGGCGAATCCAGCCACATGCCTTGCCCACGTTGCAATGGCACAGGCTTTATTCGTGGTATAGAATCAACCGCATTGCATATTTTGCGCATCATTCAAGAACAGGCGATGAAAGACCAAACAGGCGCGATACACGCACAAATCCCTGTTGATGTCGCTACCTTCTTGTTAAACGAAAAACGGGCAGATATTTTTGCGATTGAATCACGCCTGAAAGTCAGCGTGGTATTGATTCCTAACATTCATTTAGTCACCCCGCATTACAAGATCACTCGTTTGCGTCATGACGAAATCAATCCGTTGGAAATGCTCACCCCTAGCTATCGCTTGAGTGAAACCATCGAAGAAGTCACACCAGTGGAAACCAACAAAAAGGAATCCAAGCCTTCAACTCAGGTACCTGCGGTGCGCGGCATCACGTCAGCACAGCCCGCACCTATTGTTGAGCAAAAAACGGTTGAGACTGAAGCAACTGAAACAGCTGCGGCTAAAACCGGGCTGATTGGTCGTATTTTTGGCTGGTTACAAAAATTCAGCGATGAAAAACCTGCGGAAGCAGCTCCTGCTGCAGCGCAACCTAGTGTACGTCCATCATCCAGCGAATCTCGTAACCGCAGTCGCAACCGTAACGACAGAGGAGGCGAGCGCAATGGAGAACCACGTCCGCCACGCAAGGATAATCGCGTCGAAGACGGTCGTACCGAAATCAAAACTGACAATTTGGCAGAACGTCCAGCGAACCGCAATGAGCCACGTAATGACAGACCACCACGCCAGGAACGTGCGCCACGTCCTGAACGTCCAGCGCCAGCCAACGCTGTAGCAGATGGTGCAATCGACAAACCTAAAGCGGAAAACACACGCAAGCCACGTCCACCACGCCAGCCGCGCCCAGAAGTTGATAGCAACGCAGTGGCAACAACGGAAAGCGCCACGCCTGAATCAACCGCAAACACCGATGTCGCGTCTGGCAATGAACCACGGCCTAACGGCGAACCACGCAGCCGCCGTGGACGCCGTGGCGGTCGTCGTGAACGCAGACCTGACCAGGTTAATAACGATGATTCCAGCGCTACCGAAAGTACGGAGGCAACACAGACAACCGTGGATGTCGAACAGACGAGCAGCACGCCAGCACAAGAAATACAGACAGCCTCACCTGTTGAACACATCGAGGTCAAAGTTGTCGAAGTGCCAACTGTCGCAGCAACTGTTGTTGCCCCAGTAGAGAGCAGTGTCGCAATAGATACGGCTACGCCAGCGGCACCCGTAGCAACACAAATGGATATATTTGCACCAGCAACTGCCCAGCCAGCTTCGCAACCGAGCATTGCGCCCGTTGCGGAGAGCAAACCTGTAGCAGTCAGCACAGCGAATATAGACAACTTGTTAGCCGAGCTACTGGCACCATCAACAGATGCCGCCGACTTGCAAATGGTAGAAACTGCTGCTGCGCAACCAGCGGCAACCGTAGTCGAGCCTGCGATAAAGCCACGAGCTAAGCGTGTTAAAGCAACTGAAGAAGCGGTAATCGATGCACCTTTGCAACAAATCGAAACCGTAACTAAAGTTGAAGTAGCCGCACCAACCGCTGTTACAACATCACCACGCGTACGCACAGCTTTACAGCAAAGCGCACAAAACAATGAAGATGAAGCACCTTTGGTACAAATCGAAACCAAGCCTTAAAAGTTAAACTGCGACGAACAGATAAGTTCGCCGCAGCCCAAGTATTCCACTTTCAGGAATCGATTTACCCGCTGTTGGTAATATAAAACCCTAACCCAATACTAAATTGGGTTAGGGTTTTATTGTTTGTAACAAACCATCTGCGGCATCCTCGACCATGGCTAACACCTGGGTAAACCCCTGCTCGCCACCATAATAAGGATCCGGCACTGGCATACCACGGAATTGCTTGCTGAAATTCAAGTACAGCTGCACCTTGTGCGCGTACTCTCCTGCCCGTTTTTGTAAGTTCTGCAAATTCGCCGCATCCATCGCCAGAATATAATCAAATTTCTCAAAATCAGATTGACTCACTTGCCGACCACGTAGCTGAGTTATGTCATAACCCGCGCGCTGCATCGTCTGCTGCGCACGCAAATCAGGGGGTGCACCTATGTGATAATCATGCGTACCCGCAGAATCAATTACCAGCGTCAACCCCATCTCGTGTGCTTTATGAGTAAACACGCCTTCCGCCATCGGTGAGCGGCATATGTTGCCCATGCAGATAAAGAGAATTGAAGTTTGCTTCATAACATCACCGCGCCATGAGTCTGCCAATGCCAACTGTCTCGGCACATTGCATCAATATCGCGCTGGGCATGCCAGCCCAATTCACGCGCAGCAAGGCCAGGATCAGCATAACAACTGGCAATATCTCCAGCTCGGCGTCCGACGATACGATACGATACATGTTTACCGCTGGCACGTTCGAATGCACTCACCATTTCCAGCACACTGTACCCGCGCCCAGTACCTAAATTGTACGTCTGCACACCATTTTTTTGCGTTAACGCGGCCAAGGCAAGGACGTGTCCCAGCGCTAAATCCACCACATGTATATAATCCCGGACACCCGTACCATCAGGCGTAGGATAATCTCCCCCATATACTGATAGCTGTGCCAATTTACCTGCCGCAACCTGTGCGACATAAGGCATCAGATTATTCGGAATACCATTGGGATCTTCACCAATCAAGCCACTTTCATGCGCGCCAACGGGATTGAAATAACGTAACAACGCAATATGCCAATCCGCATTCGCGACGGGCAAGTCACGCAACATTTCTTCAACGATAAGTTTAGATCGTCCATAAGGATTTGTTGCAGATAATGGAAAGTTTTCATTTATCGGTACGCTGGCAGGGTCGCCATAAACCGTTGCTGATGAACTGAACACCAGATTAAACACCTGATGTTCCAACATGACTTCAGCCAGAACCAAGGTGCCATAAACATTATTATCATAATATTCCAGCGGCATAGTAACGGACTCACCTACGGCTTTTAAACCCGCAAAATGGATTACTGCATCTACCTTGTGCTGCGCAAATACTGCATTCAGTTTAACTTTATCCCGCACATCCAAATTATAAAAAAGTGGGGTACGACCACTGATCGTTTGTATGCTGTCCAACACACGCAATTTACTATTGCACAAATTATCCACAATAATCACATCATGACCGGCTTTCAACAACTCTACACAGGTATGACTCCCAATGTACCCTATACCGCCTGTTACTAAAACTTGCATAATCCATCCCTGATTTATTTAGTTACGACATACTATCTGTTGTACAGCAAACACGGAATATCAATTTAACCGCAGATTCAAAAACGAAGTGCAACTTTTATAGGATTTGAGAGGCAAGCTGGAGTAGCATCCGCGTCGCTCAAACTACCAAGTAAAAGGAACACGGATGAAACGCTACAAGCAGCTTACCATGGAGCAACGATACCAGA
>JBBQPT010000040.1:0-20986 GCA_038217005.1 Burkholderiales bacterium
AAGCCTTAGCTAGCGAATTATTCACTTTAACGCTACTATTACGGCTCTTTATCTCTCGCAACCCACGCAAATGAATCTGCTACACGCGCTCGCTAAAGTGAGCAGCATGACCTTATTGTCACGCATATTAGGTTTTATGCGGGATGCCATTATTGCCCGCAGCTTTGGCGCAGGCATTTATACCGATGCATTTTTTATTGCATTCAAAATCCCCAATCTGTTACGTCGCTTATTTGCTGAAGGCGCGTTTGCTCAGGCATTTGTACCGATACTTGCCGAATACAAAAACCGACGCGGACATGACGAAACCAAATTACTTGTCGATCACGTCGCCACGGTGCTCTTCGTTGTACTCCTGGTTGTCACCCTGATAGGTGTCATCGCAGCCCCTGCCGTGGTTTACATTAGTGCACCTGGCTTTGCCAACGAACCAGACAAATTTGCCTTAACCGTCGATATGTTACGAATTATTTTCCCTTACATATTCTTCATTTCACTGGTTTCACTCGCAGGCGGCATACTCAATACTTACAGCCGTTTTGGCGTGCCCGCATTTACACCGGTTTTGCTTAATGTCGCCATGATAGCCGCGACGCTGCTACTCGCTCCTCACATTAACCCGCCAGCAATGGCACTGGCCTGGGGTGTGGCGCTGGGTGGTGTACTGCAACTGGCTTTGCAGATACCTTTTTTATACAAATTAGGTTTATTGCCACGCTTTCGTTTTAACTGGCATGACGAAGGCGTATGGCGCGTCCTGAAATTAATGGGACCCGCTGTTTTTGGCGTATCCATTGCGCAAATTTCCTTGCTGATTAACACTATATTTGCCTCTTTCCTCGAAACTGGCAGCGTATCCTGGCTATATTATGCAGACAGATTAATGGAGTTTCCGACAGGCATGCTGGGCGTGGCTTTAGGCACAATATTACTACCTAGTTTGTCGAAACATTATGCCGATAATGACACTAAACAATATTCGCAACTACTGGACTGGGGCTTACGCCTTACCCTCATGCTAGCGTTACCTGCTGCCGCTGCGTTGGCAGTATTGGCTGTACCACTGATTAGCACGCTATTTTTATATGGCAACTTCCATATCCACGACGTATGGATGACACGTCAAGCGCTGATGGCTTATAGCCTGGGACTACTAGGCTTGATTATGGTTAAAATCCTCGCACCTGGTTTTTATGCTCGACAAAATATCAAAACCCCGGTCAAAATAGCCATCATCACCCTGGTCGCGACGCAGCTAATGAATCTGGTCTTTGTATGGAAACTTCAGCATGCGGGACTTGCGCTGGCGATAGGACTCGGTGCCTGCCTGAATGCCAGCCTACTGCTATGGAAACTACGCAGCCAAGGCGTCTTTCAACCGCAAACGGGTTGGTATGGTTTCATGTCCAAAATCGGCATTGCCACCATCGTCATGACAGCCGCATTATGGCTAGGCATGGGCGGGCAGGAACACTGGCTGCATACCCACTTCCACGAGCGCATTATTCACCTGTCTGGCTTAGTCGTGCTCGGTGCAGGAACCTACTTCATCACTCTGCGCTTATTGGGGATACACGCCAAACAGTTTATCCGCCGTGCGGCTTAAAGCGTTCTAGGTTAAAATTGGCGATTCTCTGATTTAACATCCGGTTATGCGCATCACTCACGGCAATCACCCTCACGTACACCATGCTAGCGCCGTCACTATAGGTAATTTTGACGGCGTACATTTGGGGCATCAGGCTATGCTGCAGCATGTAGTGGAGATGGCGCGAGCACGGCAATTGACACCTTGTGCGGTAACCTTTGAGCCCCATCCGCGTGAATTATTCACGCCCGAACTCGCCCCCGCGCGCCTGTCAAATCTGCGCGACAAGCTCATGAACTTAGCGGCTGCCGGCATTACACACACGCATATTTGTCATTTCAACACCATGTTGGCGCACATGCCTGCAGAGCAGTTTGTCCAACAAATATTGGTTGATGGCCTGCAAACGCGCTACTTACTCATAGGCGATGATTTTTGTTTTGGCGCAAAGCGCGCAGGAAATTTTGATCTGCTGCAACGACTCTCCGCACAACATAACTACGAATTAGCCGCAATGCACAGCATCACCCATGACTCCACTCGCGTTTCCAGCACCGCTGTCCGCGCTGCACTTGCCAATGGCGAACTGGATGTTGCCGAGCAATTACTCGGCCATCCCTATCGCATCAGTGGGCGTGTTGCACATGGTGACAAACTGGGGCGTGAGCTTGGCTTTCCCACGGCGAATATCCATATGCGCCGCAACAAACTCCCGCTCACTGGAATCTTTGTGGTCGAAGTGCATGGCATAGCCGAACACGCGCTGCCAGCGGTTGCCAGCCTGGGTGTGCGCCCGACAGTTAAAACGGGTGCGCAACCCTTGCTTGAAATTCACTTATTGAATTTCACGGGGAATTTATACGGACGTATCATCCATGTTGATTTTCTTGCTAAACTACGCGATGAAGAGAAATACCCCGATCTCGCCACGCTGACGCAGCAAATTGTGCTCGACGTGGCACAAACTCACGATTACTTTCAAAATTTAACACATACCCATGGCTGATTATAAAAACACGCTCAATCTTCCCGACACTCCGTTTCCTATGCGCGGCGATCTGGCTAAACGCGAACCCAAATGGTTAGCTTTTTGGCAGGAACAGCAACGCTACGAAAAAATACGCAAACACGCAGCAGGCCGGCCCAAGTTTATTCTGCATGACGGCCCACCTTATGCTAACGGCGACATCCATATCGGTCATGCGGTCAACAAGATACTCAAAGACATCATTATCAAAAGCAAAACGCTATCTGGTTTTGATGCGCCCTATGTGCCAGGCTGGGATTGTCATGGGCTACCGATAGAGCTGCAAGTCGAGAAGCTGCATGGCAAAGCCATACCCGCTGCACGTTTCCGTGAGCTTTGTCGCGAATATGCTGCAAGCCAGATTGAGCGACAGAAAGCAGACTTCATCCGCCTGGGTGTATTAGGCGATTGGGATCATCCTTATCGCACCATGGATTTTGCGTTTGAAGCTGGCATCATGCGCACCCTGGGTGAAATACTGGCGAACGGTTATCTGTATCAAGGTGCGAAACCCGTACATTGGTGTGTAGACTGCGGCTCTGCGCTGGCCGAAGCCGAAGTCGAATACGAAGACAAAGCCTCAGCCGCCATTGATGTCGCATTCGCAGTTGAAGACAGCGCAGCACTCGCCACTAAACTTGGCCTGCCTGCGATGGACGAGCCTATCTATGCCGTTATCTGGACCACGACACCATGGACCTTACCGGCGAACCAGGCAGTTTCCGTTCACCCTGACTTTATCTATGATTGCATCCTCACGCCTAAAGGCATATTGATACTCGCACGCGATTTAGCTGAAGCAGCTATCAAACGTTATGGCTTTGAATCGGTCGAAGTGATTGGGCAATGCCAAGGTCGCGCACTGGAACATGTTGGTCTGCACCATCCTTTCCTTGACCGCATCGTACCCATCATCTGCGGCGAACACGTCACTGCAGAAGCAGGTACAGGACTCGTTCACACCGCCCCCGCACACGGTGTTGACGATTATCAAATCGGGCTAAAGTACAATTTGCCGGTAGAAAATCCGGTTAGCGACGATGGTAAATTTTTCGACAGCATCCCCTTCGTCGGCGGACAAACCGTGTGGGAAGGTAACAAAACCGTTATCACCATATTAACCGAACGTGATGCGCTATTGGCAAACGCCAAACTCATACACAGCTATCCACATTGCTGGCGCCACAAAACGCCAATTATTTTCCGCGCCACCCATCAGTGGTTTATCGGCATGGATAAAACCGATGCCAACCATACCCGTTTGCGCGAACACGCCACTGCAGCGGTTGCCAACACCACATTTTTCCCAGCCTGGGGACGAGCACGACTGGAAGGCATGATGAAAAATCGGCCAGACTGGTGTGTTTCACGCCAGCGTAATTGGGGCGTACCTATGCCTTTATTCATCCACAAAGAAACCGGAGAATTGCATCCACGCACAGCTGAGTTTATCGAAACTGTCGCGCAAAAAGTCGAAAAAACTGGCATAGAAGCATGGTTTTCACTCGAAGCCAGTGAGTTACTCGGCAGGGACACTGCGGATTACAAAAAAGTTACGGACACGCTAGACGTGTGGTTCGATTCAGGCGTCACTCACGCTTGCGTACTCAAACAACGCCCAGAACTTGCACATCCAGCTGATTTGTATCTGGAAGGCTCCGACCAGCATCGCGGCTGGTTCCAGTCGAGTTTGCTCACCGGTTGCGCCACTGATGGTTACGCCCCCTATCGCGCCTTGCTCACCCATGGCTTTGTGGTGGATGGTCACGGTCACAAAATGAGCAAATCCAAAGGCAACGTAGTCGCGCCGCAAAAAGTCATGGATACTTATGGCGCAGATATTTTGCGCCTGTGGACAGCGTCAACGGACTACTCAGGCGAACTCACTATTTCTGATGAAATTTTGAAGCGCGTAGTTGAATCTTACCGTCGTATCCGTAATACGCTACGCTTCTTACTCGCCAACCTGGTGGATTTTGATAGCCACCAACATGCATTACCCATCAACCAATGGCTGAGTATAGACCGCTACGCCATGGTAATGCTCAATGAGTTTCAGCAAGATGTGTTAGCGCATTACGAGCAATATGAATTCCACCACATTGTGCAAAAGCTACATCATTTCTGCTCGGAAGATTTGGGTGGTTTCTATCTGGATATTCTTAAAGACAGGCTATACACCAGTGCGCCTGATTCTATCGCGCGCCGCTCGGCACAACATGCGTTACACCACATCACCCATGCACTAACCCGCATCATGGCCCCATTCTTGAGCTTTACTGCCGAGGAAGTATGGATGTTATTGAGCAACAACGCCCATGACAGCATATTTTTACAACTCTGGCACGACATCCCATTGCCTGCTGACGCACATACGCTCAATGAACAATGGATGCTGATACGCGAAACGCTGGCGGAAGTGCGCAAGGATTTGGAGCCGTTACGTGCGGCGGGTGAAATCGGCTCATCACTGCAAGCCGAAATTGATATTCACGCCGATGCCAGCCATTACGCGGCGCTGGCTGCGCTGGGCGATGATTTGCGCTTGGCAATGATCACCTCCAGTGCGAACCTTCACCTTGCCAATACCAGCGCACCACGCTATATCGCTCGCGCCAGCAATCATGCAAAATGTGAGCGTTGCTGGCATTATCGCGCCGACGTAGGTAGCATTGCTGACCACCCTAGCTTATGTGGACGTTGTCACAGCAATCTATTTGGCGCGGGAGAGTCTAGACATCATGCCTAAACTCAAACAGGGCCTCATCGTCGCCGCGCTCGTCATCGCCTTGGATCAAATCAGCAAATACATCATCCTGCAGGTTTTTATGTGGGGCGATTTACTCAAAGTCACGGGATTTTTTGACTTGGTGCGAGCGCACAACACAGGTGCCGCATTCAGTTTGTTTGCCAATCAGCCCGGTTGGCAACAAGGATTTTTTATCGCTGTCGCCAGCATTTCCAGTGTAGTGATTATTTATCTGCTACGTCGCGACACGGGGAGCGTGTTATCCAAACTCGCGCTTAGCCTCATCCTCGGTGGCGCGCTGGGTAACTTGATTGATCGCCTCAATCACGGCTATGTGGTGGATTTTTTATCATTCCACATCAACAGCTATTACTGGCCAGCATTCAACATTGCTGATTCTGCGATTACTATCGGTGCAGTATTTTTAATTTGGGACAGTTTCAAAAAACCATGAGCCTACAAGTACAAAATAACGACACGATTACCCTGCACTTTGCAATACGCATTCAGGGTGGGGCTGATATAGATAGCACATTTAGCGATGAGCCCATGATGCTTACCTTGGGTGATGGCACACTGGAACCAAATTTGGAGCGCTGGCTGATAGATTTACCGCTCAATAGTCGCCAGGTGTTTATTCTTACACCTGATCTGGCATTTGGTCTGCATGACCCGCAACTGGTGCAAAACGTACCTATTGATGAATTTCACGATGCACCGCCCGTCGTCAATAATTACGTCGAATTTGAATTACCTGATGGCGATACTTTAGGCGGTCGTATTGCTGCCATTGCGGAGCACGATGTAAGTATAGATTTTAACCATATCCTTGCAGGTAAAACCATAGAATTTGAAGTTGAAATTCTAGCAATACACGGCAGAACATCATGACCATACACATCCAACTTGCTAACCCCCGTGGTTTTTGTGCTGGCGTTGACCGCGCAATCGAAATCGTTGAACGCGCATTGGCACGTTATGGTGCACCTATCTATGTGCGTCATGAGGTCGTACATAATAAATTTGTAGTGGAAAACCTCAAAGCCAAAGGTGCGATTTTTATTGAAGATTTGAGTGACGTTCCAACAGGCAACACCCTCATTTACAGTGCACACGGCGTTTCCCAAGCCGTTCGCCGCGAAGCTGAAGCACGCGGACTGATGGTATTTGATGCCACTTGCCCACTGGTCACCAAAGTTCATCTGGAAGTCGCACGCATGCGTGACAAAGGCATGGAAATCATCATGATAGGCCATAAAGGGCATCCTGAGGTCGAAGGCACCATGGGCCAAAGTAATGGCGGCATGTATCTGGTGGAAACACCTGACGATGTGGCAACGCTCACCGTTACCGATGCTGACAAACTCGCTTTTGTCACTCAGACCACACTATCTGTAGATGACGCAATGCGTGTAATCAACGCACTCAAAGCGCGCTTTCCCAACATTGTCGGGCCAAAAAAGGACGATATCTGTTATGCCACACAAAACCGCCAGGATGCAGTCAAAGCCCTGGCACAGCAGTGTGACCTGGTCATAGTCGTTGGCTCACCGAACAGCTCCAACTCCAACCGCTTACGCGAAGTTGCACAAAATTTAGGTGTGACTGCCTATATGGTGGACAATGCCAGCCAACTTCAAGCCGATTGGTTGACAGGAAAAGCCAATATTGGCGTAACCGCTGGCGCATCTGCACCTGAAGTGCTGGTGCAAGAGGTGATAGCTCAATTAAAACAATATGGTGCCGACACAGTCAACGAACTCGAAGGCATTATAGAAAACGTCACCTTCCCTATCCCCAAATCGCTGAGTGAGTAGCAACACCTCGTTTTACTACTGGGAGGGCGACACCCTCGTCCTCAACGTGCTCGGCACACCCAGTGCCAAACAAGACAAAATTGGCAAGCCTAAGGGCAATCAGCTCAAAATCAGCGTCACAGCTGAACCCAGCAATGGCAAAGCCACCGACCACATGGTGC
Source organism: Burkholderiales bacterium (assembly GCA_038217005.1). Classification (GTDB taxonomy): domain Bacteria; phylum Pseudomonadota; class Gammaproteobacteria; order Burkholderiales; family Sulfuriferulaceae; genus Sulfuriferula. The sequence continues at coordinate 7,343 of JBBQPT010000040.1, forward strand.
GCTTTCTTGCCAAACAATTCGACGTTAGCGTAAAAGACATCGAGGTTGTGTTCGGGCAAATGAATATCAATAAGCAATTACGCATCAAATCCCCGAAAAAACTGCCTGACGTCATCGCGCAAACAACACTGTGCTGACTGCAATTTACTATTGCACCATTCACTAATCTCACCAAATCACAATTAAAAAATACATAAGCATTAGCTTATAGAAACAACAATAACAATTGAATATATCTTATGCATTTTGCTATGTATAGTTCTGCCCATGGGTTGCAGCATAACCACGCAGCCTAGGCAAGCCCTTACAACCACTGGAGTTATGATATGGATCAATCAGGACGTTATTCAGACCTTAGTCTGAAAGAAGAAGATTTAATTAAAGGCGGCAAGCACATACTAGTTGCTTACAAAATGTGCCCTAACCCAGGCCACGGTTACTTAGAAGCAGCTGCACACTTTGCAGCTGAGTCTTCAACAGGTACCAACGTTGAAGTTTCAACCACCGATGATTTCACCAAAGGCGTTGATGCTTTGGTTTATTACATCGACGAAGCTACTGAAGATATGCGTATTGCATATCCTATGGAATTGTTCGATCGCAACATCACCGACGGTCGCATGATGATCGTGTCAGTATTGACATTGATTATCGGTAACAACCAAGGTATGGGCGATATTAAACACGCTAAAATCCACGACTTCCATGTACCTGAACGCGCTATCCAGTTGTTTGACGGTCCTTCTAAAGACATCAGCGACATGTGGCGCATCCTTGGTCGTCCAATACAAAACGGCGGTTACATTGCCGGCACCATTATCAAGCCTAAATTAGGTTTGCGTCCTGAGCCATTTGCGGCTGCTGCTTACCAGTTCTGGTTAGGTGGTGACTTCATCAAGAATGATGAGCCACAAGGCAACCAAACTTTCTGCCCAGCTAAAAAGGTCATTCCTTTAGTTGCTGACGCAATGAAACGCGCTCAAGATGAAACAGGTCAGGCTAAATTGTTCTCTGCAAACATCACTGCAGATGACCACTACGAAATGTGTGCTCGTGCTGACTTCATCCTCGAAACGTTCGGACCAGATGCTGACAAAGTCGCGTTCCTGGTTGACGGTTTCGTAGGCGGTCCGGGCATGATTACTACTGCTCGTCGTCAATATCCCGGTCAATACTTGCACTACCACCGTGCTGGTCACGGCATGATCACATCGCCGTCAGCTAAACGTGGTTACACCGCATTTGTATTGGCTAAAATCTCACGTTTACAAGGCGCTTCTGGTATCCACGTAGGCACTATGGGATATGGCAAAATGGAAGGCGAGAACTCTGACAAAAACATCGCTTACATGATCGAACGCGATGAAGCGCAAGGTCCTGTGTACTTCCAGAAATGGTATGGCATGAAACCTACCACACCTATCATCTCAGGCGGCATGAATGCATTGCGTCTGCCAGGCTTCTTTGAGAACTTGGGTCACGGTAACGTTATCAACACTTCTGGTGGTGGCGCTTATGGTCACATCGACAGCCCAGCTGCAGGTGCGATCTCACTGCGTCAATCTTATGAATGCTGGAAAGCCGGTGCTGATCCTATTGAGTTCGCTAAAGAACATAAAGAATTCGCTCGCGCATTCGAGTCATTCCCAGGCGATGCTGACAAGATCTACCCAGGCTGGCGTGAAAAGCTGGGTGTACACAAGTAATACGTACCCCAGGCAAACTGCCGCTCTATGGCGGCAGTGCGTTGAAAGCCCCTGGGATTTTCAGGGGCTTTTTTATTCCAGTATGTTTTCACAGCAGAATTTAGTGGAATAAACCCACACTACATAGCGAGGCCAAAATGACTATTCAATTCGACATCACCCAATATCAAATTACCGAACAACCTTACTATCAAGCCCAAAACAACGAAATCACACTATATGAAGCAGCTTACAACGCCCGCTTGCCGGTGATGGTAAAAGGTCCTACAGGTTGTGGTAAGTCTCGTTTTATTGAGTACATGGCATGGAAATTAAACAAGCCTTTAATCACTGTCGCGTGTAACGAAGACATGACTGCATCAGACCTGGTAGGTCGCTACTTGCTTGACGCCAACGGCACGCGCTGGGTTGATGGTCCGCTGACCCTGGCAGCGCGTTATGGTGCGATTTGCTATTTGGATGAAGTGGTCGAAGCGCGCCAGGACACCACTGTTGTTATCCACCCGCTGACCGATCACCGGCGCACCTTACCGCTGGACAAAAAAGGTGAACTAGTCGTTGCCCATCCTGATTTTCAGTTAGTGATTTCATACAACCCAGGCTACCAAAGCCTGATGAAAGACCTGAAACAGTCCACCAAACAGCGCTTCGCAGCAATGGAGTTCGATTACCCACTCTGTTCTGTAGAAACTGAAATTGTCAGCAAAGAAGCCAACATCAGTGTGGACATTGCTGACCGTTTGGTACGTATCGCTGAAACCGCACGCAAACTCAAAGGCCACGGTTTGGATGAGGGTATTTCTACCCGTCTGTTGGTTTACGCAGCAGCCTTGATCAACGGCGGCATTCCAGCGACTGATGCTTGCCGCATGGCATTGGTACGCCCGATCACCGACGACAAAGATATACGTGACACGCTAGACCACGCAATTGATGCGATTTTTGCCTAAGCACTATCAGACAACGCCATGACTGATACGCTTATCGATGAAATCAAAGCACTGTCCTGCGGTTTTACTCGCGTACAAAGCGTATTCCCGGACTGCTTTGCCTATGCCCAGAAACGGCTTTCCCCTCTTGCACTAACCGCCTATATTGATGGCGCACGCACACTGTGCAAAATGGGGCGCGGTGAAGAACCCGTCCTGGCATTTCTGGAAGAGACGCCGGAAGTCGCCGTATTGCTGGGTGAGGACGTCATTAACGATGTCGTTGCTTTTGTGCAGAAACTGACCCGCACACCCAACAGCAAAGCCATTGCGCCATTTTTACAAAGTCTGGCAGCCGCCGCCCGCGCCCTGGAAAGCCGTGCGCTGTTCAACGAGTATTTCCACCTCGTCTGGCTAACCATGGAGCGCACCAGCCCCAAGGTACATGGTATTGATTCGATGTACACCAGCCAATGTCTGGTTGAATTTCTGAATACGGCACCCTATTTGTTCGGCACCTTATCTTTTGGTGGACTGCGCAATTGGGTGGATTACGGCGTTAAAGCCTACGCCAACGACCCCGACCGCCAGCGCGAGTACTTCCTGCTAAAAACAGCGGATAGCCGTGCGGTCATGCAGCGCGAGCGTCATGGCACACTATTCACCGACAGTGAACGGCAACTGGATTTATATTTGCGTGGCTTATGGCAGACCGATGCCACTTTTGTCCCTTATTCGCTGGCGTTTGACGAGATACGCAAGCCGATACCGTATTTTGACGCGCGGGGTGTCCATTTGCCCGATGTTTATGATGACATGATAGGCGCACGCGGTATCGACCGTTATCGCGCGCTGCTTGCCCACATCAGTGCCCATCGCATCTGGACGACACCCGTTATTGCCGACAACCTGAGTCCTTTCCAACGCATGGCAGTAGAGGTTTTTGAAGATTCGCGCGTAGAGTTCTTAGCCATGCAGCGCTACCCGGGCTTGCGCAAACTATGGGCGGCTATACACCCGACGCCGAAACAAGGCGCATGTCCAGAAGGCCATGCATGCATACGTCACCGCCTGTACACCCTGTCCCGTGCATTACTCGACCCGCAGCATGGTTATACCAATGCCGACATACTTGATTTCGTCGCCCGCTTTCACGCTGAAATGGCAACTGGCATCAGCAGCACCGCTAATATGGTCACACTCGGCGTGCAATTTATCGCCAAAACTCGCGTCGGCAGCGACCTCAGTGCCAAAACATTTTTTGACGATACCGAAGTCGATTACCGCGACGACAATCGGCTGATGTGGCAATTTATCGAAGAAGGTGACGAAGAAGAATACGATCAAAAGCCCCAAAAGGCACAGCCTGAAGAGCAAGCCGAATTCCGTATGCCGCCACGGTTATACCCGGAATGGGATTACAGTGCAGAACATTACCGCCCAGATTGGGCGAGCGTGTATGAGCATTTGCATCCAGTCGGCGATGCCAATGATATCGACAAAATACTGGCAAAACATGCCAGTCTGGCCAAGCAGCTGAAAAAAATCATCGACCTGCTCAAGCCGCAAAACAAAGTCCGACTACGTTACCAGGAAGAAGGCGCGGAACTGGATCTGGACGTCGCCATTCGTTCATTGATTGATTACAAAAGTGGCGCCGTGCCCGATCCGCGCATCAACATGAGCCACCGCCATGACGGGCGCAATATCGCCGTATCATTGCTGCTGGATTTATCCGCATCGTTAGCCGACGTGCCTGAAGGCTGCCAGCAAAGCAAGCTGGAATTGAGTCAGGAGGCAGTGACGTTGCTGGGCTGGGCCATCGAGCAGATGGGCGACAAATTCGCCATCAGCGGCTTCCATTCCAACACTCGCCACGAAGTACGCTATTTGCATATTAAAGGCTATTCCGAGCACTGGGACACGCCTGTCAAAGCACGTCTTGCCGCGATGCAAGCGGGTTATTCCACCCGCATGGGGGCGGCCATACGCCACGCAGGTCACTATCTCGCACATCAACAGGCGGATAAAAAGCTATTGCTGATATTGACCGATGGCGAACCTGCGGATATCGATACCAAAGATCCGCGCTTGCTCATAGAAGATGCCAAAGTGGCGGTGCGCGAGCTGGATCAGGACGGCATATACACCTACTGCATCACACTCGACCCCAAAGCGGGGGGCTATGTTGGAGATATATTTGGCAAACAGTATGCGGTGATAGATAATATCGCCAGGTTGCCCGAGCAATTACCCAAGTTGTTTATGGCATTAACGAAATAATTAAGCGAACCAAACCAATGAAAAAAAGCATACAACAATTTAATCATTCCGCACTTTCATTGATAGAGCACATAGGGCTACTCGTCATTGCCATCGCCACGGTGTTTGCAATGAGCAGCGAGGTCATGGCAATGCTCGCCAGCAAAACCGTGACGCTGACTGATTTGCTGATGCTGTTTCTTTACCTCGAAGTGGTGGCGATGATACAGCGCTACTACACGTCGGGGAAACTGCCGGTACGTTTCCCGCTTTATATCGGCATCGTCGCCCTTGCACGTTATCTGATACTGGATATGAAATCCATGGACGAATGGCGTTTAATCGCCATCACTAGCTCTATTTTATTGCTGGCGCTGGCAATTTTGTTGATACGCTACGGCCATGTGCGCTACCCTTATCTCAGCGATGAGTCTTCGCCCTCAGTTGAAAAATCCGAAAACACGCACTAAATCCAACCACCACCCATAGCGCAAGGGTGGTGACTTTCACCGCATTCAGGAAATTTGGTAGCTTTTAAGCCAATCCTTAAACCGCTTCACATCCTTGAACGCACGAATATCCTGCTTGATTCGCGCAATCTCATATTGTAAACCCTGCATATCCTGTTTAAAGATGAACATCAATTTTTTTGGTGATAGCGGTTCATAAGCTGACACTCCGACCATCTGCTTCACCTGCATTTCCATCGCTATCACTTCCTGCTGCAACTCATGAAGCTGCTTCGCCAATACTTTGTTGTAATGCTTGAGCCTGTCTTCCGCGATGTTATTAATATTGTCCTTATTAATTTGTTCCATAGACAATTGCAAAGACAACAACTGCAATAAATCTTTTTTGGTATAAGCCACATTCACCTGCTGCATCAGTTCGGTTTTACGCTCACGTTCAACAGGATCAGATTCACGATCAGGATGCAGCGCTGTAACCAATTGTCGATATACCGCCTGAATGGATTTACTCATCCCCGCAGCATCTTCCTGTTCACGCGCCTCCTGAGCCAACTGTTTAGCAGATTTTTTGTGCAGATTACGTTGTGCCTGCGCGTCCCGCTGCATAGATGCGTGCTTTTCATGTAGTCTTGCCGCAACCATATCAGGATCGGCAAAATCCAGCTCATCATCAGCATCCAAAGTTACACCGAACTGGGCCTCAAACATATCCTGCAATAACTCTGCTTCAAGCAACTTATCTTCGGCGATTTCAGCATCATAATCTGTCTCGCTATACTGGTTATACAGCAACTTCAAATCATCCCGGCCAGCCATGGCGATGAGTTCATTACACATTTGCATAATCAGATTAGCTATTTTATCCTGCTGATTACGGGCAAACTTTTCTGTCTTATATAAATTATCAAGCAATGTCAGCATAATAGACTGTTGCTCATGCAAGTTTTGTTTCAATGGCTCCAGTTTGGTGTGACTGGCTTGCTGACATGCTTGCAACTCTGCTTGCCACTCCGCCAGCAAAGCTTTCTGCGCCTCTATCTTTTTAAGCGTTGCGTTAAATTTCTTTTGTGCTGGTGACAATACGGCTTGCTCAGGCACGGTAGAAATTTGTATATGTTTTGATTTTGTCATCATGCAACTAGATGGTTAAAAGGTTAATGAATATGGCTGGCTTCATGTCACAGGGTATCAACATGGATTTGCAGCCACCATTCCAGCAACGCCAAGTGCCAAAGTTTGCTGCCACGTATGCGCGTAAAATAGCTTTCAGGTTGGGCCAGTAATTTATCCACATAATCTCGTTGATACAAACCGCGCCGCCTGCAAGTAGGTGAATTTAAAATATCGCGCATCAATGACAAAAACTCGCCACGTACGTATTTTAGGGCTGGCACAGGAAAATAGCCTTTAGGTCTATCTATCACTGCATCAGGTATGATTCCACGGGCAACGGCTTTAAGTGGAAATTTACCTCCATTTTTAAGTTTGAGTGACGGCGGCATACGCGCAGCGAGTTCAACCAGGTCGTGATCCAGAAATGGCACACGCACCTCCAGACCCCAACTCATGGGCATATTATCAACGCGCTTAACAGGATCATCGACAATCAGCGAAGTTACATCAAAACGCAATACCTGATCCAAAAACTCACTGGCTTCGGGCTGATTCAATTGATCGCTCACCCACGCAGCGGTCACATCAGAGACATGCCAGGGCGGCGCTATCATGTCCAGATACTCTGCATGATCTCGATCAAAATAATGCTGACTGAATTTCTCTAACGGCGTACCTATTGCGGCATCCATCTGCGGATACCAGAAATAGCCGCCAAACACCTCGTCTGCACCCTGTCCCGCCAATACCACTTTGACCTGTTTCGACACGCGTTCACTAAGCAAATAAAATGCAATGACATCATGGCTCACCATAGGCTCAGTCATCGCAGCAATGGCTTCAGGCAGGCGTTCTAACACCTCACTATTGGGAATATGATATTGCTGATGGTGCGTGTGAAAATACTGAGCAATCAGGTCGGAATATTCAAACTCATCAGCAGGCTCAATAGACGCATCGACATCCTCAAAGCCTATGGAAAATGTACGTAAATCTTGCACATGATCTGCCAGCAAGCCGACAAGCAAACTGGAATCCAAACCGCCAGATAACAGCACACCCACCGGAACATCGGCGGCTAAACGATGGCGTTCTACCGCACGTGCAAGCACACTGCGGGTGGCAACCAACCAGTCTTCTTCAGTCAATGCCTGCTCAGGTCGAGTGGCATTCAGGTGCCAATACCGATGTTGAGTAATCTGACCTTCAGTTGTGAACAGCATGGTAGTCGCTGGCGCGAGTTTCTTTATCCCATTCAAAATCGTGTGAGGTGCGGGAGTTGAACTATGCAAGGTGAAATGGTGATGCAAGGCAGTGGGATTGATACTAACATCAACATCACCAGCAGCTAACAACGCCTGTACACTAGACGCAAACCTTAGTCGAGTACCTTCCAGATTATAATAAAGCGGCTTCATACCAAAACGATCACGCGCTAAAAACAGACTGGCGTGACGCACATCCCAAAGTGCAAAGGCAAACATCCCATAAAACCGCTTTACACAACTCTCACCCCAGGCATGGTAGGCTTTGATAATTACTTCGGTATCGCCATTTGAAACAAATTGATAACCCAGGCTAATCAACTCAGTACGCAATTCGCGATAATTATAAATTGTGCCATTAAACACCAGGGACAGTTTCAACTCTGCATCGACCATAGGCTGATGTGCATGCTGTGACAAATCAATTACTGCCAGACGCCTGTGTCCAAACGCCATTACACCATCCTGATATACCCCTGCATCATCGGGTCCGCGACGCGACAATTTGCCTGACATGCGCTGTATTGCCAGCATATCTGCTGGTGCAGCATCAAACCGTAATTCCCCGCATATTCCACACATAATAACTCACTGAGGCACAACGAACACGGGGGCAAAACCACCACCGAGGGTTCGAAAATTAGTTGTTTGTCCGGCATATAACCGCGCCGCTACCAGCTGTACGCCCCCCTGGTAGGTGTAAACTCGAACATCCAATTTCAATGCAGTATTTTCACCATCCACATTAATTAATCGCTCGCTCGGCGGCGCTATCGCCTGTGCAACATAATCGCCTTGCAATATCTCCTGCCAGACACGACGGGTAATTTTATCGCCTCGGTAAGCAGCTTTACTGCCATAACCAGTCGTAGGTTTAAAAAACAGCTGACGCCGTTCAGACCAAAGTTTATCAGCATTTTCTGCAGACACTAATTGCGTATGCGGTATTCCTGCTAACAAGACATCACGTACAGTCGTCGTAACACCCATGTTTTCGAGCTGCACGGCATCACTCAAGACAACTAAATTCCGCTTATCGGCATACAAAGCATGCACGTGCGGATGCGGCGTCAAAACGACTGCTCCTGCTTCATACGCTAAGCGCAACGCCTCGTGCTCGGGGGCTGTTAAATAAAAATCAGTTAAGCGGTTATAGACCATATCAATGACCTGGCCCGCATGATGCAATTTACCTGACTCCCACCTCAACTCACGGGCATCGGCAATGACAACAGCAATACCCGCTTGCGAGAATAGCCGTGCAAAAAGTTCAAATTCAGGGTGCAAATATTGATGACCAGGATCATCATCAACAATTGCTACACGGCCCATCGGCGCATCACCACGCTGCAACTGCCACTCATGCAGAAACATCGCCAGAAAATCTTGCTCTATCTTGGGCAAAACCCTATTAGGTTCAAATGCCCACGCCATTTCTTCACAACAAGCCTGCTGTGCCCGAGCCAAAACCACATTAAGCAAGGCACCACCAGCGTTAGTATTAATTTCTATAAGTTGTGGCCCATGCTCACCCAGATGAAAATCGTAGCCCATAAAAACACCCAATGGACCATGCGATTTAACCGCGATAGTTGGAGCGCGAGATAACGCCTGCTGTTGATATTTGGGCAGCAGGATGGCCGCCTCTATGGCAGAGACTATCTGCTTCATTGCCAACATGGTTCGTGGACAAACGAAGACAACGGTAGACGAAAATAAGTGCAGACGTGAGTTAAGAACCGCTAATTGTTTATCGCCCCAAATTGCATCTGTTGCCAGCTGGCGATACAACGTTGCAGTATTTAATGTTCGGCAGTTACAACTGCGATTTAAATCAAGGGCGGAAGCCATAACTGATTGCAATGCCATGTCACTCGCCATATTCAGAATGTAAAGATGGTTATTTTACACCCACGCTTACAAAATTGGCGGCAATATCAATCCATGAGTATACGCAAACGTATTACGATTTTGAGGGGAGCAGTATGAGCGCTTCCAAACACTGAAATATCTGTTTATAGATATTTCAGTAATAAAAAAGCACCTAGACATAATGTACTAGGTGCTTTCAATTTGGTGCCCTCTGTCTGACTCGAACAGACCACCTACGGTTTACAAAACCGTTGCTCTACCGGATGAGCTAAGAGGGCAAGAGGCGACATTATACCTAAAGTTTCTAGCTAAGTGAACAGTAATTCACACTAAAAATATCAGTTAATGAATAAGTGCCTATTTCACAACTTGGAACTTAGGTTTGGTTGTAGGCTTCGTGGGTTCAGGCGGAGTTTCATCATCCTCCACAACAGATGCAGTATCACTGACCTCAAATCCCAGCCCTTCACCATTTTCTCGCGCAAATATTCCAGCAACCGCAGTAATTGGAACCTCCAATTGTCGAGACACACCATTAAACCGTGCAGAAAAACGCACCCATTGATTATCTATCAATAGGCCATGCGTCGCCGATGGCGATAAATTCAAGACAATACCACCATCTTTAACATATTCCATTGGCACGCGAGTATTGGCATCGACAACTACTGATAGATAAGGCGTATAACCGCTATCTACACACCATTCAAAAATGGCACGGATAAGATAAGGTTTAGTACCATTATCAGACATTATTTACGCATCGCTTTTTCGTTAGGCGTTAATGCATCGATGAATGCAGTACGACTAAACAAACGCTCTGCATACTTCAACAGATTGACCGCTTGCTTGGGCAACTGTATATCGTAATGCTCTAAACGCCACAGCAATGGTGCAATAGCCACATCTAACATAGAAAAATCATCGTTCAACATAAACTGCTGCTTTGCAAATATAGGCGAAATTTGCGTTAAATTATCACGAATAATAACACGAGCTTTATCTGCCGCACTTTTGCTACCATTCTCGATTGCGTTTACGTGACTGAACAAATCTTGTTCAAAAGTAAACAGGAACAACCGCGCACGGGCACGCATCACCGGGTCTGCAGGCATCAATTGTGGGTGGGGGAAACGCTCATCAATGTACTCGTTGATGATATTAGCTTCATAAAGCACTAAATCGCGTTCCACCAACACGGGTACGCGATTATAAGGATTCATCAACGCAAGATCATCAGGCTTGTTTTGCAAGTCCACGTCTATCACTTCAAAATCCATGCCTTTTTCAAACAGGACGATACGACAGCGTTGGCTGTATGGGCAAGTATTGCCAGAATACAATGTCATCATAGTGATTACCCCAAAATAATATGGCCGACGGGAATACCGTCGGCCGTAAAATCAATCTACCTGACTGGCTAGATTAATGTATGTCTTTCCAAAACTCTTTTTTCATGTAGTACGCAAGAACGAAGAATATGCTCAAAAACAACAGAACTATCACACCCAGTTCCATACGTTTCATTTTAGCTGGCTCGCCCATCCAAGTCAGGTAATTAACAAGGTCGGCTACCGTTGCATCATACTCGGCTGGTGTTAACGAACCAGGCTGTACCAACTCAAACTCTGGTTTACCATGCGCTTCAGCTTCACCATGTGCAGATTCTTTAAGAACCTGCTTACCTTGCAAAGTCCACAACACATGCGGCATACCAACTTTGACAAAGACAGTATTGTTCCAACCCGTAGGACGTGAATCATCCAGGTAGAAACTACGCAGATAAGTGTAGAGCCAATCAGGATTACGTGAACGAGCAACTACTGACAAATCAGGCGGTGCAGCACCGAACCATTTTTTTGCATCTGCTGGTGGCATTGCAATGCTCATGGTATTGCCTACTTTGTCGGTTGCGAAAAGCAAGTTGTTTTTAATTTGCTCTTCAGTCAAGCCCACATCTTCCAGGCGTGAGTAACGCATTGCATTAGCACTATGACAGCTCAAGCAGTAGTTAGTAAAGACTTTTGCACCACGCTGTATTGAAGCATAATCATCTAAATTAACAGGCGCCTTATCTAAGTAAACATGCTCAGCAGCTACAGCTGTCAAAGGTATAAAAAACAAAGCTAATAAAAATTTTTTCATTATTCAGGAATCCTTTCAGGCACTGGTTTGGTTTTATCGATAGCTGTGTACCAAGGCATCAATATAAAGAAGCCAAAATAAATCACACTGAATACACGAGCCAGCATAGTAAGCGCTGGTGTTGGAGGTTGTGTACCCAAGTAACCCAAACCAATAAAGCTGATAATAAATACTGTCAAAATGGTTTTATACAACGTACCACGATAACGGATAGATTTAACTTTAGAGCGATCCAGCCAAGGCAAGAAGAACATAATCACCACACCAGCGCCCATACCGACTACACCCAAGAACTTATCGGGTACCGCACGCAAGATAGCGTAGAACGGGGTGAAATACCATAAAGGTACAATATGCTCAGGTGTTTTGAATGGGTTAGCAGGAATAAAGTTATCAGGCTCTAGGAACCAGCCACCAAACTCAGGCGCAAAGAACACTATCGCACTGAACACCATCAGGAACACAATCACGCCTACGATATCTTTAACAGAGTAGTAAGGGTGGAAAGGGATTCCGTCCAAAGGAATGTGTGTAACTGGATCTTTATGCTTCTTGATCTCAATACCTTCAGGGTTGTTTGAGCCGACTTCGTGTAACGCAATAATGTGCGCTGCAACCAAACCAACTAACACCAATGGCAATGCAATCACATGGAAAGCAAAGAAACGATTCAAAGTAGCATCTGAAACAACAAAGTCACCACGTATCCACAACGACAATGCATCGCCTACAAAAGGAATCGCGCCGAACAGGGAGATAATAACTTGCGCACCCCAGAATGACATCTGACCCCACGGTAACAAATAGCCCATAAATGCTTCAGCCATTAATGCCAAGTAGATCATCATACCGAAGACCCAAATCAATTCGCGTGGTTTGCGATATGAACCATAAATTAAACCACGGAACATATGTAGATAAACAACCACAAAGAACATGGACGCGCCAGTTGAGTGCATATAGCGTATCAACCAACCCCATTCCACATCACGCATGATGTATTCAACTGACATAAATGCCAAAGCAGCATCTGGCTTGTAGTTCATCGTCAAGAAAATACCTGTCAGAATTTGAATAACCAAAACCAACAAAGCCAATGAACCAAAGAAATACCAGAAATTGAAATTCTTAGGTGCATAATATTCAGACAAATGGGCTTTCCAGTTCGCAGTGAGCGGGAAGCGGTCATCAATCCAACCAACCAGATTTTTCATAGCGCTCATAAATTAAGCTCCTTTTTGATCAACACCAACCAGGATACGGGTGGCGGTGAGGTATTTATAAGGTGGCACTTGCATATTCATAGGCGCAGGAACGTTTTTGTAAACGCGTGCAGCCAAATCATAACGCGAACCATGACATGGGCAGAACCAACCACCGACCCAATCAGCACCCAAATCTGCTGGGGCTAATTCAGGACGGAAAGTTGGTGAACAACCCAAGTGAGTACAAATACCCACTACCACCAAATATTCAGGCTTAATTGAGCGGTCTGTATTTTTACAATAAGCAGGCTGTTGTGGCGCGTCCGAATTAGGATCAACCAACTTATCGCCTATCTTAGCCAGAGTGGCCAAAGTAGCTGGTGTACGATTGACGATCCACACAGGTTTACCTTGCCATTCAATGGCAAGCAACATGCCTGGCTCAACCTTGCTAATATCCGCCTCTACAGGCGCACCCGCTGCTTTAGCACGTTCACTAGGTAACATGCTCATCACAAAAGGTGTTAAAACAGCCACACCCGCTACACCACCCATTGCTGTGGTAGCAGCGACGAGGAAGCGGCGTTTGCTGCGATCCACTTGCTGATTACTCATAAATACATCCCTCAAAAGGTTACGCGAACTGAAAAACTATACTATTTTACCTAATTTTCATG
>JBBQPT010000041.1:0-18829 GCA_038217005.1 Burkholderiales bacterium
TGTAGTGGTCAACTAATTTCAGACACGTCACTAGGTTGTTTAGCTGCCATTTCCTGCTCATAATTAATCGGTGATGCGTAGCCCAACGTGGAATGTAGCCGCTGGCAGTTATAAAAACCGACAATATAGTCCACGATGTCTTTGCTTGCCTCCATCTGATTGGCATAATCCCGTTGCCAAACACGCTCCATCTTCAAGTTCAGAAAGAAGCGCTCCATGACGGCATTATCCCAGCAATTGCCTTTGCGGCTCATACTGCAAATCAAACCATATTGTTGCAGTAACGTCTGATATTCACCACTGGCATATTGGCTGCCTCGGTCTGAATGCATGATGATGCCTGGTGCAGGTTGGCGTGAAGCTATCGCCATGCGTAATGCACGGCACACCAACTCTGCTGGCATGGTCGGTGCCATGGCCCAGCCGATGATGCGACGTGAATACAAATCCATGACCACGGCCAGATATAGCCAGCCTGTGCGGGTACGAATATAGGTAATATCTGATGTCCACGCCTGGTTGGGTACACTGGGATTAAATTCACGCTTCAGCAGGTTGTCCGCCACAGGCAGGTTGTGTTTGCTGTCTGTGGTGTTGACGAACTTGCGTTTCCATATGGGTTTGATGTTTAACTCCCGCATCAGTCGACGTGCTTTATGCCGTCCTATGTGGATAGATTTGGCACGCAGTGTAGCCACTAATCGACGACTACCGTAACATTTGCCATTGGCGTTAAAAGCGGCTTGCAGGTGTAAGCTGGTGGCGCATACTTGAGCAGGTTTGTTGCGGCTTTTGGCTGCATAGTAACCCGCACGGCTGATGTCGAGCAGGTCGCAGAGTTGAGTAACTGTTGCCTTGCTTTGCCAGTGATTCACCAGTTGGTGGCTCATTTCAACTCGCGGGCAAAGAAGGCTGACACTTTTTTTAATAGTTCATTATCCGATTTCAAGCGACGGTTCTCTTGTTCAAGCTGGCGGATACGTTGTTGTTCGGCGGTAATGGGTTTGCCTATGCCAGGTTGCCCCAGCCGTTCTGCCCGATATTGTTCAACCCAGCGCCTGACGGCGGTCTCGCCGATGTTCATGTCTTTAACCACCTGCGTGACTGTTAAGCCTTGGTCTATGACCATTTTGGCAATCTCCAGCTTAAACGCTGCGTCGTATTTCGCTCTGCTTCCTGTCATTGCAATTTCCTCTCAGTAGATGAATTATCCACCTAGTGAGGTGTCTTTTATTATTAGACCACTACACATCAATCGTACTGGTAGATGGGAAGGCATAATCCGAAACCGACGCAAGAGTGGTGAAATTTACTCGGAATCCCTCAGTATCACTACAGTGAAAGACTCAAATGACACCGTTATCAACTACGTTGGCACGTTCATCGACAACACCTTGAGTAATGAGGCGACGGATAAGATCAAGCGTTTGGCGTTCTATGACAGCCTTACTGGTCTGCCCAATCGGAGGCTACTTATTGACAGACTCAATAAAGCATTCGCTTCCAGCGCACGTAGCGGCCGGGAGGGTGCGCTCCTGTTCGTTAATCTGGACAACTTTAAGGATATCAACGACACTCTCGGCCACGATATAGGTGACTTACTGTTACAACAAACAGCGCAACGCCTGGAGTCTTGTCTGCGCGAAGGCGACACCGTGGCACGACTAGGTGGTGACGAGTTCGTGGTGATGCTGGAAGATTTGAGCGAGCAACCCATTGAAGCAGCAGCACTGACGAAAGCTATTAGCGAAAAAATTCTAGCTTCGCTCAGCCAGCCTTACCAGCTTGCCACGCATGAATACCACAGTACCTCCAGTATCGGTGCGACCATTTTCAGCGATCACGGCAAGTCTGGGGAAGAGCTGCTGAAACGAGCCGATATCGCCATGTATCAGGCCAAAAAAGCGGGCCGCAACACCCTGAGATTCTTTAGCACGAAAATGCAGGACGTCATTAACGCCCGCACAACCCTCGGAAGTGAGTTGCGCATAGCACTTGAGAAACAGCAATTCCAGTTGTATTACCAAATTCAGGTGAATAACTTGTGGAACCCATTCGGCGCCGAGGCATTGATTCGCTGGCCGCACCCTGAACGCGGTTTAGTGTCTCCTATTGAATTCATCCCTCTGGCGGAAGACACGGGGCTGATACTGCCTATCGGGCAATGGGTGCTGGATACGGCTTGCGCCCAACTTAAAGTATGGCAGCAAAATGTGCTCACCCGCGATCTCACGCTGTCGGTGAACGTGAGTGCCAAGCAATTTCATCAGGCTGAGTTCGTGGCTCAAGTACAATCTGCCGTGCAACGGCATACCATCAACCCACAGCTACTTAAACTGGAACTCACTGAAAGCATGTTGCTGGAGCGCATCGACGACACCATTGCAACCATGCACACATTGAAAGCAATCGGTATCCGCTTCTCATTGGATGACTTCGGCACTGGCTATTCATCCTTGCAATACCTTAAGCAACTGCCGCTTGATCAGCTTAAGATAGATCAGTCTTTCGTACACAATCTTGCCGTCGATAGCAGCGATAGGGCGATAGTGCGCACTATCATTGCAATGGCAAACAGCCTGAACCTGGATGTCATTGCCGAGGGGGTAGAGACGGAGGATCAGCGACAACTTCTTCTGGGCAAGGGCTGTACTCACTACCAAGGGTATCTGTTTGGCAAGCCAGTACCAATTGAGCAGTTTGAGGAATTGCTAAAGCAAAAATGATCACTTTTATAAAGTGGGGTGATGGGCAAGCACTTAAATTTCTCTAAGTCCGTCAAAAAATGAGTGTTTCAACAGAATAGATCGCAGGAGCTTATCAGCGTGCCAAAGTAACCCCCTTTGCATAATAGCTCCGCATTTTTAACGTCAGCTATCTAAGCCACAGCGGGCACTCTCCCGCTGGTGTCTGACGGTCGGTTAAAGGCACGCAGCGGCTGTAGCTCTATGTAAATAACTAGCCACAAAGCGGTCAATCGCTAACAACTTCTGTCAGGTCGAGGGGAAGAACCGCTTAGGCCGAATAGCAGACCTTAATATACCTCTGACTGACCGTTCCTGATACAAAGGTGGCCTTCAGCAGTCAGCTGAAACGTATTTGCAGAGATGAGAGTGCTATCTTTCAGCATAATGGAGATTTCTACCGCACACCGCGAGCTGTTCACCGCAATTGCTGCCAGTGCCCCATGCGCGGTAAGTAAGTATGTCATTCCATCTCTATGCTTATGATGAAGTGCTTTGCCTGGTTAAATGCAACGCTAAGTTGCAAGTATTGTGCGGCTGCGGCTGCCCAATTATTAGTGCGCATGAGTTTTTCCAGTTCGGCACAGTAGTGCGCCACTTGGTGAGCGTGAATGTAGCCAGCGGCGCCTTTTAGTTCATGAGCAGGGCGAGCGGCGGCCTGACTGTTTTGAGCTGTTATTGCTGCGCTGAGTTCAGTTAGTAAGGGGGCGCTGGAGTCGATGAAAAGTTGCAGCATTTCCTTGATCAGGGCGCTGTCCTGACGGCAGGTAACGCGTAGTTTGTCCATGTCTATGGGATATAGCCAGCGATTGAGTGTGTTTACCAAATCGGTTTCGAGTACGGGTTTGCTTAAATAGTCTTGCATACCTGCTAGCAGGCAATTGCTTTGTGTGTCGGGTTGTGTGTCGGCGGTCATGGCGATGATAGCGCCCGCGTCGGGGGAGGTAGCGCGGATGTTTGCTGTGGCGGTGTAACCATCCATTTCTGGCATCTGACAATCCATCAGAATTAAATCATAGTGTTGCTGCTGGCATAGTTTTACAGCTTCAAGGCCATCAGCCGCTGTGCTGGCATCCAATCCCAGCGCGGTTAACAAATGTTGCATGACTTTACGATTCACGGCGTTGTCATCGACAACCAGAACTGATTGCTGGTTGTATAGCGGAGTAGCCGCAACTTGCAAGGGTTGGATCTCGCTGGCGCTGGCGATGGCTGCGGGCAGGGTAAACCAAAAGCAACTGCCCTGTGTGCGCTGGTCATTGATGCCAATCTCGCCACCCATGAGTTCGACTAGCTGCTTGCAAATAGTCAGTCCCAGTCCTGTGCCGCCGTATTTACGCGTGGTTGAGCCGTCGGCCTGGGAAAAAGCCTGAAACAATCTGGTTTTGGCTTCATCACTAATGCCGATGCCATTGTCTTCTATGCGTATGCTGAGCAGGTCTTGATTGTAATCAACGGCAATACGCACTGTACCGGCCGCGGTGAATTTAATGGCGTTGTCGATCAGGTTGGTGAGCACCTGACGGATGCGCCAGGGGTCGGCGGTGATATAGCGTGGGACGTTGGCGCTGATGGCCAATTGGTAATCGAGTTGTTTCTCGGCCGCACGGAGTTGGAATAGCTGGTATGTGTCCTGCAGGTGTTGGTGCAGGTCGAAGGCGATGTATTCAATATCGAGTTTGCCTGCCTCTATTTTGGAAAAGTCGAGAATGTCATTGATCAGTTTCAGCAACATTTTGGCAGCGCTATCAACGGTGCGGGCGTAATCTTGCTGAGCAGAGTTAAGCGGGGTTTTAAGCAATAATCCACTCATGCCTATGATGGCATTCATTGGTGTGCGGATTTCATGACTGACATTGGCGACGAATTCAGCCTTGATTCTTGCGGCATCTAATGCAGTATCTCGGGCGTTTTGCAGATTTTGCTCAATCAGACGGCGCTTGGTGATGTCGCGCATGATGGCTTGTATCACCGGCTTGCCATTTAATTGTGTGGTGTACATGTCGATTTCGGTTGGGAACGTTTTCCCGTTAGCGCGGATACCCAGCCATTCGAACGTGTGATGACCTAGGGTTTTGGTGATGGCAATCGCCTCGTCTGCTACTTCAGTGGCCGTGCGCCCGTCAGGTTGTACGGGAGCACCCAATATCGACGGGGGTTTTCGGGTGAATTCGGCCACACTGTCGATGCAGAAAAGCTCGAGCGCGGCTGGATTGCAGTCGGTAAAGCCGTCTTCCCCAATGAGCACGATCGCATCAAAATTGGTCTCAAACAGGGTTTGATATTTGAGTTTTTGTTTGGCGATTTCTTCTGCCTGTTGACTGATACGGCGAGTAACAAAGCTCGCGATTAACAAGCCTAATCCGACTGCTGCCACGCCCATGATAATGACGAAATTGCGGGTTTCATCATAGGTGCGGAAAGCGGTGATGGCGGCTTCGGCATTAGCGCTGCGCTGCAGTTGCAATAAATCATTCAACGCAGTGAGCACTCTGGCTTGAGCGGGGATAGTGCTGTTTTGTAATAGGTACAATGCCTCGCTGTTGCGGTTGTCCAGCGCCAGGGAGACTGTCTGCCGTCCCAGCGGTTGGGCGATATTGGCATAGTTTCCGATTTTATCCAGGCGTGATTTTTCGTCAGTGTTTAATTTGGAGAGCCTCAATGCCTGCAATGCATCGGCGAATCTGACACTACTTTCTTGAAAGTCATAAAGTTCATCGTTTTGCTCGAATGGCTTGGTGTTCAGCGTCAGTGAATGCAGGATGAGTGCACGGTCACGCAATGCGTCGCGCATGATGGTAATCAGCTCGGTTTTATAATTGTTGACACTGACGATAGTGACCAGTTGCTCATTGATCGCACGCATTTTTGCCAGACCAATCAAGGTTAAGGCAAGCAGTAATGCCAGCATCAATCCAAAAGAAAGGGTCAGGCTGAGTTTGAGGTTGATCTGCCTCATGCTGGCAGACTATTCGGCAATAGTGGGGAGGTTGGGCGTGCTTGCTGCGCTGGCGGTGCTGGAGAGTGCTGCAATTGGGTTCAACAGGCGGCGTGCGCCATTGAATTTGCCGCTCCAGTAAGTATCATCCAGATGCGAGATCATGACGACACCCGTTTTGCTGCTGGCGGCGTGGATGAAACGGTTTTCGCCGAGATAAATACCCACATGAGAAAACGTGGCTTTCATGGTTTTGAAGAAAACCAGATCGCCAGGCTTGAGTTCGGATTTGCTGATTTCTGTACTGATTTTACTCATGGCCAGCGCATTGTGCGGTAATTTTAAGCCTGCGACCTGGCCGAATACATATTTTACAAAGCCACTGCAGTCCATGCCTGTACTGGGGTTGTCACCGCCAGGTTTATACACGGCACCCACCAGACCCATCGCAAATAAAGCCAGTTCAGTGCGGGTAGGGGGCGAATTCGTGGTGTTGTCGTCTGCCCAGCTCGGTGTCTGGGTGAAGATGAAGGCGGTAAGAATGAGGTACTTAATAAAGTGCATAGACTTCAATTTAATGGAGTTTTCCAATTAGGTCAAAGATTTACTGGATTTATTTCGATGATGAGTTGGGTATCAGGTTAAAATAAGCCGACTTTATTGAGGGTGTAGCTATGTTGTGGGAAACCTTTAGCGTGGTGCGGGATTTATCGCGTTTGCATGAAATCGCCAGTATTTTAATCAAATACGGTTGGGGTGATTTTGTGCGGGTGCTAGGTATAGGCACAGTGCTAGAGCGAGCTGGTCGAATTTTGCGCACTCAACCCAAGCGCAATGACATTGCCGATTTAGATCCTGCTATCCGTGTGCGTTTGGCGCTGGAAGAGCTGGGGCCGACCTTTGTTAAATTGGGACAGTTGCTTGCGACCCGGGTTGATTTGCTGCCGCCTGCATGGATAGTTGAGCTGGAAAAGTTGCAGTCGAATGTGCCACCAGTCCCATTTGAAGTGATCGAGGCGGATGTGGTGCTGCTGCTGGGCAAGCCGATCCACGAGGCATTCGCGCAATTTGACCGTGAGCCGTTTGCGGCAGCTTCGATGGCGCAAGTGCACCGGGCGCAGTTATTCGATGGTACGCGAGTGGTGGTGAAGCTGCGTCGTCCAGGCATAGATAAAAAAATAGAAGCCGATTTGCGCATTTTGCAGCATTTTGCGCGCTTGGTAGAACATGATATGCCCGATGCGCGGCGTTACCAGCCAGTAATGATGGTGTCGTATTTCCGCCGTTCGTTGCGGCGCGAGCTGGATTTGCTCATGGAAGCGCACAATATGGAGCGCTTCACGACGAATTTTGCGGGTGATGAGACTGTGCATATCCCCCGAGTTTACTGGGATTACACGTGCACCACGATGATAGTGCAAGAGGAATTGATAGGCGTTCCTGGCACCGATTTGTCAGCAGTGCGTGCCGCAGGGCTGGATTTGTCGCTGCTGGCGGCGCGTGGTGCGGATGCGGTACTGCGGATGATCCTGATACATGGTTACTTTCACGCCGATCCACATCCCGGGAATGTCATTTACTTGTCTGGCAATCGTATCGGCATGATAGATTTTGGCATGGTTGGGCGCTTGACGGATTTTCGCCGTCAACAACTGGTCAATATGCTCGATGCGTTAGCAAACAAAGATGAAGACGCCATGTTGCAGGTGTTGATGGACTGGACAGGTGATGGTGAGGTAGATGAAGCCAAACTGGGCTACGATGTGTCGGAACTGATGTTCGGTTACGACAATCTGGAGCTCAAGGATGTGAACATCAGCTCGTTGTTGAATGAAATAACAGCGGTGATTCGTGAAAACTCACTGGTATTGCCTGCTGACCTGACTTTGTTGTTTAAGGCATTGATTACCCTGGAAGGCTTGGGGCAGCAGTTAGACCCAGAGTTCCACATGGTGGATCACATTACGCCATTTGTGCGCGATGTCATTGCGGAACGTTACCAGCCTGCGGCATTGATGAAACGTGGCCGCAAGAGCTTAAAAGATGCATTTGAGGTGGTCGCAGGCTTGCCACGGGATTTAGCCAGATTGATGCGCGAAGCGCGGCGTGGGCGCTTGCGTATCGATCTGGATCTGAAGCGGCTGGATCAATTCGGCCAGCAATTAGATCGCGCCAGTAACCGCATTACCATGGGCATATTGACTGCCTCACTGGTGATAGGCTCATCTATAGTAATGACCGTAGATGGATGGCGGTTTATGGGATTTATTGGCTTTTTGTTAGCTTTCTTTAATAGTCTATGGGTTATCGTATCCATATGGCGGTCAGGGCGGTAACGAATTTGTTATTCACGCTTGTTTGAATTGGGTATCCGCAGTCTGAATTTATCTAGAGTATCAATGTGAAACCTTACGAATTATTTATCGGGTTGCGATATACCCGCGCCAAACGGCGTAATCATTTTATTTCTTTTATCTCCTTAATCTCCATGCTTGGCATTGCACTGGGAGTCGCTGCACTGATTGTGGTGCTGTCAGTGATGAATGGCTTTCAGGACGAGTTGCGCAGTCGTATTTTAGGCGTGGCGGCGCATATCGAGATTAGCGGGTTTGATAATACGCTGGCAGCTTGGCAAAGTGTTGCGGTGCAAAGTAAAAAGATGCCGGAGGTGCAAGCCACTGCGCCGTTTGTCGCTGGACAGGGTTTGCTGGCATACGATCAGGCGGTGCAAGGCGCGATGGTGCGCGGTATCGTGCCTGAGGCGGAAGATAGCGTGGCTGACATTGGACGGAAAATGAAATTGGGCAAGCTCAACGCGTTGCGTGCGGGTGAGTGGGGAATAATTCTGGGTGTGGATTTGGCGCGTAACCTGGGCGTGCAAATGGGCGATAAAGTCACACTGATTACGCCGCAGGGACAAGTAACGCCGGCGGGCATGGTGCCGCGTCTCAAACAGTTCACCGTGGTGGGGATATTCCAGATCGGCATGTATGAATATGATGCCGGGTTGGCATTGATTGCCATGCCTGACGCGCAAAAACTGTTCCGTATGGGTGAAAGTGTATCTGGCGTGCGTCTTAAAATTTCGGATTTATATCGTGCGCCACAAGTGGCTTTGGCGTTGAGCAAAACATTAACCGGCGATTATTACATACGCGACTGGACACAATCGCACAGTAATTTCTTCCGTGCGGTACAGATGGAAAAACGGGTGATGTTTGTGATTTTGCTGCTCATCGTCGCAGTGGCTGCGTTTAATATTGTGTCTACCCTGGTGATGGTAGTAACGGATAAACAGGCTGATATTGCCATTCTGCGCACATTAGGTGCATCGCCCATGAGTATTATGAAAATATTTATGGTGCAGGGTGCGGTGATCGGCATAGTGGGAACTGCGTTGGGGTTGATTGCGGGTATTTTGCTGGCGTTGAATATTGGTGTGGTGGTGCCGTTTATTGAGCATACGTTTGGTGTGCAATTCCTCTCGGCTGATGTTTATCAGATCAGCGAGTTGCCGTCCAAACTGGATTGGCATGATGTGAGTGTGATTGCGATTGTGTCCTTGGTGTTGTCGTGGCTGGCGACACTGTATCCGAGCTGGCGCGCTTCCAGAACCAATCCAGCGGAGGCATTGCGCTATGAGTAATATCGTCATTAGTTGTCAGGGTTTGCAAAAGATTTATCAGCAAGGCAAGTCGGCTGTGACTGTGCTTAAAGGCATAGATTTAAGCATCGCAGCGGGTGAGCGCGTAGCAATTATGGGGGCTTCGGGATCAGGCAAGTCAACCTTGCTGCATTTGCTGGGTGGCCTGGATGATGCTACGCATGGCTCGGTGAATATCATGGGGACAGATATCCAGTCCATGAGTGAAGTGCAGCGCGGCGAGTTGCGTAACCGTTCGCTGGGATTCGTGTATCAGTTCCATCATCTGCTGGCTGAATTCAGTGCCGTTGATAACGTTGCCATGCCGTTGCTGATTCGTCGGATTGCACCTAAATTGGCGCGTGAGCAGGCGGCTGATCTGCTTAATGAAGTTGGGCTGGGGCACAGGCTTACGCATACGCCAGGTGAGTTGTCAGGGGGTGAGCGCCAGCGCGCCGCCATTGCGCGGGCATTGGTCACCAAGCCTGCATGCGTGTTGGCTGATGAGCCTACTGGCAACCTCGATAGGCATACAGCGGCTGGCATTCATGAACTGATGCTGAAGTTGAATGAACAGCATCAAACCAGCTTTTTAATCGTGACCCACGATCCGGAATTAGGCAGCAAGATGCAGCGCGTGTTGCATCTGGATGATGGTTTGTTAGTGGGTTAGTTGAAAAGAATTCAATGAAAAATACTGTAGATGTTTATACCGAGTTTGATTATCAAGGCGCGTCGCATACACCAACCATGACATTGGATTTGGATACGCAGATTAAGACTCTGGAGGACGTGTCGGCTATCCCGGTGCTGTTAGCCAAAACTAATCACATCGACAATTATTCGTATCAATATGAAATTTTGCTTGATAGTCAGCTTTGCTATGCGAATGCCACTGGTCTGGCAGCAGAGTTTCTGGTCGGTAGTGATTTCGATTTCGCCGGATTTTTAGCAGTAAATAGTGCAGATAATATCGTCACCAAGTTGCAGCAGATTGCCCAGGAAGAGATGGGTATCAGCGACCTGTCAGCCCATGCGGCGCTTAAGCAGGCATTGTTACGGGCGTATCACTTAGATAAATAAACGGCATTATTGCGCTGATAATTTCGGTGCAAGTATGTTGTTCAGCTTTATTTTTCAGGCATTTTGAGTATAATGCTGGCTTGTCCGCAGTGTTTGCGGGAGAGTGTGGTCGTGCTGGTGATGTTTCCCCACGATTGCCGCCGAAGGCGTAATTCACCCAGAATCGCTCAGGCCCCCGAACCGTAAATACAGGGCATCTCTGGAGAGCGACGCGCAGGCGTCCACCGAAGGGGCACACAGCGTGATCATCGCGCTGTAATCTCTCAGGTAAATAGGACAGAGGGGTGATGATTGCGTATCGTTACCACTTAACTTATTGACCGACTATGACCATCATCCCTATCAATACCATTGCCGAACCCACCCGTCAGCCCAATGCTGTACGTATGCCTGTGTGGATACGCCAGAATCTGGGTCAGGATGTGCATTACGGCAAAACCGATGCTGCTGTACATGAGCATCGTTTGCATACCGTGTGTGAAGAAGCGCGCTGTCCCAATCGTGGTGAATGCTGGAGTCGCGGTACGGCGACGTTCATGCTGCTTGGCGATACCTGCACGCGTGCGTGTGGTTTTTGCGCGGTGAAAACGGGCAAGCCTGACTGGCTGGATGCCGATGAGCCTAACCGCGTGGCTGCAGCGGTGATGGAATTACAATTGCGTTATATCGTACTGACCTCAGTGAATCGTGATGATCTGGCGGATGGCGGCGCAGGCATATTTGCAGAAACCTTGCGCCAGCTGCGTTTGCGCGATGGTCAGATAGGCGTGGAATTTCTTACCCCCGATTTTCGCCAGGATCAAGCCGCAGCTGTCGCTACTGTGATGACGACGTTAAGCGAATTGCCGGAAACAATGCGCCATGATCTGGTATGGGGTCACAACGTCGAAACCGTGCCGCGTCTGTACCAGACTGCGCGTCGTGGTTCCAAATATTCCCGTTCATTAAGTCTGCTGACGCTGGCAGCGCAGCAGTCTGGCGTTGCTGCCAAATCTGCGCTCATGCTGGGTTTAGGCGAAACCCGTGACGAGGTGTTGGCCGTATTGCACGACTTGCGGGTAGCGGGTGTGTCACGCGTATCACTGGGGCAATATCTACGCCCGTCACTCGATCATTTGCCTGTCATCACTTATGTTCATCCCGATGAATTTGCTGAATACGAAAACGCCGCCCGCGCCATGGGATTCGACTGGGTCAAGGCTGGGCCGCTGGTGCGTAGTAGTTATTACGCAGAAGAAATTCAACAGCAATCACGCTAAACTATTTCCACGCTGATACTTTATAGACAGGACACACATGTTAAAACAGACTCCACTTAACGCGGCACACCGTGACATGGGCGCAAAGATGGTTGATTTCGGTGGTTGGGATATGCCGGTCAATTACGGCTCGCAAATCGAAGAACACCATCAGGTACGTAATGATGTCGGCATGTTTGACGTGTGCCACATGCTGGTTGTCGATGTGCGGGGTGACGATGTGCGCGGCTTCCTGCGCGGACTGGTCGCGAACAATGTGGACAAACTCACAGTCAGCGGCAAAGCGTTGTATTCGTGCATGCTCAATCCTGAAGGCAGTGTGATAGATGATCTGATTATTTATTTCATGACTGAGGACTGGTTCCGTATTGTGGTCAATGCAGGCACCGCAGACAAGGACGTCGCCTGGATGCAACAGCAGGCAGCGGGGCGTGCGTTGACCATTACACCACGCCGTGATTTGGCGATGATCGCAGTACAAGGTCCACAAGCGCGCGCCAAAGTGTGGCAAGCCATACCTGGTTCACAGGCAGTGACCGAACTGATGAAGCCGTTCAATGCGGTGGAGTTTCAGCAATACTACATCGCCCGCACTGGTTATACCGGTGAAGACGGTTTTGAAATCATGTTGCCAGTCGATGAAGCCGATGCCATGTGGCGCACACTGGCTGGTTTGGGGGTGAAGCCGATAGGTCTGGGCGCGCGTGATACCTTGCGTCTGGAAGCGGGGATGAACCTGTATGGTCAGGACATGGACGAAACCACCAACCCGTTGGAATCAGGTTTGTCATGGACGGTAGACTTGAAGAGCGAGCGTGATTTTATTGGTAAGTCTGCACTGCAGTCGCGCGATATCGATTTGCAGTTAGTCGGTCTGTTATTGCTCGATAAAGGTGTGCTGCGCGCACATCAGGTGGTCAATACCAAACATGGCGCAGGCGAAATCACCAGCGGTACTTTTTCCCCGACATTACAGCAATCGATTGCGCTGGCACGGATTCCACTGGGAATTGCGCCGGGCTCGGAAGTCACGGTGACGGTGCGCGATAAACAACTTAAAGCGAAAGTGGTAAGCTACCCGTTCGCACGGAATGGACATTCATTAATTTGAGATTTGCGCTCGCTAGCGCTATTTTTTATTTAGTAAGATTAACTTAGGAGTCACACATGAGCATACCAGCAGATTTGAAATATACCGCTTCCCACGAGTGGGTTAAGACCAATGCAGACGGCACTGTAACCGTCGGTATTACCGCACATGCGCAAGATTTATTGGGTGATATGGTGTTTGTGGAAAATCCGGTTGTCGGTCGCAACCTGGCTGCAGGCGAGGAGTGCGCAGTGGTTGAATCAGTGAAAGCGGCTTCTGACGTATATGCACCAATTGCTGGTGTAGTGGTTGCATCTAACAGTGATGTGGAAACCTCTCCAGAAACTATTAACCAGGATGCTTACGCAGCATGGATGTTTACTATCAAACCAACCAACAGCGCCGATGTTGCTGGCTTGATGGATGCTACAGCTTATCAAGCGCTGGTTGAATCCGAAGCACATTAATTCCCGATATCAACAATAGGACTTTTCATGCCATTTATTCCGCATACCGATGAAGATGTGACCCAGATGCTCGCCGCAATTGGCGCGCCATCAATAGACGCATTGTTTGATGAAATCCCTGCTGCGCTGCGTAGCGGCAAGTTGACGCAAGTGCCTGAGGCGATGACCGAAATGGAAATCAGTCGTCTCATGCATGAGCGCGCCGATCTGGACGGTCGTCAGTTGAATTTCATCGGTGCTGGGGCGTATGAGCATCATATTCCAGCGGCGGTATGGCAAATTACCACACGCGGCGAGTTCTATTCGGCTTATACCCCGTATCAGGCAGAAGCTTCGCAGGGTACGCTGCAACTGATTTACGAATACCAGACCATGATGGCGAGCCTGACCGGTATGGATGTATCCAATGCTTCGCTGTATGACGGTGGCTCTGCGCTGGCTGAGGCGGTGTTGATGGCGGTGCGTGCGCACAAGGGTGCGATGCGTGTGCTGATGCCGAAAACGGTGTCGCCGTTGTATCGTGCTGTGGTACGCGCCATGGTCAAGAACCAGCATATCGAATTGGTGGAGCTGGATTACGATCCAGACAGCGGCGCTACGCCAGTGCCAACAGCGGACATGGGTGATTTTGCCGCGCTGGTCATCCCGCAGCCGAATTTCTTTGGTGTGCTGGAAGACGTCGATGTACTGACCGACTGGGCGCATGCTAACGGCGGTCGCGTGATTGCGCTTACCAATCCGACCAGTCTGGCTTTGCTCAAAGCTCCGGGGCAATGGGGCGCAGCAGGTGCAGATATTGTAGTGGGTGATGGTCAGCCATTAGGCGCGCCGCTGTCCAATGGCGGTCCATATTATGGCTTCATGACCTGCAAACAGGCGCTGGTACGGCAAATGCCAGGGCGTATTGTTGGACGCACGGTTGATTTGGAGGGCAAGCAAGGTTTTACCCTCACCCTGCAAGCGCGCGAACAGCATATTCGTCGCTCCAAAGCCACATCGAATATATGTACCAACCAGGGACTGGTGGTGACGGCTTCTACCATTTACATGAGTTTGCTTGGGCCAGAAGGGTTGAAGCGAGTAGCAGCGACGTCACACGCGAATACACGTAGCCTGCTTGCGCAACTGTGTGCCATTCCTGGTGTGACTCAGGCATTTTCTGGCTACGGCTTCCATGAGGCGGTAGTGCAGCTGGATAGACCTGTTGTACCTGTGTTGGCAGCATTGCAGGCGCAAGGCATATTGGGTGGGCACGATCTCAGCGCAGATTATCCCGAACTGGGTAATGCGTTGCTGATCTGCGCTACGGAAACCAAAACCGCCGCCGATTTGCAGCGTTATGCGCAGCAATTAAGCCTAGCCCTGAGTCAATAAAGAGAGACCGAACATGCTGATATTTGAACATTCCCGCCCTAATCGCGCTGCTCACGCACAAATGCCTGCGCATGCTGCCGATATTAGCGATCTGCCTGCCCACCTGTTGCGCCAAGATGTGCCGCTGTTGCCGCAAGCCTCAGAAATGGACGTCGTGCGTCATTACACACGCCTGAGCCAGAAGAATTTTTCCATAGATACGCAGTTCTACCCGCTGGGTTCCTGCACCATGAAATACAATCCGCGCGCCTGTAACAGTCTGGCGATGTTGCCAGGCTTCCTCGCGCGTCATCCGTTTGCGCCAGCTACAACTGGTCAGGGTTACCTCGCATCCATGTACGAGCTGCAAGAAATGCTCAAGGATGTCACTGGTATGGCCGGAGTATCGCTGGCACCGATGGCGGGTGCGCAAGGCGAATTTGCCGGCGTGGCAATGATACGTGCTTACCATGACTCTCGTGGCGACGCTGCGCGGCGTGAAATCATCGTGCCGAATGCAGCGCATGGCACCAACCCCGCGACCGCCGTGATGTGCGGCTATACCGTGCGTGAGATCCCGACAGATAAGGAAGGTGACGTCGATCTGGAAGCGTTGAAGGCAGCGGTAGGGCCACACACGGCTGGGCTGATGCTCACTAACCCTTCTACATTGGGCGTGTTCGAAAAGCAGATTCAGGATATCCAGAAGATAGTGCACGACGCGGGTGGCTTGTTGTATTACGACGGTGCGAATCTGAATGCGATTCTGGGTCGGGTCAAGCCGGGTGATATGGGTTTTGACGTGATCCACATGAATCTGCATAAGACATTTTCCACCCCACATGGTGGCGGTGGGCCAGGCGCTGGGCCAGTAGGTGTTGCTACTCGCTTGTTACCATTCATGCCTGTACCCGTAGTGACCAAGGAAAACAACCAGTATCGCTTATTGGTAGAAGGTGATATACCTGCCACTATCGGTCGCATGAGCGCCAATCACGGTAATGCAGGCGTGCTGCTGCGTGCTTATATTTACGCACGTATGTTGGGTGCTGAAGGCATGCACCGCGTGTCCGAATTTGCCACGCTGAATGCCAATTACCTGTTAAAAGAATTACAGCAAGCGGGTTTTGATATCGCATTTCCCACCCGTCGCGCCAGCCATGAATTCATCATTACCTTGAAAAAACTTAAAGATGAAACCGGCGTCAGCGCCATGGATTTCGCCAAGCGCTTGCTGGATTACGGCTATCACGCACCGACCACCTATTTCCCTATGCTGGTGCCAGAATGCTTGTTGATCGAGCCGACTGAGACCGAATCCAAGGAAACCCTGGATGCGTTCGTCATTGCTATGAAAACCATCCTGACCGAAGCTTACGCAACCCCTGAGCTGGTAAAGGGCGCGCCCTATACACAGCCCGTACGTCGGCTGGATGATGTCAAAGCTGCACGTGAGCTGGATTTGGTGTGGCGACAAGGTTAATTCGAGTCATATAAACCTATGGTGGGCAAACAGCTACAATTGAAGATTGCGGCTACCTGCCCACCATTTTTACATTTCAGCAGAGTAAGTTTTGGTTGAATAGCTTAAGCAGACCCTTCGCTAATCCAGGCTGAGCAAGCATTTTTGCAGCATCAATTCCATGGGTAAAAAATGGTGCGTAGGTCGGATTTTCTTCTGCATCACGCAGGGATAGTCGACGAAAACCCAGAGGCCAGCTTTCAAATTCACGCTCAGAGATTGTTTCCTGATTTACCAGGATAATATTGCGATGCCGCGTGTCCTCGCAAATGCGCTCATAGGTTTCATTAATTTTGGCCTCTTCACCCTCAATGACTTGCATAAAGTTGCCGTCCGAATACAGCAGCATACCAGTCACTTCCTGGCGTTGATTGTGCCGAATCGACGACTCAAGCATGTTATCAAGTTCGTCGTCCGCTAGTTGTTTGGTGGCGGAGCTGATATAAATTAGCTGAATTAACTTCATTTTAAATTTAATCGAATAGAGCTATTTAATTGGTGTGTAGGCATTGATGCTCAAAGCCCATCTGATTCGTTGAAAGTCTAACAAAATGGGTGGCTGACAACTATTTTCTCTGTTTAAAAAAGGCATGAAACGGTGGATGGTTCGCGCAGTCGGTAGGAGTCTGCGAGCAGGTAAGAAAAAACCTAAATCACAAAGGGTTTGGGCGGGGTATTACTATTCTTACTTACTTGCAGATAAATCTGCTGATTCACTTGCCGGCATATTAACTTTGATACCAAAGCTAGTGGCGATGCTAATAAAAAGTTTTTGATCAAGCACATACTGTATGCCGTCGTTATTTTCTCCGACCGCCTTGATGCAGATAGCCTCAGTTTGATCTTTGACATACTGGAGTGCTAACCCGTTTTCTTCGACTGCCTTGATACAGATAGCCTCGGTTTGATCTTTGACATACTGGAGTGCAAACCCATTTTCTTCGACTGCCCTGATGCAGATAGCCTCAGTTTGATCTTTGACATACTGGAGCGAAAACCCGTTTTCTTCGACCGCCTTGATGCAGATAGCCTCGGTTTGATCTTTGACATACTTGAGCGAAAACCCATTCTCTTCGACTGCCTTCGTACAAATAGTCTCAGTCTGATCAAACACATATTGTATAGCGTCACCGTTATTTTCAACCGCCTTGATACAAATTGTCTCGGTTCGATCTTTCACGTACTGTAGCGGAAACCCATTATCCTTTACTGCTTTCATGCAAATAATCTCAGTCTGATCTTTCACATACTGTAGCGAAAACCCATTTTCTTCGACCGCCCTGATGCAGATAGCCTCAGTCTGATCTTTGACATACTGTAGTGCATCGCCATTCTTTTCAACTGCCTTAATACAGATAGCCTCGGTCTGAGTTTTGACATGCTGTAGTGCAAACCCGTTTGCTTTAACTGCTTTAATGCAGATAGCCTCAGTTTGATCTTTAACATACTGAAGAGCGTCTTCATTTTTTTCAACCGCTTTAATGCAGATAGCCTCAGTCTGATTTTTGACATACTGAAGTGCAACCCCATTTTCTTTAACCGCCTTAATGCAGATGGCCTCAGTCTGATCTTTGACATACTTGAGCAAGAGTCCATCGCTTCCAACCGCCTTAATCGCTGCCTCAGTAGTAAGTATCGCTGCGAAGTTTACCGTCATCATTTTATGCGCCCCTTCTTTTAAAAATCTGCCAGATTAAAAAATACGGAGGTTCTCATCTCGCTGTGCCAATAACGTGCTTCATAATAAGCAGGTGAACAACATCCCAGCTGTCATTCCGATCATCACCAGGGTTGAAATCAACACTGGTTTTTTCATGATCCGCTCTTACATTTAATTGGCGGTTATTGGCTTAAGGCTTGCATATGGCCGAGGAACGGTTATTCGGCGGCATCCTGAACGTATTCACCGGCCTTCTCGACCGCGTTGTCCACTGTTGCGCCGAGGGTCTTCATGAGTTTCATCATCTTTATCTTCTTTTAAGCCTACTTACCGGAAAGCAGCGGCAACCTCTTCGGTTACCTCCGATATCCGTCATCGGCCGACATGTATTGCGTTCAGCGAACCAATTAAGCCGAAGACTTGAAGCAGCCATATGACAACAATAATGACAACAACGATGTTCAGGATGCTTTTGATCTTTCGATCCATGGGAATGTAGTTATTAACGAGCCAAAGCAGCACGCCAACCACGATTAAAACGATTACTAGATTGATCAGAGGCACGGGATTCTCCTTTAACGAAACAAGTGTTCAGTAGACCCGATTCAGGAACGGCGGTCTGTTCGCTAACGCACACTTCATTACGGAAATAGAGGGGTTTGTACGGTCTTCGGATAGCGATGGCTATTGCAAAAACAGTCCAGTCCATTACTACAAATCTGGATTGATAATCTTCTTTCGTCGGCTAGTGAGCAGGGTGAATCTTCAGGTTGTGCATTGCGCAGCGTGGTGTCTGTTAGCGGCATGTGTGTAACTCACATTAAAACTTGGATGTCATTGGATCAAGTTACATGCTGTGGTATAAAAAGCAATAAAAAACCCGCACTTAGGCGGGTTTTTTATACCGTGTTGGATGGTATCAAACGGTGAATTGGTGGTGGAGCACGGAACCGAACCCGCGTCCGCGTTCTTCGCCAGAGTCCGTCCGTAAGGATACAGTCCCGATTTTGAATCATTTGGCCGTTTTTGTGGGCATTCGCCAGATTGGGAGGCCGCCAATCTCGCCCGGT
>JBBQPT010000042.1:0-16918 GCA_038217005.1 Burkholderiales bacterium
CCAAATTTACTGAATTTATGCTGCGCATTCAGCTAAAAGTGCCATCGGGCACGGATGAGAACAGCGCAAACATGGCCTTGCAGAAGGCTAAAACAGGATGCTTTATTTCCAATTCATTAGCAGCGCAAGTCAACTTTGAGATAGAGATTATTGTTTTGCCAGAAATGTGAAGTATGCTCGTTTACTTATCAGCTTCAAGTTTGTTACCCATGGCCTGATATAGCGCAACGGTGTCAGTCAGGCGCTGTGCCTGTGCGCTGGCCAGACTGATCTGAGCTTGCTGTGCTTGCATTTGCGCGGTGAGAAGTTGTATATAACTGGCTACACCAAATTTGTATTGCTGCTGCGTCAGTTGCAGAGAGTTCTGCGCTGAATCAGCTGCTGCTGCCTGTGCCGTCAAAGTGAGCGCATCGTTATCGACGGCACGTAAGCTATCTGCCACACTGCGCAACGCTTGCAGTATGGTTTGTCGATAATTGGCGGCGGCGGCATCAAAACCGGCTTCGGCTGCACGTGCTTCGGCACGTAACCCAAGATTAAAGAGTGGTTGCGTGAGTTGTCCTGCCAGACCCCATACCACAGAGCTACTGCTAAACAGAGCTGCCGTGGTGAGGGCTTGTGAGCCCAGATTGGCAGTTAAACTGATTTGCG
Source organism: Burkholderiales bacterium (assembly GCA_038217005.1). Classification (GTDB taxonomy): domain Bacteria; phylum Pseudomonadota; class Gammaproteobacteria; order Burkholderiales; family Sulfuriferulaceae; genus Sulfuriferula. The sequence goes on from JBBQPT010000042.1 coordinate 652, forward strand.
GATATTGTTTGGCAATTGCCTCGCCATGTTTGGCATTCGCTGCATGGAGCAGGGCTTCTGCAGCCTGAATGTCTGGGCGTTGTCTAACCAATGCAGATGGCACGCTGACGGGTAGGTTAGTCGGCAAGGTAAAATCCGCCAGCGTGAATTGTGGCATCCCGGCTGAACCAGGCGGTTGTCCTGCGAGTATCGCTAATAGATGGCCAGTTTGTTGCCAGCGATTGCGTAACGGGGGCAGGGTGGCGCGGGTTTGTTCGAGCTGGGTTCGCAGTGCGCTGACTTCTATCTCCGAGGCAGCACCAAGGCGCATGCGCTCACGGGTGATGTGTAATTGTTCAGTTTCGGCGGTAATGATGGCGTTGCTGGTGTCAATTTGCGCAGCCAGTTGTGCCTGGGTAATTGCTGTAATGGCGATATTGGCGGCCAGTGTCAGGCGTGCACCATCGAGTTGAAATCGCTGATAGTCCGTTTGTGCTGCCAGTGCTTCCAGTGCACGACGATTAGCGCCTGCCAGATCAAAGTTGTAGCTGACAGCCAGCGTGGTGTTGTACAAGTTAAAAACGTTGTTGCCGCCAGTTTTGCCTTGCGGTGCGGCGTTAATGGCCTGGCGTTGCGCACCCAGTTTGAGGTTTGCTTGCGGATACAAGCTGGCACCAGCTTGCGCTTCATAGTTTTGTTCCGCCTGGCGTAATACTGCCTGCGCGGCTTCCAGTGTGGGGCTGCCGGCGAGTGCCTGTTGTATCAGCGCATCAAGTTTGGAGGAGTTGAATTGTTGCCACCATGTGGCTGACGTCATGGCATCGGGCATGAAGTGCTGGGCAGCGCCAAATGCGCCTGTGCTGGATGCGGTTTGCGCGGGCAGTGGTGTTGCCGTGTAAGTTGTGACATCGGGCGCGGCGGGTGGTTGGAAATCAGGGCCGGCGGCGCATCCTGCCAGCATTAATGTAAATGTGCCAAGCCAGAAATGGCGGTGAATGAGCTTGCCTGGATATGTGGTCATATGGCTTCCTGAGTTTTTCATGCTAATGAGAGACCCTGTCCTGCTTCTTCATAGGTGCGACCATCACGGATATGGTAGAGCCGCTTGAAGGTGGGGATGATTTTTTCATCATGGGTGACGACGATAATCGCCGTGTGGTATTGCTGTGCCATCTGGTTAAGAATGCGCATCACTGCTAACGCACGCTCGCTGTCTAGTGGGGCGGTGGGTTCGTCGGCGAGAATAACCGGCGGGCGATTGGCTAAGGCACGGGCAATTGAAACGCGCTGCTGTTCACCGCCAGAAAGCGCCGATGTTTCTGCATTTGCTCGATGCGCCACATCAAGCGCTTGCAGTAATTCCAAGGCGCGGGTGCGAGACTCGCCGTTGGGATGTCCCGCCAGCATGGGGAGCAGGGCAACATTGTCGGTGACATTGAGAAATGGAATCAGATAAGGTGCCTGAAAAATAAAGCCGATGCGATCTCGGCGCAGTACCCGCAAATCATCAATTTTCCAGCCATTGTCATAAATCACCTCGCCACCCAGCGTCATGCGCCCCTGTGTTGGCTCGATGACTGCACCCAAGCATTTGAGCAAGGTTGATTTGCCCGAGCCTGATGGCCCGATCAAACCCACGACTTCGCCTGGCGCTACCTGCATGTTGACATCTTTGAGCGCATCGACAGCGGCATCACCCGTACCATAACGTTTGCTCAGTCCTTCAATTTGTATACCCGCGCCCTGAATTATGTTGTTATCTGTCATATCAACCCCCTATCGCATTGGCAGGATCTACCTTGAGTGCCGCTCGAATGGCCAGGGTGCTGGCGAGTGCACATATCACCATGACAATGACGAAGCCGCGCAAAGTGTCTTCAGGCAGGAGGAGCACGTATTTGGGAAATGCCGGACCCCACGCAGTGGCGGCAATTTTGCCGATAATAAAACCGATCAATCCCAGTCCCAACGCCTGCTGCATGATCATGCTGGCAATTGTTATGTTGTGGGTGCCGATAAGCTTGAGCACGGCAATCTCGCGGATCTTACCCAGGGTCATGGTGTAGATGATAAAAGCGACTATGGCTGCGCTAACTATGGTGAGTATTGCCAGAAACATACCGATTTGCTTGGCTGAGGTGGCGATGAGCTTGGTCACCAAAATGTCTTCCATCTGTGTGCGTGTATACGCCTGCAGATGCTTCCAGCGGCGTATATTCTCTGCAATCGTTTCGGCAGACTGGTGCTCCGCGACACGCACGAGTATGGCATTCACATTATGGTTGCTGGTTTGTGAGGTATTGATGGCATTGAGTAATCCGGGTACGCCAGGGCGGTTGAGCGCAGGGTTGGCAGCGGTGCGGATACGGCTATTGACGATGGCATCATTGTCTTTCAGAAACTGTGCTTCCTGGGCATCTTTGAGCGGGATAAACACCATGGGGTCGCCACCGGATGAAACCATGCGTCGGGTTAGACCGACTACGGTGTAATCGTGGCGCCGAATGCGGATGCGATCACCCAGTTGGAAATGCGTCATGACATCAACTACGGCTTCGTAGTGGCTGCGGGTAATCTGACGTCCAGCCAGCAGGTAGCCAGGCGCACCCGATTGATCCGGTTCAAACCCGACCACCATCGCGCGCACATCATTATTTCCTTTGTGGACTTGCATGGTGAGATAGGTCACATTAGCAGCTTGTGAGACACCGGCTAGTCCGAGTATGCCGCGATAAGTGTCGTCTGCCAGGCTGGATGATTCGGCATAAGGTCCCTGCGTGTCTTTTTGCACCACCCATATATCAGCGCCGCTGTTGTTGAGTAGTGCTTTAGCATCATCTACCATGCCACGGTAAACGCCTGCCATGGTGAGGGTGACGCCAATTAACAAACCCAGTCCAAGACCCGTGAGGACGAATTTCCCCCAGGAGTGCACAATGTCGCGCCCTGCCAGGCTGATCACGGCGCATTACCTATTAACTGATCCACGACTTTAATACGGCTGTGTTCACCGAGTTCGCGTTGGCTGTAAACCACTACCTGATCACCCGCCTTGAGTCCTTGCAGGATTTGTACATGACCGTCGAGGTCTGACGCACCTACTCGCACCGGGGCGAAACTCAATTTGTCAGCATTAATCAACCATACGCCAGTTTTGGCATTGAGGTGCTTGAGTGCGGCATTGGGCACGACAGCAGTAGATGGCAGTGCGGGCAATTTGACCGTGACCTCGGCCATTTCGCCGATGGGGGGTAAATTTGCGGGCGGTAGATTAAATACCACTTTGGCCAGCACCTCTTCAGTGACCGCATCGGCCAGCGGTTCCACGCGTAATACCCTGCCAGCTATAGGTTGCTGCGGTTGCGAACGCAAAGTCACTGTGGCAGGTAAGCCGGCACGCAAACCTGCAGCACGTACCTGATCAAACCTGATATTTAACCATACGCTGGCGGGGTCTATGACCTGTATCACCGCTTGCCCTGCGACAACTGTCGTGCCCGGTTCCGCATTGCGTGCGACGACCAGGCCAGACACCGTAGCTGTCAGTTGCAGATTGTTATGTTGTTGTATCAAACCATCGCGGTCAGCGTGGATGCGCATGACGTCCTGTCTGGCAGCCAGCAAGTTGGCATTGGCTGCAGCGTTACTGGCTTCGGTCACTTTTTGGTCTTGTAGCTTGGCTTCCAGCGTTTCCAGGCTGGTAGAGTGCGCCTGCAATAACTGTTCGTAACGATGGGCTTCTGTTTGTGCATAGCTTTTTCGTGCCAATGTGTCCTGCACTTGTGCCTCAGCAGCTTGTACCGCAGCGCTCGCACGCTTGATAGCAGCTTCTTGCGCAGCCACGCGATTATCCAGATCAACGGGATCCATCTCCGCCAATAACTGACCTGCTTTAACGTGATCACCCACTTGTACGTAAACGTGCTTGATCCGTCCCGCAACAGTGGGGCCAATCAGGTAGCTATATTGCGCATCAACACTGCCGATGCCAAATAGTGATGGATTAATCACCTGATTTTCAACGCGAGTAACGGTGACAGGAATAGGTGCCAATGGCCCTGAGCGTAACGCGACATAGCCAAACGCGCCGATTAGCAGGATGACAACGGTGATTAAGGCAAGCTTGCGTCGATTGGGTAATATGAGTTTCATTGTGGCTCCACGATGCTGCGACGATAAATATCAAAAATTTGCGGTGCATCTGTCAGCATCCGTTGCGGTTCATTATGTAATAAAGATTGCATGACCAGGCCTTGTATCATGCCGATAAACAGTGTGGCAGCTGCGGCTGTATCCACATCGGCACTCAGTTCGCCCTGTGATTTTCCCGCTGTTATCAGTGTAACCAAACGATCTCCATAATGAGCTAGCATCGTGCGCACCATGCGTTTGACCAATGAATCGCCCGCTCGTTGCAATTCGCCGAATATCATGCGTGGCACGCCTGGATGGGCAACAACGAATTCGATATGGGCAAAAAACACCGCCTCTAAGCCTGCTAGCGGTGTCGGTGCCGATTTCGCTGCGCGATCAATACGGGCTAGCAGGCGTTCGGCTACCCATTCCATGACGGCGAGCCAGATAGCTTCTTTGTTAGGGAAGTGGCGAAACAGTGCACCTTGAGTCAGATTCATTTTTTTTGCGATCGCCGCCGTTGTGATGTCGTTGGGGTTCTGTTCTGCTGCCAGTGCGATCACTGCCTCAACCGTAACTGCTCGGCGTTCTTCTGCGGGAAGGTGTTTGGATATTGTTTGCATACAATGAGCTGCGGAAAGATAGTAATTGATTACTATCTTAGTTGGGTGAAGCCAGTCTGTCAACTGGGGCTGCCAATAGTCTTCGCTGGTTCTGGTGTTCACTGGTTCTGGTTGCGCAACCGCGGATTTTGAACTATTCTCAATGAATACTACATTATGTCGATATTAACAAATAAAATAATTGGCTGGATGATCCCGGGTTTGCTGCAGATCCATACGAGGAGGGGCGAAAATGTTAGTTAATAAAACAAGATATATTTCCCAACAAAATTCCATGGCGCAAAATGTTAATAGGGTTGTTTGCAGCAAAGATCCTTTACTGCCACAGCGATCTCATCTGTCTAAAATAGTTTCACGATAATGTCATGACGCGCGTTGTCTCGTTGATTAACGAGGATTGCAGGGGGCAAGGCATGCCGCCCTCCCGCGTGCTGACGTCTGTAACCATGTTCGGGCAATGATGCAATGCCCCGTCTGTATATAAACAGGAAGGAAAAACTGTTGATTAACTACAAGCGTCGGCTGGTCGATACGGATTATTATTGGGTGAGCATCGGGGCGAAAGCGGGAGGCGTACGGTGAGTCTGCCGAATTTATTTAGGAATATGCCCATACGCCGTAAGCTTATGTTTACCGCAATTTTATCAGCAGGTGTAGTCCTGCTATTCGCTGCAATAGTTGCAATTGTGCAACAGTGGCTGGTACATCGTAGTGAGCTGATTAATACCGTCACTAGCCAATCCAGCATTATCTCGATAAACAGCACGGGTGCAATGCTGTCCGGCGATACAAAATCGGCAACAATAACACTGAGCGCATTCCAATCGCTTGATTATATCGAGCTTGCGGAAATACACGACCAATCCGACAAGCCCTTTGCCATCTACGTGCGTGGCGGGGGGGGGGCCGTATCCTCCGCATCACGCACTCCAGACGGAAGGTTATGCGTTCAGTGCAGCCCACCTTGATGTGTATCACCCCATTGTTTTCAATGGGGTGCAACTAGGGATCATGCATGTGCGTGCCAGTCTGTTGCCTGTTTACAGGCAGCTGGCTGAGGGTGCGCTGGTGATGCTGCTGACTGCATTGGGTGGATTGGGCTTGGTGCTGGCGCTGGTTGCCAGGATGAGTCCGGTCATCGTCGGGCCGATGGAAAATCTGCTCGGCCTGATGCGCACTGTATCAGCGGAGAAAAACTATGCATTGCGCTCAGCCTTGCATAACAAGGATGAAGTTGGCGCGCTGGCAGGTGAATTCAATAACATGCTGGAGCAGATTCAGGCACGGGACAGTATGCTGGCACAGCACAGTGAGCATTTGGAGCAGGAGGTGGCGCAGCGTATTGCCAGCTTGACCGAAGCGCAACGCATCGCGCATCTTGGCAACTGGAAATGGGATATCGCGGAGGACGAACTGACGTGGTCGGATGAAATCTACCGTATCTTCGGTCTCACGCCGCAGCAATTCGGCGCCAACTATGCAGCATTTATGCACGCAGTACATCCTGATGATCGCCTGTATGTCGAGCAACAGGTACGCGAGTCGCTTAAACAGAAAATCCCATACAATATCGATCATCGTATTTTGCGGCCTGACGGTTCGATTCGTTATGTGCGTGAGCGCGGGGAAGTGTTCTGCGGTACGGATGGGCAACCAGTCAGTATATTGGGAACGGTTCATGACGTTACCGAAAACTGGCTGATAGAAGCCGCACTGCTGGAAAGCGAAAAACGGTTCCGGAATCTGGTGGAGCAAGGCAGCGATTTTATCTGGGAAATCAATGCACAGGGCATTTACACTTATGTCAGTCCGCAGTGCAAAACCATGCTGGGATATGAAGTTGACGAGGTAGTAGGAAAATCGCCGCTGGAATTCATGCCAGAAGCAGAATCCAAGCGAATCACGCCGATATTTCAGCAATTTGTTCAGACTCCGCAGCCGTTTTCGCATCTGGAAAATATCAATATCCACAAGGATGGCCATCCGGTCATGCTCGAAACCAATGGCGTACCTATTGTCGACCTGAACGGCAAGTTCCACGGCTATCAGGGGGTGGATAGAGATATTACCGAGCGTAATCGGGCTGAAGCCGCTTTGCGCAAGCAGCAGGAATTAACCAGTCAGATTATCGAGACGATTCCCATGCGGGTCTTTTGGAAAGACCACGATTTGCGCTACTTGGGCTGCAATACCTTGTTTGCAAAAGATGCCGGATTAAGCCGTCCTGACGAATTGATCGGCAAATCCGACTTCGATATGAGCTGGAAGGATCAGGCAGCGCTTTATAGTGCAGACGATCTTCTGGTGATGGATACCAATACCCCCAAACTTTCCTACGATGAACCGCAGACTACGCCGGATGGGGGGCGTATCTGGTTACGCACGTCGAAAGTACCGTTGCATAATCAGGTTAATGAAACCGTCGGCATGCTGGGTATTTACGAAGACATTACCCAATACAAGCTAATAGAGCTGCGGTTGCTGGAGAGCGAGGAACGTTTCCGTCTGGCTTTTCAGTATTCCGCCATCGGCATGGCACTGGTGGGGCTGGATGGTCGCTGGCTTAAAGTAAATAGTGCGCTCTGCCAGATTCTCGGCTACCCGGAACAGGTATTGCTGGGTAAGACTTTTCAGGACATAACCCATCCTGACGATCTTCAGCCCTATCTGGATCTGGTGGCGCAACTGCTGGCCGGGATAATAGATCATTCCCAGATGGAGAAACGTTATTTTCATCAGGATGGACATATTGTCTGGGTACGTATGAGCGTTTCGCTGATACGTGATGAATATGATCATCCTGCTTATTTTGTTGCGCAGATGGACGACATCACTGCAGACAAGTTGGCAGTAGAGTCGCTGCGCAAGGCGAATGTCGATCTTACTATTTTTCGTACCTTGCTGGACAATTCCAGCGACGGCATCGAGGTGATCGACCCGGTGACACTGAGATATCTCGATGTGAATGAAAAAGCATGCCGAGATTTGGGTTATAGCCGGGAAGAGTTGCTATCCATGCGTATTACCGATGTTGATCCTGCATATAACGAGGAAACCAACAAAATGATAGCGGAGCAGATGCAGCAGTCTGGCACCGCACGTTTTGAAACTGTGCATAGACGCAAGGACGGTTCCACCTTCCCTGTGGAAGTCAGCATGGGATCGGCCAATTTTGATAAGCGGTATGGATTGTCCGTGGTGCGCGATATTACCGAGCGTAAGCAGGCGGAAGCTAAAATCAACAAGCTGAATGAAGAGCTGGAACTCAAGGTTCAGGAGCGCACCCGGCAGTTGCTGGATACGCAGGAAGAGCTAATGCGCAAGGAAAAACTGGCCGTACTGGGACAGGTGGCCGGCAGCGTCGGCCACGAGCTGCGCAACCCGCTGGGTGTGATGAGTAATGCTGTTTATTATTTGCAGGCCGTATTGCCGGACGCGGATGAGACGACCAAAGAATATCTGGGCATCATCAAGAATGAAATCGCGGTGTCCGATCGCATAGTCGGCGATTTGCTGGATTCGGTGCGCACCAAACCGCCTCAGCCGCAGATGATAGGGGTCGCCAACCTGATTGAACAGGTTCTGCATAAATGCGATGTGCCTGCTAGTGTCACTATCCAGCAGGACATTCCTGACACGCTGCCGCCATTGCTGGTTGATCCGATTCAAGTGGGGCAGGTATTCCGCAATCTGATCAGTAACGGAATGGAAGCCATGCCGGAAGGCGGTACGCTGGCCATTCATGCGAGTATAGACCCGGCAGCGCAGAATATTATTGTCAGCGTGCAGGATACCGGCATCGGCATGACGCCGGAGCATCTGGCCAAATTGTTTCAGCCATTGTTTACGACCAAGCCCAAGGGGATAGGTCTTGGGCTGGTGGTGGTAAAAAATCTGGCGCAGGCCAATGGCGGAAAAGTTGAAGTGGCGAGCGAGCAAGGCAAGGGAACCACGTTTACGGTAACGTTGCCAGCCGCCGTTTTGCAAGCGGGAACAGTATGAAAGTCATGAAACAAGCCGTTTTCGGGATTGCTGCAAACCATCGCGTGGGTTATTGAATGAAATTTGCGACCAAAATCGGATTAAGCGCAGCCATGGTGTCCCTGATTGTAGGGCCGCTGCTCGGTGCTACAGTGTTCCTGGAAGCCCGATCCCTGTTGAAAGAACATATCGTGCATGAACAGGTGCAGACTGCTACCAGTATCATGCGCGAGATCGATACGGCCATGTACAGGGCTTATCTGGATACCAGCATGATCGCTGCGGACGAGCTGCTGCGCGAAGCGGTGGAACACCCGCAAAAACAGGTGGCCACGAGACTTAATGATGAACTGGCGGAACGTGAGAAACTGACCGGGCCATGGCGAGCCTTGATGGTATACGATCAAAAAGGTCGTGCACTGTTCGGCCCCAAACCGTTGGGCGAAGCAAAGCATATCTCGGCGTATCCGGCCAATGAAATCGGGTTCAAACAAGCCCTGCAAGGTAAAGTTTACTACTCCGGGCAGATCATCTGTCCGCGCACGCATCGGCCATTCGTGATTTTTGCTGCGCCCGTATACGCCAGAAACGATTCGAAAAAAGTGGTCGGAGTGGTGATCGCACAATATCTCTGGTCTTCCATTCAGCATACGCTTGATCACGTGGATCCAGCAGCGAGGGTGCATCTGCTTGACCTGCAGGGTAATGTTATCGGTCGGCGAAGTAATGATGAACAAGCGCCGTTACGCTTGCCGTTGCTCGCGCAACCGGCACTGAAAATCGGTATGGCAAGTTATGGTGTGATCCCGGCTTCTTTTCACGGTGAAGGCGAGGCACTGGCAGTGGAATTACAGCAAAGCGGCATGCAGGATTACCATGGCAGCGACTGGATTTTACTAATAGAACAGCCACTCAGTATCGTCTTTGCCCCCATTTCGCAAATGGCACGAAATACAGCATTGATCGTGTTCGTGATACTGCTGTTACAGGCCGCGTTGCTGATGGCTCTGGGTCGGTTTTTCTTACGTCCGCTGAACCGCTTGCTCAAGGGGGTGAGACAGGTCTCCAAAGGCGAGTTTAGCGAGAAACTGGCAGTGCACAGCCATGATGAGCTCGGTGAATTCGCCAGTAATTTCAACAGCATGACTGATGAGCTGCGGGAGAGAACGCAACAGTTAATGGCGGCGCAGTATGAACTGGTGCAAAAGGAAAAGCTGACGATGCTGGGACAACTGGCTGAGAACGTGGGTAATGAGCTGCGTAACCCGCTGGGTGTCATGAGCAATGCCGTATATTACTTGCAGAGCGTACTGGCAGATGCCGATACGGGCACTCAAGAGTATCTGGCTATTATCAAGAACGAGATTGCAGGATCCGAGCGCATCGTGGACGGTCTGCTGGATGCTGCGCGCACTAATCCATCTCATATCGCTACAGTCGGCATACGGGAGCTGATTGATCAAACGCTGGCGCGATGCATCATACCCGTGACGGTCAGCGTTGAGATCAATCTGCCGGAAACGCTGCCCCCTCTTTTGATCGATCCGTTGCAAATGCAACAGGCATTACGCAATCTGATTTATAACGGTGTTGAAGCCATGCCGGAGGGCGGAACGCTGGAAATTCGGGCAATTGCCGATGTGGCTGCAAAAACCGTTGCCATCAGCGTGCGCGATACTGGCGTGGGGATGTCTGTCGAGCATCTCGCCAAGCTTTTCCAGCCTATGTTTACCACTAAATCGCGCGGTATCGGTCTGGGATTGGTCGTGGTGAAAAATCTGCTGGCAGCTAATGGTGGCAGGATAGAAGTGCAAAGCGAGGTGGGTAAGGGATCGACGTTTATCGTCACCTTGCCGGCGGCGTCACCCATACCTGAGTAGGGGTGTTGCCGAATAAATAGCGTGTAATTTATCTGGAGGAGGCGAGCATGAACATTATCACCGACGATGATTTTACCCATATCAGCATGGATCTGGCGCGCCCTACTTTACTTTACAGCGAGAATGATCACCGAATTTACTGGCTGGGCATTACGGATGAAACAGCCTTCCGCTGCAATACTTATCTCATCGTCGATAAACATGAGGTTATTTTGGTTGATCCTGGCGGTAAGCCCTACTTTACCCAGGTTAAGCAACGTGTGGCGCAAATACTGCCGCCGGAAAATGTTACTGGCATGGTGCTGTGTCATCAGGATCCGGATGTGGCTGCATCCATGACCGACTGGCTCGAAGTGAATCCGTCCATGCGTGTATTTACTACGCCGCGTACTCAGGTACTGTTACCGCATTACGGGCGTTCAGATTACGCGTATTACAATGTGACTGAAAACCCTGTTTATGCGCTTCCTTCGGGCGCAAGTCTTAAATTCATCGAAGCGCCATTTCTGCATTTTCCGGGGGCTTTTGTGACTTATGACATGCAGTCACATTACCTGTTTTCCGGTGATATCTGGGCTGCGCTGGATATGGACTGGGCGCTGACGGTAGATTCATTCGAAACGCATATCCAAAAAATGAATTTGTTTCATCTGGATTACATGGCCTCCAACCGCGCCGCCAGAGGTTTTGTCAAACGTATTGAAGGCTTGCCCATTAGGGCTATCCTGCCGCAGCACGGCTCAATTATCGGAGTTCGGCATGTGGCTGCTGCTCTGGATTATTTGCGTAATCTGCAGTGCGGTATCGATATTATTTATGCGGATATGGAGGAGCAGCCATGACAGATGATATTCGTGTTGAATTAGAACGCAAAATCACTACACTGGAACGACAGAACAAGCTGCTGAAGGAAGGCTTGGGCCAGTCGGAAAGACAATCCAAGATGTTCGACCAGATGGCGCAGGAACTCAAGGCGTCCAGATCATTACTGGTCAAACAGAGTGAGCAGCTCGAAGCCAGGGTCGAGGAGCGCACCCGGCAACTACTGGCGGTGCAGGAAGAGCTGGTGCGTAACGAGAAGCTCGCGCTGCTTTCCAAAGTGGCGGATACCGTTGGCCACGAGCTGCGTAATCCGTTGGGTGTGATTAACAACGCCGTGTATTTTTTGCAGATGGTGCTTGCAGATGCTGATGACACGGTCAAGGAGTATCTGGGTATTATTAATAGCGAGATCGCAGATGCGGAGCGTATCGTCTCGGATTTACTCGATGCGGTGCGTACCAAGCCGCCGCAAGCCGAGACTGTCGATGTGGCGGATCTGATCGAGCAGACCTTGCGCAGGTGTCGGATACCCGCGGACGTGAATGTCAAACTGGACATCCCGAAAACGCTTTCCGCTATCCGGGCCGATCCACAGCAGATGCAACAAGTGTTATGGAATCTGATTACCAACGGGGTTGAAGCTATGCCGCAAGGCGGTACGCTGGAGGTAGTGGCAAGCGAAGATAAGCAGGCGCAGAGTGTACGTATCAGCATCAAGGACAGCGGTGTCGGTATCGCGCCGGAACAGCAGGCCAGGCTGTTTCAGCCGCTGTTTACTACCAAGGTGCGCCGGATAGGATTAGGTCTGGTGGTGGTGAAGAATCTGACCAAGGCTAATGGCGGTAGTGTCGAAGTGCAAAGTGATTTGGGTAAAGGCACTACGTTCGCCATCGTATTGCCGGGCACTGATGCGGTGCCGAAATAGAATAAATAACGCGCTCAGGTTTGGATTGGCGTGATAATGAACTGGAGATGACGATGAAAATACTGGTAGTGGATGATGATAGGCGCATCGTAAAAACGACCTGCGACATCCTTAAAATAAAAGGCCACGATGCGGTGGCTGCCTATACCGGCGAGGAGGGAGTGGCGATGGTCAAAGCCGACCCGCCGGATTGTGTGCTGATGGACATCAGGATGCCGGGCATCAGCGGGGTCGAGGCGCTGCGCCAAATGAAGGCGATTTCTCCCGCATTGCCGGTTGTGCTGGTTAGCGCTTATGCGACCGGTGAAGTGGTGGAGGAGGCCAAGCGTGCAGGGGCTTATGCGGTACTTTCTAAGCCGCTCAACTTTCAGATGGTGTTGTCTTTCCTGTCGTTACTACATAAGGAGGAAAATATCCTGGTCGTGGACGATGATCCCGCCTTCGGCAAAACGTTGAAGGATATACTGACCCTGCGCGGATATCAGGTTGAAACAGAAACCGAACCGCAGAAAGTGCTGGAGCATCTGGACAACAATTATAAGCTGGTAGTGGTTCTCGATCTTAAGCTGGGTACTGTAAATGGTGCTGATGTCCTCAAACAGATACAGGCCAAATATCCCAATAAACCGGTGGTGATGATGACCGGCTATCGTCAGGAAATGGGAAACTCCATAGAAAAAGCCAGCCAGCTCGGAGCTTATACCTTTCTTTACAAGCCTTTTGAAACAGAAGCGCTGTTCCAGTTGATAGAGGAAATCAGGGTAAAGAAATTACAGAACTCATTAATTTCAACCTAGCTGATAAAACCCCTGGTATTTTATGATGAAAACTAACGTAAAAATTCTGGTAGTGGACGATGATCCGAATCTTCGGAAAACGCTTGCCGATATTTTGAAGTTTAAAGGTTATGAAGTCGTTATTGCCAGTACTGGCAGTGAAGGCATCATGGTTGCAGAACGCGAAGCAGTCAACCTGGCATTGATCGACCTCAAATTGCCGGATATGCACGGTCTCGAGGTAATGGAGCGTATCAAGGCGATATCGCCGTTGACCGAAGCGATCATACTGACCGGGCATGCCTCCATGGAAACCGCGATTGAGGCTACCAAGAAAGGGGCGTTTTCCTATTTGCTCAAGCCTTATCAAATGGATGATTTACTGCTGAATATCCGTCATGGCGTAGAGCGTCAGCAGGCACAGGAGGAGATATTGCGGCTGGCTTCCTTTCCGAGGTTGTTGCCCAGTCCGGTGATAGAGCTGGATCCCGCCGGGGAAATTACTTATATCAATCCTGCGGCTGCAAAGCTGTTCCCCAACCTGAGCGTGATGGGGTTATCGCATCCGTTACTCAGTGGGTTGACGGCGCAAATTGCTGCTTTGCGCCAAAACAAACAACAGGAAGAGTTGGTTCATGAGGTTGAAATTGATCCGGCGGTTTATGAATTGCACATTTCTTTCGTGCAGGAAGTCGGCCTCGTTCGTATCTATGCGCTGGATATCACCCAGCGCAAGCTGGATGAAGCGGCTATCCATCTCCTTGCCACGACTGACAGCCTCACGGGTATTGCTAACCGCAGGGAATTCACCACGGTTTTGACTAGCGAAATAGCCCGCGCCAAACGCTACAACGCCCCTTTGTCGCTGGTGATGTACGACATCGATTATTTTAAACGGGTGAACGACAGTTTTGGTCATGATGTTGGCGATTATGTATTGCAGGCATTGACCCGTCTGGTGAAGCAGAATATCAGATCTGTTGATGTGGTCGCACGGTGGGGTGGCGAGGAATTCATGGTATTGATGCCACAGGCGAATCTGTCTGCCGCTTTTGCCGTGGCCGACAAACTGCGCTTGGCTATTGCTGAGTATCAGTTCGACAAGGTGGAGCATTTGACGGTCAGTTTCGGAGTGACGGTATATGATGTGGAAGATGATTTGAACGCGTTACTGAAGCGCGCGGATGACGCACTTTATCTGGCAAAACAAAACGGCAGAAATCGTGTTGAAACATTGGTGCGAGAAACGTCGGCTAATCCGGCATCATGAACGTCATGAATATGAAACCTAAATTACTGGTGATAGACGATGACCCGAATTTGAGGAAAACCCTCGCCGATATTCTGCGGGTGAAAGGCTATGAGGTTGCGATTGCGGCCGATGGCGCAGAGGGTATAGCACTGGCGCAACGTGATTTCGTCAGTGTAGCGCTGATTGATCTGAAGTTGCCGGACATGCCCGGGATTGCGGTGATGACCCAGATAAAAGCGGATTCACCGCTCACCGAGGCTATTATTCTGACGGGTCATGCTGCGATGGAATCCGCTATAGAGGCAACGAATCAGGGGGCATTTTCCTATTTGCTGAAACCCTATAAAGTTGACGATCTGCTGCAGCATATACGTCATGCCGTCGAGCGTCAGCAAGGCCAGCAGGAGATGCTGCGGCTGGCATCTTTTCCAACAATTAATCCTAACCCGATCATTGAGCTGGATGCGGCCGGTACGTTAAGCTACCTCAATCCGGCGGCCGAGAGGCTATTTCCGGATTTGGGTGCGTTGGGGATGACGCATCCCGTACTGGCCAAATTGGTAACTGATATTTCGGTTATCGGGCAAGGCAGGCAATCAGAAATGCTGAGTGAGGTTGCTTTCAACGACGCGGTTTATGAGCAACATATCATCATCGTTCCGGGTAGTGATGTCTTCCGCGTTTATATGCTCGATATTACCCAGCGCAAAACCATCGAACTCACCACTAAAAAGCTCAATGCGATGTTGACAATACTGCGGGATGTCAATGAGTACCTGTTGGTGGCTAAAAGTGAACTAAAATTGTTCCAGTTCGTATGTGATGCCTTGAATAAGCTTGACGGTGTCGTCGCTGTGCTGATTGCGCTCAAGCGCGAGAAACTCAAGCCGTTTCCCGTAGCCTGGGCGGGAATCGGTGAGGCCGGATTCTCGGTTTTGCAAGCGCGCTGCGATGATCCCGGGCAGCAATGCGTGTTATTTGCAAATGCTGTGGCGGGGATGAAGCCGATAGTCATCGACAATGCGGAAACGGATAAGCAGCTCGTTGACTGGCAGGATATGGTGCAACAATTTGGCATCAAGTCTGCAACAGCAATTCCGCTTTCGGCAGACAAGGCGGTCATTGGATCGCTGTTGGTGTTTTCCGGTCAGTACAAGCGGTTTGACGAGGAAATGGTTGGGTTTTTTGGCGAGGTAGCAGGCGACGTTGCCATTGGGGTAAATTCCCTGCGTTTGGGGAGCAAGCTAAAAGCGACACTCAGTAATCTGAAAAAATCCCTGAATAGCACGGTTGAAGCTATTTCCCGCATAGTGGAGATACGTGACCCTTATACCGCCGGCCATGAAAAACGTGTTGCGCAATTGTCCGGCGCTATCGGCAAGGCGCTCAGGTTGCCCGAGCGTCAGCTTGAAGGTCTGCACGTTATCGGTCACCTGCACGATATCGGCAAAATTGCCATACCGGTGGAGATATTAAGTAAGCCAGGTCGACTTTCGACACTGGAGTATGAAATGATCAAGACCCATCCTCAGGCTGGTTATGAAATACTCAAGAATCTGGATTTTCCCTGGCCAGTTGCGCAGGCGGTGTTGCAACACCACGAACGGCTTGATGGAACGGGTTATCCGCAAGGGCTTATGGATGAGGATATCATCCTTGAGGCGAGAATACTTATGGTGGCCGATGTCGTCGAGGCGATGGCCGGTTATCGCCCGTACCGCCCTGCTTTGGGAATCGACATCGCGCTGAATGAAATCGCAGATTCAAAAACGAAGTGCAACTTTTATAGGATTTGAGAGGCAAGCTGGAGTAGCATCCGCGTCGCTCAAACTACCAAGTAAAAGGAACACGGATGAAACGCTACAAGCAGCTTACCATGGAGCAACGATACCAGA
>JBBQPT010000043.1:0-16533 GCA_038217005.1 Burkholderiales bacterium
ACCCACCTTCCACACATAATTGTTCACCAAAAAATAAGCGCCAAAAAATGGAGTTGGGGGTGCTTTGCCTGCCGTTTTACGGTCAGGCTAATTGGGTGCGGCCTGCCGGTCAAACAGCGGTTTGTGAAACATTCGGGTTAGTACTTTGAATTTTTAGAGACGCCCTTAAATCCAGTCAGGGTTTAATTTTTATGTTTGCCATTTTTTAGCAGTGGTAATAACCCCTCCCAAATAGTATCCAAGACCAGCGTTTCTGCCGTGGCAATCGGGTGCAATCCATCCGCCTGGAACAGGTCGCGTTTATTCTCTACATTAGCCAGCAAAGACGGTAAATAGGCAACATGGTGTTGTTGCGCGAGACTGGTGTAAACCTGCTGGAACTTTTCGGTATAGGCTATGCCATAATTGGGTGGCAGGCGTATGCCCACCAATAAAATAACCGCACCTGTTTTTCTGATTTGTTGCATCATGTTATTCAGGTTGTCATACATCGCAGCTATGGGTAATCCGCGCAGCCCATCGTTTGCGCCAAGTGCGAGTATGACAAGCTTGGGGTGATGCTGTGCCAGTGTGCTGGGTAAACGGGTAAGTCCGCCAGCCGTGGTTTCACCGCTGATGCTTGCGTTGATGACTTGCCAATTTTTTGCAGCCAGGCGTTGTTGCAACAAATCTGGCCAAGCTTGATGTGCAGCTAATCCATAGCCTGCGGAAAGGCTATCACCATAGACTAGTATCACTGGGGCCGCGTGTACTGCGCCTGTGATTAATAACCATCCTATAACCAGCAAACTTTTCCAGCCCATGACTATTCCTGTCGATAATTTGATTTTTCGTGTTGTAGATTTGGCCAAGCAAGTTAAAGTGAACGATGCTGTCCTGACTATCTTGCATCCTAGCAGTTTTGACATAGTGCGGGGGGCTTCAGTTGCGATTGTGGGTGCATCGGGCTCGGGTAAATCTACCTTGCTCGGTCTGTTAGCGGGTCTGGATACGCCTAGTCAGGGGACGGTGTGGCTGGCAGGGCAATCGCTGACTGCGCTCAATGAGGATGGGCGGGCACGGTTGCGCGGTGAGCTGATCGGCTTTGTGTTCCAGTCTTTCCAATTGCTGCCTAATTTGACTGCGTTAGAGAATGTGATGCTGCCACTGGAATTAAATGGGGTTAAACAGGCCAAGCAACAGGCTCAGGAGTGGTTGACCCGCGTGGGTCTGGCGCACAGGCAACATCATCGCGCACAGCAGTTATCAGGCGGGGAGCAGCAACGTGTGGCAATCGCACGGGCGTTTGTCGTGCAGCCTGCGGTATTGCTTGCTGATGAACCGACAGGAAATCTGGATGCAGAAACGGGTGCGCGGGTAATCGATTTGTTGTTTGAATTAAATCGGGAGCAAGGTACGACCTTGGTGCTGGTGACGCACGATAGCCAGCTGGCAGGACGCTGTAGTCAGCGTTTGAATCTGGATGCTGGGCATTTGGCATGAATTTGTTGAGATTGGCTTTCCGCTTATTGTTACGTGATAGTCGTGCGGGCGAGTTGCGGGTGTTGTCGCTGGCGGTGATGCTGTCTGTGGCTGGGTTGGCGGCGGTGCATGGGTTTGGGGAACGCATGCAGGCGGCATTGAGTCTGGAAAGCAATCGTTTGCTGGGGGCGGATCTGGTGCTGGTGTCAGATCATGTGATTGATACAAGTGTAGCTGCAGCAGCCCAAGCGCAAGGCTTGGTAACTGCGCAGACCATGCAATTCCCCAGCATGATAAGCACAGCTGATAATAATCAATTGGCTGATATTAAAGCGGTGGGCGTGGGTTATCCCTTACGCGGACAGTTGCGCATTGCTGCTAGTCTATCGACCGTAGATAAGCCTGCTATAGGAATACCACTAGCGGGCACGGTGTGGTTGGCGCCGCGTTTGGCGAATGCGCTCAATGTGCGAGTCGGTGATGGTGTGACTGTAGGCTATCGTCAATTGCGGGTAGCTGCACTGTTAATTGATGAGCCTGATCGCGGTGGTGATTTTTTTAATCTCGCACCTCGGTTGTTGATGAATCAGGTAGATATTGCCGCGACTGGTCTGGTAACCGCAGGTAGTCGGGTGACTTATCGCTTGTTAGTGGCGGGCGCTAGTCCTATATTGGCGGCATACCAAACAGTGCTCGCAAAGAACTTGGTGCGTGGACAGCGCTTAATGGCAGCGGGTGATGCACGGCCTGAATTGCGTGATGTGCTGGATAAAGCCGAACGCTATCTGGGATTGTCGGTGTTGCTGGCAGTCATGTTGGCGGCTGTGGCCATTTTGTTGGCTGCACGGCACTTTTTACATCGGCATCTGGATACTTGCGCGTTGCTACGGTGTTTCGGTGCGAGCCAGGCAAGCATAGTGAAATTGTATATGTGGCAGTTGGCACTATTGGGTGTGTTCGCGGCGGTGGCGGGTGCATTGTTGGGTTATGCGGGGCAGGCAATCCTGGCCGAGATTTTAGGGAAACTAGCCAATTTAACGCTGCCACCTGTGAGTGTGTTGCCGTTTTTGCAAGCCACATTGGCGGGCTGGGTGTTGTTGGCGGGATTCAGTTTGCCGACCTTGCTGATGCTGCGACATACGCCTGCCATGCATATTTTGCGCAAGGATGCGATTGCACTGGATAAATTGGGTGTGTTTGCTTACGTGACGGGTTTATTTGCGCTGGTGGCGCTGTTGTTCTGGCAGGTGCAGGACGTGACGTTGACGGGTGTGGTGTTGCTGGGTTTGGCGGCGGTGTTATTGGTCACGGTGACATTGTCTGCTCTGTTGGTGTTGGCGGCAGGTTGGTTAGGTGCACGCAGTGCGGGAAGCTGGCGCTATGGACTGCTGAATCTGCGGCGGCGTGCGGGGGGCAGTGTGATCCAGATTAGCGCTTTTACTCTGGGATTGCTGGCCTTGTTGCTACTGACCATAGTGCGTGGTGATTTGCTGGATAATTGGCATGCGACTATTCCTGCGCAAGCACCCAATCGTTTTGTGATTAACATACAAGCTGATCAAGTTGCACCATTGCGCGAGTTCCTGCGGCAGCATCATATCGAACAGGCACAATTATATCCGATGATACGTGGGCGCTTGACCGCGATTAACGGCCGTGAGGTGAGTAGCGCAAATTATGCCGATCAGCAAACACAACGGTTGTTGGACCGGGAGTTTAATTTATCCTATGCCATTATGTTACCCGCAGATACACGGGTTATAGCGGGGCGATCCTGGCAGGCTGGCGATAACATTGAGCAGTTTTCCGTTGAGCAGGGTATTGCCGATAAATTGCATTTGCAGCTGGGTGATAGTCTGCAATTTGATATAGCGGGTACACCGATAACCGCCAAAATCAGCAGTTTGCGCAAGGTTAATTGGGATAGTTTTAAGGTGAATTTCTTTGTGATTGCCAATCCGCCTTTGTTGCAAACTATCCCCGCTAGTTATATCACCAGTTTCTATTTGCCTCCGACAGCGAGTTCGTTGTTAAACGAGATGGTGCGGACTTACCCCAATCTGACCGTGATAGATGTCTCAGCCATCATGCAGACCATACAGGATATGCTGAATCGCGTGACTACTGCGGTGCAGTTTGTATTTGCTTTCAGCCTGGTTGCGGGATTGTTGGTGCTGTATGCAGCACTCGCGGCGACCCGTGATGAGCGTGCGGTAGAAACGGCCTTATGGCGGGTATTGGGTGCAAAAAAACAGCAGTTATGGCAAGTGCAACTCACTGAATTCATGACGATAGGCATGTTAGCCGGGATATTGGCAGCAACAGGCGCAAGCGTGATTGCGTGGGGGTTAAGCACGTTTGTGTTTAAGTTGGTATATCATATTGACTGGTGGTTGTGGATTAGTGCGATTAGCGTAGGTGGTGTAGGCGTGAGTGTTGCTGGCATACTCGGTTTGTGGCGTATTAGTCACGTGCCGCCGTTGGTGACTTTGCGTGGCGAGTATTAAGTGTTTCCCATCTTTGGCATACCTTAAAGATTTGCCTTTGGATGAGCTGAAAATTGATAAAGCATTTCTTGATGAGTTGCTGGTGAATCAGGACCATACCCTAGTGGCAACCATTATGGAAATTGGGCGCTGTATGAAACTCAAGGTTATTGCTGAAGGGGTCGAATCAGTTATTCAGCGTGATGCCTTGGTGAGCCTGGGCTGCGTGAAATTTCAGGGTTATTTGTTTTCCAAGCCGCTGTCTGAGCCTGATTTCTTGAAATGGATGATGGTACAGTCGCTTGAATTTGCGGATTTATAAATTAGTATATTATTTTTTGTGAGTAAATTGGGGAGAGAAAAGTGGCTGATAAGTTGGTGATGATGTTGTTAACCTTGAGTCCGGATCAGCCTCATCTGTGCGGCACGCCTTTTTTTCA
The DNA here is from genome assembly GCA_038217005.1 of Burkholderiales bacterium. GTDB lineage: Bacteria > Pseudomonadota > Gammaproteobacteria > Burkholderiales > Sulfuriferulaceae > Sulfuriferula. The sequence continues at coordinate 4,388 of JBBQPT010000043.1, forward strand.
GGCGGCGTCAGCTGCGGCGATGGATGTTGAAGTGGAAATATATTTTGCAAGTGCAGCTACACGGTTGTTGGCTAAGGGCGTGGCTGATCGTATTTTCCCTTCTGAGAATAAAGTGAAGTCAGTCTATGAGTTTATGCAAGATGCGTCTGAGTTGGGCGTTAAGTTTTATGCCTGTGGTGGCGCGTTATCGGCTTATGCCATTACACCAGACAGATTAATTCCCGAATGTACGGGGGTTGCAGGTGGCGCGATGTATATCAGCCGAGTGATGGATGATGATTGGCGGTCTATCAGCTACTAGCATGCGTTGGTTAGTTATTTTATCGGCGATTGCTTGGAGCAGTTACGCACTTGCCGTTGAGGTGCAGTCGCAGATATTGGTGCAAGCCTCACCATTGGCGGGTTTTCAATATTATGACGGCAAATCAGTTTGGGCTGATTTGCGTGAGGGTGATACGCTCCTGCTCGTGCGCGAACCTGCTAATGCCTATGATAGCAACGCGGTACGGGTGGAGTGGCATGGGCATAAACTAGGCTATGTGCCTCGTCGTGACAATGCTGCTGTTGCACGTATGTTGGACCATGCCGCGCCGTTAAATGCTAAAATTACCCGCTTATTAAAAACGCGGAATCCTTGGCAGCGGTTGTTGTTTGAAGTATATGTGCCGTTGCAATAGTACCCACCTACGATTTTCATGAAAATTCTCGCATTTGATGCTTCTACCGAATATTGCTCCACTGCGCTATGGATAGATGGTGCTGTATCCGCACGCGAACAGTCCGCAGGGATTACTCATTCGCAATTGTTATTGCCGCAATGTCAGGAAGTATTGGCTGAAGCAGGGTGCACTTTTGCTGATCTGGATGGCATCGCTTTTGGCATGGGGCCAGGCTCGTTTACCGGCTTGCGTATAGCCTGTGCTGTAGCGCAGGGATTGGCGTTTGCGGCGGATGTGCCAGTGGTGGGGGTGAGTGGCTTACAGGCGTTGGCTCTGGCAACAGGTGCAGATAGGGTCATTGCCTGTTTGGACGCGCGTATGGGCGAGATTTACCATGCGATTTACTTGCGCGATGATGATAATTGGCAATTGCAGGGAGATATCAGCGTGTGTCACCCGAGTGAAGCGCCTCTGGTGACAGGCAGTGGCTGGGTAGGTTGTGGGACAGGCTTCAAGGTTTATGCTGAGGTGTTGGCAGCGCGTTATGGTGATGCGCTGCATTGTGTCGATGCCGCGATTTATCCTCGTGCGGGCGATATTGCAACATTGGCTGCGAAGCAATTTTCCCTGGGCTTGGGCCAGTTGGCAGAATTGGCTGCGCCTTTGTATATACGCGATAAAGTTGCCTTGAAAATTTGCGAAAGATGAGTGCTGTTTTGCAAATAGCCCCCAGCGTGCGTCCGATGACGTTGGAAGATTTGCCCGTCATTGCGGCGTTGGACGCGCAGTGCTATCCATTCCCATGGACACCGGGTAATTTTGCGGATTCAATCCATTCTGGATACCGGTGTTGCGTTTATGAACAGAATCAAACCATCATAGGTTATGCGGTGATGATGCTGGGAGTGGATGAGTCGCATCTGTTGAACATTACCATTGCCCCGGAAAGTCAGGGACTGGGTTGGGGGCGGAAGTTGATGCAACATATCATTGCACGCGCGCAGCAAGACCATGTGAATTGGTTATGGCTGGAAGTACGTCCGTCAAATGTTATCGCTAAAAAATTATATGAAAGTATGGGGTTTGAGTCTGTTGCTGTGCGCAAAAATTATTATCCAGCAGTTGAGGGGCGTGAAGACGCTGTGATTATGCGATTAGAATTGAATCCTCATGCGTGAATCTATATTAGCTGAGTTAGGCTTGATGCCATTATGGCAGGTTCGTGTTGAGCAGTCCCAGCCTGTGGTCGGGTACGTTGCTATCATCTTGCAGCGTGATGATGGGAAAACGGGATGGCTGGTTACAGATGAATCGTGGACTGGTGACGCAGAGATTTTGTTTGCTAATGTATGCGATGCGCTAGGATTGCAAAAATTGGGTGAACCACAAGTTGTTTCGGATGATTTGACGCAATTGTCAGGTGACGCAGCCTGGCTGTGGCTGTCGGGGGTGCAGCCTGATAAGTGTGTTATCGCCACAGGTATGCCAGTATTTGCGAGTGTGAATATGGGTGAGCTGGTCGGTAATGCTGTGCTTAAAGCCAAATTATGGGCTGATTGGTGTAATTGGCGATGCTGATAAACAATAAAAAAGCCCGTCATGAACGGGCTTTTTTATTGGGGATCGGTTAAATTAACCGTGCCAAGCGTGTTCCATAACATCTAAACGGATGTCTAAAGCGAACTTGTCGCCTTGACCTTCAACATTCAGAGTAACGATGCGAGCACCCGGTGTTGGGAAACTTACTTCGTGTGTGTAAGTGTTAGGTGCATTTACTGTTTGTTCGTTTAGTACTTTACCTGTTGAGTCGGTCAGTTTGCATTTAACCGCACCTTCACCATTCAATATGGCTTGAACGCGGAAATTTTCATTAGCGCAACGGCGGTAAACTGCTGGATCACGGTTGACGTTATATTCAAGGTTGTTGACCTTGACGAGCTTAACCAGCTTTTTCATATCAGCATTCCAATTTATAGTAAAGTTGAGTAAAATAATCGGGTATTGCGTAAATCACAATTCCGCAATTTTATTCTTAAACTTCTATTCGGTCTAGTCAGAAATGGATCATCAAGCACTTATTAACGCATTTGACCAAGTTGATGAACAACTTATCGACCTCGAACGCATTTTAAACGAACGCCAGTCCCTGCCTTTGCTGGCAACGGTAGAGCATGCTATGACACTGATTAAGCAATTAATTATTGCTTACATAGTCGACGTCGGCGAAAAGGAAATCCCCTCTGCCGATGCGGATTTGCTGGAGGTGTTTAAGGCGCTGGTAAAAAGCGATCCATCGTGGAATACCATCCGCGATAACTGTCGTGAGCTGGTTTATTACTACAATTGTATTACTATGGACAGGTTGGATGCATTGCCTGAGCACCCTGAAAAAATGGCTGTGCGTACATTAAGACATTTATATTTGTTTATGAAAACACGTTGTATGCGTGAAGAACGTTTGGAGATGGCATGAAAGGATTTTTGAACCGTTTGCGTGGCGTTGAGCGCGATATTGTCCAGCAACCTATGGCAGAAGGTGCTGACGCGCCGTATTACGAGCCACAGCATAATGAGATAGAGATTTTTGAAGCGGCGTATAAGCGCCGTTTGCCGGTGATGCTCAAGGGACCGACGGGTTGTGGTAAAACACGGTTTCTGGAATATATGGCAAGCCGTTTACATCGTCCATTGGTGACGGTTTCATGTCACGAGGATTTAACCAGCTCCGATCTGGTTGGGCGTTTTTTGCTGGAAGGTGAAGAAACTGTTTGGCAAGATGGGCCGTTAACGCGCGCAGTCAAAGTCGGCGCGATTTGTTATCTGGATGAAATCGTCGAAGCGCGTACCGACAGTACGGTGATTATTCATCCGCTGACTGACCACCGCCGGCAACTGCCTTTAGAAAAAAAAGGGCAGGAAATCGAAGCACATGAGGATTTCATGTTGGTGATTTCATATAATCCTGGTTATCAAACGGTATTGAAGGATTTGAAGCCTTCGACCAAGCAGCGTTTTATCGGAATTAATTTCGATTACCCGAATGAAGAAATCGAACGCAAAATTATTAAGAATGAAGTGCCAGAGCTGGATGATGCGCAAGTGGAAAAGCTGGTCGCCGCTGGTCGTCGTGCGCGCACACTTAAAGATCACGGGCTGGAAGAAGCTACGTCTACGCGTGCGTTGGTATATGCGGGCAATATGATCGCTGCTGGCGTGGATCCGGTAGAGGCGTGCCGTTCTGCGCTGATTAATCCAGTGACCGATGATCCCGAGTTGGCAGAAGCATTGCTGGAAATTATTCGCGCGCATTTTGCATGATTAGGTTACGTTAAGCTATTTGCGCACGCGTTTTGCTTTGCATTTGGCATTGACCTTATAAATGGCAGGAAAAATGAATACATTAGCATTGGTAAGTCATGGTCCGGTTATTCCTGTTATCGTCATTAATCGTGTTGAAGATGCGGTGCCGATGGCAGAGGCTTTGTTAGCTGGTGGTATCAAAGTATTGGAGGTTACGCTCCGGACTGAATGTGCCCTGCGTGCTATCGAATTAATTGCCAAAACTGTGCCTGAGGCGATTTTAGGCGCGGGTACAGTGCGCAGTGTTGCAGATGCGCAAGCAGCCAAGGACGCAGGTTGTGTGTTTGCAGTGAGTCCGGGTTATACCAGCCAAATTGGATTGGCGTGCCATGATATGAATTTACCGTTGTTGCCGGGTGTTGCGACCGGTTCAGAAGTCATGATGGCGAATGCGGATGGTTATGTTTTTCTGAAGCTATTTCCTGCCGTGGCCGTGGGCGGAATTAATTTGCTGAAGGGATTTGCCGGGCCGTTTGCCGATGTTAAATTTTGTCCAACCGGTGGTATTACCTTGGCAACAGCGCCGGACTTTTTGGCGCTTCCCAATGTGCCGGTGTGCGGTGGTACATGGTTGACACCAGCAGATGCTGTGGCGGCAGGAGATTGGACAAGAATTACGCGACTGGCGCTTGAGGCAAGTGCGATTGTACGGTAATTAGCCTGGGCATCTAAATGCCTAATTCAATCAGGGGAAACGTATGCAGCACAATCTAATTGAAGTCACCGAGCGTATCCGTGAACGCAGCATTCCTACTCGTCATGCCTATTTGCAACGGCTAGAGCAAATGTTGCATCGCCCCCGTGGCGGTGAACGCATGGGATGTGCGAACATTGCGCACGCATTCGCAGCGATGCCTGCAAGCGATAAGCTGCGAATTTTTGAGGAAAAAAAACCACATATCGGTATCGTGACAGCCTATAACGATATGTTATCTGCACACCAGCCCTATCAGCATTATCCTGAGTTAATCAAAGCCGAAGCTTGGATACAGGGAGCCACTGCGCAAGTTGCGGGTGGCGTACCTGCAATGTGCGATGGGATCACCCAGGGTGAGGCGGGTATGGAGCTCAGTCTGTTTTCGCGCGATACCATCGCGATGAGCACCGCGATTGCATTATCACATGACGTATTCGATGCCGCTTTATTGCTGGGTGTTTGTGACAAGATTGTGCCTGGCTTATTGATAGGCGCGCTGCAGTTCGGCCATTTGCCGTGCGTGTTTGTCCCTGCTGGGCCGATGAGCACGGGGATGGACAATACTTCGAAGTCCAAAGTGCGGGAAAAGTATGCGCAAGGTATCGTTGGCCGTGAAGTTTTACAGGCTTCTGAGTCAGCGGCTTACCACGGGCCAGGAACGTGCACATTTTATGGCACTGCAAACAGCAATCAAATGTTGTTAGAGGCGATGGGCCTGCATGTGCCAGGCGCTGCGTTTATCCATCCACACGATGATATGCGTGAAATGTTAACGTTAGCTGCAGTGCGCACTGTGCTGGCGAATACGCAAGCGCAGCAACACATGCCGATTGGTAAGCTGATTGATGAGCGGGTGATAGTCAATGCCATTGTGGCCTTGCTGGCCACAGGTGGCAGCACAAATCATTGCATACATTGGGTTGCAGTCGCACGGGCGGCGGGAATATTGATAGACTGGTCGGATTTTTCTGATTTGTCACAAGGTACACCGTTACTGGCGCGGGTATATCCAAATGGTGCAGCTGACGTGAATCAATTTCAGCGGGCGGGTGGTGCGGGTTTTGTGATTCGTGAGCTGATAAATGGTGGCTACATGCATGCGGACGTGCCTTCGGTGGTAGCAGGCGGTATGCAGGATTACACTAAGCAGCCCGTTAAACGTGACGATGCTTTAGTGTGGATAGATTTGCCGGTAACGTCACCTGATGAAACGATATTGCGTACTCATCAAAATCCATTTAGTGAGTCAGGTGGGTTGCGATTGTTGACCGGGAACCTGGGGCGTTCCGTGATCAAGATTTCAGCTGTACCTGAAGACCAGCAAATCATTGAAGCACCTGCCATTGTTTTCGATAGTCAAGATGACCTGTTATCTGCATTTAAGCGTGGGGAGTTGGAACAGGACTTCATTGCCGTTGTGCGCTTCCAGGGACCACGCGCTAATGGCATGCCTGAACTGCATAAGCTTACGCCACCGCTGTCGGTGCTGCAAAATAAGGGATATAAGGTGGCGATAGTGACCGATGGGCGTATGAGTGGCGCATCGGGTAAAGTGCCTGCGGCGATACATCTGACGCCCGAAGCGCTGGCTGATGGTCCGATAGGGAAAATTCAGAACGGCGATATGCTGCGGCTCAATGCCATAGTGGGTACGCTGAATGTGTTGATTGATGAGGAGGCGTGGCACGCCCGTCCACATGCGCACATGACCGAAGCGCAGCGTTATAACAACAGCCATGGCATGGGGCGTGAGCTGTTTGGTGGTATGCGCAGGAATGTGCATTCTGCTGAAGAGGGCGCTGTTACCTGGTTGTGAATAATTTAAAAATGAGAGACAGACTCAGTTTGAATACTGAATTCTGTAAAAGGTTTTTATGACAGACTTAGAAACACTTGCAGCGATACAGCAAGCACTGGTTGATCTTGAACAAATTAGCTTTGTAGCACACCGGGATACCCAGACAGCGTTATCAGCCATTCAGCCTTATGGTGAAGATGTTACGCTGCAATGGGTGCTGGCGTGTAAGGCTTTGTTTGGACATGACAGAGATGCGGGTAAGGCGTTTATACGTGGCAGTGAGGCTGCGTGTTTGGCGAGCCACTCGGTTTTGCCGTGGACTAAGCAGGCTTTGCAGTTCCTGGCATGGCGCGGTTCATGGAAAGCAGTCGATGGCTTCATGCAGCAATTGCCTGACGCATATCAGAGCATGGGGGCTGAGGGCGAAGCGCGCTGGGCAGCATTGGGCCTGGCTTGGTGTGAGCGGCATTTGGATTCGGGGGTGGCTTATTTCCGCTGTCCTGTGCTGGATTTGGAAGGTGGTCACGGCATCGCAGGTGTTGAAGAGATGTTGTCACCCAGTGAAGAGTTGTTCACAAAACGCCGTCTGGCACTAGGTACTTATTTGGCAGGTGCGATACGCGTGCGCAATTTGCTCGGGATGGAGGCGGTATTGCCATGGGCAAAGCGCGGTGCAGATATTTTGCAGGCAGGGCGCTTGCGGGGCGAATCGTTTTTCAAACTCGAGTCAGAAGAGAGTTTGGCGCTGTTGTTAGAAAATTTACCCGGGTTTCGCACGCCTGAGCATCAGCGTTTATTACAATTAATTTTATATGCCTGGTATGGGCAATCGTTTGATTTGCTGGAAGGTAATTGGTCGCCCGATAAGGGGCGTGCTTTTATTGAGACTGACGGCGAGGCTTTGTATTTACCCATCGCCTTGCCTAATCGTGAAGAAGCGATGCTGGGTGTGTTGCATGCGGCGGGACATTTAGTATTTCATTCGTTTGAGCGGCGTTACATTGAAGCGCTGTTCCGCGAAGTCGGGCGTGATCATCCACCTTTAGATGAACATCAGCGCATTACTTGGCGTCCGTTATTCGCAGCATATGGCGATGACATGATACGGTTTCAGCTGATTTTTGATTTGTGTGAAGACACGCGTGTGGATGCGCAAATTGGCGCGCTTATTCCTAATTATCTAGCGCGTTTATCGGCGCTGGCGGCAACTACTGTGGCGCCAGCGGGTGTGGCAGCAGCATATTTCGATTGGGCGCGCGCGGTATTGGAATGGATGATTCAGGCTACACCTGGGCATGCTGAATTTGATGTGTTCCGACCATTGCTGTTACCGAATGCAACCATAGTCGATGCTTTTAAAATTGCTGGTGAAATATATAAAAACAATAAGTTACCGGCTGTATCTCTATTAGAACGTGAGCATGCATTTATTCCCGCTCGTGCGCCAAATGCTGCGCGTGCTGTTTATCCACGGCGTGTGTTGGACCAGGCTGAACTTGGTACAGGTACAGAAGACAAGGATGATGTGGTTAAAAATAACGACATCAAGCCGAATCCGGAACAGAAACAAATTCCCAAGCACGCGGCTGGCGAAGATCCTGATTTTGATATTCCGCCCGAAGAAACGACAGGTTCGGGTGGTCGGGTTGGGGTGGGCATACCGCAACAGGCGCATGTGGTAGGTAACGCCAAGGGTGCAGAATACAGTGAAAAAGGTAAGCCTTATGCTGAGTGGGATTATCGTGACAATCGTTATAAGCGCAACTGGGCCTGGGTGCAGGAAAAAGAACTGACTGAGTTGGATGCGAATGAAGCCAGTAAAATTTTAACGCAATATGCGCCTGCGTTGAAACGCTTGAAGCGGGCGATACAAACGCAAAAGCCATCGCGCATGGCCCCATTACGACGTCAGTTTGATGGTGATGAATTGGATCTGGAAGCCACTATTTCCTATATCGCAGAAAAACGCGCAGGCATGTCGCCGAAAGCCAATATCTACAAGCAGCGCGTGATTCAGCACAGAGATACTGCGGTGACCTTGCTGGCTGATATTTCCACCTCTATCATGCAAGTTCAAGCGGATGGCGGTGGTCGTGTGGTTGATAGTTTACGTGCAGGGATGCTGCTGTTTGCCGAGAGTATGGAGGAGGTGGGTGATCCTTATAGCCTGGCAGGATTCGCCTCTAAATACCGTGACAATGTGAGCTATTACACGATTAAGGGTTTCAACGATAAACTTACCATGCACACTCGAGCGATATTGGGTGGATTATCTGGACGTCTGGCTACACGTATGGGGGCGGCGATACGTCACGCGGTTGTAGGCTTTGATTTGGCACCCTCACAACGACGATTATTGCTGATTTTGTCTGATGGTCGTCCGGCTGATTATGATGATGGCGGTGATGAACGCTATTTACACGAAGACACGCGTATGGCGGTGAAGGAAGCTGTTGACAAGGGTGTACATCCATTTTGTATTACTCTGGATGCAGCAGGTAGTCAGTATCTACCGCAGATATTCGGTCCCGGTCATTATTTGGTGCTAGACCATATCAACGATTTGCCGAAAAAGCTGCCAGAGATTTATTTGCGCTTGCGTAAGTAGCAATTAAGGCAGGTTGATATCTGCGCTTAGGCTAGTTTATTATGGCTACGCATGGCACGTTGCACTTCTAAATTGCCTTCACGGGTTTTCTCGGATTGGCGCTTGTCATGTTGTTTTTTACCCTTGGCCAGGCCGATGGTGAGCTTGATGCGACCACGGGTGTAATGCAAGTCTATGGGTACCAGGGTATAGCCGGAACGATCTACCTTGCCGATGAGTTTGCTGATTTCTTCTGCGTGGAGTAGCAATTTGCGTGAACGGGTTGCATCTGGATGTACGTGGGTAGAAGCCGTAGCCAGTGGGCTGATGTGTGCACCGATTAAAAATACCTCGCCATTTTTAATAACGACATAGGCTTCCTTGAGCTGTACGCGGGATGCGCGTATAGCCTTGACTTCCCAGCCGGCGAGCATGATGCCGGCTTCGTATTTTTCCTCAACGAAGTAATCGTGGTATGCTTTTTTGTTTTGTGCAATGCTCATAGGTTCATTCCTGTTTCCATCCATCATTTTAACAGTTTTATAGGCGGTTTATGGCACTCGTTAACAAAAGTGTTTTAGTCGGACACAGCGCGCAGCAAATGTTTGATTTGGTTGATCAAGTCGAACACTACCCGGAATTTTTACCCTGGTGTGGTGGCAGTGAAGTTAAAAGTCGTGATGGTAATATTATGGTCGCGGCAATACATATTGATTATATGCATATCAAACAAAGCTTCAGCACCCAGAATGTTAATACGCCACCGAATCTGATTCACATGAAATTGTTAGATGGTCCTTTTAAGCAGTTAGATGGTGAGTGGCGTTTTAAAGCGTTGAATGAAGAGGCATGCAAGATAGAGTTTGTATTGCATTACGAATTTTCCAGTAAATTATTGGATACGGTATTAGGTCCTGTATTTAGCCACATTGCGAATAGTTTTGTGGAGGCGTTTATACAGCGCGCAGAAAAAGTTTACGGAGAATCTTGATGAGTCAGGGGATGGTAGAAGTGGCTTATGCGAAGCCAGATGAGCAGGTCATTATTCCTGTGGTGGCACAAGAAGGTATGACAGTCGCAGCCGCAATTGAAGCTTCGGGGATTTTAAGCAAGTTTCCGGAAATAGATCTGGCTCAAAATAAAATCGGCATATTCGGGAAACTGGTTAAGCCTGATACGGTGTTGAGGGACAAAGATCGAGTGGAAATTTATCGTAAGCTAATTGCCGATCCCAAAGAAGTCAGACGCCAGCGTGCAGATGAAGGCAAAGCGATGAAAAAAGGTGGTGGCGAATTGGAAAAGACTGAATAAGCTGTTAAAAAAGCGCGATAAAGTTTGGCTTTATCGCGCTGGTATATTATTTTTTGAAATGTTCTGTAGTAGGGAAGCTTAATTGATCAATGCTTAACTGAGCCGTTTCTGTAGCGAATTTCGCATTCTTGATAACGGCGGCATCGTTCACGTCTTTAGCGGCAGCTTCTGCTGCTTTGAGTGCTTCAGCAGTTTTAGTCCACAATGCATTTTTAGCTTTGGCGGCGGCTACACTAGCCTGGGCTTCAGCAAGGGCTGCTTGTGCATCAATACCTAATGTTGGTGTTGGCTTTGCTGCTGGTACTGGCGCGGCAGTTGCTACTGTTGTCGTTTTGGCCGTGCTGGCGCAACCACTTACCAATACAGCAGATGCAGCCAATAAAGCGATTAATAATTTATGCATGTTTGAATCCCCTCAAAACGTTAGTTAGTTTCATTTACTAGCACTGCAACAATTAGCTAGATTGCATAAACATAACGATTTTGCATGGCTGCGTCAAACGTTTTCATATGAATTAGTAGCTTATTACTAGTGTAAATAGCTAAATGAAGTATTGAGCACAGCCTATGCAGATGGGCCTGATAATCAACAGTTAAAATGGGTTGCAAAAACATGCTGGTTCAAATTGCTGAATTTAACTATGGTAGTTCGGTAGGCCCTGCATATAACGTTCTGCCATAGGTTTGCTTTCAGTACGGAGAAAGTCTAAAAATGTGCTGGCAACGATAGAAAGTTGTTTCCCTGTGGGATAGGCGACATACCAGTTGCGCTTAATAGGAAAACCTTCTACATCAAGCACAGTTAATTCGTCTGTATTTCTTTCTAGTGCCAATGTATGAGCGGACAGTACTGCAATACCTAAACCACCTGCAACTGCTTGCTTGATAGCTTCATTGCTGCCTAATTCCATACGTACGTTTATATTCAACTTATGTTTGTTGAAAAATTTCTCGGTGGCTAAACGTGTTCCCGAGCCTGACTCACGTATCAGAAACGGTTCTTCTGCGATGCGGGCTGCGCTGATATTTTTTTGTCCAGCCAGAGGATGATTGTGTGGCGCAAGTACGACTAAAGGATTTTCCAGAAAAGGTTCTAATTTGATGTCCATATGTTCGGGTGGTTGCCCGAGTATGTATAAATCATCTTCATTATTGCTGAGGCGCTGCAGCAATCGTTCTCGATTAGTGACTTTGAGTGAAATCTCAATGCCAGGATATTGTGCATAAAATGGTCCGAGCAAACGGGGTACGAAATATTTACTCGTGCTAATCGCCGCAATTCTGAGTTTGCCCGCCTTTACTCCTTTCATATCTGAAGTCATCATTTCAAAGCGCGCAATGCCGTCAAATATGCTGTGACATAACTTCAGCAATTCGTGCCCAGCATCAGTCAAAAAAATCCGTTTTCCGACCTGTTCGATTAAAGGTAGTCCAGCAATATCAGTGAGTTGCTTCAGCTGTATAGATACCGTGGGTTGCGTTAAGTGTAGTTCTTCAGCTGCCCGCGTAAAGCTTAAATTACGGGCAACGACTTCAAAAATCTTGAGTTGGTGGAGGGTGGCATGGCGCATTAATAACTATCCTGTTTTGTTAATCATTGAGATAAATCTATCATAAGCATACGAAATTACAATTATTATTTATCGTTCTGGCTTGTTATAGTTTCAACCAGCTCATCTGAGCCACACGCTTTCTGTAACAGGAAAGTATATTGTTTCATCCTTGAAAGGAGCT
>JBBQPT010000044.1:0-16183 GCA_038217005.1 Burkholderiales bacterium
GCGGCTGGATCTGCACAAGCCGGCGATGCTGGTCAAACAGGTGGCAACGCTCATGCCCATGATGACAATGTCGTTGATGCTGAATTTGAAGAAGTTAAAGACAAGCCTTAAGTCTTCTGCGCGTTAAAAAGGATGCGCGAGTTCGCGCATCCTTTTTTTCGTTATCTACAACTGCAAGATTTGCAAAGCTATATTTTCAATTCCAAACATGTCTAAACGCGATTATTATGAAGTGCTCGGCGTCAATCGTGATGCCAGTGAAGAAGAAATCAAGAAAGCCTATCGTCGCCTAGCGATGAAGTACCATCCTGACCGCAATCCAGACAATCCCAAAGCTGAAGAGCAGTTCAAGGAGGCAAAAACCGCCTATGAAACACTGACTGATGCCCAAAAACGTGCGGCATATGATCAATATGGTCACGCAGGTCTGGATCAGGGTGCCGGCATGGGTGGCGGCGCAGGTGGGTTCTCTGATGCCTTCGGTGATATTTTTGGGGACATCTTCGGTGGTGGTGGCCGTGGTCGCTCCAATGTCTATCGTGGTGCCGATTTGCAATACAATCTGGAAATCACACTGGAAGAAGCTGCACGCGGCACAGAGACCAAGATACGCATCCCCACCCAGGAAGAGTGCGAAACTTGTCACGGCTCAGGTGCGAAACCGGGTACTGAAGCCACAACATGTGGCACCTGTGGCGGACACGGCCAAGTGCGTATGCAACAAGGCTTTTTCTCTATCCAGCAGGCTTGTCCAAAATGCCATGGCACGGGTAAAGTCATCCCTAACCCATGCACCACCTGCCATGGCTCTGGGCGTGTTAAAAAACATAAAACGTTATCGGTACGCATCCCATCTGGCGTAGACAATGGCGATCGCATACGGCTGTCTGGCGAAGGTGAGGCAGGTGTAAACGGTGGTCCGACAGGTGATTTGTATGTTGTTGTCCACCTCAAACCCCACTCTGTTTTCCAACGTGATCACAATGATCTGCACTGCGAAATGCCGATCAGTTTCACTACAGCGGCATTGGGTGGCGAGATTGAGATTCCGACACTGGATGGTCATGCCAAACTCAAAATCCCGGCTGAGACTCAATCAGGCAAGGTTTTCCGTTTGCGTGGCAAAGGCATACAGGGTGTACGCACCAATGCACCCGGCGATTTAATGTGTCATGTTGCGATCGAAACACCAGTCAACCTTACGGAACGCCAGAAAGAGTTACTGCGTGAATTAGAAAGCCTTAATCAGCAAGATGATGCGCGCCACAGTCCAAAAGCGCGGTCATTTATGGATAAAGTGAAGGCTTTTTTTGCAGGCTGATTTAATTGAAGTTTCACCACTAAACCCCGAAGCAATATTGCTTCGGGGTTTTATTTTTGGATATGCACGGTCACGCCAGCGTCGGTAATTTCCAAACTTTCAGGTGCTAAACTCATTCCCAAAAACCGCGTTTCATTTGGCGTAAAATGATAAATGCTGGCACCCTCCAGCTGCTCGCTCACTAGCATTGCGGCAATCTGGTTCAAACTTTCTGCCTGCCCACTGGGCATGCCCAAGACTCCGATTTTTTCTAGCCGTGGTTGTTTTAATACCACGCTTTGCTTGGCTACGTCATAAACCAAATCGGTAGTGATATTGACGCTACTATCAAGTGTTCGGTTATAACCCAGCATATAAACTTTAATATCGAACTGTAATGCCAGACGTTTAGTATCTGGGCGTGTCGTTATTTTTGGATTGAGTAACGTTAAGTCAATTACACCCAAATATTTTTTATCAATAGGAAAACGCTTATCCAGATTCTTTTGCATTTCAGCCGTCGTAAAACTGAATTGATTCGGTTTGAACGGATTGCCGGTGCAACCAGTCAGCAGTATGAGACTGACAAACAGTGTTATAGCATAGCGTATCAACCCTGCACCTCACGTAATTTTTTGAGTTTATTCAAGCCAAAATGTATATAAGCCAGACCTGTGTATATGGGTGAAAACAGATTGATAACGGGAATGAAATGCAAAAAGGCCAAAATCAAACCCATGCCATATAGACTACCACCCGATTGCTCAAGTATGACTTCAAATTCCTCACGACTTGCATGCTCCGCCAGTGCATCATAACGAAATAATCGCTGGTTTAGATAAGCCGTCAGCAGTAAGGAAAACACTGCGCCTAAACCCGCAGCCAACCAGAACGGCAAAGTCAACAACCACAGGCCCACATACACCACCACGGCAATCAATGCGTTTAACAAGCTGCCCAACAACGTTCCGCCATGCTTGTACTCCAGCGCCGGATACTCTCGTTGCGCCACATGCCTTACCATCATGGGCATGGCAATGACAGCTGCAACCAACAATGCCGTAGTCAGCGCTAATGGCGTAATCAGCAACACCAGCAAAGTCACACTCAATATACTTGCCATCCAGGCAAAATCATACTGATCTAACCATAATTCGGCGGGTTGCACCCAGCCATTAAGCGCACTCAACCAATCCGCCCAGAACAACCAGGCTAACGCCCCCCATAGCAGCAAAGCGAAGACTACTGGCCACAAGACGATGGCCAGAATTTTTGGATGAAACAGGCTTTTTGCTGCCCCTAACAGGGCATCTATAATGTCACTCATACAGGTATGGCAGATGAAAACAACTTGAAGAAGTTTTCTGTCGTCGCTAACCCAATTGATTCCGCGGATACGCCACGCAACTGCGCTATATGCTCGGCCACATGTTTGACCCATGCAGGTTCATTAGTTTTACCACGATATGGAATAGGTGCGAGATAAGGCGAGTCAGTCTCAATTAACATGCGACCCATCGGCACAGCTTGGGCGACAGCTTTTAATTCAACCGCATTTTTGAAAGTAACGATGCCTGAAAACGAAATATAGAAATTCATCGCTATTGCAGCTTCAGCAACCGCCAGACTCTCGGTAAAGCAATGCATCACACCACCGACCTCTGCTGCGCCCTCCTCCTGCATAATACGCAAGGTATCTTCTGCAGCTGATCGGGTATGGATAATGAGTGGCTTATTTGCCAGTTTCGCTGCGCGGATATGGGTACGAAAACGCTCCCGTTGCCATTCCAGATCACCGGTTAAACGAAAATAGTCTAATCCGGTTTCACCTATGGCAACCACACGAGGATGTTCAGCCAGTGTCACTAATTGGGCTACAGTCGGTTCAGCAATATTTTCATAATCAGGGTGCACACCCACAGACGCGAAAACATTGGAGTGGCGCTCAGCCATTGCCAGCACTTCTGGATAGCGGTCTAACTCGACACTGACACATAAGGCATGAGTGACCTGATTGGCGCGCATGTTCGCCATCACCTCAGCTTCACGCGCAACCAGGTCAGGGAAATTAATATGGCAGTGAGAGTCAATAAACATGAGCTTACAACGTATGCGTAGGTCTTACTGCTTTCAATGATCCACCTAACGCACCCTCTATCTTATTACGTGCATAAATACCATTTTCGTTACTGTCAAACTGTACGCCGATACCAGGTGTTTTACCGCCATGACAACCTACTGGCGTTACCCACACGACTTTACCCGCAACGGGAATTTTGTTGGCATCTTCTAGTAACGATAACAACATAAACACTTCATCACCTAAATGATAAGGCTTGGTCGATGGCACAAATAAGCCACCGCCTTTTAAAAATGGCATATAAGCCGCGAACAAAGCCGACTTTTCTTTAATTGCCAATGACAAAACGCCAGGCCGTTGTACTGGAGGAACTGCACTCATAGTGTTCTCACTCAAACAAATTAACGTAATCCAGCAAAATATCTTCTAATACCATCTGCACATTCAGTGGGTGCGCAACTGCAGCACGCGCCTGCAATAATCGCTGTTGCCAAAGCTGCAGCAGGTTTAACTTAACATGCAACGCCAGGCTATGCAATTGCCCAGTATAGTCCAGATGATAATAAACGCGTCCAGCCAGCTTAACCGCGAGCATATCCTGAGCCCATTGCTGCAACCACAACAGCAATTGTGAAAAATCGGCATTAACCAGTTTCGCATAACGCTCTGCCAACTGTAGTGCGTTGGTTTTTTTAGCCGACAGCAAATCCTGTAGTAATGCTCGACGCCGTGTTTGGTAATCTGTATCCGCCAAGGTAACCGCCCATAATGGCGAACCTGCCGCCAGACTCAGACACAGAGCCGCATCATCAACACCTTGCGCCTGCAACCAGGTTAATGCTTGCCCACTTTCAGGTAAATCAAACCCAACCAAATGGCACCGACTTAATATAGTAGGGATGAGTTTGGATGCCTGATCACTGACAAGGATTAACAAGCTATTTTCAGGCGGTTCTTCCAGCGTTTTTAATAATGCATTGGCCGCGCTCGCTTGCATAGCTTCAGCGGGGTAGATCAACACTATCCGCAGACCATTTCGATGTGAAGTCAGCTGAACGAAGTCGATGGCGTGACGTACTTGTTCTACAGAAATCCAGGCGCTTTTTTTGGCATCACTGTCCTCTACCTCATCCATTGCACTGGGTTGCAAGACGTGCACATCAGGATGAGCACCTTGTTCAAACCAATGACAGGCTGGACAAGCACCACAAGCTGTAATCGTTTTATCTACAGACTCACATAACAAGAATTTCGCATAAGACTGAGCCAGGGCATGCTTACCCAGGCCTGCCCGTCCGTGCAATAACAAGGCATGAGGTAACTGCTTGCGCAAGCTTAATAAACGCTGGGCGGTTTCAGTTTGCCATGGGTAAGCATCCAGCATCGCGCTACTCACTGACGAGTACGGACAACATACGCGTTAATTCAATACGGATATCGGCAATTGACTGATCGGTACGCACAATACGGAAACGCTCTGGATACTGAGCCGCACGATGCAAATACATGGATCGTACTTGCTCGAAAAAACCAAGCTGCTCTTGCTCAAATCGATCAGGATCGGAATGCGTACGCACCCGCTCATGCGCAACCGCCACATCAACGTCAAACAACACCGTCAAATCAGGTTGCAAACCTTGTTGTACCCACGACTCCAATATACCCAACCTGTCCTCAGTAATACCTCGTCCGCCACATTGATAGGCAAAGCTCGCATCAGTAAAACGATCCGACAGCACCCATGCGCCCCTATCCAGCGCAGGCTGGATAACTTGTGCGATATGCTCACGCCGGGCAGCAAACATCAGCAATGCTTCGGTATCAATATGCATAGACTGATTCAACAATAATGCACGCAATGACTCACCCAGTGGGGTTCCACCAGGCTCACGCGTCACCAGCACTTCAATACCTTGCGCCCGCAGATGCTCGGCAATCCAGTCCAAATGAGTCGTTTTTCCCGCGCCGTCTATGCCTTCTAAAGTAATAAATGCCATCAGTACACCTTGTTATTTTTTGACTATTTTTGAGCTGCTTTTAAGCTATTTTTGATAACGTGCAACTGCACGGTTATGCTCGTCTAGATTACTGGAAAAATAATGCGAACCATCGCCCTTGGCAACAAAATACAGTGCGTCGCTTTTGGCGGGATGCAATGCAGCCAAAATTGCGGCCAACCCGGGCATGGCAATCGGTGTCGGCGGCAAGCCCGAGCGAGTATAGGTGTTATATGGCGTATCAGCCAATAAATCGCGCTTACGGATATTGCCATCATATTGAGCACCCAAACCGTAAATCACGGTCGGATCGGTTTGCAAGCGCATGCCCTTGCGTAAACGATTAATAAACACTGCCGCGATAAGAGGACGCTCAGACACTGCCCCAGTTTCCTTTTCAATAATCGAGGCCATGATTAATGCTTCTGTTGGTGTTGCGTAAGGCAACCCAGCATCCCGGCCAATCCAGGCTGTCTGTATATGTTGCTGCATAGTGTCATAAGCGCGCCGTAATATCGACACATCACTACTACGCGCATCAATGTAATATGTCGCAGGGAAAAACCAGCCTTCAGCGTGACTGAGCGGCACACCTAATGTCTGCAAAACCTCTTGTTCGCTCTTATCTTTAGTGTCATGGCGTACCAATGGATGCGCATCTAATGCGTCGCGCATTTGCGCGAAAGTCCAGCCTTCAATAAAAACAATTTCCCGTAAACTTACCTCACCTGCGGTGAGTTTGTCCAATAACTGGATTGGGGTAACGGATTGATTTAAGGTGTAATATCCCGCTTTTATTTTATTCGCCTTACCTAAAGCACGCACTAAAATACGAAAGCGCAACGTATCTTGCATCACTCCCGCTTCCACCATTTGCCTGCTCAACGCAGATAAATTGCTCCCTGGCTTCAAATTGAATTCCATCGGCACTTGCTTTAACGTTAACGGCGTATGCGCATACCAATACATATAAGCAGACAGTGCTATAGCTAAAAACACACTCCAGTTTATTATTTTTTTAATCATGATCCATCTCCAGATACGCACGCATTAACGGCGTAAATTGTCCTGCATCCCAGGTCTTTTCAGCTAATGTCCTAATTTGCCACGTACCTATCACGCTATTAGTCAGCATCACTTCATCTGCCGCCAGCACATCAGTCACAGATAACGCTGTAACTTTAGCCATCAACCCCATGCTTGCAGCTCCATTCAACACTCTCGCGCGACTCACACCAGCGATACCGCAGGCACTCAAATCCGGGGTGTATAAATATCGTCCTTTAATCACAAAAATATTACTCATAGTGCCGCAAATCACATTACCCGCTTCATCTAACAGCAAGCCTTCCAATATGTCAGCATCTTGCCATTCAGCTCGCGCCAGCACATTTTCCAAGCGATTGAGGTGCTTCACACCGGCCAAAAGGGGCTGACGTCCCAGGCGTAATTGGCACCAGCGTGCGCGTATGCCTTCATGAATAATATTGTCTGAATACTGCGGCATCGCTGACCACATACTAATCCGCGTTACCGTCACTGCAGGCTGTGGCGCATAGCCGCGCAATCCTGCACCACGCGTCACCATGAGTTTAATTACCCCGCTTTGATTTGAAGCAGACAAGCAAGAAATATCACTTTCAAACAATGACTTGTCTGGACAAGTTATAACCAGCCTAGCGCAGTCATCAACGAGCTTTGCATAGTGTAGCGACCAGTTTTTAACCTTACCCGCCTGCATCAACATAGTGCGAAACACGCCGTCGCCATAACTCAAACCCCTGTCATTCGCCGCCACCTGCGCACAAGCATCACCATTGACCAGTATCATCACATCAACCCAAAAGCACGCAACAAGCCTTTAGCTTTAGCGCGCGTTTCAGCCAATTCTCGCAATGGGTCGGAATCGACTACTATCCCCGCTCCTGCGGAAAAAGTTAATTGCTGTGCCGACAAGCTTAAAGTGCGAATGAGTATATTCAAATCCAGATCACCATCCAGATTAATATAACCCATACTGCCCGTGTAAGCACCACGTGGCGTACGTTCTAACTCACGAATAATTTGCATGGTACGTACTTTGGGACAACCCGTAATCGTGCCGCCAGGGAACAGTGCTTTAATTAATTCAACCGGCGTAATACCATCTCGTAACTGCCCGGTTACTGTCGACTCTATGTGATGAACATGCTGATAAGTAGCGACTGCCATTAACTCATCGACCATGACTGTACCAGGAACGCATACCCGTCCCAGATCATTACGCTCCAGGTCGACTAGCATCACGTGCTCAGCCCGCTCTTTCGGATGGGCGATTAAATTCGCCTTTAACTTTGTATCTTCCTCACTATCTGCATGTCGAGGGTGCGTACCGGCAATAGGCCGGGTTAATACACGACCATCGTGGACCTGCACTAAACGCTCGGGAGACGAACTAATGATGTATTGATCATCACGCAAGCGCACGCTGCCTGAAAAAGGCGCAGGATTTTTTTTACGTAATGATTGATAAATTGCAGGCGCAGGCTGTGATTGACGCACTCGACCATGCCAGCGTCTTGATAAATTAACCTGAAACACGTCGCCTGCAGCAATATAGCGCTGTATCTGCTGTACGCCATCAAGAAACGTCGCATCTTCTTCCTCAACCAGCTCGTCTAACACAGGCACATCGAACTCCATCACAGGAATATCGACCAGGCTGGTCATTAACTCGGCAAGCAAAACATCATCCTCAGCAAAAGCCCAAGCTTGTTGCAGTGTCTTATCCACCATAATCGCGGCAGGGATACGCATCAGCGTGGCCATAGGCAATTGATTCGCATCTATCTCACGCGATGGTACTGTGGATTCAATCTCATGCAGCAACTCATAACCCAGATACACAAACCAGCCGCCACGGAAAGGCAGATGAGCATGTTCATGCATACTTGCTGTGGCTTGCGATTCATACTCATGCGCAAGACGAGTTAAAAACTCAGCGCCCTGCGACATATCATAACAATATGTCGTACTAGGATAAGCCATGAGCATGTCCCAGCCTAAACCAACAGTGGTTTCTAGCAATACAGGAAAGGTATCTGGATATTGCGCATGTAACGCAAATAAATCAGGAATCGCTGATAAGCGAATAACAGGCACGGGATACTTTAGACGTAAAAATGGCGATAATTCATACCGTTATCACGGGGAAAATTATCGCCATCTTGAGACACAATTAGACTTTACGAAACACCAATGTGCCATTCGTCCCGCCGAAACCGAAGGAATTGGACAATGCCACATCAATCTTCATATTACGCGCAGTGTTAGGTACATAATCCAAATCACAATTCGCATCTTGATTGATCAAATTGATCGTAGGCGGCGCAACTTGATGGTAAACGCTCAATGCAGAATAAACTGCCTCTACACCACCTGCTGCACCCAATAAATGACCTACCATGGATTTTGTTGAACTAACTGCCGCTTTGTAAGCTGCATCACCTAATGCAAGTTTCATGGCTGCAGTTTCTGCCACGTCACCTAAAGGTGTTGATGTACCATGCGCGTTAATGTAGTCAACCTGATCTGGATTAACACCCGCATTGCGCATCGCATTCACCATACAACGCGCAGCACCTTCACCCGACTCAACAGGCGCAGTCATGTGATAAGCATCACCACTCATGCCGAAACCTGCTAACTCAGCATAAATTTTGGCACCGCGTGCTTTTGCGTGTTCATATTCTTCCAGCACGACCACACCAGCACCTTCGCCCATGATAAAACCATCACGGTCTTGATCCCATGGACGGCAAGCAGTAGCAGGATCATCATTACGTGTTGATAAGGCACGCGCTGCTGAAAAACCACCAATACCTAACGGGCTTAACGCAGATTCTGCACCACCCGCTATCATCACATCGGCATCGCCGTACTCGATCATACGAGCGGAATCACCGATTGCATGGGTTGCTGTTGCACAAGCGGTTACCATTGCTAAATTAGGTCCTTTTAACCCATATAAAATGGATAAATTACCTGAAATCATATTGATAATTGATGCCGGTATAAAGAACGGGGAAATTTTACGCGCACCGCTATTCATGTAGGTAGTATGCGTTTCTTCTATGAGTGGCAAGCCACCAATACCAGAACCGATATTTACCCCGATGTTGACTGCATTTTCTTCAGTCACCACCAGTCCGGAATCTTTAAAAGCCTCTATACCTGCAGCCATACCGAACTGTATAAACAAGTCCATACGACGTGCGTCTTTAGGGTTTAAAAATTGACTGACATCAAAATTCTTCACCTCACCTGCCACTTGCGAGGCAAATGGGCTAGGATCAAAACGGGTAATCCGCGTAATACAAGATTTACCGGCGGTGATATTTGTCCAGTTCTCCTGAACACCCACACCTGCTGGGGAAACTATCCCCAGACCTGTAATAACAACTCTACGTTTGGACAAGACAGCTCCGTTAAAAATAATTAAGCTTGATGGCCAGTGACGTAGTCAATAGCGGCTTGTACAGTAGTGATTTTTTCTGCTTCTTCGTCAGGAATTTCGCATTCAAACTCTTCTTCCAAAGCCATTACCAACTCTACAGCATCTAACGAATCAGCGCCTAAATCGCCAGAGAAAGAAGACTCAGTCTTCACTTCAGCTTCGTTCACACCCAATTGTTCAGCGACGACTTTCTTAACACGTTGTTCGATATTATCCATCTGTGTAACTCCCAAAAATTAAAAAAAGCTCAACTATTCTAACAAACTTCCAAAAATAACCCAAGGTTATTCCATGTACATACCGCCATTCACGTGCAAAGTCGCACCTGTTACATATCCAGCCTGAGTAGAAGCCAAGAAACTCACCGCGTGCGCAATATCATCTACCTGACCTAAACGCGCCAACGGAATATGCTCAAGCAGCGCATTACGCTGAGCTTCGGGTAACGCACGAGTCATATCGGTATCAATGAATCCAGGTGCAACACAATTTACCGTGATATTACGGCTACCGACTTCTCTCGCCAATGACTTGGAAAAACCCACCATCCCCGCCTTAGCTGCCGCGTAATTAGTTTGCCCTGCGTTACCCATGGCACCGACAACTGAAGCAATATTAATAATGCGCCCATAACGCGCTTTCATCATCGCACGCACAACGGCACGCGACAAACGGAAAACAGAAGTCAAGTTAGTGGCGATAATATCGTCCCACTCATCATCTTTCATGCGCATTAACAGATTATCACGGGTGATGCCTGCATTATTAACGAGGATTGCAATCTCACCATATTCAGCCTGTATCGCCGATATCGCTGCATCCACACTCGCTGCATCAGTGACATTAAGCGCCATACCGCGCCCAACAGCACCAGCTTGTTGCAAATAATCTGTAATCGCCGCCGCACCTGACTCACTTGTCGCCGTACCGACAACAGTAGCACCCTGACGCGCCAACTCCAATGCTATTGCCTGCCCTATCCCGCGACTGGCACCCGTCACCAAGGCTAATTTTTGCTGTGGCATACCACTCTCCCTAAGCAATTAAATTTTTAAATTCTTCACATGCAGCAACGCTCACTAACGCGGTTGCTGAAATTCTGTCGTCTATCCGTTTAGTCAACCCGGCCAATACCTTGCCAGGACCGCATTCAGCCGCCAAGGTGATGCCTTCATTAGCCATGGAGCGTACAGTTTCCACCCAGCGCACTGGGCTATACAATTGACGCGCCAGCGCGTCACAAATCTGACTGCTTTGCTGATAGCTAGCCACATCGGCATTATGCAAGACTGGCACTTGCGGCGCCGCTATTTTGATATTCGCCAATGCCACACTTAATTTTTCTGCAGCGGGACGCATTAACGCACAATGTGACGGCACAGACACAGGCAATGGCAACGCGCGTTTGGCACCCTTTTCTTTGGCCAACGCCATACCACGCTCTACTGCTTCTTTGTGCCCTGCAATGACCACCTGCCCAGGCGAGTTAAAGTTAACCGCCTCTAACACTTGATCCTGCGCTGCTTCAGCACACACTGCGCGCACAGCTTCATCATCCAAACCCAAGATTGCCGCCATCGCGCCCACACCTTCGGCAACAGCCTCCTGCATCGCCAACGCACGGATACGCACCAACGGCAATGCATCAGCAAAACTTAACGCGCCCGCAGCGACCAAAGCCGTATATTCCCCTAAACTATGCCCCGCCATCACGTCAGGCACACGCCCACCTAATGCTAACCATGCACGGTAAGTTGCCACCCCAGCAGCCAACATGACAGGCTGCGTATTTACGGTCGCATTCAAAAGCGCTACTGGGCCATCGTTCACCATCGCCCACAAGTCTTGCCCCAAAATATCCGACGCTTCAACAAACGTATCACGTACTATGGACAAATCAGCGTAGCCTTGCATCATAGCGACTGATTGCGAGCCTTGACCTGGAAAAAGAAAAGCAAATTTCATCATTAAGCCCATTTCATCAAAACTGAACCCCAAGTGAAGCCACCACCAAAGGCCTCCATGAGCACCACATCACCGGCCTTAATGCGACCATCACGCACTGCGGTATCCAATGCCAACGGCACTGAAGCCGCTGACGTATTAGCATGCTTATCCACAGTAACCACGACATTATCCATGCTCATGCCGAGCTTTTTTGCCGTCGCCTGAATGATGCGAATATTCGCCTGGTGCGGCACTAACCAATCAACATCAGACTTTTGCATACCATTGGCTGCCAAGGTTTCATCAACTATCGCATCCAGGGTTTTCACAGCAAAACGGAATACTGCATTGCCTTCCATTTTCATCACAGGCGCGCCATCGCCACCCGCTGACACGCCACCATTAACATGCAACAGATCCTTATGTCGACCATCTGCATGTAAATGTGTAGCAATGATGCCGGGAGTTTCAGTCGCGGTTAAAATCACCGCACCAGCACCATCACCCCATAAGATGCAATTGCTTCTATCGGTCCAATCGGTAATGCGTGACAAAGTTTCCGCGCCAATAACCAGTGCACAACGCGCCTGTCCAGCACGAATAAAATTATTGGCAATTGACATGGCGTAAACGAAACCGCTACAGACTGCCTGCACATCAAAGGCAGCGCAGCCATTAGTAATTTCCAGTTTAGCCTGTACCAAACAAGCAGTGCTTGGAAAAACCAAATCAGGTGTCGTCGTGGCGACAATAATTAAATCTATATCATTAGCCAACACACCAGCCGCTTCGATTGCCTGACGTGCCGCCATCGTTGCTAAATCACTGGTAGCTTGATTTTCAGCGGCCAAATGGCGTTGTCTAATACCTGTACGTTCAGTTATCCATTCATCGCTGGTATCGACGGTTGCTGCCAACTCTTGATTAGACATGATGCGTTCTGGCAAATAGCCGCCTGTTCCTGATATTTTTGCGTACATCTATGCTACTTCCTTTTGCAATACAGCCATTTTTTCAGTAATTCTTTGTTGTACATGATTACGCACTTCGCGTGCGGCCTGCTCTATCGCATGCTCAAACGCATAACGATCAGCGCCACCATGACTTTTCACTACGACGCCACGCAACCCCAACAAAGTTGCACCATTATAACGGCGCGGATCAACGCGCTTCTTAAATGCATGCAATACTGGCAGTGCAATTAGCCCTGCAATACGAGTAAACAGGTTGCGCTTAAATTCTTCACGCAACATGGTAGAAATCATCTTTGCCAAACCTTCAGAAGTCTTTAACGCAACGTTACCGACGAATCCATCACACACAACCACATCGGTAGTACCCTTATAGATATCATCACCTTCAACATTACCGTAGAAATTCAAACCGCTATGGCGTAACAACTCCGCGGCCTGCTTTACAATCTCGTTACCTTTGATTTCTTCTTCGCCTATATTGAGCAAACCTACACTAGGCGCATCGCGCTGATCCAACGCAGATACCAGCATCGCGCCCATAATGCCGAACTGCAGCAAATGCTCAGCTGTACAATCCACATTCGCACCTAAATCAAGCACAAAGGTTCGCCCTTTAATCGTCGGCAACTCACTGGCAATTGCTGGGCGTTCAATACCAGGCAGCATTTTCAGCACAAAACGTGCCGTTGCCATCAGCGCACCGGTATTACCTGCTGACACACACGCGCCTGCCTCACCCGATTTCACCAAATTTATCGCAACCCGCATCGACGAATCTTTTTTATTACGCATCGCCAACGCTGGCGATTCATCCATGTCCACCACTTCACTGGCATGATGAATACGTAAACGCGCATCCGCACTTGCTTTTAATGTGCGCAACTGAGCGTTAATCGCGTCGGCAACGCCTACCAGGACGATATTAAGCGCAGGGTCACGCGCCAAACACCTGAGCGCTGCGGCAACCGTCACTGACGGCCCATGATCCCCACCCATTGCATCTATTGCGACAGTGACATCTTTAGTCATTATTTTCCTAAACCACAAACTTCAAGACGTAAAAATTCGCGCCCAATAAAACAAAAACGCCGCAAGAAATTCATCTTGCGGCCTATTTGTCTATGCAACACCAGCTATGCTTAATCGCCCTTGGTTGCAACAACCTTACGACCACGATAAAAGCCGTTAGGGCTGATATGGTGACGCAAATGGACTTCACCTGTCGTTGGCTCAATAGCCAACGGTGGGTTAGTTAAGAAATCGTGAGCGCGATGCATGCCACGTTTAGAAGGTGATTTTTTGTTCTGTTGAACAGCCATGTTAGTACTCCAATAAAAATTAATGTTGCCGTTTCAATGTCGCCAATGCCGCAAATGGGTTTGGTCGCTCACTTTTCCCTTGTTCGACTGTAGCCGAACATCCATCGTCTGGGTGAACTGGCGATACTGGCAAAGCCAACAACACCTCTTCCTCCAACCAAGCCTGCCAATCAAATTTCGCCTCTGCTACCATCGCATCGGCTAATCCGTCTGCTTCTCTATCCCACGCTGACAATTCATCTTCATCCTGCGCTAACCAAATCCGACATTCCGTTTCCAGATGCCAGTTAAAAACTTGCGCACAACGATGACATAACAGAGGCAAATCGCCGCTTAGTTTGAGTCGCAAATAAGGGCGCACTGCTACACCACCCTCGATTATATAACTCACACTTGCAGCGCGCGCCATCAATGCATCCATCAAACGAGGAAGCTTATCCACGCTAATATCACCTGATAAAACGCTGTTGCCTTGCGCAAAAGCAAGACTATGTATGACTACCTGTTCCGACATAAGCCGCTCATGATATAATTTTGTTATCGTATTGTCAAAAAAAGGCTAGCACTCGTGATAAAGAAGATACTCATAGCCAACCGAGGCGAAATTGCTGTGCGCATTGTACGCGCATGTTCAGAGCTCGGCATCACCTCGGTCGCCATATACTCTGACGCAGATCGTCACGCACTACATGTCAAGAAAGCTGACGAATCTTACAATATAGGCTCAGACCCTGTACAAGGCTATTTGAACGCACATAATATCGTTAATTTAGCTGTTGCCAGCGGATGTGATGCCCTGCACCCTGGCTATGGATTTTTATCTGAAAATCCAATATTAGCTGAAATCTGCGCACGTCGTGGCATTCGCTTCATTGGTCCTAATGCAGATGTCATCACCATGATGGGTGATAAAATTCAAGCACGCAAAGCAATGATTAAAGCGGGCATTCCTGTCATTCCTGGTAGTGACCACAACCTTGCGAATGTTGAAGAAGCACGAGTACTCGGTAACAGCATTGGCTACCCCGTCATGCTTAAAGCCACCAATGGTGGTGGTGGGCGTGGCATACGCCGCTGCGATTCAGAAGCCGACCTCATCAAAAATTATGATCGCGTAGTGTCAGAAGCCAGTAAAGCATTCGGCAAACCTGAAGTATTTTTGGAAAAATGCATAGTTAACCCCAAGCACATTGAAGTTCAAGTCATTGCTGACAGTTTTGGCAATGCAATACATTTGTTTGAACGTGACTGCTCTATCCAGCGTCGCAACCAAAAACTAATAGAAATAGCACCATCGCCACAACTTACTGAAGCGCAACGTCAGTACATCGGCAAATTAGCTGTCAAGGCCGCTAAGGCCGTGAGCTATGAAAACGCTGGCACAGTCGAGTTTTTGTTGAACGAAGACAACCAATTTTACTTCATGGAAATGAACACGCGTTTACAAGTCGAGCACACCATTACCGAAACCATCACCGGTGTCGATATCGTGCAGGAACAAATCCGTGTTGCCAGTGGTTTGCCGTTACAGTACAAGCAAGAAGAAATACAACATCGCGGCTATGCCATTGAGTTTCGCATCAACGCAGAAGATCCAAAAAACAGCTTCCTGCCAAGCTTTGGACGCATTACCCGCTACTATGCGCCAGGTGGCCCTGGGGTGCGTACTGACGCTGCTATATACAGCGGCTATGTCATCCCGCCTTATTACGACTCTATGTGTGCAAAATTAACAGTATGGAATTTGACTTGGGAAAGCGCGATTGCTCGGGGGCGACGCGCACTAAATGATATGGTCGTGTTTGGTGTTAAAACCACGATACCTTATTACCTTTCTATCCTGGGGAATGAAGAATTTCAAAGCGGTGATTTCAATACTTCATTCGTTGATATGCACCCAGAACTAATCAACTATGATGCGGGACATCCACCCGAAATGTTAGCCGCCGCAATTGCTGCTGCGATTGCCGCCCATAATGGTTTATAATTCGCTTATATTCTAAGACTGCAAAAACATCATGACTAAAGTATTTATCACTGATCTTGTCCTGCGTGACGGACACCAATCATT
>JBBQPT010000045.1:0-15211 GCA_038217005.1 Burkholderiales bacterium
AAGCCTTGGTCTATGACCATTTTGGCAATCTCCAGCTTAAACGCTGCGTCGTATTTCGCTCTGCTTCCTGTCATTGCAATTTCCTCTCAGTAGATGAATTATCCACCTAGTGAGGTGTCTTTTATTATTAGACCACTACAACCTCGGAAGTGCAATTTCGTTCTTCCGTATTGATTAGATAAGGAGCTGACATGAAAACCAAATTAGTATCTGCGCTTATTGCTGCTGTTGTCGCGGTTTCCAGTTTCTCTGCAGTTGCTGCTGATACGATAGCCTCTGCGGTTGGCGCACCATCAACCACTGCCGCTGTACCTGCCAAGCACAAGCCTGTAGTAAAAAAGCATGAAACTAAAAAACAGGAAATGAAGGAAGAAAAGAAAGAGGAAAGTAAAGAAACACAGAAACAGGAGCAGAAAGAGAAGACTGTACCGAAGTAATCGCTGTGTCATACCCCCGGTACATCCGGGGTATGGTCGCCTCAATGCTAGTTGTCTGGCGCAATGGGAGTTTGTTATGTTAATCGGGATCACCAATCTCAAGTTGTCTTTGCACGACCGTCCGATACTCAATGGTGTGGACCTGCATATGCAGCCAGGAGAAATCTACGGACTGCTGGGGCCAAATGGCGCAGGCAAAAGCACGACGATGTCAGTGCTGACTGGGCTGCGCGAGGCATCCTCTGGTAGCTTGTCGGTATTAGGGATGGATCCGTGGTCTGAACGTGAAGAGCTACACCGGCAAATCGGTGTGTTACCGGAACAATCTGGGTTTTACGACTGGATGAGTGCCACGGAGTATCTGCGATGGTTTGCTAGTCTGTACGGTCGTCAATTGACCATTGCAGATATCGGCGGGCATCTTACTCAAGTCGGACTGGATTCCAAAAATCACGATACTGTCGGTACCTATTCTCGAGGAATGAGGCAACGTTTGGGGCTGGCGCGTGCGCTGCTTAACAGTCCTAAGCTCCTAGTGCTGGATGAGCCCACCAACGGCCTAGACCCACGTGGTCGCCGTGAAATTCATGATGTGCTGCTGGGATTGAGCCAACAGGAAGGCGTAGGTATTCTCCTCTGCACCCACCTCCTAGACGATGTTGATCGCTTGTGTAGTCGCGTCGGCATCATTCATCAAGGAAAATCCGTTGTTGAAGGCAAGCTGGCAGAGATGCTGGCGACCCAGCAGACGGGTATACGCTATCGCGTACGGCTGCTGTCACCTCCCAACGATACGACGCTTCCGTCAGGCACACGGGTGGTGGCGAAGGAAGGCGAGTGGTGGCATCTGGATATAGGCGCAGGTCAGCACCCTGATGCGGTGTGGCGGGCGTTGCTTGATTCAGGTTGGGCCATCGGCGAGATTCATAGCGAGGGTGGCGGACTGGAAGAGCTTTACCTGAACCTTACGATGGCGGAGGCCGCAGCATGAGTCCAATTACATTGATCGCACGCAAGGAAAGCGCCGAACTGTTGAAGAGCGGGCGGGGGCTGGCATGGCTGTTGGCATTAAGTGTGATTCTCTCGGTCTTGAGCCTGCTGCTGGTGAGCAATACCGAATTGAGCCTGCTTGATAATGCTCAGGTAGTGTATATGGTGATGGGTACGATCACTGCGCTGGGCGCGCTGCTGGCTGTGGTGCTCGGCAGTGATGCCATCGCCGGCGAAAAAGAGCGGGGTAGTCTGGTTCCCTTGCTGCTGGCACCGCTTTCAACCACAGATATTGTGTTCGGCAAGATGGGTGGGCAAGTCGTCGCTTGGATAGTGACCTACCTTCTGAGTCTGCCTTACTTGTGGGCTGTGGGCAGCAGTGGGCAGAATCTGGCTGAGGCGATTGTCTATCTGGCCGTGTTTGGCACTCCGGTTGTGCTTGGTTTCGGTTTCTATGCGCT
Organism: Burkholderiales bacterium; assembly: GCA_038217005.1. GTDB lineage: Bacteria > Pseudomonadota > Gammaproteobacteria > Burkholderiales > Sulfuriferulaceae > Sulfuriferula. Next base: position 1,889 of record JBBQPT010000045.1, read on the forward strand.
AGGCTTGTCGGCACGCTTCGGCAGCGTACGCGCCGCCCTGATTACCGCTTTGATTACATTGATGCTGCTTGCCAGCCCCTTACTGCTCGGGCCGGGGCTACGGCAAAGCGTGATAGGCAAGGCATTCGATGCGGTTAACCCGTTTTCTGCGGCGGTTAACAGCTTCGACAGCGTGGTCATCGACTCACAGCCGCTATCCATGCAACTGGGGCGGTTATCGGTGACCTTGGTTTGGCTGATTCTGACCCTGTGGTTTGCCAGACGTAGCGTGCAGGCTGTCGAAATTTAGGAGAATGTGATGAAAAAAACAGCACTTTGGCTTGGCGCTTGTTTGCTGTTAATCGGCGCTAACGCAACGTGGGCGGCGGTACCGATGGAAATTACTTTGGTTGCTGACAATGCGAATCCGCAATCGCCGCAAATGGGCGATCATATGAAGTTCATAAGCACAATCAAGAACAGTGGTAATGCACCTGCGCAAGGAGTAGTCGCATGGATTAGCCTTGTTCAGGTGGATTCAGGGAATGAGCAGCCAGTCGATCTGGAAGACTGGAGCGCCCACAAGGCAGTGACGCAGGCATCGCTAGCGCCGGGAGGGCAAATCACGGTGGAATGGCCGATGCGGCTGATTCAGGCGGGAGACTATCGGGTCGTGATCAGTGCGGTGGAACGCAGTACTCAGCACATCATCACCAGCCCGTTTATCGATTTCCATATTAAGCGTAAACCGGTGGTGGAATCGCAGCGTATTTTACCGGTTGCTTTCGGCGTACCGCTGATGCTTGGTGTATTGATCTTATGGCGAATCCGGAAGCGATGGCGTGCATAATAACGCTATCTGACTTGCTCATTTAACAGAATTCAATACATGCAAAATAAAGAGGTATGGAATGCAGCAGTGAGACTTCCGAGCGTGCACTTCATAAGGCCATAAATCTTGCCACAGACCAACAATCTGCGTTACGCATTATCTATGCGGTTGATAAGATCAATACTGACATAAGTTCTGAATTAGTCAATGCTGCAGAACTGATAGATGCTGCCGTTGCATTTTCGGCTCAAGCTTACACAGGTGAAGCTTTTGCAAAACACGCCAAAGTAACAATGACAGAAGCGCGCGCCATCGCACTGAAAGCACATCCTGGAAAATAAAGCGGAAGGTGCTAATCCGGATTAATATACCAGACACTTTTAATGATGGCGTGGCTTTAATATCTATCTGCAGCCGCGCCATTTAAGATCTGTTTGGTGACCATCGTTGTAGTTAGATGTACTTATAAGCGGCCCTTCATACAATCGGTGTTTTGAGTATCTGCGAGTGTCCGGAATGGCCGAAAATGAGACGGTCAGGGTTCACACTCTGAACTTCCACCTGGAGTCGATTTCATACTGACGTACCAAACAACATGCCTATGCCCGCAGTAATGGCCATAGCCAATATACCCCACGAGGTGACTCGCCATATTCCCTTGAGTATGCTGGCGCCCCCTGTGTAAGCAGCCAGCCCACCCAATATAATGAGAAAAATTAACGAAGTCACGCCAACTATCCAAGTAAGGTAATTGCTCGGAGCAAACCAGGCGCTTATCAGCGGCAATCCCGCGCCGACAGTGAATGACAGCGCCGAGGTAATGGCAGCTTGTAGCGGATTCGCGCTCACGACTGCGGATATTCCCAATTCGTCTCGGGTATGCGCACCCAGCGCATCTTTAGCCATCAGCTGAATCGCAACCTGTTTGGCTAGAGGCATATCCAGCCCTCGTTGTACGTAAATGGCAGTGAGCTCAGCAACTTCGTGTTCGGGATCGGTTGCCAGTTCTATCCGTTCGCGCGCAATGTCGGCTTGCTCGGTGTCGGATTGAGAGCTGACGGAAACATATTCACCCGCAGCCATCGACATCGCGCCGGCAACCAAGCCAGCCACGCCTGCTATTAATATGCTGTTGTGGGTGGCACTCGATGCAGCCACGCCCATAATCAAACTGGCGGTGGATACGATGCCGTCATTTGCGCCGAGTACGGCAGCGCGTAGCCAGCCTATGTGTTGGGTTTTATGGTTTTCTGCGGAGATGTTGGACATGGTCAATCTTTCAAAAAAGTTGGCGATGCTATGAGGTTTGTAGTAGGTAGTGCATTAGTTCCAAGTTAGCATCATTTAACCTTTACACTTTGATTGCAAGCATAATGTTGTGCGCAGCATGGAAAAGCCAGTAAATAAGTGTTTCGTGAAAGTGAGGCAGGAGAAATCCAGTCGGCCGAAACGGGTCGACTGTTACTTCATAAAATAGGGCTTTCTATTTAAAATGCAGTCAGAAATGAAACTGCGTTGATGCCAGTAGCAAGCCCCCGACTGGCCTGTGTCATGTATTCCGAGCCATTGCCTTCCTGTTCATATGCCATCACTCGCACCACTCGGTATTGCGAGTAGCACTTGAGTTGGGCGGCAAAGGGGATCACGTCGTCAGGACTGTCACCAAATAGCTCGCGGTGCAAGGCTGGCAATTGAAACCAGGGGGTAGTGGGCTTGGCATGATGCGCGTTGTGGAAACCGAAATTCAGTACCAGCAAGTTAGGCCATTTGTGCTTTAACGATATTGGATTGCTGAAAGTATGGGCTTGCTCGTATATGCGGTCGCTTTTGTGAGGTAGGGGCGTCTTGTCAAACAGTGTGTGTGTGCCGGCATAGTCATGCTGCAAGTTGTCCATGAAGCGCAGCACAATCAGCATGAGCAGGTAGGCGACTGCATAGAGTACGGCGACGCGTGGATAGAACCAGAGCAGTGAGCCATACAGCCCGCCTCGAATTACGATGGCGGTGAGGTTGTGCCGGCGTTGGGATTTGCGCTGCGGGATGATGAATGAGCCAAATACCAGCAGGCCATGCATCACGACTTCATGCGCAGGTATGTACAGCCACTCCAGTGCAAGTACGATCTTCAATATCAAGGGATGACATTTAAACCAGGTTTGGTAGTCGAACCAGCACAGGTCACCGTTGTCGACGTGATGACGAAAATGCTTGAAGCGTACATCCTCGTAAGTGCCATAACAGCTGCCGTTCAGCCACATCAGCATGCGGCCTAGCCGGGCGTTGTGTTCGTTGTTTTTGAATATCGTGTTGTGCGCGCATTCGTGCAGCATGTAGCCGGAAATGATCATGCCATGCGCCAGCAGCAGCGTGCTCATGACATTGATAAGCCAGTTATCGCTGAACAGTCCTGTAAATCCCAGGCCATAGGCCAGCACGGTGTAGGCCAGCGCCAGACTGTGATAGATGAGTCCCGATTTGTCCTTGAATAGCGGTATTGTCATTGTGTATTCCTTCCTGATAATCAAGCTGGGTCGTCCCAGCTGTTCATAAAGTTCACAAGGGTCGTCCCGTGCATTGGTTGTTATGCTGTAATGAATTTGTGAAAGCGCTGCCTTTCTTCATGGGCAATCCAGCGGTTCAATGCGGCGAAATCGTCTATCGGTTCACTGGTAAATGGCATGCGCATGGTATAGCCATCTGGGCCGCATTCTGGCGTGAATGTAGATATGTCCAACCCTTGCTGCCGCTGGTGCTGCCATACCGCATCCCAGCAGCGCCGATGCACGGCTACGTAGTCGGCATAAGCTGGGTCTGCAGGATGTGGCACTTGTGCGCTCTGGTCATAACCGAAGCGGCCCTGGATATGTTGCACATGCGGCACCAGTTCTTCGATGATGTCCCATTCACTGTCGATGGATCGTTCGCATACCACCATCCAGTGGCTGATATCGAAAGTGAGCCGCAATGCCGGGAATCTGCGCACCATATCAAGCGTGACCCAGGGATTGAAAAAAGACCGTCCGCGATGTGTTTCGAAGCTGCAAATTACTTCGTGACGGTCGGCGATTTCCAGTGCACGCGCGAAAAAATCGATCTGCGTTTCCAGCGGCCAGGCGTCGCAGCCGCCCATGACATTGAAAAATCGAGGCGATAAGGGCAGGGCGTGGATGATCTTGGCTTCGAGCTCGTCAAGGTGCTGTTGCGGCGTTGCTTTGCGATCGGGGATGGCGTAGCCGGTAGTGGAGATTTCGCTGATGTAGTCCAGACCTTCTTCCTGCAAGCGCTCAGCAAGAAGAGCACGTTCATTCAGGTCGCGCGGAGCGGGTGCTTCCAGACCGTTGAAGCCAAATGCGAGCAGATCATCCACGATAGCTGAGTAATCTGACTTCCAGCCCCAGTAGGTTTTAAAAACTTTGAGTTCCATGCTGCGTTCCTTTAATTTAAATTGTTATCACGGTAGGTGGTACATCTGCGTGCGTCAAAGTCGGTGTAACCCGTTCTCTGGTAGTTAAAGTTACACCGACTTTAGCGGACGTTTATTTCTTGAGTATCGCGTAGATAAATTGGGTATCGAATGTTGCCTCGGCAGGCGGTGCGACCTTGATTTGTTTCTTGTCGACAAGGATTTCGCCAATTACGGCACTGCTTCCGTAGAACGACGTGGTTTCCTTGGATTTTACAAAGGACTTCGGCATTTCGTTCAGGGGCAGGGTGTAGATACCCGGCAGTTGGTCTTTGACGTCTTTGACGCTGATTTCCAGCGCTTTGGCAATGATTTTGGCAGACTCTTCAGGATGGGACTTCATGTAGGTTAGGCCATCCGCATAGGCGTGAACAAAGGCTGAGATATCTGCGGGTCGGTTCTTGATGGTTTTCTCGTCGAACACCAGCACATCTTCCATCAGGCCAGGTGCATCTTTTGATGAAAACACGACGTGGTACTTCTTGCCGCCATCCTGTTTAAGCAGTTGCGAGATGTAGGGTTCCCAGGTCACACCTATGCTTGGATGACCCGATAACATGGCGGCAGGCACCGCGTCCTGCGTGATGTTGATCGCAGTGATGTCCTTATCGCTCATACCATTCTTTTTCAGGGCATAAGCTAGCAGAAAATCAGAAACCGTCAGTGGATTGACGCCCACTTTCTTGCCTTTGAAATCGGTTACCTTGGTGATGTTGGTTGTTGCGACAATGGCATCACCTCCGTATGAGTAGCCCATCGGCAGTACCACTTTCATGGCATGGCCTTGAGCCACTTGGCCGACCACCATGTCGTAGGTCAGGGTCGCGCCGTCGAAGTTGCCGCTGATCAGCGCGGGGGGCATCAACGACATATCGGTAAAGTTCTGGTAGGTGACTTTGAGGTTGTACTTTTTGAAGTAGTCGAGCGAGTTAGCCACGTAGATCGCGCCATAGCCTATCCATGGCGTGGTAGCGATCTTTAATGTTGCTGGTTGTGCCGCAGTAGCGCTCGCCGCCGACATGGATAACACCAGCATTGCTGCAAATTTGGCTTGGTGCTTAATGTGGCGGATAAACAGCGTATTTGCATTGTGTAGCAGAGGTATAAGCAACGGCATCGATTTCATAACTAAGCTCCTTATGGGTGAATGGGCGCAGGTCGAGACGAATGTATACGTCCTCTCCCGGGCTTTTATCCCTCCGTGGAACTTCGATGTTGTGATCATCGAGGTCGGTGCACTCTTGGACCAGTCATTGGAAAATCCAAACTTACCAATCGGAACCCTAGTGCCCCTGAGTAGTTGCTTACGAATTCCCGATTATTCACAATTGCTCTACCTGCATTAAGCTTTAAGCAAGCGGCGTGCCAGGCATGAACGGTCTTCATTCAGTCAGATACCGCGTGCTTATGAGGGCTGGAGTGCGTTAGGGTGGTGCATTCCTGTGTAGCATTGCATCATATTGATGCAATGCTGTATGTGATGTGGATGCGCGATATGCCTTACGGTAATTATGCATTTCCCCGTGAAATTCAGGATTTTGTCAGTATATTTGGCTAGTATGATGTCTTGGCAGTAATTGCCTGGGCATGCAATTTGTTAACATGACATTAATTTTAGACAAAGCAGATATGATGAATTCCAGTCAGCAAGATTTTTATACCGAGGAAAATTACACACCAGGCGAGTCGGTGGGATATTTGATGCGCGGTGCATGGCAATCGCTGCTTAAAAACTTCGATACCGAGATGCAGATATTGGATCTTACCGGAATGCAGTGGGGACCTTTATTGCTGATCGCCAAGGGTTGTTGCGACACTGTAGCGACTTGCGCGCGCGCGAGTTACAGCGATAGCGGGGCAATGACGCGTATGCTGGACAGACTGGAAGCCAAGGGTTTGCTGTGCCGGGTGCGGAGTGTGACGGATCGGCGTGTAGTTAATTTGGCACTCACTGAGACTGGGCGAGAAATTACCCAGCAGATTCCCGCGCACCTGGTCAAAGTATTGAATCAGCATTTGCACGGATTTAGTGAAGCTGAGTTCGATTTGTTCAAAAATATGCTGCGACGTTTCACTGAGAACGGCAATCCTGCTGCGGAGGTAGCGTGAACTTGGCACAAAAAATTATTAGGTTGCCGTTGGTCAGTGCGTTGTTAGTGCTGACAGGCTGTGCGGATTTTTCCGGCATTGCTCCGCAAGCGAAAATGCTGGCACCGCAAGCGATAAGCACAGGCAATCAGGCAGATACGTCAGTGTTTCCGCAACAGCGCTGGTGGCAAACATTTGGTGATGCTCAGCTGGATGCGCTGATCGCTCAGGCGATTGCCCATAATCCCAGCCTGAAAATCGCACAAAGCCGCATGCTGCAAGCGCAGGCCGCTGTATCGGTGGCGGACAGCGTGCGTTATCCGCAAGTGAATGCCACAGCGCAATCGACGCGCGAGCGCTTGAGCGCGAACAGCATTTATCCGCCGCCGCTGGGCGGCAGCACGGTGTCGATGAATTCGGCTATGGTTGCTGCAACATGGCAATTTGACTGGTTCGGCAAACAGCGCGCGGCGCTGGAGGCGGCACTTGGGCAGGCACGCGCGGCACAGGCGGATACCCAAGCCGCGCAAGTGGTGCTGGCGGCCGATGTTGCACTGCAATATTTCAGTCTGGCGCGGTTGCAGATGCAACAGCAGATCAGGCAGCGTTTGCTGCAACACGGTGAACAGCACGAACAACTGGTTAATCAGCGTGCAGCGGCTGGTCTGGATAACGCATTGGTACAGCATCAGTCGCAGGCGGAAGTGCCGCAAATACGCCGCGATCTGGCTGCGCTGGATGAGCAGGTTGCCATCGCCAGGCATGCGCTCGCGGTGCTGATCGGGGCGAAGCCTGATGCAACAGCACAATTGACAGCGCGGTTACCGTTGAATATGCAAGCTGACACGCCGACTGTTATCCCTGCTGAACTGCTGGGACATCGTGCCGATGTGGTGGCGGCGCGCTGGCGGGTTGAGAGCGAATTGCAGGGCCTACATGAGGCAAAGGCGGCTTTCTATCCCAATATCAATCTCACGGCGTTCGTCGGTTTCGAGGCGATAGGTTTATCGAAATGGCTGACGGCAGATAGCCGTATGTTGGGTGCGGGCCCAGCTATCAGCTTGCCGATTTTCGATGCGGGCCGTTTACGAGCGCAGTTGCAGGGGCGCACCGCACAGACTGATGTCGCCATAGAAAGTTATAACGCCACAGTGTTGAATGCGCTGCGCGAGGTAGCCGACAAGCTGGCATCAAGGCAGGCGTTGCAAGTGCAATTGCAGGCACAAATGAACACGATGACGCAATTAAATGCGGCTTATGAGCTGGCTGTGGAGCGGTATCGTGCCGGGTTAAGCAATTATCTGGCGGTGCTGGATGCGGATAATGCCGTATTGCAACAACGCAGCATGCTGATAGACCTGCAGGCGCGTGCCTGCGATGTGAATGCGGGACTGATGCTTGCGCTCGGCGGCGGCTACGCGGCGCCACCACAAGTCATGCAATTGTCGAATGAAGCTGCAGATGAAAAGATAGCGAAGGTATCGAAATGAGCGAACAAAATAAATCAGACATAACACCAGTTACGGCGAACTCAACTGCACGCAAAAAGTGGATGCTGGTGCTGGCGGTCATCTTTGTATTGGCGGGACTAGTTTATCTGGTGCAATGGTATGTGCATGGCCGTCATTTTGAATATAGCGACGATGCTTATGTTGCCGCCAATATCGTGCAGATTACGCCGCAAGTGGCAGGCACTGTTGTGGGCATCGCGGTGAATGAAACTGATTTTGTGCGTGCCGGGGAGGTGCTGGTGACACTGGACAGTACCAATGCGCAGGTGGCATTGCAGGATGCGGAAGCGCAACTGGCACAAACGGTGCGTGAAGTGCGTACATTGTATGCCGCTAATAACAGCCTGACCGCAACGCTGGCGCAGCATCGTGCCGAACTCGCTCAGGCACAGGCAGATATGCGTAATGCACAGGCGGATCTGGCGCGGCGTCAGCCGCTGGTGGCAACCGGTGCGGTGTCGCGCGAAGAACTGCAGCATGCACAAACGGCGGCTGAATCCGCGCGCAGCCATGTTGCAGCATTGACTGCCGCACTGAATGCGGCGCAGGAACAGTTGCTGACCAATCAGGCGCTGACTGGCGGTATCTCGGTGCGCAATCATCCGCGTGTTAAAGCGGCGGCGGTCAAAGTACAGCAGGCATATCTCGATTTGCATCGCGGTGCGATACTGGCGCCGGTGGACGGCTATGTCGGCAAGCGCAATGTGCAACTGGGGCAGCGCGTGGCAATTGGCGTGCCGCTGCTTACGGTGATTCCGCTAAAACAAATCTGGGTGGATGCAAATTTCAAGGAAGCGCAGTTGCGCCATATCCGCATTGGTCAGCCTGTGGCACTGACGGCGGACATATACGGCGACAAGGTTGATTTTCACGGTTGGGTGGCGGGCATAGGCGCTGGTACGGGCGCGGCGTTTGCGCTGTTACCCGCGCAGAATGCAACGGGCAACTGGATTAAGGTGGTACAGCGCGTACCGGTCCGTATCGCCCTCGATGCCAAAGAGGTGGTTGCGCATCCGTTGCGGGTAGGCATGTCCATGGAGGCGACGGTGGATTTGTCCGCGCAGGGCGGTGCCGTGCTGGCAGATGCGTCCTCACCCCGCGAGGCGACGCAAACGCAAGTATATAGTGGCGCAGGCAGCACGGCGGATGCGCTGATAGCCAAGATCATAGACAGCAATCTGGGTGAAAATCCGACACCAGCAGTCAAGCATTAAAATGGCGACTACATCACTACAGGCAGCACCTCCACCGCTGCACGGTGCCATGCTGGTGCTGGCCAGCATGGCTTTGGCGCTGGCGACATTCATGAATGTGCTGGACGTTTCTATCGCCAATGTGTCGATACAGGCTATTGCGGGTGATTTGGGGGTGAGCAGCAGCCAGGGTACATGGGTGATTACCTCGTTTGCGGTGGCCAATGCGATAGCAGTGCCGCTGACGGGGTTTCTGACCCAGCGTTTCGGTGCCGTGCGGCTGTTTGTATCCAGCATTGTGCTGTTTGTGATTGCATCGTGGCTATGCGGCATGTCCACCAGTTTGGGTATGCTTATCGTGTTTCGCGTGATACAGGGTGCGGTGGCGGGACCGATGATACCGCTGTCGCAGGCGCTGCTGCTGTCCAGCTATCCCAAGGAAAAGACAGGCCTGGCGCTGACTATCTGGTCGATGACGACGCTGGTTGCACCCGTGGCGGGGCCGCTGCTGGGGGGCTGGATTACCGATAATATTTCATGGCCGTGGATTTTCTATATCAATATTCCGATAGGGTTGCTCGCTGCTGGCGTTACCTGGGCGCTGTATCGTCATCGTGAAACGCCCATACGCAAGGTGCCGATAGATTATGTGGGACTGGGTCTGCTTATCGTCTGGGTGGGTGCGTTGCAGATATTGCTGGATAAAGGCAATGAACTGGATTGGTTCAATTCCAGCCAAATTATTGTGTTGGCAGTTGTGGCGACGGTGGCATTCTGTTTCTTCCTGGTATGGGAATTGACGGATAAGCATCCAATAGTGGATCTGAGCTTGTTTCGCAGGCGTAACTTTTGGTCTGGGACGCTGGCACTGTCTGTCGGTTATGGTGTGTTCTTTGGCAATGTGGTGCTGTTGCCGTTGTGGTTACAGCAGGATATGGGTTATACGGCGACGATAGCGGGTGCGGTGTTGGCACCAGTTGGTTTGCTGGCGATTTTGTTCTCGCCGGTTGTGGGGAAAAATATCAGCAAGTATGACCCGCGCTGGTTCGCAACCCTGGCTTTTAGCGTATTCGCATTGATCTTGTGGATGCGTTCACAGTTTACGGTGCAGACCGATTTCGTCACCATCATGATCCCGTCGTTGATACAGGGGATTGCGATGGCGGCATTTTTTGTGCCGTTGGTTACCCTGATTTTTTCAGGGCTGTCACCCGATAAAATCCCGGCTGCATCTGGTTTATCGAATTTTGTGCGGATCATGGCAGGCGGATTCGGTGCGTCGATTTACACTAGCGCATGGGCAAATCGCACCGCCGCGCATCATGCTGTGCTTGCCGAGCATATTAATTTCGCTAATCCGATGAGCCAGGCAACCATCAATATGCTGACCAATATGGGTATGAGCGAACAGCAAGCGCTGGCGTTTGTGAATAATCTGTTGAATCAGCAGGCCGCGACGATGGCGGTGAATGATCTGGCCTGGCTTTCAGCGCTATTGTTCGTTGCGCTGATCGGCTTGATCTGGCTGGCGCGTCCTATCAAATTTGCACCCAAAGCGGTGGAATCTGCTGGCGCGCATTAATTCGCGAAACATGTAAGCATGTTGTCAGCACTGGGTGCGTATTCTGTCCTTACGCTCAAACACATAGCAAGGCGATGTACCTATGGATACAAATCCATCATGCCGACATGGGGGAAGATAGTTTGGTGTTTTACAGGAATAATTGTAAATAACACATTGTCATCTTGATATATTAAACATTGCAGAAATAAGGAGTTGACATGAATGCGAATTGGGGTAGTGGTGTGTTTTTTAAGCAGGATGAGGGCTTGCCAGGCAGTCGCGCTGATAAATTCCTGCGGTTTCGGATAAGCAAGGTGTATCGTTTTGTGGTTTACCTTGCCGCCTTGGTGAGTGGGTTAATTTCAATTGATGCTCACGCTGTACCTGCGTTTGCTCGGCAGACGGGGCAGAATTGTCTGGCTTGCCATGCTGGTGGTCAGTTTCCTGAGTTGACGCCTTATGGTCGACTGTTTAAATTAACTGCTTATTCCATAGGTGAGCGTACGGTACCGCTGGCGGTGATGGGCGTATTGGGCTCGACTAACGTCAAGGGCCCTGCTGCAACGGGGCCGGGGCATACCGCAACGGACGGCACGCTCACATTCAATACGGGCAGTTTATTTGTGGCGGGGAAGATCACGGATAAATCGGGTGTGTTTGCACAGCTAACTTACGATAATTATGGTGGCGATACTGGTGCTTCCGGGCACGTCGCTTCAGATAATGCTGATTTTCGTTACGCTGACCGCCTTATCAGCAACGGTTCAGATTTGATTTATGGCTTTACCGTCAACAACAATCCAGGCGTACAGGATGTGTGGGGCAGTACGCCGGCATGGGGCTATGGCGTGGTGCCTATCAGTACAGGGACGGGTGTTGCCACGAATCCTATTTTTCATGGTGCGCTAGGTTCACAAGTGGTGGGTGCCGGTGCATATCTCTACTGGAATAAAATGTTGTACGCGGAAATCAGTGGTTATCGCACTGGGGATGGCGTTTTTTCATTCTTGACCCAGGGCAATGGCACCCAAACTGTCATCAAGGGCGAAAATCCTTATTTGCGCTTGGCACTGACCCATGAGTGGGGCGCGCATAACGTTATGCTGGGCTACTCCTATTTTGACGTGCGGCAGTATCCTGATCCTACATTGTCAGCAACCGATCACTATCGTGACAACACCATAGATTTTCAGTATCAATACCTGCTGGATCCGCATACGTTTACCGCGACACTGACGCGTACCAATGAAACCGTTGATTATGGTACCCCCGGATCGTTGCAAGATACTGTCAACGCGTTCAGAGCCAAGGCTTCTTACACTTATAAAGCCCAGTATGGTGCATCATTGTCATACTTTAACGTCAGTAATAGTTCAAATAACGCGGCCAGTCTTTCTGGAAATATGTTCCCAAGTCAAACGGGTACCGAAGGATGGACACCGGAAATATACTGGATACCGGTACAAAATATCCGCGCCGGGGTGCAATACACCATGTTTAACAAGGTTGATGGTGTAACTACTGGCGCTGCTGATACCTACAACGGTAAAGCCAGTGGTGCCAATACCGTGGTGTTTTACATTTGGGGAGCCTATTGATGACTTATCTGGCCAAGCGAGTTTCAGGACTGATTGTGTGCGCCTGCGGTGATGATAACAGGCAGGAATTTGAAAATAGCATAGGGGTAATATTATGAAAAAAATCGCTATTGGCTTAATGCTGGCATCAATGACTATGATGGCTGGTTGTAGCACGACAGAAAGTTCGCGTAATCTGAATGATCCCAGTGTGTCTGGCAAGGATTTGGCACAGCAGGTTTGCTCAACTTGTCACGGTGTGGACGGGAATTCTACCAATCCGACGTTTCCTAAATTGGCTGCGCAGCAGAGCGAATATCTCATCGAGCAGTTAAAAATATTCAGGAGCCATAATCGTTCCGACCCAGCCGGCTCTCAATATATGTGGGGGATTGCCAGACATTTGACTGATGCGCAAATCACGGAGCTGGCAACGTACTTTAACCAGCAGAAAATGATTCCTGATCAAATGGAGCATGCGAATGCTGATTTGGTGGCGCAGGGTAAGCTCATTTTTAACAATGGGATACCCGCACAAAATACGCCAGCCTGTGCAGCTTGTCATGGTGCAAACGGTGAGGGTAATAGTTCATTCCCCCGCATTGCCGGGCAACACGCGGATTATATTCAGAAGCAGTTAGGTGTATTCAAGGACACTGACGGGCGTCCTGACGGTGCGGTGATGAAGGTGATTACTCATGACATTACCCCAAGTGAAGTCAAGGCTGTCGCCGCTTATCTTTCTGTTTCGTCTTAAATATCTGCTGCACTGTTTTTACTTGCTGCGCTGTGTTTGAGTACAAGGTAAAGAAATCGAGGTAATTGCAACAGGGTAAGGTTTGATTTCATCCCTTACCCTTATTAAGGGCACCTCTATAAATCCAACTACGTCGAGATACGGCGTTGCTCATCAATTTTTATCGCTTACATATTATCTATATGCTGCGCTCAAAAAATTGAATCGCGCCTTGTCTCTCTTAGCCCGAATTTTGCATAAAGAGGGCAGAAATGCATGTAAGTGTTTGATATAATTGCGGTTATGACACCAGCAATCCGTAAAACACAAACAGCCTCTGCCCATGACGAATTCTACCCCCAACCCAGCTTCGTTTTGCA
>JBBQPT010000046.1:0-14371 GCA_038217005.1 Burkholderiales bacterium
ACCGATGCAGAAAAAATCGATGCATTAATGGCACGGTTGAATCGATAGCTTTTACTGGACATGGATAGGTATTTTAATGCCGTCGATATGCTGAGGGCGAGGCCATAATACCGTCCATATCCGCCATGTGAATATGCTTAATGATAACCAGATGGAAACTCCGCCGGCGATTATCAGCCAGTACCAGCCAGCTAAAAATCCCACGGCATAAGCAATCATGCCTGCATGGGCGAGTCCCATTTGTAACCATGGCCAATAGCCCATGCGTATGGGGTTTGCAGTGAACCGGGGCAGCATGTGTGCACCTAATCCATAGATTAGCATGAGCATGAATCCCACCGTGACCAAATGCAGCGCGACAGGGCGGGCGGGGCCATCGGACAGTAATGCGCCATTTACGAGTAAACCTATACCGCCTAACATTAAGTAAATCATTGCTGCCATGACGAATAAGCGATTATCCAGTGATAAGGCAATGCCTGCATTTTGCATATCTGTTTGCAGTTTGGCCGGTGCAGCAGCCACCCACTCGCGCGCTTCTGCCAACGTATGTACACCTAAACCTTTGAGCTCGCCATCAATCACCACAGCAGGAATAGTTTTTAACCGTAAACGACTCACCAGCGCACGGCCTTCGGGTTGCCCCATATCGACAACGGCAAAGTTGATCTCCTTTTCCTTGGCTACTTGTGCCCAGATTTTCTCGGCCTGGTGGCAGGAAGCGCACCATTCGGAGACTAATAATTCGACTTGTATCATGTTGATCTCCTATTGCTGGCAACGCATGCATTGCACATCGTAACGATCTATCCACACTTTGAGTGCCTCTTGTGCCGCAGCACCTGTGGTCAAATGGGCTAAAGCCGTGGCTGGATCATCAGGGCGCATTTGCACCAGCCAGGCGTCCTTATATGGGTCAATATTGAGCAGGTTGGGGCTGGCTAATACCAGCTCATTACGGGCCACGATAACGCCCGCAAACGGCGCGGGAATGCCGCCCGCCCACTTGCCTGATTCTATTCGCGCCAATGGTTTTTTCCATTCTCTGTGTACGCCTATGTCTTTAATCCATACATATTGCACCTTGCCTGACATGGTTTGCGAGGGGTCGGTTAAACCTATGGTGTATATGCCGTTTTCTTCCGGGCGTACCCAAACGTAATCTAAATCATAGTAAAGATCTTCAGGTAATTCACAACCGCGATGTTCAGACATGATGTTCTCCTATTTCCATGGACCTTTGGGGCGTACCGTGAGGGTGATGTTGACGGCAAATAAGGCGATGCCAGCATATACGAATACGCCACCTAATAGCACTAACCAATTGAGCAACGATAACCACCCTGCTATCATGATGGGCAGACCAGTGTTAGCGATATACAGTTGCCAATTGGCCAGTCGTTCCGAATACAGTGCTTGTCCAGAAAATCGTGGCAATACATGCAAGGCCACACCATAAATCATCATCAATATAAAACCCAATAACATAATGTGGCCATGCGCACGGGGTACGTTGCCAGGAATAAAGCCTGGTGCAAATAGGTGGGTAAGCGCAACCAAACCACCTAATAAACCATATGCCAAGCCTATGGTGATGAACCAGCGATTTCGTTTATGCATGTTGTTCTCCTGTGTGTCGTTGAGACGAGTGTAAGTGATGGTTATATTTAACGCCTTGACCTAGATCAATATGTCCAATCAAGTTGAAACTAAAGATTTTCGTTTAGCGAATTTATTCCGCGATTTGGACCGCGACGCCTTGGCAGGTATTGCCCAGCACGCGAATTGGCGCACGCTGGTTGCGGGAGAAACCCTGTTTACCCAAGGTGCAGCAGGGCAGCATTTTTATTTAGTGAAGATGGGTGCAGTGAAATTGCATTTAACTGCGGTAGATGGCGATGAGCACATACTGGAAATAGTAGGGCGCGAGCATCTGTTTGCCGAATCTATCTTGTTTATGGGCGGTCGTTATCCTGTCTCGGCAACAGCATTAAAAAATACGCGATTAATTGCGTTTGACGCGCCATTTTTCTTGAGCTTGTTGCGCAATAACGCGCAGCTCTGCTTGACGCTAATGTCGACCATGGGTCAGCAAATGTATGCACTAATGAGCGAAATAGACAGGCTGACTTTGCAAAGCGGAGCGCGTAGAGTAGCAAAATATATTCTCGCCCAACCCGCGCACAAAACCGCCAAAACGCAATTCGTGACCTTACCTGCGAGCAAGCATGCCATTGCATCATTACTGGATATACGGCCGGAAACCTTGTCGCGCATTCTGGCAAAGTTGGCTGATGATGGCTTGATAGAGGTGTATGCTGATAATATTCAAATATTGCAACCCGCATTATTATCGCAAGTACAGTGAGGCGCAGATGAAACCCATGCCAGCAGATTACATTGCCTATAAACGGACTCCTGATTTCACAGATATCAATATACCTGAGGCGCTAACGCGTCGTCATGATACCAAACCCGGCGCCTGGGCAAAGATTGTCGTGTTGGAAGGGGCGCTGGATTATGAAGTAATGACTGATCCCGTACGGCATTACACAGTGGATGCAGAACATCCGGGCATCATTGAGCAACAACTCCCGCATCGCGTAACCCCTATACGGGTACCGCTGCGCTTTTATCTGGAATTTTATAAACAAGTTGAAACCGATGCGGCCACATTAGTCCGTGCTATGGATGCAGATTTGTTCACACCGCCGTCACAGTAATGCATTATATTTTGATTGATTACACACTATTAGGGACAACATGAGCACACTTACCATCGCTACACATGCCTTTTCCGACCAAAAGCCAGGCACATCTGGTTTGCGCAAAAAAGTCAGCGTATTTCAACAGCCACATTATTTAGAGAATTTCGTTCAGGCGATTTTTGACAGTATTAACGCACCTAAAGGCGCGACACTGGTTTTGGGTGGCGATGGGCGTTATTACAATCGCACGGCGATACAGATTATTTTAAAAATGGCAGCGGCAAATGGCTTTGGCAAAGTGCTGGTCGGGCAGGGTGGCATATTGTCGACGCCAGCTGCATCATGCGTGATACGCAAATATCAAACCTTTGGCGGTATTATTTTATCCGCCAGCCATAACCCGGGCGGAGTTGATGGCGATTTCGGGATCAAATTCAATGGTAGCAATGGCGGACCTGCAACGGAAACTGTAACCGATGCGATTTTCGCGGCGAGTAAAACGATAACGCAATATCAGCTGCTTGATGCACCCGATGTTGCATTGGATGCGCTGGGTGTCAGCCAGTTGGGTGAGATGACGGTCGAGGTGATAGACGCAGTAAATGATTATGCCGAGCTGATGGAGTCGCTATTTGATTTTGCTGCGATACGTGATTTGCTGGCGGGTGGGTTCCGTATCAAGTTCGATGCCATGCACGCGGTGACAGGTCCGTATGCGACTGAGATATTGCAACGTCGTCTTGGTGCGTCGGCAGACAGCCTGATGAATGCCGTGCCGCTGGAAGATTTTGGCGGTGGTCATCCTGATCCTAATCTTACTTATGCGCCAGAATTAGTGAGCATCATGTTTGCAGATAATGCGCCTGATTTCGGCGCTGCATCGGATGGCGATGGCGATCGCAACATGATCTTAGGCAAACAGTTTTTTGTCACACCGTCAGACAGCTTGGCGTTGCTTGCCGCTAATGCCACCCTTATTCCGGCTTATCGCAACGGCTTGGCAGGCGTTGCACGCTCCATGCCGACCAGTGCTGCGGTAGATCGTGTGGCGTTAGCCTTGAATATCCCTTGCTATGAAACACCGACAGGCTGGAAGTTCTTCGGTAATTTAATGGACGCAGGCAAAGTTACGCTGTGCGGCGAAGAAAGCTTTGGCACGGGTTCCAATCACGTACGTGAAAAGGATGGTTTGTGGGCGGTCTTGTTCTGGCTCAATCTCATCGCAGCTCGCCGCCAGTCCGTCGCTGAAATCGTATATGAACACTGGGCGAAATATGGGCGCAATGTTTATTCACGTTACGACTATGAAGCACTGCCTACAGTTGATGCGCAGGCGGTGATGCAGCATTTGCTGGGTAGCTTCAGTACATTGGTTGGGGCATCATTTGGCTCCTACACAGTTCAACACTGTGACGATTTCAGCTACACCGATCCCGTCGATGGCAGTGTCAGCACGGGGCAGGGTATACGCGTCTTGTTCAGCGATGGTTCACGTATCATTGTGCGTTTGTCAGGCACAGGTACGGAAGGTGCAACGCTGCGCATCTATCTGGAAGCTTATGACGCCAATGTTGCTAATCATCACCTGGATGCGCAAATAGCGCTGAATGAATTGATACAGGTGGCGTTGCAAATCACTGAGTTAAAACAACTTACAGGCCGTGAACAGCCTACGGTGATTACCTGATGATGAGTAGCCGGTTACTTTAGGGTAATTTGGCTTCCAGCATGCGCAACTGACGCGCGGCTTCTTCAGCCAGCGCGTCGTCAATTTCGCGCATCACGCTTTGCAAATCAACAGGCGTATCACTGGCGACAAAATTGCCGGTGAGGACGCTGCCCGGCAATAATTCGCCTTGCTCGTACAAAGCCCATATTTCCTTACCATACTGGGTTTTCAGCAATTCAGGCGCAAAGCGTCCGAAATACTGGGTCAGGTTATTCACATCACGCTCCAGCATGCTTTGAGCGTGGTTATTTCCCGCTGCATCAACTGCCTGCGGCAAATCGATAATGACCGGGCCGTGATCGCTGAGCAGGATGTTGTATTCCGACAAATCACCGTGGATCACGCCAGCACAGAGCATGAGTACCACTTGATGCAGCAGCATTTGAAAATATTCACGTGCCTGTTCAGGTGTTAACTCGACATCGTTTAGGCGTGGTGCAGCGTTGCCTTCGGCGTCGGTAACCAATTCCATTAGCAGCACGCCTTCGTGGAAATTGTAAGGTTTAGGCACACAAACGCCTGCAGCAGCGAGGCGATACAAGGCATCCACTTCGGCATTTTGCCAGGCTTCTTCCTGTGCTTCACGTCCATAACGCGACCCTTTTGCCATCGCGCGTGCCATACGGCTGTTTTTTACTTTACGGTTTTCGGTGTAGTCGACGCTCTGGCGGAAACTGCGCTTATTTGCTTCTTTGTAAACTTTGGCGCAACGTACTTCATCGCCGCAGCGCACGACAAAAACCATCGCCTCTTTACCGCTCATCAACTGACGAATTACGTCATCGATCAAGCCGTCTTCAAGTAGGGGAATTAGTCTTTTTGGGATTTTCATTAGCGATAATAGTAGGCGGTGGAATACAGTTCTTATCTGATGTCGAAGAACAACACTCAATCTGCATATTTTAACCTAGAAAAGCTAGTTGAACGAATCTGCAGTTTCAAATTGGCGGCCAATTAAACTTTACCGTATAATGTTGCTTTGCTCTGGAACAATAGCTATGCGCGTGATTCAAAAAGCACTGACCTTTGATGACGTTCTGCTCGTCCCCGCTCACTCCGACATCCTGCCCCGTGACGTGAGTTTACAAACTCGATTAACGCGCGACATCACATTGAATATTCCGCTGCTGTCAGCAGCGATGGATACCGTTACTGAAGCCAAACTGGCGATTGCGCTCGCGCAAGAGGGTGGTATCGGTATCGTTCACAAGAACATGACTATAGAAATGCAGGCTGCCGAAGTGGCACGGGTAAAGCGTTTTGAGTCAGGGGTAGTCAAAGATCCTATCACTGTTACGCCAGATATGTCTGTACGCGATGTGCAGGCAACGACGCGCAAATATCGCATTTCCGGTCTGCCTGTTGTGACCGCTGATGGTCAGATTGCAGGTATCGTGACTAACCGTGACTTGCGTTTCGAGACCAATCTGGATGTTCCTGTTAGCCAAATCATGACGCCGCGTGAGCGTCTGGTGACGGTTAAAGAAGGTGCTAGCCGTACCGAAGTTTTGAGCTTGTTGCATAAATACCGTATTGAGCGTGTATTGGTGGTCAACGATGCGTTTCAGTTGTGCGGCCTGATTACGGTTAAGGATATACAGAAATCTTCAGAACATCCAAACGCTTGTAAAGACAGCCAGGGCCGTTTGCGCGTGGGCGCTGCGGTGGGTGTCGGCGCGGGTACTGAGGAACGTGTTGCAGCATTAGCTCACGCAGGTGTGGATGTGATCGTAGTGGATACCGCGCACGGACATTCCAAAGGTGTGTTGGACCGCGTGAAGTGGGTGAAAACCAATTTCCCGCATATACAAGTTATCGGCGGTAATATCGCTACAGCTGCTGCAGCGCTGGCTTTGGTTGAACATGGTGCGGACGCGGTGAAAGTAGGGATAGGTCCTGGTTCAATTTGCACCACACGTATCGTAGCTGGTGTGGGCGTGCCGCAAATTACTGCAATCCAGAATGTCGCTAATGCCTTGCGTAGTCTGGGTGTGCCGCTGATTGCTGACGGTGGTGTGCGCTATTCCGGCGATATCGCCAAGGCGATTGCTGCGGGTGCGAATACGGTGATGCTGGGTGGCCTGTTTGCGGGTACGGAAGAGGCGCCTGGTGAGATTGAGTTGTTCCAGGGGCGTTCATACAAATCATATCGCGGCATGGGTTCATTAGGCGCGATGCAAAAAGGTTCCAGTGACCGCTATTTCCAGGATAACGAAACGGCGGATAAATTCGTACCTGAAGGCATAGAAGGGCGTGTGCCTTATAAAGGCAGCATGTTGGCAGTGATACACCAATTGATGGGTGGCTTGCGTTCCAGCATGGGTTATCTGGGCTGTGCAACCATTGTTGATATGCAGGAACGTGCCGAGTTTGTGGAAATTACCTCTGCAGGCGTGCGTGAGTCACACGTGCATGACGTGCAGATTACTAAAGAAGCGCCAAATTATCATTTAGATTGAGTTTTGGTTGGATAGATTAAGACACAGCAGGTTTATGCCTGCTGTTTTTTTATACGGTGAAAAAATGTCACATCAGAAAATTTTAATACTTGATTTCGGCTCGCAATACACCCAGCTGATAGCGCGCCGTGTGCGCGAGGCGAATGTATATTGTGAATTACATTCGTTTGATGTGGATGCGGAATTCATACGGCAATTTAATCCTGTAGGGATCATACTGTCGGGCGGACCTGCCTCGGTGACTGAAGACGAAACTCCGCGTGCGCCGCAGATAGTGTTTGAACTGGGCGTGCCTGTGCTGGGTATCTGCTACGGTATGCAGACCATGGCGGCACAATTGGGCGGCACGGTGGAAAACGCGCTGCATCGTGAATTTGGCTACGCAGAAGTGCGGGCGCAAGGCCACTCGGCATTATTGCGTGACATACAAGACCGCGTGAATGAACAAGGCCATGGTTTGTTGGACGTGTGGATGAGTCATGGCGATAAAGTGACCGCCTTGCCAGAGGGTTTCAAAGTGATAGTCAGCAATGCCGCAACAGCGATCGCGGGTATGGCCGATGAAACACGCCAGTTTTATGCCTTGCAATTTCATCCGGAAGTCACGCATAGCAAACAGGGTAAAGCGATTATTTCGCGTTTTGTGCATGACATTTGTGGCGCGGCGGCAGATTGGACCATGCCTAACTATGTGGATGAAGCTGTTGCTCGGGTGCGTGAGCAGGTCGGCAATGACGAAGTGATACTGGGTTTGTCGGGCGGTGTGGATTCGTCAGTTGTCGCAGCGCTGTTGCATAAGGCGATAGGTAATCAATTAACCTGTGTATTTGTTGATAATGGTCTGTTGCGCTTGAACGAAGCGGAGCAGGTGATGGAAACGTTTGCGCGCAATCTGGGCGTAAAAGTCATACACGTTGACGCCAGTGCTGAATTTATGAAGCATCTGGCCGGGGTGACTGATCCTGAGCAAAAACGTAAGATTATCGGGCGTGAATTCGTCGAGGTGTTTCAGCGTGAATCAGCAAAATTGCCCAATGCAAAATGGTTGGCACAAGGCACGATATACCCTGACGTGATTGAATCGGCAGGTGCAAAAACCAAGAAAGCCCACGCTATCAAGTCGCACCACAATGTGGGCGGTTTACCTGATACGTTGCATTTGAAATTGTTAGAGCCATTGCGTGAACTGTTCAAGGATGAAGTGCGTGAATTGGGCGTGGCGTTAGGTTTGCCGCATGAGATGGTATATCGCCATCCGTTCCCAGGTCCGGGTTTGGGTGTGCGCATTTTGGGTGAAGTGAAACCTGAATTTGCTGATTTGCTGCGCCGTGCCGATGCGATCTTCATTGAAGAGTTACGTGCAAGTGGCTGGTATGAAAAGACTTCTCAGGCTTTTGCGGTGTTTCTACCGGTGAAATCAGTCGGCGTGATGGGTGATGGGCGTACCTATGAATATGTAGTGGCGTTGCGTGCAATACAAACGCAGGATTTCATGACTGCGCATTGGGCTGAGCTGCCATATAGCCTGCTCGGTAAAGTATCTAACCGTATCATCAATGAAGTGCGCGGTATTAACCGTGTCGTTTACGACATTTCAGGCAAGCCGCCAGCAACTATTGAGTGGGAATGATTGGGTTTATACCAGACATCGAATTTGGTATTTGGTGCATGCTTAACATGCACCACCCAAAAAATATTGTCTTAGTGTTAAAGAAAATTGGTAGTGTTTTTCTTGGCCGCAAAATCTGCCAGATTCTGCACAGTCGTTGCTGCAATCGCATCCAGCGCTTCACGGGTGAAGAATGCCTGATGTGGAGTTATCAATACATTAGACATTTTTAACATTTCTGCAAGCAGTGCGTCGTCATAACCGCATGTTGAACAGTCGTGGAAGAATAAACAGGATTCGTTCTCGTAAACATCTGCTCCGTACGCAGCCAGTTGCCCCCGCTTTAGCGCGGCTAACACAGCAGGTGTATCAACCACTGCACCCCGGCTGGTATTAATCAGGATGGTGTTGGGGTGGCATTTTTCCAGCAGAGCGGCATTAATAATATGTCGAGTTTCCGGTAATAGTGGGCAGTGCAGGGAAATAATCTGGGCACGCGCAACGCCATCTGCCAGCTCGGTATATTCAACCTGGGGAATCCTGTCTTTTACCTGCATACCAGGGTCATATGCTAATACCGCGCAACCAAATCCCTGCATGATGCGCACAAATACCTGACCTACGCGACCTGTTCCTACCACCAGCACGGTTTTCCCGTGCAGATCGAAACCCATCAGCCCTTGCAGGGAAAAGTTGCCATGCAGTACCCGCTGGTGTGCGGTATGGACATGCCGATTCAGGGACAATAGCAGGGCGACAGCGTGTTCCGCCACCGCATAAGGCGAATAGGCAGGGACGCGAGCAATTCGTATGCCTGCTTGTTGCGCCGCAACTATATCGATATTGTCGATTCCTGCCGCGCGTTGGGCAATCAGTTTGACACCTTCGGCTGCTAATGCGTTTATGACAGCAGCAGACAAATCATCATAAACAAATGTCACTACAGCTTCAAACCCATGCGTGCGATGGACTGTTTGCATATTGAGCATGTCGGGAGTCGTTTGAATATCATGACCCGCACTGGTCAGCGCAGGGATCAGGATATCCAGATCATGCTGGGCAACGCTGAAAACAAGAACTCTCATAGGGGTACCTGTTGAATATAATATTGGGGAACAAAGCCTAGCGGCTTGTTTCAAATTTTAGTCTGCCCAGCGTATGGTATACCACTACAGGTCATATTTAAAACATTAGCTAGCAGGATGGGTAGAGCATAGCGAAACCCATCATTTGACTAGCTTGATTTGGCGCATACAGGGGCAATGTCATTGTTCAAACTGGTAGTTCTTGGCCGCATACAGTTGCCATCCACCCTTCCCATCGAGTTCCAGCACTTGTGGGTGGTATTTCAGGATAGAAGCGCGATGGCCTACGCTGATCATGGTGGTGGCGCTACCCGCTAATTGCTGATACAGATTATCCTCGTTATCGATATCCAGCGCACTGGTGGCTTCATCGAGGATGGCGTAGTGGGGAGCAGCGAGCAGTACGCGAGCAAAAGCCACACGCTGTTGCTCGCCGACCGAGAGCACTTTTGCCCAGTCCAGCTCGGCATCCAGTCCCCCTAATCGCGCAGCAATGTCTGGCAGATTGACGCGTTTTAGTAACTGCAGCAGTTCTTCGTCTGTTATTTCTTTGTCCTGCTGCGGGTAGAGTAGTTGGCTACGCAGGCTGCCCAGCAACATGTAGGGGCGTTGAGGCAAAAATAGTATGTCATCGGTATCTGGGCGGATAATGCAGCCGCTGCCAGCGTGCCACAGACCCGCAATGGCGCGTAATAACGAGCTCTTTCCGCAACCGCTGGCACCGACGATTAACAGGCTCTCACCTGAATTGACTGTCAGGGATAGCTCCTTGATCAAGGTGCGTTCATGATTTGGCGTCTCCAGCGTGAGATTTTCGATGACTAATCTGGAATCCTGAAATAGTGCGATGCTGTCTTCAGCCTGCGGTTGGTCGGCGTCATTGCTGGTAAGGTACTTGGCGAAGCTGTCAAGACGATCTATCCCTGCGGCAAATCGGCTGAAGCTCTCAAAGTTATCTACTATAACGGTGAGTGCGCTCAATATCGCTGCAAAAGCACCCGCCGCCTGGATTGCGCGCCCGACTTCCAGCTCTCCCGACAGCACCCGTCCGGCAATGATCGCGCTGGGCAGGATGATAGTCAGGAAGCTGTAGCCATATTGGAACAGATTCAGGTGCAGTTGGGACTTGATAAGTTTATTGTAATTGGTAAAAGCTTCATTGAAATGCTGGCTGACTTGCCGTGATTCCTGTTCCTCGCCGCGATAGAAGGCGATGGCCTCAGCGTTCTCGCGTATGCGTACCAGACTGAAACGGAAATTAGCTTCACGCTTGAGTTGGTAGAAATTAAGTCCGATCAGCACTTTGCCGAATACCAGTAGGGTAACTGCCGTGCCGACTATCGCATATACGATCAGGAAATAGACCAGATCGGTGGAAATAGACCAGAGCACGCCGGAGAAAGCCATGAGCTGCAACAGCGCACCGATGAATATCAGCAGAAAGTAGAGAGAACGCTGAGTGAAGGTGTTGATATCTTCAGCAATACGCTGATCCGGGTTATCGATCTCGGCATCGGTATTCAGTGTGTAGTAAGCCCGGTTACTGAAATAACTATCCAGAAAATTTCGGGTCAGCCAGCGTCGCCAGTAAATGCCAAGCTTGTCGCGCACATAGTAGTAAAACGCATAAATCGGTACGGCGATGACCAGAATGGCGAAGCACTCTCTGATCGCAGTCCAGAACCTGTCTGCATCTTTTGCCGCCAGCGCCGAGGTGAATTCCCCGGTAAGCTGATTGAATAGTACGGCGAAACCGGTTTGTCCCAATAACAGTATCACCAGTAGAAACAGCATGCCTCGTGCCTGCCATTTTTCCTCCCCGAACCAGTAAGGTGCGGCTATTACTTTGAAGCGCCGCCACAAGTGAAGATCAAATTGAATCATGCTCCACTTAGTCGCTTGTTTATAATTATGTAATTACTCATGTTGGTCATTACTTTCTCCTGATCATGAAGCATGGTCTGTCATTTTGATATTGAGTGCAGGGCCAAGTCTGGCTAATTGTATGAAGACTTTGGGGTGAGCACAAGTTTAGTAGCGCAATTATGAATCATCAGTTCGCTTGCGTACATAATTCCATTTTGACGAATTAACGGTAGAGAGTGGCTAAATGAGCATGTCAAAATCTACTGTTTTTTGCGGTGGTTATTCACTCTAACCTAACCTCGTGTAGCCTTATCAAAATGCATGGTCGATTGCATTAAAGGTTATTATGGATTTTGTAACAACTTTAATGGAATAAACGCAATGTGCCCAACAAATGCCCCTGATAGTTTGATAACACAGCCAACTCGTGCCGATATAGATAAATTGCCTGGTTCGGTAGTCGTCGAGTTCGGTGCCGCCTGGTGTGGCCATTGCAAAGCGGCTCGTCCATTGATAATTGCAGCATTGGCTGACTACCCTCATGTGCGCCATATGATGATAGAAGATGGTAAAGGTCGTCGGCTGGGGCGTACATTTGCTGTGAAACTCTGGCCAACCTTGATTTTTATTCGAGACGGGCAGGAGGTTGGCCGCGTGATCAGACCTACGGATACGGCGGAAATATCGCGGATATTGGCAACGATGCAGAATGACTAACGTGACAGCGGCGTATTTTGGGTGCGATATGCAAGCATCCAAAATTTTATCTGGTGAGATTAATTATTTGGCGCGAAGATATAGAACTTTTGTATCGGTATTTGCCAATGTACGTTCCTCTGTTTGAAAAATATCAGATCTGGCTTTGACAAAGTCCCTCAGTTTTTTATGACCAAAACTGCGGGCATCGAAATCCGGCCGTAATTTTGTTAAATAGCTACCAAATGTGCCTAATTGTGCCCAGCCATTATCATCACTTGCTTGTTCAACAGCCTGTCTAAAAAAGTCATTAGTAAACTCTTTTGATACTTCGCTTGTTTTATCAATGATGGGTTTGGTTATTTGTTTTTCTACAGGTTTGCTACTTGCAAGCGTGGTTTCTGAAACAGGTTCGGGCACAGGTCTAAATAGCTCGGTAAGAACAAATTTATGGCAAGAATTGCGGAAAGATTCGGGCGTTTTTTGCTCACCGAAGCCATAAACAGTGAGTCCTTCTTCTCGTATCCTGATGGCCAAGCCTGTGAAGTCGCTATCACTTGATATAATGCAAAACCCATCAAAACGTCTGGTGTATAACAAATCCATAGCATCAATTATCATGGTGCTGTCAGTCGCATTTTTACCTGTGGTATATGCAAATTGTTGCACAGGTTTAATCGCATATTTATTAAGGACTTTTTTCCAGGATGCGCTTGAAGTGCTGGTAAAATCGCCATAGATTCGTTTTACGGTAGCTTCACCAAAGCGCGCTATTTCAGACAATATGCCTTCAATAACAGCTGCTTGTGCGTTATCTGCATCAATCAAAACTGCCAGCCTTTGAGTCGGATCTTCGGCTTCTATTTTCGCAATAAGGCGTGAACTGATAGACATGAATACTCCTGCAACAGGAATGCAGAGACAGCGTCGAATCTGCAGGTTATTAAGTTAATCAATTTAGTCTATGACTAATTAGCCCACCTCAAAGCCCGCTCCATCAATTGCTTTGTGCAGTGCTTCGAGTGTTGTTTTGCTGGGATCAAATGTTACTTCAGCGTTGGCGTGTTCCAGCGATACGTTGACTTCGCTGACGCCTGCGATTGCACTTAGTACACGGGTGATGCTGCTGGTGCAGCCGCCGCAGGTCATGCCTTTGATGTTGATGATGGTATGTTGCATGGTTTACTCCTTGCCTAGTAGAGGGATGACTGCACTTAAATCATTATAGTTGACCGCATAGCTGGCTTGTTCACGGACGATGGGTTTGGCGTGGTAGGCGATGGAGCTGCCTGCTGCGGCCAGCATTAGCAAATCATTGGCACCATCACCGATGGCGAGGGTTTGTTTTTGAGTGCAATCGATTTCATTCCGGATTTTATTGAGCCAGTCAGCTTTGCCTTGTGCATCGAGGATGTTGCCGAGTACACGGCCAGTGAGTTTGCCGTCGATTATTTCCAGGTCATTTGCGGCGGCATAGTCCAGGTTGAGTCGAGCTTTAAGTTTGTCGGTGAAGAAAGTAAAGCCACCAGAAACCAGCAGGGTTTTAATCCCGTTTTTTTGGAAGGTGGTGATGAGTTTTTCTGCGCCTGACGTGAGTTGCAGGCGTTCGTCATAGACGCGTTGCAGTGCCTCGGCATCTAATCCAGCGAGCAAGGCGACGCGGCGGGTAAGGCTTTCGGCAAAGACGATTTCACCGCGCATGGCCGCTTCGGTGATTGCGGCAACTTCGGTTTTGACACCTATCATATCGGCGATTTCGTCTATGCATTCGATAGTAATCAGAGTGGAATCCATATCCATTACTGCCAGCTTGAAATCCTTGA
Organism: Burkholderiales bacterium; assembly: GCA_038217005.1. Taxonomy (GTDB): domain Bacteria; phylum Pseudomonadota; class Gammaproteobacteria; order Burkholderiales; family Sulfuriferulaceae; genus Sulfuriferula. The sequence goes on from JBBQPT010000046.1 coordinate 13,976, forward strand.
TGTAACGGTGGAATGGGATGAAAGCAAAATCAAGCTGTTGTTCCGCGCACATTGCAGCGATGGCTGTAGCTTGGCTATTGTCGGCCTGGCTCAGACAAAATGCCTGTTGATTGATGGCGTCGATTGCGCCTACATTGGCAAGCTTGGCGATCTGTTTCAGGCTTTGCGTGGGGACGTGTTGGCCTTGGATAATTAAGTTATAAAGCATGAGGTTAGCTCAGTTCTTTCAATAAGTTGCGGACGTTCTTTACGCGATCGGCAAGGTCTTTGCTGACGATGGTGACGCGCAGTTTGTCGGGGCCCGCCAGTTTGTAATGGCGACGAGTTTGGATTAATTCTATCAGGCGCATCGGGTCGATAGGTGGTTTTGGAATAAATTGTAAGCCGATAGCCTCG
>JBBQPT010000047.1:0-14233 GCA_038217005.1 Burkholderiales bacterium
TTTGGCTTCATAGTTGGCATAGGCCACTTCAAAAGCTTTACCGTACAAGTCATGTAAATCAGGTACGTCAGATGGGCTGAACAGTGTCCATTCAGCATTTTCCATGACACGCTTCATGAACAGATCAGGTATCCAGTTCGACGTGTTCATGTCATGCGTGCGGCGACGATCGTCACCTGTGTTCTTGCGCAATTCCAGGAACTCTTCAATATCCAGATGCCAGCTTTCCAGGTATGCACATACTGCGCCCTTGCGCTTGCCGCCCTGGTTCACTGCCACAGCAGTATCGTTCACCACTTTCAGGAACGGCACCACGCCTTGTGATTTACCGTTGGTACCCTTGATACGTGCGCCTAATGCACGCACTGGCGTCCAGTCATTACCCAAACCACCAGCATACTTTTGCAGCATGGCGTTTTCTTTAATCGCTTGATAGATACCATCCAGATCATCCGACACAGTGGTCAAATAGCATGATGACAATTGGCTATGACGGGTACCGGCATTGAACAAAGTCGGGGTGGAGCTCATGAAATCAAAGCTCGACAATACGTTGTAGAATTCAATCGCGCGAGCTTCACGATCGATTTCGTTCAGTGCCAAGCCCATCGCCACGCGCATGAAGAAAGATTGTGGCAGCTCGATACGGCGCTCTTCAATGTGTAAGAAATAACGGTCATACAGAGTTTGCAAACCCAGATATTCAAAATTGTCATCGCGGCTGGCAACCAGTGCCTGACCCAGCTTCACCAAATCAAACTGCGCTAAGCGCGCATCCAGCAATTCTGCATTTATACCCTTTTTGATATAAGCAGTGAAATACTCTGGGTACAAGCCAGCCATTTCAGATGGCAATATGCTGCGTCCCAGCACTTCATGACGAATAGAATTCAACAACAAACGCGCAGTAACAAAAGCATAATCAGGATCTTGCTCTATCCCCGCACGCGCCGCCAATACCAGCGCTTTTTCCACTTCAGCCATAGGCACGCCATCATACAAATCACGCGTCACCGCATGCAAAATCGCATCCACGCTGACATCGCTATGCAAACCTTCGCACGCAGTCGCTACCAAGATACGCAACTCGGCCATATCCAGCGGCTTACGCTCACCATTGTCCAGCACATGCAATACCGGCGCAGCAGTGGTCGCATCATGCGCAGCACGCTCCTGGTTACGTTTTTCACGGTAAAGCACGTAGGCACGCGCTGTATCATGCTCACCCGAACGCATCAACGCCAATTCAACCTGATCTTGTATATCTTCGATATGACAAGTCCCGCCATGCGGCTGACGACGCATCAACGCCTGCACCACGCCCGCCGTCAACTGTTCAACCAGCTCACGAATCCGCGCCGACGCAGCCGCCTGACCACCATGCACCGCAATAAACGCCTTAGTCAGCGCAATAGCGATTTTAGATGGTTCAAACCCAACAACAGTACCATTACGTCGAATGATCTTATAATCACTCAACACAGCGGCATCATTTGAATAAGTATGTGTCATCGATTGAGGTGGCACAGTTGATTCAGGCATGGCAGATGATACGGTTTGCATAACATAGTCTCCTAGACGCTATATATTGTGGGGTGATACCACTTTTATTCACAAGTTATGAACAGGTTAATCACCGAGATATACACAACATCTAGTGATAGCAAGCTCATAAATGACTAATTGTAGTAACTAGCTGCCAGTACCGCAAGCACTAAATGATGAGTTTTTGAATATACTTTACGAATCACTTACAAATCAATTTGATAGTCGAAACCTATGAAGCAATCTTTATTGGAACCTTAAGTGACGCCATTTCAAACATCGGGGACACGTCTAGCTTGGACAGCATGAAACTAGCCAATTTAATTGCAGCAATTTGACGGTATCTGACCCCGAAGTTTTGCTAAATCATTAACGACTACACACTACCACACGGAGGAAACACATAATGTCTGATCTAATTTGTTCGCACTGCCATACTGAACTACCTCATAACGCAAACGTTTGCCGTGGATGCCAGGCAGAGGTGGAATATGGCGTACCCAGTAGCTCATTCGTTTTTTTACTCATTATTGCAATCATCACAGGAATTACCACTAGAAATATGACGCTCGGTGGATGGGTTGCATTAACTACTGTTCTGGTCGGTGGTAGCGTTGCGCTGAGTATGTTATTTGCCGACCGAATTGCTTTCAAGCGCTAATAAGCCCCTATTTATTAGGACGGCAACTAGTAAATGCTAATCGGTTATAGCCAGATTATATTTGGAGGGATTGCGCTAACAGGTTGCATTAATGTCAACTTTGAGGTCTGGTGATAAGTGACATTTTGAGGTTACTTAACGTCATTTTGGCAATTTCACTTGATAACGCTGACGTCATAAAGATCAGGAGTAATTATTCCTGATCTTTATGACGTATTGGCGTGACGAAGTAGCTGCTTACAGGTAATTACGCCACTCCTGATCTTCTGCATCGAATAAACGATTCGCCTCTAACGGACCCCATATACCCGCTGGATAGGTATGGATAAAGTCACGCTCTTGTGCCCAGCTTTTCAGAATCGGATCAACCACGCGCCAAGCCCATTCAACTTCATCATAACGGATAAACAAGGTTCTATCCCCGCCTATCACATCCAGAATCAGCGTTTCATAGGCATCCAATTGCTCTTCACCCTCTTGACGGTAACCCGCATCCAGCGACACCACACGGGTATCCATATCCAGACCTGGCTGCTTCACATGAATTTCCATTTTCATGCTTTCTTCGGGTTGAATGGACAGCACTATCCAGTTGGGCGAAATAGCTTCCTGAGGTGTGGAACGGAACAATTGCTGCGGTGGATGACGGAAACGAATCGCCACCATGGACTTGGATGCGGCCAAACGCTTACCTGTCCGTAAATAGAACGGCACCCCACGCCAACGCCAATTATCAATATAGAACTTCGCTGCGATAAACGTTTCTGTCATTGATTTAGGTTCAACACCCACCTCATCTTGATAACCCACCACGCGCTCGCCCTTAATCAGGCCTTCGCCATACTGCGCGCGGAAAGCATGCGCATGAATGGCGCGCTTGTTAATAGGCCGTATCGAACGCAATACTTTCACTTTTTCATCGCGCAACGCATCGGCTTCCAGCACTGGCGGCGGTTCCATAGCGACTACGGTTAACAATTGCATCAGGTGATTCTGCAACATATCCCGCATCGCACCCGCTTTGTCATAATAATCGGCACGATTTTCTATGCCCATATCTTCCGCAACGGTAATCTGCACGTGATCGATAAAGTTACGATTCCACAGTGGCTCTATCAATGTATTGGCAAAACGGAAAACCAGTAAGTTCTGTACAGTATCTTTACCTAGATAATGATCAATACGGAAAATCTGCTGTTCATCAAAGTGCTGGTGCAATAGTTTATTCAACGCTTGTGCGGATTCTATGTCCTCACCAAAAGGTTTTTCCACCACCACGCGATGCAATCCTCGTGGCTGGGCCAAACCCGCTTTATCCAGATTTTTAATGACACCCGAGAAATCGCTAGGTTTAATCGCCAAATAAAATACGACATTCCCACAACTACCCATACTTGGTTTGGACAACGCCTCTTTCAAGCGATGGTAGGCAGCCAGATCATGCAACTCACCGCGTACATAACTAAAGCGCGCCAAGAATTCCTCGCCTAGTGTTGCATTGTATTTTTCTTTAAGCTTGGCTTGCAATAAAGTACGTATATGTTCGCGCCAGGTTTCATCGTCCCACTCGCGACGACCCAATGCCACAAAACTCATCTCTTTTGGTAAACGATGCGCCTGCTCTAAGTGGTACAGTGCTGGTAATAGTTTTTTGGTCGCCAGATTACCCGTCGCACCAAATATCACAAAACTACACGGTGTTTGCATATCTAAATTCATACTTCTCCCTTCACGCCATGTCCGCCAAAACCTTTGCGCATCATCGCTATCAATTTATCGGTATAGTCGTTTTTGCCCTGACTAGCGAAACGCATCATCAGTGCCAATGTCATCACCGGCGTAGGCGTCCCCTGTTCGACCGATTCCAGCACAGTCCAACGGCCCTCGCCAGAATCAGGCACAAATGGTGCAATGGACTCTAAAGTTTGATCCTGCTGCAAAAACTCAGCTGTCAGATCCAGCAACCAGGAACGCACCACGCTACCATGCCGCCACATTTCACTCACCGCAGCCACATCGATACCAAATTCGGTTTTACCTTTGAGCAGAGACAAGCCCTCGCCCAACGCCTGCATCATGCCGTACTCTATGCCGTTATGTACCATCTTCACAAAATGCCCGCTCCCGACTGGGCCACAATGCAGCCAGCCTGTTTCTGGACCAGGTGCCAGGATTTTAATAAACGGTGTCACCACTGCTACGGTTTCGGCTTCCCCACCAACCATCAGCGCGTAACCATTTGCCAAACCCCACACACCACCTGATACGCCCGCATCCATGAAACGCAAACCGCGTGCAGCCATCTCTTGCGCATGGCGCTCACTGTCTTTATAAAATGCATTTGCACCATTCACGATAATGTCGCCAGGCGATAACAAATCGGCCAACTGATGCATAGCGGCCTCTGTTGCCGCGCCCGCTGGCAACATCAGCCAGAGCACACGTGGGCCAGCCATCTGCGCGACCATCGCTGCCATGTCGGCACAGGCAGTCACATTCACCTCAGTCTGCGCCAACTGCGTAGCCACTTCCACACTACGGTTCCACACTAATACATCCGCACCACCGCGCGACAAACGCCGCGCCATATTCGCACCCATCTTGCCTAAACCTAATAGCCCTATTTGCATTGTTCAGCCTCCTCCAAAATTATAAATACAAGCTATGGCATGAGTCGCTACATCTCTAAATAACCCATACACAAGCAATATGTACGCCTAGCCTAATAATCACGCTGGCTTTTTATTATGTAAGTCCCACAAAAAAGAAAAGAGCTCCAAAAAGGAGCTCTAAAAATATCAAACTAATGGCATTGTACTAACAAAGGCAGCTCTTTCATTGAGCTTGGTAGACAACCGCGCCAAATTTGGATAACTCACTCGCCATGGAATATCCGCAAAACGCAAGTCCAGATATCCCAATACGCAGCCTACTGCGATATCGGCCAAACTGAAACTATCCCCCATGCACCAACTTAGATCACCCAAATCCTTATCAGCGACAGCCAATCCACGATGAATTTTCAGTTCCTGGCGCGCTATCCAATCTGGACTTTGTTGAGCTTCGGGCCGTTTTTTTTCCAGAAATATCGTCGCAGCCGCATCACATATGCCATCCGCCAGCGCCTCCCAACGTTTGACCAAGATACGGCTACGCGGTTCTTTAGGCAACACATTACGCACTGGTGAGGCATGATCGAGATATTCAACAATCACCCTGGAATCATAGAGCGCGGTGCCGTCATCCAATAACAACACAGGAATCTTCCCTAGCGGATTAAAGTCTGGCACATGAGTATCCGCTGTCCACGGGATATCAACTTGCAACTCGCATTCAATATGCTTTTCTGCCAGGACGATACGCACTTTACGCGCGTAGGGACTACTCAAAGATGCGATTAATTTCATAATTTATTGGGTCGCCAAATGCGATACGATGAACTGTTTAACGGCCTCAACGTCATTACGCATTACCGTATAACGTTGTGGTAAATTTTCTATATCGCCAATACTGTCTGGACGCTCAGGTGCGCGCCCCAGCGCTTCGTGGATAGCTTCGTCAAATTTGGCTGGCAATGCCGTTTCCAGCACTATCATCGGCACACCAGGCTCGAAATACTCCAGGCCGACTTTCAATCCATCAGCCGTATGCGTGTCTATCATCACGCCGTATTTTTCCCAGGTATCACGTATGGTTTCCATACGGCTAGCATGATTGCTTGCGCCTGAAACCATACCATAATCTGCCACTCGCTCGAACCAACCCGGTTGATTCAGATCAAACGCGCCACCCTGATCTATATGTTCCCACAACGAACGCAGCACTGCACCATCACGCCCAGTTAAATCAGCGACGAAACGTTCAAAGTTAGACGCTTTGGAAATATCCATAGACGGACTGCTGGTATGGTAAGTTTGGGCGGCAGCACGAGGACGATACACTCCGGTCTTAAAAAACTCATCAAGCACATCATTTTCATTAGTCGCTACAATTAAATGCTTAATCGGCAAACCCATCATGCGCGCAATATGCCCTGCGCAAACATTACCGAAGTTGCCTGAGGGTACGGAGAAACTGACATGCTGGCTGTTATCATGTGTTGCTGCAAAATAACCTTTGAAATAGTACACAACTTGAGCCGCAACGCGTCCCCAGTTGATTGAATTAACCGCGCCAATTTTATAACGGGATTTGAATTCATGATCATTGGACACGGCTTTAACAATATCCTGGCAATCGTCAAATACGCCATCCACTGCGATGTTATGAATATTTTCATCTTGTAGCGAAAACATCTGCGCCGTTTGAAAACGACTCATTTTATTATGCGGTGACAGCATGTACACATTAATACCACGCTTACCACGCATCGCATACTCTGCGGCAGAACCTGTATCACCGGATGTTGCGCCAAGAATATTAATATCTTCGCCCGCACTATTTAGCACGTATTCAAACAGGTTCCCCAGCAACTGCATCGCCATGTCTTTAAAAGCCAGCGTCGGGCCATTGGAAAGACACAGCAAATGCAAACCCGGCTCTAAAGTATGCAAAGGCGTAATATCAGCAGCTTGTTCATCGCTGCGCGCATTACAATACACTTCAGCGGTATAAGTTTTATCAATAATCGCACGCAAATCTTCCGCTGGAATATCATCAATAAAGCGCGACAGCACTGCATAAGCCAGCTCACGATAATTCATCCCGCGCATTGCCGACAAATCTGCCGCACCAAAGTGAGGATATGTTTCAGGCAAATACAAACCACCATCAGGCGCTAAACCGCCCAATAAAATCTGAGTAAAGCTCTGTGCGGGAGAATTGCCGCGGGTGCTGATATAACGCATTGCCATATATTTACCTCTTTATTTCGCCAGTTCTTCCAGGCGTATCCGTGCAACAGGCTCTGAGATTGCCGCCAACGCTTCAATTTTCACCATTGCCGCATTCACATTCTTTTCCAGACAAGTGTGCGTAAGAATAACAATATCGACTAATTCCTGGCCCTCATGCGGCTCTTTTTGCACCATCGCATCAATGGAAATATCCAGATCCGCCAGGATCCGTGTCACATCAGCCAATACACCGGGCTTATCGAATGCGCGCAAACGCAGATAATATGCAGTCCGTACATCATCCATTGCCAATATAGGCTCATCTGACAGGGTATCAGGCTGGAATGCCAGGTGTGGCACACGGCTATGCGGATCGGCTGTATGCATACGCGTCACGTCAACCAGATCTGCTACCACAGACGAGGCAGTAGGTTCTGCACCTGCACCCGCACCGTAGTACATGGTCACACCCACAGCATCGCCCTTGACCAGAATTGCATTCATCGCGCCATCGACATTGGCAATCAACCGACGTGCAGGAATGAGCGCAGGATGCACACGCAACTCTATACCGTTTTTAGTGCGTTTGGTAATACCTAATAACTTGATGCGATAGCCTAATTGTTCGGCATATTTCACATCATCGCCAGTCAGCTTGGTAATGCCCTCAATGTAGGCTTTGTCAAATTGCATAGGGATACCAAATGCAATCGCTGACATAATGGTGAGCTTATGCGCAGCGTCCACGCCTTCGACGTCAAAGGTCGGGTCAGCTTCAGCATAACCCAGACGCTGAGCTTCTTTCAGCACATCAGCGAAATCAGCGCCTTTGTCACGCATTTCGGTCAGAATAAAGTTAGTAGTGCCATTGATAATCCCCGCTATCCATTCAATGCGGTTAGCAGTCAAGCCTTCACGTATCGCTTTGATAATAGGAATACCACCTGCCACCGCAGCTTCAAATGCAACCATCACCCCTTTACGCTGAGCTGCAGCAAATATTTCAGTGCCGTGATTGGCAATCAGCGCTTTATTAGCAGTGACTACGTGCTTGCCGTTTTCAATGGCCCTCAGGATCAGTTCTTTAGCTGGATGTTCACCGCCTATCATTTCTACCACTATATCAATATCAGGATTGTCAACAATAGCGTAGGCATCATCTGTCAGCTTCAAATCAGGTGCCGCGTACATTTTAGCCTTGTCCAAATCGCGCGCTGCTGCCATGGTAACGCGGATTTCGCGCCCAGCGCGACGAGTGATTTCTGCCGCATTACGTCGTAACACGGTCAAGGTGCCGCCACCTACTGTGCCCAAGCCGAGCAATCCCACATTCATTGGTTTCATCATTATCTTTCAGTTTCTAATCTAAGGTTACGCTACGCTGCCGTGCAATTTTCGATATCGTTCCAGGAAGCGCGCAATACGGGCCATCGCTTCACGCAATTCATCTTCGTAAGGCAATATCACCACGCGGAAATGATCTGGATGTGGCCAATTAAATCCAGTGCCTTGCACCAGCAAGACACGTTCTTCTTCTAATAAATCCAGAATAAACTTCTGGTCATCCTTAATCGGATACATCTTGGGGTCTAACCGTGGAAACATATAAAGTGCCGCCTGAGGTTTTACACATGTCACCCCGGGAATGGCTGTCAGCAACGACCAGGCCAAATCACGCTGCCGGGTCAAGCGTCCTTCAGGGGCGACTAAATCATTGATACTTTGATAACCACCTAACGCTGTTTGTATCGCATATTGCCCTGGCACATTAGAGCACAAACGCATCGATGCAAGCATGTTCAGGCCTTCAATATAATCCAGCGCATGGCGTTTATCGCCAGAAATCACCATCCAGCCAGCGCGATAACCACAGGCACGATAGTTCTTCGACAATCCATTTAACGTCACACACAACACATCATCAGCCAACGATGCGATAGAGATATGCTCATGACCGTCATAGAGCACTTTGTCATAAATCTCATCGGCGAACACGATTAGCTGATGTTCACGTGCTATCGCCAACACGCCCATTAACAATTCACGGGTATACAGCGCACCAGTGGGATTATTCGGATTAATTATGACAATTGCGCGCGTATGCGGGGTGATTTTGGCGCGAATGTCGTCCAGATCAGGCATCCAGTTTTGGCTCTCGTCACAGATATAATGCCGTGCTACGCCGCCAGCTAAGGTTGCTGCTGCCGTCCACAATGGATAGTCAGGTGCAGGTACCAGCACTTCGTCACCAGGATTCAACAATCCCTGCATTGCCATCACGATCAATTCGGACGCGCCATTACCAATGATAATGTCATCAATCTGCACCCCGGCAATGCCCTTGCTTTGGGTATAATGCATGATGGCTTTGCGTGCAGAAAACAAACCTTTGGAATCAGAGTAACCAGACGCATTGGGCAAGTTGAGTATCACGTCTTGCACAATTTCTTCAGGCGCTTCAAATCCAAACGGCGCGGGATTGCCGATGTTCAATTTGATAATGCGCTGGCCTTCATCTTCCATCTGCTTGGCACGCGCCATCACTGGACCACGAATGTCATAACAGACATTATCCAATTTGCTCGACTTCTTTACTGGTCGCAACATTTTCACCGCTTTCGTCATGAACTATCTCTATCCTCACCAAGCTGTCACACACCAACTTGGTCATCAGGTTACCAAAATGTATAATCTTACTCGACTGTGCACCTATGCCGCAATTGGAGAGCGTTTTGAAATTCCATTTAACCCAACCTGAAGGTCTTAATTTATTTACTGGTTATGGTGACGACTACGTCATTATCAATGGTGAACGCTATACCCAGCCTAGCTTACTCATCACCCCTGATACCATATTGACCGATTGGCAAGTCGGTGACTTTAATGCGCTCACCACTGAACATTTTGCCCTTATCGCCGAACAAAAACCCGAAGTCGTTTTATTAGGTACAGGTAAACGATTACAGTTCCCACATCCACGTCTTTCAGTTGCCCTGCAACAAGCAGGAGTTGGCCTTGAAGTCATGGACACCAAAGCGGCTTGCCGCACTTACAATTTCCTTGTCGCAGAGGGACGACGGGTCGTCGTTGGCATACTCATGGGTTAAACGACGGGCATCAACTCTACGAATCGTTCAACTACCGCGAATTCATCTGTCAGCTGTGGCGCAGCCTGGCTATCAGGTTGCAATATACCGCGCACATGCGCCAAACCATATTGCTGCGCACTACGCAGAACAGGCAAGCTATCATCGAATAACACAGTGCGCATGGGATCAAAGCCGATCTCATCACGCAATGCCTGCCAAAATCCAGGCTGTTCCTTTGCCAAACCAAATTGATGTGAAGTCAGTATCCGGTCAAAATAAGGCGCTATGCCTGTGCATTGCATTTTCAAATTCAGGCTATCCGTATGCGCATTGGTAACCAGAACTATCCGCTTACCTGCCAATCGCAACTGCTGCAAAAAGTCCAGCACGCCATCACGTACGACAATTAAATGCTGCATTTCCTGTTTGAGCGCCACAACATCTAACCCTAGCTGCTCTCGCCAAAAATCCAAACAATACCATTGCAAACTGCCCGAATGTTTAGCAAACAAAGGCGTTAAATAGGCACTCGCAAATGCCAGCGACGTCTGATTTTGCGCCGCATATCGCAGCGGTAAATGCTGACGCCAAAAATAATTATCAAAATGCAAATCGAGTAGCGTGCCGTCCATATCAAACAACACAGTATCAATCGACTGCCAGGCCAGTTTCACGGTCACAGCAAACCCGCCGCATTCATTCCTATACGCAGCAATTGCTTACGCAATAAGTGCAGGGCCTCAGCTTGAATTTGACGCACACGCTCCCGGCTCAAATCCAGACTATCTGCAATTTGCTCTAATGTGGACACATCTTGATTACCCAATCCAAAGCGGCGTTCGATTACGCCTCGCTGCTTCTCAGTGAGCTGGCGCAACCAGGTTTGAACAAACACCAGCACCTCCGCTTTCGCCAACAACTCTTCAGGAAGTTGTGCTGTCTCATCTGCTATCGCATCACCCATGCTCAGATCCATATCGCCGTTCAAGGGACTATCCAAAGACAACGCACTTTCATTTAAACGCAACAACTCATATACATCATGCTCAGGCATATGAACCAGATGAGCAATATCTTCAACACTCGCATCCTCAATGCCATGCATAGCCAAATGATGGCGTGCGCGCAGAATAACGTTGATGGCTTTGACTATATGTATGGGCAGCCGTACCGCACGCGACTGATTCATAATCGCACGCTCAATATGCTGACGTATCCACCAGCTGGCATAAGTGGAAAAACGGAACCCACGCTCAGGCTCAAATTTCTCCAGCGCGTGAATCAGACCTAAATTGCCTTCTTCTATCAAATCCAGCAATTGCATGCCACGATGCTGGTAACGTTTAGCAATACTAACGACCAGGCGTAAATTACTGGTAATCATTTTTTGTCGCGCGGCAAAATCACCTTGCTTCACACTTCGCGCCAAGACTAACTCATCAGCGGCATTCAGTAACTCTGCATGGCCAATATCTTGCATATACATGCGGGTCACATCTGCCTGACGGTCATCAAACAGCACGTCAACCCAAGATGCCTGTGCTAAAAACTCATCCTCAGACAACGTTTCAAGTTGCATATCTGGCAAGTCATCAGCATTATCCATATTTATTTCACAACCTCAGGCAAGTACTTCATCGGATCCACAGGTTTCCCCATTTGACGTATTTCAAAATGCAGCTTTACTTGATCAGCATCTGTATTACCCATTTCCGCAACTTTCTGCCCTCGCAGAACAGTTTGACCCTCTTTGACGAGTATCAGCTGGTTATGCGCATAAGCACTCAAATAGATAGCGTTATGTTTTATGATAACCAATTTTCCATAACCACGTAAACCCGCCCCGCTATATACCACCTTACCTGCCGCAGATGCATAAATGGCTTGTCCAGTCGTACCTGCAATATCGATGCCCTTACTGAATTTGGCTTCACTAAATTCAGTAATCGTACGCCCTTGCGTTGGCCACATCCAGTCAATCGCCGTGTCGTCTGCTTCTTTAGGCGCATCTTTAACAACGGGAGGAGTTATAGGTACTGCTTTAGTCGCCACTATGGGTGGCGACACAACGACAGGCAGCTTATCAAGCTTGACCGGTGTAGACGGTGCTTCATTTGACTGTTTTAGTTGCGCAACAGCCGAGTCTGAATAGGGCAGCTTAATAGCAAGTGGTTGAGTAATGCTGGCCGACTCAAGCAATGGCTGTGTTGCCACCACTGCGGGGGCCATCGCACTAGCCTGAGGCGTTTCTTTGACTGCTACTTGCGCTGGCTCAGTCAGTCGCAGCGTTTGTCCCACATAGATACGGTTCACGTCGCTGAGCTTATTCCAGCCACTCAGCTCTCGATAATCCAGACCATATTCCAAGGCGATGCTGTACAAGGTTTCACCCTTGGCTACAGTATGGGTGGCAGGACGCCAATCACGGACTTTGGATGCTGCCGCATGTTTCCCGCTGGATGTTTTGTTGGATGCGGCATCTACCACAGGCGCAACCCGCGTCGTGCTGCAGCCAGCCAGTACTAATAAAACGCCTATCCACCACCATTTCATCAAGCCACTCCTGGCAATAATGGTACGAAATGCACCATCTCCAATACTTGCTCATGATACCCATCAGCCTGACGCTCTATCAATACCATTTGTTGCGACTCACCCACTCCGCGCGGCATCACCAAACGCCCGCCTAGTGCTAACTGCGCCAGCAATGCTGGCGGAGCTTCTGCACCTGCTGCTGCCAGGATAATACCGTCAAACGGCGCCACTGCAGCCAAGCCTATATGCCCGTCACCATGCTGCACCTTGATGTTAGCGATGCGTAATGCGCGTATCGTGCGCCGCGCATGACCGAGCAGGCTGGCGATACGCTCAATGGAGTAAACTTCGCGCGCCAACTTGGAGAGCACGACAGCCTGATAACCGCAGCCGCAACCCACTTCCAGCACACGCTGCATATCTTTGCCCTTGCGCAACACTTCTATCATCCGTGCCACACTGTATGGATGCGAAATAGTTTGACCGAACCCAATAGGCAACGCAGTATCTTCATACGCCCGTATAGCCAATGCCTCGCTCACAAATAAGTGACGTGGCACCATCGCCATCGCGGTCAGCACATCGCTATCCTTAATACCTTTGTCACGCAAACGCTCTATCATGCGCAGGCGCGTGCGCTCAGAGGTCATACCTATGCCATCCTGCCGATTTGGCTTCATTCCCACCATCCCTGCAATGTTTGTAATTGTTGATAATGGGTTAAATCAATTTGCAAAGGCGTAATTGAAACCTGCTGCTGAGTGATTGCATAAAAATCAGTTCCCGCACTGGCATCTTGTGCCGCACCTGCAGCCCCTACCCAATACACAGTTTGGCCACGCGGATTAGTCGCTTTTACTACAGGCTCAGCTTTATGGCGCCGACCTAAACGCGTAATCTGCGTACCATTCAGCGCTTCATAAGGCACATCAGGCACATTCACATTGAGCAACATCGGCGTCAAATGTGGCTGCTTGAGCATGCGTTCTACCAATTCAAGCACGACACGTGCAGCAGTCTCAAAATGGCCACCACTATGATTCGTTAGCGACACCGCAATCGCGGGCACACCTAACAAATAGCCTTCAGTGGCAGCAGCAACAGTTCCCGAATAAACGGTATCATCACCCATATTCGCGCCATGATTGATGCCAGAAATCACCATATCAGGCAATGCGTCAAGCATGCCAGTGACTGCCAAATGCACGCAATCTGTCGGCGTACCATTAACGTAGTAAAAGCCTGAATCGGCCTGTCGCAACATCAGTGGACGGTCCAGCGTCAGCGAATTACTCGCGCCACTGCGATCACGCTCAGGTGCTACAACGACGATTTCAGCAATAGTTGATAAAGTTTTGGCTAGAACAGCCAGACCAGGTGCAAAATAACCGTCATCGTTGCTCAATAAAATGCGCATAAATAGACGACACCCTTCTGTTGATATTTTATAAATTAAGGGAATTTGGTCGGGGCGAGAGGATTTGAACCTCCGACCACATGCACCCCATGCATGTACGCTACCAGGCTGCGCTACGCCCCGAAGCGTAAGATTATAGCAGGATTAGCAC
>JBBQPT010000048.1:0-14131 GCA_038217005.1 Burkholderiales bacterium
GTTCATTTTGCGGAGGAACAGTAAGCAATGGCGTATTCGCGTGCGGGTTGCTGATTTCAACTGTGGCGATACCTGTCACCACATTACGCTTGATGAATGCACGGCTATCTATATGGATGGGTGTGCCGCTTTGCAGTTTAATATTTACTCTAACTGCTTCATTAGTGCCCGCGACAAAACCGTAATCAGCAACTTCGCCTACTTTTACCCCGCGCAACTTCACTGCACTGTTAACATCCAGCCCATCCATGGACTGATCGTGGAAATAGATACTGTAATACTGGTAATCCTGCTTATCAGATCCGCCCATCAGCCACACCAGGCTCGCTGCAAGCAACAGAACGATTACCAGCACAATCCCGCCTATCAAGCTATAACGTGCATCATTTTCCATTACCATCCCCCGTGTTGGCACGCGCTGCGAAATACGCCTGTAACCAATCATCATCAATTTGCTTAATTTCCGCGACCGTACCCGAACCTAACACCTTGCCGTTAGCCAGCACAATCACGCGATCTATAATGCTCAACAAGGTATCCAGGTCATGCGTTACCAGCAAAACCGTTAATCCCAAATTGTCCGCCAGAGTCCTGATCAAATGGTCAAATGCCCGTGCCGAGATGGGATCCAGTCCTGAGGTAGGCTCATCCAGAAACAGTAGCTCAGGATCCAGTGCCAAAGCCCGCGCCAGTGCCACACGCTTGCGCATCCCGCCGGATAACTCATTCGGCATCTTCATTGCCGTATCCGGCGGCAGTCCCGCCAGTGCAAGTTTGAGCTGCGCTAATTGCAAACTGTCAGCTTGCGCTAAATCAGTATGCTCAAACAGCGGCGTAGCCACATTGCGCGCAACATTGATAGACGAAAACAACGCCCCATCCTGAAACAGCACACCAAAACGCTGGCGCAAGCTGCGCAATTCTGCCGCACTCGACGTCCACACCGACTCACCAAATAATTGCACCTGTCCCTCTGTCGGACGCAGCAAGCCTATCATTTCCTTCAGCAACACCGACTTACCTGTACCACTACCACCAATCAGCGCAACCACTTCACCGCGCCGCACCGACATGCTCACACCGTCATGTATGGTATTGGCACCGAATCGCGTCACGATATTATCAACGGCGATGAGAGTATCGTCGCTCATCTCAAATACCCAGCTTCACTAACAAAATCGCGAAAATCGCATTCAGCAGTATGACTGAAACGATACTTTCCACTACCGTTGCCGTGGTGTTCAAGCCTATGCTGCGCGCATCTCTGGCTACATTAAAACCCATATAGCAAGCAATCACACCGATAAACACTGCAAATACCGGTGCTTTCAGCAAACCTATCAATACGGTTTTTAGTTCCAGCACCTGATTCAAACGACTAATAAAACTGGCGGGGGTAATATCCAGCTGTTGTGCAGCAACCAGCATGCTCCCCAACAAACCTGCCACATCGCCAACGAATACCAGCAAAGGCAGCGCAATAACCAGCGCCAGAATCCGCGGTATCACTAACACCGCATAGGGTGACAAGCCCAGCACATTGATGGCATCAATTTCCTCGTACACCTTCATCGTGCCCAATTGTGCCGTAATCGCCGCCCCTGAACGTCCTGCCACCAATATTGCCACAATCACTGGCGCCAACTCGCGGCACACCGCCAATGCCGCGCCATCAACCACAAAAATATTCGCACCGTATTGCTTGGCCTGTATACCCAATAGATAACTAAACACCAGGCCGAGCAGGAACATCATGGCGAATGCCAGCGGCACAGTATAAACCAGTATCACTTCGATCTGATTGGTAAACTCTTTAACCCGAAATCGATGCGGATAGCGTAGCAACTGCACGAGTTCTGTACTCAACACCCCGACAAACCCCAGCATGCCGTGCCCACGCCGCCAGCCTATTGTTACTATTTCACCCAATTTGGCCAAATAAGACCCGTGTGGCTGTTTGGTACTGGTCAAACTGGCGTCAAAATTCTGTTTTACCAAATCCAGTATCGCCAGATGCTCAGTACTGAAGCCCGAATAATTTGCCGTATCCAGCGCCAGCCCACCATCATGCATAGCACGCAATAGCGCCCAGGCGCCACTGGTATCCAAATAGGTGATTGCACTGCCATCCACCACAACAGGCAAGGATGCAGAAGGTAATTTGATAGCTAAAAGCTCGTTGAATGTGCTTAAACGCCACGCCCCAGCGACTTCCAGGCGTATTGCTTTATCTGTCGAAGTGGCCTGTAGCGTTGGGGACATGATTAATTACGTTCAAACCGGTAAACGGCGAGACTGCCCGTCAGATTTTGCATAAAATGCACCCGCTTACCCGCTGTCATGACGACCCGTTCGCAGATGCGAATATCCAGCTTGGCGCACAGGGCTTCAAAATCATGCATCGTACACAGGTGCACGTTAGGCGTGTCGTACCATTGATAGGGAATATCAGCAGACACAGGCATATGCCCACGAATGACTTGCAGGCGGTTTTTCCAGTAGCCGAAATTAGGGAAAGTGACGATGCCCGCATGTGCCACGCGCAGCATTTCGCGCAATATGGCTTCAGTGTGATGCATGGCCTGCAAGGTTTGCGACAGCACCACATAGTCAAAACTATCGTTCGCAAACTCAGCCAGACCCGCTTCCAGATCACGCTGAATCACATTCACGCCATTTTGCACACACGCCAGCACATTCGCATCAGACAGCTCCACACCATAAGCATGCGTCTGCTTGGTATCCTGCAAATGCTTCAACAAGTTGCCGTCGCCGCAACCCAGATCCAGCACTTTCGCACCCACAGGTACCCAATCAGCAATGGTTCTGAAATCTTGTCGTATCATCCGCTCACTCTTTCCATATAGGCGCGCACCAAGGCATGGTAATGCGCATCGAGCATCAGAAATGCATCATGCCCATGCTTGGAAACAATCTCGGCGTAACTCACCTGCTGGCCATTATCTAACAGCGCCTTGACAATTTCGCGCGAGCGCTCGGGCGCAAAACGCCAATCGGTCGTAAATGAAATCACCAGGAAAGCCGCCTGGGCAGGCGCTAACGCCGCTGACAAACCGGCTTCGGGGTCTGTGTGAGTAGGGTCAAAATAATCCAGCGCCTTGGTCATCAGCAGATAGGTATTCGCATCAAAGCTGTCGGCGAATTTATCGCCTTGGTAGCGCAAGTAGGATTCAATTTCAAAATCCACGTCATAGCCATAATTAAAGCCACCCTGACGCAAGATGCGGCCGAATTTACTGCCCATCACATCATCGGACAAATAAGTAATATGCCCCAGCATCCGTGCCAGCCGCAATCCGCGTCGCGGGTAGGTGTCATGTTGGTAGTAATCTCCGCCATGGAAATCAGGGTCGGTCAGTATCGCTTGCCGCGCCACGTCATTGAAAGCGATGTTTTGCGCCGTCAACTTGGGTGCAGCCGCGATCACTAAGCAATGCCGCACTCGTTCGGGATGCGCAATGCTCCAATGCAACACCTGCATACCGCCCAATGAACCACCCATAATCGCGGCGAACTGGCGTATGCCCAACCTGTCCGCCAGCCGTGCCTGACTGGCAACCCAGTCCTCCACCGTCACCAATGGAAAAGCTGCGCCATAGGCATGACCCGTCGCAGGATTGATGGATTTAGGCCCGGTAGAACCATGGCAGCCACCCAGATTATTCAAGCCAATTACGAAGAACCGATCAGTGTCGATAGGCTTGCCCGCGCCCACCATATTGTCCCACCAACCCGGCTTTTTATCGTCAGGTGCATACACGCCGGCAACATGGTGGTTGCCAGATAAGGCGTGACATACCAAAATAGCATTACTGGCATCCGCATTGAGCGTGCCATAAGTTTCATAAACGAGGTCGTAACTATCCAGCACCGCACCGCTCTTCAGCGTGAGCGGGATGTCGAAATGCGCAGTTTGCGCGGCGACGACCATATTTTGAGTTGATGATGCAGACTGCATATTTATTCTAGACATTGAATGATAAACAAGATTATAGCGGTATTCCGCCCCAATCCCACAGTATTACGCGAACGCTTTTTAACTCGATTTGCTGGACGCACAGTTATCGTCCACACCGGCCTAACCATAGGCTGGGTAGGTGAATTAGTAAAAGAAGCAGGCGGTGGCAGCCATTTCCGCATCGACGCCCGCCACCCGCCCTCACGCCGCCCCACACCGATAGAATGGGTGGTACATCAGCACCTGATCACCCATCATCTACCCACGCCGTTTATTGTCAAAATAATCGACAATCAGCTCTGGGTACGCCATCTGGTTCGCAACGACATGCCCGTCCATCCATCGGAAATCCACTGGATGCTTAGCGAATTCCCCGATAATTTTCACCTGAAACTTACCGCCGCAGGCAAAGGCTTCATCGCCGAACGCGGCATGTCCATTGCGGAGAACGCAATTAACCTCAATGCGACCTGGGCAGGAACAGAAACGGAATTTCCCTAACCGCTACGCCAGCCTTATAGCTGAGTCACCACACCATTAAGCCCACGCCAACATGCATTACTTATTGGTCGCGGGTGACTTGTCTGTTTTCTTATCCAGCTTGTTGACAACACGGTGCGTCGTTCTTTTCGTCGCCTTAACACCGACGTCTATACCGTGCGCCGTCGCCTCGCCGCCGCGCTTGAGACCACTGGCGGCTGCCTTTCCCCCACGCTTGACGCCACTGACTGTAACCTCTGCGCCGCGCTTGACGGCATGCTCTACCTTACCGACTACGCCAGGCTCAGTACTTGAGCTGGTCTCGGTAGCAGTATTTTCACTGGCCTGAGCATGACTTAACAACATGAGCGTAGTGGAAAGCGTTAGTATGGTTTTGATAATCGTATTCATAGTCACTCCTGCGTCAGTAATGTAACAGTAAAGGTTAGTCGCAGTTGCAGCACGACGTAGCCCGGAAAATTAGACCATACCACAAGCGACACCGATTCGGCGTAACAACAGCATGACCAGGCAAAACAACTTGCCCCTATTCTTGTCAACCTTAAGCATATCTTAAGAATGCAGGCGTAGATTCCATTTCCAGTACCACCTTGCTACAGGAGAAAATAATGGAAACCATTACCTATGAACGCCGCAAAATATATGACGGCATGTTGCGACTGATTCATGCCTGGAACGGCATCGCAATTCTGTTCATGATCCTCACCGTGTTGATCTCTGAACTATTCGAGCACGGCCCCGGCGAAAAGACTCTGTGGCTGATACACATCTACGTCGGCTATGGGCTGGTGACAGGACTGGTCGCGCGACTGATGTGGGGGTTTGTCGGACCCGCCCATGCACGTTTTTCCGATATGTGGCATCCCAAAAACTGGTGGCTGGCACTGCGCTCGTTCAATCTGCGCAGCATACCGCGCTTTGGTCACGACACGCTGGCTAGCGCTGCCTATCTGGCGATTTACGCCGTGCTGCTGATGATGGCGGCTACCGGACTGTCTTTGGCGGCTATCGAACACAGCATCGGGCCACTTACGCCGTGGCTGGCTGATAGCGTCTGGCTCAAACACCTGTTCAAGGAACCCCATGAATTCGGCTACAACGTAATTATCGCTTTCGTGATCATGCATATTGCCGCCTTGATTTGGCATGAATGGAAAGACAAAACGCCCACTGCACAGTCCATGGTGAGTGGTTACCAATATCACATCCAACCAACCGAGGAGAAACATCATGACTAAAACATTCTGGCTGATACTGCTGATGCTCAGCGCCAATGCACAGGCGGCAAGTCCCGCCGAAGCGCTGCAAGGCTATATTGCGCAGGCCAAACAGGAGAACCCAACCTACAATGCGCCGTCACCGGGTAAAGGCGACGTGTTTTTCCACGCCACCCACCAACTCGGCAACGGCACCAGCGTCAGCTGCGCCACTTGCCATACTGCCAATCCGAAACAACCTGGCAAAACCCGCGCCAACAAGGAAATTCTGCCGATGGCGCCTAGCGCCAATGCGCAGCGCTTCACTGATGCGGCGAAGACGGAAAAATGGTTCCGTCGCAATTGTCAGGACGTGCTGGAACGCACCTGCACGGCGCAGGAAAAAAGCGATTTCATTGCTTATCTACTCTCGGTTAAATAACAAGGAGCCATCATGTTTAAACGCAAAATATTACAATTAAGCCTGCTGTTCAGTGCAGTTTTTACCACCGGCTATTTGCTGGCTGACGACCACGAAGGCGGCGGCAGCCGTTCCCTTGCACCAGTCACTCAGCCCAAGTGGCAAGCCGAATGCGCCAGCTGCCACATGCTTTATCATCCCGGACTGCTACCGGAGCGTTCCTGGCGCAAGCTGATGGGTGGACTGGACAAGCATTTCGGCGAAAATGCCAGTCTGGACAAACTGACGCAGCAGGAGATATTGCAGTTTCTGGTAGCCAATAGTGCGGATCACAACGGCTCACGCCGCTCGGCAAAGATCGCCGAGTCGATTCCAACTAAAGCCACGCCGTTGCGCATCACGGAAACCGCGTATTTTCAGTATCAGCACGACGAGATCAGCGCGTCAGTATGGAAACGCCCAAAAATCGGCAGCCAGTCCAATTGCATCGCCTGCCATAGCGGTGCGGAAAAGGGTAATTTTTCCGAGGACTATGTACGCATTCCGCGCTAACACTGTTAATCTACCCGGGTAAACCATCAACGGAATAGACATGCGCTTATTACTGGTTGAAGACGATGCAATGTTGGGCGACGGAGTCCGCGCCGGACTCACTCATGAAGGCTTTACCGTCGACTGGGTGCAGGACGGTGCGGCAGCGCAACTCGCCATCCGCACGCAACCGTATGCGCTGACGATACTGGATCTGGGCTTGCCCAAGCTGGCCGGACTGGACCTGCTAAAACAATTGCGGCATGCCGGCAACACCATGCCGGTGCTTATCCTCACTGCCCGCGACACCGTGGCTGACCGTGTCAAGGGGCTGGACAGCGGCGCTGACGACTACCTCATCAAACCCTTCGATCTGGATGAGCTGGCCGCACGCATCCGCGCCCTGCTGCGCCGCAACACTGGCCGCGCCACGCCGCAGATCGAGCATGGCGATATCGTGCTCGACCCCGCCGCCCATGCCGTCACTGCATCGGGTACGCCAGTTGAATTATCCAGCCGCGAATTCGCGGTATTGCAGGCGTTGCTCGAAAACACTGGCCGCGTGCTGTCGCGCGAACAACTGGAACAGCAGCTCTATGGCTGGAACGAAGAAGTGGAAAGCAATACAGTAGAAGTCCATATCCACCACCTGCGCAAAAAACTCGGCGCCGAGCTGATCCGCACCGTGCGCGGCGTGGGCTACATGATAGACAAACCGCATGAGCACTAAAATCAAATCGGTCTCTATCCGCCGTCGCCTGCTGATACTGGTAATGGCGACCGTCGTCGGGCTGTGGGCAATCACGGCCGTAACGAGCTACATCAAGACACATCACGAAATCGACGAACTGTTCGATGCGCAACTGGTACAGTCCGCGCGCGTACTCCTGGCCCAGACAGCACATGACACCGAAGATACTGAAATCGAGTACGACGATCAGTACCACAAATACGAGAAGAAACTCGCCTTTCAGGTCTGGAATAAAGACAACGAACTGCTACTGCGCTCCGACAGCGCGCCCGTATCGCCTTTGTCCACGACCACTGACGGCTTCAGTGATGTGCAGATTGCCGACCAGCCCTGGCGCATATTCTCGCGCTGGGATGCCCGTCATGAATTGCAGATACAGGTGGGCGAGCGTCACGATGTGCGCAACGAACTGGTACAGGGCATTGCGCTGCAACTGCTCTACCCCATGCTGTTCGCCTTGCCGCTGCTGACGTTGCTGATCTGGATCAGCATCGGCCGCGGACTGTCGCCCTTGCAACGGGTGGCTCACGATGTCGCGCAACGGGTACCACAGCATTTAACCACGCTCGACACCAGCCACATTCCAGCAGAAATCCAGCCACTGACCGATGCGCTGAACGCCCTGTTCTCACGCCTGCAACTGGCATTCGAACATGAGCGCCAGTTCACCGCCGATGCCGCCCACGAACTGCGCACCCCGCTTGCTGCGCTCAAAATTCAGGCCCAGGTCGCCCAGCGCGCCGCCGACGATATCACCCGCCAGCACGCGCTGAATCAGCTTATCCTCGGCGCAGACCGCGCCACCCATCTGGTAACGCAACTGCTGACTCTGGCGCGACTGGATCCGGATCAAGGCCTGGTCAAGCGCGAGTCAGTCGACCTGCAAGCACTGGCCATCAGTGTGCTGGGGCAACTGGCACCGGAAGCTATCGCCAAGGATATAGATTTAAGTCTGACGCCAGCCGCGCCTATCAATGTGATGGGAGACAGCGGCGCACTCGGCATACTGCTGCGCAATCTGGTAGATAACGCCATTCGCTACACACCAGACGGCGGCAAGGTCACTGTAGACATCACCCAACAGGACAGCCATACCCTGTTGCGGGTGACTGACTCCGGGCCGGGCATACCCGAAGCAGAACGCCAGCAGGTATTCAAACGCTTTTACCGCGGGCTGGGAACACGAGCCACTGGGAGCGGGCTGGGGCTGTCTATTGCGCAGCGGATAGCCGAACTGCATGGGGCGGTTATTGCAGTTGATGCCCCGGAGCATGGCGCCGGTTTGTGTGTGGCGGTAAGTTTCCCGCAAACTGCGGGGTAAAACCGGAGCGGATGCCGTTCCCCACCCGGCGCTATTTCATCTTCGATGCCAGCTTGATATGCTCACCAGCAACCATAAAATTACCGTTACCCAGATGGTGTATGGTTTGCGGATGCTTAACAGTGGGATCTATCCATGCCTGGACAACCTCCAGAACAAACAAACCATATTTGTCCACCATGCTGGTATCAGACACCCTGCACTCAAGATTCGCATAACATTCGTCAATAAGTGGCGCGCTCACTTTCGCGGCAGGTTTTGGCGTCAGGCCGAACATCTTGAACTTGTCTGTATCCGCCCCCGATGTATTGCCGCAACCCACCACTTTTTCAGCAATCTCGACTGTGGGAATGTTAATAACGCATTCGCCTGATGCCTGCAACATACCGAAGGAATAGTCGCGGTTGCTGACGATGCAACCCACCAGCGGCGGCTCAAACTCGATCATGGTATGCCACGACATGGCCATGATATTCTGACGCCCGTCATAAGCAGTCGTAAGCATGACCACAGGACCAGGCTCAAGCAAGCCATAAACTTTGGCTAAAGGGAATAATTTTTTGGCCATGTCAGACAGCGACCTCGCGCGGTTTAATGAAGTTAGATTAACGATTTTTGGCAACAATGTGCGTAGGAATACCGTCCAAGCTCATTTGATTCTTTTCCTCCCAATACTGCTTCAAACCCTCATCACCTTTTCTGACAGCCCAGTCGGACAGCAACTCTCGATCTTCAGTGTGCGCGAAATAGGGAACAGCCATGCCACAGGACGTTTGCACCAGCTCAATGGCAAGGTCAAATATCTGGCGTGCGCCAGGCAACGGCTGGAAATGCGCGAACAGCGCGTCCCAGTCATCATCGCCCTTATGAACGACTCTTGCGCTTCCATAAAGCCGAAGAATAAGCGGCGGCCCTTCGAATGCGCAAAACATGATAGTCATGCGCGGGTTCAGCTGAACATGAGCTGCGCTTTCGTTTCCGCTACCCGTCAAATTAAGCCAGATTACGCGTTTATCGTTTAAAACCCGAAGCGTATCCATCCCCTTGGGGGAAACATTGACTCGACTGTCAGCCGTTGCCGTCCCCACAAAAAAGATCTTCTGTTCAGAGATAAACTCAATTAATTGCTCAGAAAGTGATTCGTATTGCTTAGCCATAAAACTCCTTAATGCTTATGCACAATGCTTCAGGCTAATGACAGATGCCCGATTTTGCAAGTCTGCAGCTCCCGCGTTGCTCAAAAGCTCGACCCCGGTTGCTGCAGGAACGCTATTTCTTCGGCAGTTGAGATTCGCCCAAGAACCAAATTTCGGTGCGGGTAGCGCCCGAAGCGGTCTATGATAGCTTTGTGCTTCAACTCAAAATCATAATTAACCGGTGGCGCAAACTCACGATAGAGCTGTTCAGCAACAACATGAATTTCCTTAGATTCGCTATGCATATACGGCAGCAACAGGAAGCTACGCTCAGTCGGCGGCAACAGCGTGTGCACCTGAAGCCGCACAGCTTCCTGAGCCAGAACCAGAGCCATAGTATCCTGGGCAAAAGATGAAGGCGTATTGCGGTAGATGTTTCTTGAAAACTGATCCAGCACAATAATCTCTGCGAGTCGCCCTTGCGGCGTATCGCGCCACGCATACAACTCACAGCGCATGGCTTGAAGCAGCAGATCCCCAAAGCGCAACTTAAGCACCTCGTCGAAGGCCGGATCCGTTGCCCACCACATTTTTGGAGCCGTTTCCGTGAACCAAAACTTGAGTACTTCTTGGTACATGCTTGCTCCTAACTTGATGTATAAAGACCCAAGGTTCAAATTCAGCGGACCGTCAACAAACGTAGCTTTTTGACGGTCCGCTGGAATGATTTGTTAGAGCACAACATCAGTATGTAGCACCTTGAGATGTTCGTAGACACGAATCATGATGGGTGTTGCCTGCCCACTACTTAGCAGGACGTAGTTAGCTACCGCACGGCTTAGCATAGAGATGACCTCCCCAGCCTCAACTTCTATTTCGTCTTCGGACGGGTCTTCGCATGTTTGAGCGCATTACGAATGCCATTGACCTCTTTATTAACAACCGCAAATGAACGCCCGCCAGTTAGCAGCTTGTCGAGATCCAACAAGTGGTCGATCATGGCGGGCTCACCCACGCGCTTGATGAGACTTCCGAGAATTTCCTCTGCTGCGCCCGCAAGAGTAACAACAGCAAGGAAGTCGCGTTCGGCGAAGAACAACTCCGCAGCAACCTCGATCTGCCGTCGAGCAATTTCGATCTTGTGAAGCCTCACGTCGCTCTCCTTGCTCGGTAGCTTTCAATAGTTAACATGAAGCTTCATTTAGGACAGTTCTGTCGAGACCATTCGCGGTCTTTAGCTCCAGTGATACAAGGCCCCCATGGGCCTTTATAACCATCATCAGAGGGTGGGCCAGGATAGATCCCACCGCCCGGGCCTGCATAAAGTCCGCCGTCTGGCCCAGCATAGAGGCCTCCCCCTGGACCAGAGTAACAGGCCCCGCCGGGGCCGCTGTACCCTCGACACTCCCCTGCATCTGCTGACGAAGCGCAGACACACAGCACGGCGAGCAGGAAACTTTTGATTGGCGCTGTATTCATGGTGTTCCTTCTGGCGCGAGCGCTCTAACGTAAGTAGACACCCTAAAAAATGCCATTAAAAGCACCTTCAAGGTGTATATTCTGGAAGTCATGATGCAGTACATTGTATTCATTGAGGATAAATTCATGACACACCCTAATTTTCTGTAGATAACCCCACTGCACCACCTCCTAAATTACTTGACCGTGTACGCGATAAATTGCGGGTTAAGCGTTACAGCATACGCACGAAACAAACTTATTTAGACTGGATTAAACGCCATATTCTGTTTCATGGCAAGCTGCATCCACAGGACATGCGGGCTGCTGAAGTGGGGTCGTTTTTGACGCATTTGGCGGTAGCGGGCAAGGTGGCCGCGCCCACGCGGAACATCGGGGGGAGGTCTAATTAGGTAGCAGCTGGCCGACCCCATATCCATCGCAACTGGCAGCGTGCATAATAGTCATTTTTGCGGAGAGTGCTAATCATGTCCAGCCCCAGCCTGCCTATTCTTTCCCTGCTTGAAACACGCATCCTTGGCGTACTGGCCGAGAAACAACGCACCGTACCCGATACTTATCCCCTTACGTTGAACGCTCTGGTCTCCGGCTGCAACCAGAAAACCAGCCGCGACCCGGTCATTGAGGCGAGCGAGGCGGACGTGCTGACGGCAATCGACAGTCTCAGATCGCTGACGCTGGTGGTGGAATCGAGCGGCGGACGAGTGCAGCGTTATGCCCACAATCTGGAAAAGGTATTACAAGTGCCATCCCAATCGGCAGCCCTGCTGGTGACGCTGATGCTGCGCGGCCCACAAACGGCGGGTGAGCTTCGTCTCAACAGCGAACGGCTGCACAGGTTCTCCGACATCTCGGCGGTTGAGGCATTTTTGCATGAGCTGGCCGAACGTGCAGCCGGGGCGCTGGTAGTTGAGTTGCCGCGCCAACCTGGCGCACGCGAGAACCGCTGGGCGCACCTGTTGAGTGGCGCGCCAGCCTTTGAGGAAACCGCGCAGGCGACACCTGCTGGGCCAACCATGGCAAACGATATTTCGCTGGGTGAAATTGCCGCGCTGAAAGCCAACATGGCCAGGCTCGAGGCCGAAGTTGGCGAATTACGAACACTGGTTACCAAGCTATACGCGGAACTGGGCGTGTCAGCCTGAAGCATTAACCTCAACCGTATTTGAACCATAGGGCGACTAAACCGTTTCAGGGATTTCCTCGTAGGTTAGACGCCCGAAAAATTGCATAACGCGCAGTTAAGCCATAACGCTGACCATCCAGCCTACACCGAAACAGTCAGTGAGCATACCAAAGCGTGGCGACCAGAACGTCTTGGCCAGTGGCATCGTGACTTGCCCGCCATTGGCAAGTGCGGTAAATACGCGGTCTGCCTCAGCTTCTGTGGTGACGGCAAAAGAAAGCGAGAAACCACTAAATTTCTGCCCTTCATGGCAACCATCGGAAGCCATGAGCGTAGTTCCCTCGATACGGAAAGTGGCATGCATTACTTTGTCTTCAAATCCTGCCTGGAGCACGCCTGGTTCAGCTGGTTCTGGGCTGTCTTTGTAGTGCATAAGCATGACTATCTCCGCGCCGAGCGCAGTGCGATAAAACTCAAGCGCCTCTTCACAACGACCGCCGAAAAATAAATAAGGCTGGATGGATGGACCAGGCAATGCTGGAATTTCTTTACGGTCCGTTGCGGCCACCCAAACTTTTGCTTCTTCAAGCTTGCTAAAATAAAAATGTTTGATAGTTGCCGACACAAAATGCGATACAAGGTTTTCGGCAACGCTACCGAGAGGCGAGTCGATAACAATAGCGATTTTCTTGATCTTGCGGTGATGATCACGCACAAAGCGGAAATGATGAATCGCCGCAGCCACATTTTCCCAGCCAGGAAAGTGCGCCACTTCCAGCAGCAGACCATTAAGTCCGCCAGTTCGTTGTATAAATGGATCTACCGCCAGGGAGATCGCCTCAAAATCCGCATCCCGCAATGCTTCCTTGGGACGGACATGGAGCACAGAATTGGTTTCGTCCAGCGTGAAATCTATCATTACTTTTCTCCTCATATCCTAGAAGATAACCAGCAACCAGACTATACAGCACGGATGACACCCAAAAAACCGAGACCTTAGTATTATCGGACTGACTGACAGGTTGGGCTAAATATACAATTCAAAACTTGGAATATCTTCCTGCAAGCAGGTAGTGGAATGCAACCAGCGATTTCAGCTTTTCCGCTTTACTTGATAAGCAGATATCATCAACCACTGAATAAACATTAGCATCTGATTGTGTAAGAGCAAGTTTTTTTCTTCAGGAAATTTTCACGCAAAGTTGCTTTTTAGCGATGCCAGCGCAGTTTGTTGGCTTTCTGTTTGTACACGCCAGCCATCCATTCCTGTAAAAACCCCTGCAACACGCGGCGGTTGCACCAGAACGCCAAGGGTCTAGCTAAGCAGCATGGATACAGACAAATGCATCCATCCTAGACCTGCCCCCATTTTTCCGGCAGAGTACGATTAAAAAACTAGACTAATTTGCTAATTAAACTAGCGCAGATTCAAAAACGAAGTGCAACTTTTATAGGATTTGAGAGGCAAGCTGGAGTAGCATCCGCGTCGCTCAAACTACCAAGTAAAAGGAACACGGATGAAACGCTACAAGCAGCTTACCATGGAGCAACGATACCAGATTTACGGATTGAAGAAAGCGGGATTTAAGCAGTCGGAAATTGCAGTCGAATTGAAGGTGGACAAGGGGACGATTTCCCGTGAGGTGAAGCGAAATTCTGGTAAGCGGTGTTATCGACCGAAACAGGCCCA
>JBBQPT010000049.1:0-13359 GCA_038217005.1 Burkholderiales bacterium
TTAGCCGCCGCAATTGCTGCTGCGATTGCCGCCCATAATGGTTTATAATTCGCTTATATTCTAAGACTGCAAAAACATCATGACTAAAGTATTTATCACTGATCTTGTCCTGCGTGACGGACACCAATCATTAATTGCAACGCGTATGCGTACCGAGCATATGCTGCCGATTTGCGCCAAACTCGATAACATCGGGTTTTGGTCGCTTGAAGCATGGGGCGGCGCTACATTTGATGCCTGCGTCCGCTTCCTCAAAGAAGATCCATGGGAGCGCCTTGCCAAACTGCGCAAAGCTTTACCTAACACACCGATACAAATGTTGTTGCGTGGGCAAAACCTGCTTGGCTATCGCCACTATGCCGATGACGTAGTGCGTGCATTCGTGCAAAAATCCGCTGACAATGGCGTTGATGTATTCCGCATATTCGACGCCATGAACGATTTACGCAACATGCGTGTTTCCATAGAAGCTGTCAAAAAATCCGGAAAAATGGCAGAAGGTGCGATTTCATACACCACCAGTCCTGTGCATGACATCCCGCACTTTGTTGAACTAGCTAAAGGTTTGGCTGACTTTGGTTGCGACACCATTGCGATCAAGGATATGGCAGGTCTGCTAACGCCATCAGCCGCATTTGAACTGGTCACGGCAATCCGTGCAGCAACAGGCTTAGCTGTGCACACCCACAGCCATGCCACATCAGGCTTGGCCAGCATGACCCAACTCAAAGCTATCGAAGCGGGTTCAACCATTATCGACACATGCATCTCGGCATTCGCAGAGGGTGCAAGTCACCCAACGACCGAAAGCATGGTTGCTGCATTAGCAGGCACACAATACGACACTGGGATCAAACTGGATGATTTAGAAGAAATAGCTGCTTATTTCCGCGAAATCCGCAAAATTTACTGGCAATATGAAAGCAATTTTACTGGCGTTGATCCACGTGTACTAATCAGTCAAGTACCTGGAGGCATGATTTCCAATCTATCTAATCAGCTCAAGGAACAAGGCGCATTAGATCGTATGGATGAAGTCCTCGCTGAAATCCCACGCGTACGTGAAGATTTAGGCTATCCTCCATTAGTCACACCAACGTCACAAATCGTCGGCAGCCAAGCCGTCATTAACGTGCTCACTGGTGGCCGTTACAAGACTATTACCAATGAGGTTAAGCTCTACATGCAAGGGCGCTATGGTAAAGCGCCTGGTACGATTAATGAAACAGTACGTGGCATGGCCATCGCTGATCAAGAAGTCATTACCTGCCGTCCAGCCGACTTAATCGCCGACGAAATGGACAAACTGCGCAGCGAAATCGAAGACGTTTCCAAATCGGAAGAAGATACCCTTACCTACGCCATGTTCCCGGACTTAGGTCGCACTTTCTTGCAAGAACGTAACGCGCACACGCTCACACCAGAAACTTTATTGCCAATAGAAGCCAAATCGGCTGGTGATTGCACCCGCTATGCCGCCGACGAATTCCGCGTCACATTGCACGGTGAAACCTACCACATCCGACTGACAGGCACCGGGCACGGTTCACAGACCGAACGCCCTTACTACGTATCAGTCGACGGCATCACTGAAGAAGTTTTCGTAGAAGCACTCAACGAAGTCGAAATCAGCGCAAATGGCAGCTCAACAGGCAAAGCCAAGTCGACTCAAAAAGCCAGCAGCACAGGCCGCCCACGTCCAACCCATGCAGGTCATGTCACTACGGCAATGCCTGGCAATATCGTTGACGTACTCGTCAGCACAGGACAAAAAGTCTTGGCAGGTGAAGCAGTTTTAGTTATTGAAGCAATGAAAATGGAAAATGAAATTCAGGCATCCATTTCAGGGACAGTAATTAACCTGTTCGTTGTAAAAGGCGATGCAGTCACGCCAGACCAAGTGCTGCTTGAAATTCAACCTGAGTAATCTGCTTGATCACAACCACCCCGCAACTTGTACTTGCCTCAACTTCACCCTATCGACGGGCGTTGTTGGGAAAATTACAAGTTGCGTTTGTCGTTGCAAATCCTAATGTGGATGAAACACCCCTAGCCAATGAAACACCCGAACGCACCTCGCTTCGCCTGGCGGAGCTCAAAGCCAAAGCAGTTGCATCGGATTTCCCCAATGCGCTTATCATTGGCTCAGACCAGGTAGCCACCTTAAATGGCAGCCATATCGGCAAGCCAGGCAATCACGAGAACGCAGTTAAACAATTACAAACCATGCGTGGCAATACCATCATTTTCCACACCGCGCTAAGTCTTTACAACAGCGCAACAGGCAATCTCCAATCACGCATCGTCCCCACCACAGTCACCATCCGTAATCTCAGCGATACGCAGATAGAAAGCTATCTGCACAAAGAACAACCATACCAATGCGCAGGCAGCGCAAAATCCGAAGCGATGGGGATTGCCATCATGGAGAAAATGGAAGGTACCGATCCCAATGCATTGATCGGTTTACCTCTGATAGCATTAACCCAAATGCTGATGAATGAAGGCTGGGATGTGTTGCTGTAACACACTCCAACCCCATTGCTAGACCTTGGCTTCCAGCGCCTCCCAGCGCACCAGCATTTCTTCTAATTGAGCATTCAATGTGGCCAACTGCGCTTGTAGCGCAGTGGCCTCTGACTTCTGATTAGCATATAAATTAGGGTCTGTCAGGCAGGCGGTAATTCGCTCCTGCTCTATCTCCAGCATTTCAATCTGCATAGGCAAAGCTGCTAAATCTTGCTGCTCTTTCCAGCTTAGCTTGGTTTTAACAGGCACAAGCTTGCTGGTCTTCTCCGCCGTCGATGCTAATTTTGGCGCAGTTTGATTGACCACTGCATTAGGTTTGGCGCGCTGCATCACCCAATCTTCATAGCCACCAGCATATTCACGCAATACACCATCACCTTCAAAAGCAATAACCTGAGTCACCACGTTATCCAAGAAAGTACGGTCATGCGAGACCAGCAATACCGTACCTGGATAATCTTGCAACAACGACTCTAACAATTCCAGAGTATCAATATCCAGGTCATTGGTCGGCTCATCCAGCACTAAAATGTTTGCTGGACGCGTGAACAAACGTGCCAGTAACAAACGATTGCGCTCGCCACCGGACAGTGACTTAACCGGTGAACGAGCGCGCTCAGGAGCAAATAAGAAATCTTCTAAATAGCTGATAACGTGTTTGCGCTCGCCGCCAATTTCGACATAATCGCCACCCTGGCTAATAGTATAAGCTACTGTTGCTTCATCATCCAACTGCGCGCGGAACTGATCAAAATAGGCCACCGAAAGCTTAGTACCCAGTTTCACTTCACCGCTATCAGGTTCAATTTCGCCCAGTATCAACTTAATCAGCGTCGTTTTACCGATACCATTTGCCCCAACCAAGCCCACTTTATCACCGCGTTGTATCACCCCGGAGAAATTATCAATGAGTAAACGTCCACCATAAGATTTACTGACGTTGACCAACTCTGCTACGCGCTTACCAGATTTTTCGCCACTATCCACATTGAGACTGACTTGACCCAAATGATTACGGCGGTCGCTACGAGTAACCCGCAGCTGTTCTAAACGCCGCACACGGCCTTCATTACGCGTGCGTCGCGCTTGTATGCCCTTACGTATCCATACTTCTTCCTGTGCAAGAAACTTATCAAACTTGGCTTGCTCAACGGCTTCTATCGCCAACTGATCCGCTTTTAACCGTTGATAATCAGAGAAGTTACCCTCAAAAGTACGCAGCTTGCCACGATCTAACTCGACGATTTGTTGGGAAACGTTATCCAGAAAACGCCTATCATGGGTAATCACCACAACACTGCCCGTAAACGTACGGATCAGCTCTTCCAGCCACTCTATAGAACTTAAATCCAAGTGGTTGGTCGGTTCATCCAGCAGCAACAAATCCGGCTCAGCCACCAACGCTCGCGCCAGTGCTACGCGCTTTTTCAACCCGCCTGATAGCGTACCCACCAACACATCTTCAGGTAAATTCAGCTTGGTCAGTGCAGTTTCTACGCGGGCTTGCAGGCTCCAGCCATCGCGCGCTTCCAGTGCTGTTTGCAAAGTTTGCATCTGTGCCATCAATGCATCAAAGTCAGCATCTGCCTCACCCATTTTATGCGTGACAGTATGGTAATCAAGCAATAACTGACTTACATCGCCCAAGCCTTGAGCCACAGCTTCATAGACAGTATGCTCCGGATCCAGCACGGGCTCTTGTGGCACATAGCCCAGCTTCATTCCAGGCTGTCGCCACACCACACCGTCGTCGGGTGGCGTATCGCCTACCAATACTTTTAATAAACTAGACTTTCCCGCGCCATTACGGCCGATTAATCCTATACGCACGCCAGGTTCTATTACCCAGCTCGCATGATCCAGTAATGCAAAATGTCCAAACGCCAACGAGGCGTTATCGATAGTTAATAACGGCATAGCTCTCTTTACCTTAAAATTACCGGGTCTATTATTGAGTCAATTGTTGCTCAACACCCTTGTTTGCCAATGCGTCAGCACGTTCATTACCCTCATGACCCGTATGACCTCTGACCCAAATCCATTGCACTTCATGCTGATTTGCCAACACATCCAAGCGCTGCCACAAATCAACATTCTTAACTGGCTTATTATCGCTGGTCCGCCAATTGCGTTTTTTCCAATTCACCAGCCACTCATTTATTCCCTTAAGTACATATTGCGAATCAGCATAGACTAATACACGGCTAGCCTGCTTCAGGCTTTGCAATGCCTCAATAACCGCCATCAACTCCATGCGATTATTAGTAGTCAATGCTTCACCGCCAAAGATTTCCTTGGTATGTCCACCACTTTCAAGCAATGCACCCCATCCACCTACCCCAGGATTACCTTTACACGCACCATCGGTATAAATTTTGATTTCCTTTAACTCACTCATCACCACCTTCACTCTGCATACCTCGACTGGCTGGGCGCAGCACCCCAGCTATCTGGGCTGAACTTTTCCAACGCGGCATGATTAAACGCATTCCATGCACACGCTTCACTGCATGAATAAAATATACCCCACCGCCTTTTGCCCACCATCGATCACCCGCCAATTCCATAAAATCAAAACGCTGCATCAGACTTGCATTATGTAACGGCGGTGCATAACAACACATACGTCCAGCTACCGCGTCGCAATTCAACAGCGACAGCCAGTCTTTCAAACGGGTCAAATTAATAAAATCGCCCGTCCATGGGTAAGCTTGGGTATTACGTCGCATCCAACGGTACATTCCCCACAAACTACGAGGATTAAAACCGCTGATCAATAAATTCCCCTCGGGGATAAGCACCCGCTCCGCTTCGCGCAGGATTTGATGAGGATAATCCGAAAACTCCAACACATGCGGCAAAACCAGCAAATCAATAGATTGAGCCGCAAATGGCAAATGTGTAGGATCAGCCAATACATCGGCATGATCAGGATGAACGTGAAAACGGTGCGCAATACGACTGTTACGCAACAGATCCCATTGCGGGTTACCCACTTGCACCGCGTTAAAACCAAACAAATCCGCAACAGCGCGATCAAAATACGCTAATTCACGTTGATAAAGATATTGCCCTAGCGGCGTTTTCGACCACTCAGTAAAAGTCATATCAGCATTGTCTAACCTTGAACACGCAAGCCGCTATGTTATCATAATCGGTATGGATACCCTTTTACATATACACCCTATCCCCGCCTTCAAGGATAATTATATCTGGATTATCCATGACACCCTGCACGCTGTTGTTGTAGATCCTGGTGACAGTGCCGTTGTTATTCAATACTTGGCTGCTCACCAGTTAAGCTTGGTTGCCATCCTCATCACCCACCATCATCATGACCATGTCGGTGGCGTCGCCAAGCTTGTAGATACATACCCTGTCCCTGTTTATGGCCCAGCACTGGAGGCCATCCCATGCCGCACACACTCATTACAAGATGGTGACGTTATCAATATTGAGTCGTTAGGGTTAAATTTCAAGGTGTTAGACATCCCTGGGCATACTGCTGGACATATCGCCTACTATGGCGAAAATAGCGTTTTTTGTGGTGATACACTGTTCGGTTGTGGTTGCGGGCGTTTATTCGAGGGTACGCCAGCTCAAATGCTCGCCTCACTGAGCAAACTCGCACAACTCCCACCCGGCACTGCCGTCTATTGTGCTCATGAATACACGCTGAGCAGCATAAATTTTGCACTCACCTTAGAACCAGGTAACACAGCACTTCATCAACGCGCACAACATGACCGAGCATTGCGTCATCAACACTTACCTACGCTGCCATCCACCATCGCCATAGAAAAAGCCACTAATCCTTTTTTACGCTGCCACTTACCCAGTATACAAAGCAAAATAGGATTCTCTGTGAACGCTGCTAACACACTTGCAACATTCACGACAGTAAGGACACTCAAAGACAATTTCTGACACCTTTCCTTGCTCGTCACACCCAATTCCAGTATCATCCACGGATGATTAAACCGCGATATTTAACGCTAATCACCCAACTTCTGCTGTTGCTGTATTTAAGCTTCCCAAGCATCACCCTTGCCGACACCCCAGTTGTAAAATTAGCCGAAAACACCACATACATTAGCAATGCACCTGGCAGTGGTGCTAACACGCCAGCAGAAAACACAGCTGATTTATGGGACAGGATACGCTCAGGCTTTGGCATGGACACCATGGACAGCCCGCTGGTTGAATCGCACATTAACTGGTATGCCCAACGCCCAGAGTATATGCGCCGCACCGCAGAACGTAGCCGTCGTTATCTTTACCATATCCTCGGTGAAGTTGAAAAACGCGGCATGCCTACTGAAATCGCCTTGCTTCCTATGGTAGAGAGCGCATTCAACCCTATGGCTTATTCATCCAGCCACGCATCAGGCATCTGGCAGTTTATCCCATCCACTGGCAAAGATTTCGGTTTGAAGCAAAATGGCTGGTACGATGGTCGGCGCGACATCATTGCTGCTACCGGTGCGGCACTCGATTACCTCAGCAAACTGCATGATCAATTTGGCACCTGGGAGCTTGCCCTCGCTGCCTATAACTGTGGTGAAGGCTGTGTCGCCAGAGCCATTGCCAAAAACCAGGCGCAAGGTTTACCCACTGATTATTTAAGCTTAAATCTGCCGATGGAAACCAGGCATTACGTGCCCAAACTGCTTGCAGTCAAGCAAATCATCGCGGATCCCGCTAGCGTCGGCATCAACCTCGACAGTATCCCAAATCAAGCCTATTTCACCACGGTCATGCTGAACAAATCCATCGACGTCAGCTTGGCCGCCAAGCTTGCCAACATGCCGATTAATGAATTCGTATCCCTTAATCCAGCATTCAACAAACCTGTCGTGCGCTCTGACACGCCGACCCAACTACTACTACCAGTTGATAAAGTAGATACATTTTCCAATAACTTGCAAAACTACGACAAGCCACTAGTCAGTTGGCAAGCCTACTCAGCCAAAATCGGTGAACGCATAGGTAGTATTGCAAAAAAATTCAATGTCAGCGTGGCTTGGCTTAAAGAACACAACCCTATCCAGCTCAGCAAAAAAGGCAAGCTCACCAGCGAACACACCCTGATGGTGCCGCTAGCCAACTCAGGTACGGCAGATAAATCACTCGCTACCATGCCCATAGAAAAAATGGCCATTGCAGATACAACGGTGGTCAAAAGCAGCATCAAAGACACGCCTGTAGCTGACGCACCCAGCAAGAGGACAGAAAAATCCGCACCTAAAATCATCAAGGTACAAAAAGGCGATACTTTGTATAGCCTGGCAATGCGCCATCACATTAGCACCAGTGATTTGGAGCAATGGAATAACATTAAGCATCATCAATTAAAAACTGGCCAAGAACTTAACATCAGCGAGCCAATCAAATCAAACACTGTTGATGATAAAAAAGGCAGAAAAAACGACAAGAGTGACGAGGCTACTCAGAGCAGAGATAAGCACAATCAGGACAAAAAAACAGCCAAGGCGAACAAGTTAGAAGACACCAACAAGCATGTGAAGAAAGATAGTAAAAAAGATGCCAAACAAGTAACTCGGCAAAAAGACGGCTACAAGGCGAGTGCATCCACCAAAACTATAGGCGAAAAAACAACTAAGAAATCACCCGAAAAAAACAATAAAAAATCTAAGCACGAAACGAAATAGGGCCATTATGCTATTTGAACACATCGTTGAAATTAACCACCCGGACATCCCCAGCGATCAGTGGTTAAGCCTTGATCAGCTTTGGCAAGGTCTGGTATTGCGGGCAACTCACCCAAAACTATTTGTACCTCATTTGGACGAGTGTCATGTAGGTGAAATTGACGACTACATCATCAGTCGCGAATTGCATTATGGCAAACTGATTATTCACGATCAAGTGACATTCACCCCGCATCAACACGTCCATTATGCTGTGCCTGCACAAGGTGAAATTCCAGCCTCAAATTTGCACATGCACATCGAAACGCCACAAGAAAACGTTACGGTAGTGCGCTTTGTATACGATGACCACCAACCAGAGCCAGACAACCCAACCGATGCCATGGTTAATGATTTCCGTCGTTCAGCTTATCTGGAATCGGATTTAGACGTTATTCGCGTTATCCGTGAGCGGGCGCTTACAGGCCAGCTCACGGTACATTAAAACCCAAAACAATCAGGTTTTATCGCGCTGTATCGAGGTCAGATATTCCCGTGCCTGCGCAATCAAACTGGCAGGCAAACCGCTTTTTTCTGCAATGATCAACCCCAACGATGCCCCGGACTGCCCAAACACCAATTGATATGTCGGTGATAAGGTCGTGTAATCAAAGCGCATAGACGCATTACTTAAGTAATTATGTTGATCCGCAAAGGCTTTGAGCGGGGTCAGATGTGTTGTCACCACGCCGTGTACTTTACGCGTTGCCAGCTCATCCAGCACCGCCATTGCTAAAGAGGCACCCTCTTCTGGATCAGTACCTGTACCCAGCTCATCCATCAACACCAGCGTCTGTGCATCCGCTTCATTCAACAAGCGCTTGAGCACTTCCACATGACCTGCAAACGTCGACAAATGATTATGCAGGCTTTGTTTATCACCCACATCGACAATTACCCGATTAAAGTTACCAATCACGCACTCGCCTTCAGCGGGCAAATGCAGACCGCAATGCGCCATGGTAACGAGTAAACCGATGGTTTTAAGCACAACCGTTTTTCCACCGGTATTTGGCCCCGTAATCACCATCATCGAATGACTGTCACCCAAATCAATATCTAACGGCACAATACGGGAGATGCTCTTTTCCTGAAATTGCATCATCAGTTGCGGATGATAAGCCTGTTCCAGCCGCACTCGCGGCTCATCGACCAGTTTGGGCGGCGAGGCATTAAGTGCTGCCGAAAACTGTCCGGCTGCTAACGCCAAATCTACCCAAGTGATACCATCAACCAGATGATGCAAATCTTCTAAATGCTCACGCACAACATCCGTTGTGGCACGCAAAACAATTTGATTTTGCCCTTCGATCTGTCCATTTAAGGTTTCCAAACGATTATTATGTGCAACTATTTCAATAGGCTCCATCAGCACGTCACGCCCACCACCGCTTGAGCCACGCCGCACGCCTTTCACTTTATCGGCGTTGGTAGCGCGTACCGACAATACCGCACGCATACCATGCCATTGCGCACGGCTGTTGTCATCAAAATAACCCGCATATTCTGGCGAGCGCATTAGGGATTTGAGCTGTGTTTCTATGGTGCTCTGCACTTCATGATATTGCTGGTGCATCACTGACAGCTCTGGCGTCGCATCTTCGCGTAAACGCCCGGCGGCATTGATGGTTCTATCCAATGCGGCAACCAGTTCTGCTGGTGCCTTAAGATGATGTATCTGGTCATACAAGTCAGCATAGTTGGCAACTAAAGCGCGCAAGGTCAGCCCTAATTGCATGACTATGCGCAAATTATGCAGCGCACTTGCAGGCAGTGCTGCACCAGTCTGATTTGCCTGGCGCAATGCAGCGCGGATATCGGGAGTATTCTGTATTTTTGGAACCAGATAGGCATCCACCACTTGCCGTGCGGCAGTGACCGAGGCTTGCATTTGACGCGCTATTGCTAAACTGGGAGCTGGTTCAAGATTACGTGCTGCATCCGCACCATAAGGAGTAAACGTCAACCGTTCAATGATGCGCCGTATTCCATCAAATTCAAGCGCTTTTAGATCACTTTGCATAAACGCTATCCAAATTACCAAATCGTAACAAAGTTACACAGATATGACAATCTGGACTTAACGTGAAAGCGGTGCAACCAAAGTTGTTTCTGTTGCGGCTTCTGGCAAACCTGACTGTATCACCACTTCCACCCGACGATTACGAGTCCGATTTTCCGCATTATCATTGGGCATGATGGGTTTGTTGGAACCGTAGCCAACGACCATCAAACGATTTTCTGCCACGCCATTGTTCATAAACTCACGCGCCACGCTACTTGCGCGCACGGCAGACAGCTCCCAATTCGAGGCGAATGCCGCATTACTAATCGGCACGTCATCGGTATATCCGTCAACTTCAATATCATTACGTTGCATCTTTAGCACATCCGCTATCGCACGCAACGCTTGTTTGGATTCAGCTGCCAGTTTGGCGTCACCCGGAGCAAACAGCAAACTCGCGTTAATTTCTATATTCACACCGCGGGCAGTTTGCGTCACCCGCACTTTACCCTCGCGGATGAGGGGCGACAATGCATGCAAAATATCATTCGCCACATTTGTCATCTGCGCCCGATCTTGGCGAACAGCCGTATTGTCATTTGCCTTATTGGTAATAGATTTGGATCTATCTTTGCTGCTACCGGGATTTTGCTCACTGGACGAACCAAATGCATTACCCAGTGATTCAGACAGAACTTTGTATTTTCCCACATTGACAGCCGAAACCGCATACATTACTACGAAAAATGCAAATAGTAAGGTCATGAAGTCAGCATAAGACACCAACCAACGGTCGAGATTATCATGCTCTTCAACATCATCATCCCGTCTTCTTCTTCGTGACATTACCTGCCCCTATCGTAAATAAGCTGCCAGACGGTCTTCAACTATGCGTGGATTCTCTCCATTTACAATCAGCAATAAACCATCAGCTATCATTTCATGTGAGCGCACCGATTGATTTACAATCACTTTTAGACGATTTGATATAGGCAGAAAAAACAAATTGGCAAAGCCCACACCATAGATAGTCGCAACAAAAGCCACCGCGATCCCACTACCCAATTTGGCGGGATCACTTAAATTTTCCATCACATGAATCAAACCCAATACAGCGCCTAATATACCGATAGTGGGGGAATATCCACCCGCCGCCTCCCAAATCTTAACAGCCTGTCGTTGCTCCAGAGCATAGGCATCAATTTCGATGTCGAGTATTTCTCTTAGTTTTGCTGGATCTATGCCATCGATAATCAGACGCAATCCTTTAGCAGTAAATGCATTTTTGGAGGAGCGCATATAGGGTTCCAGACTCAACAGACCTTCACGCCTAGCAGTATTGCTCCACACAAATATTTCACGCATGATAGCCGGGCGGGCATCCTCTGGTGGTTTAAACAACCAGCGCAGCATTCGCATGCCGCGTTTAAACACAGATAAACGCGTCTGTATCAATACTGCACCCAGTGTGCCTACAATCACGATGACAAACGCCGCAGGCTGTAACAATGAGCCTATATGCCCACCTTCGAGCAAATGAGCGATTAGTATCCCGGCTAATGCCAGGACTATGCCAATTATGCTACCCCAGTCCACAACTGGCTCCTTAAATTAGCACGAATACGGGCAACTGCCTGACTATGCAGTTGGCAAACGCGTGACTCGGATACGCCCATCACCGCACCAACTTCTTTCAAATTCAACTCTTGCTCGTAATACAAACCCATCAATATCTTCTCGCGAGCCGGCAGACTATCTATCGCCGCAATTAACGCATCTTTGAAACCATCCTGCAGTAAACCGGACAGAGGATCGCCAGACACATCAGAACAGAAACGGTCAAGAAAACTATCATGATCTTCATCGTCGTGATAATCCTCATAATAAATCAGCTGGTGACCACTGCTTTCGCTAAGCAGATCCTGATACTCAGCCAAGCTCATTTTCATCGACTTGGCCACTTCAATTTCGGTAGGCATGCGCCCTAATTTTTGTTGCAACGCTGACATGGCTACTTCTATTTTGCGCATGTTTTGACGCAAATTACGTGGCAACCAATCCGTGCTTCTCAGCTCATCCAACATCGCTCCACGTATGCGCTGCACGGCATAAGTTTCGAACTGCGCACCATGCGACTCTTCATAACGGTTCACTGCATCCAACAAACCTATCATGCCAGCCTGGATCAAATCGTCCACTTCAACACTGGAAGGTAACTTAGCCCGAAGTTGATAGGCCAACCGTTTCACCAAAGGCGCATGCTCTTTGAGTAATTGATTTTTATCAGATTTGCCGTTTGCGTTATACATAAATCAAGAAATACCTAATTGCCCTGCAATACGTCTAAATGCCACCGAAGCCATTGCCATCGGAAAGGCATCAATGACCGAACGACCTAAGCGCGCGGCACGGCTTAAATGGTCATCAGCAGGAATAGAGCCCATAAAATGTAACGGTACTGCCAAATAACGACTCGCCGTTTTCGCTAGATTAGCATAAACCAGCTGCGCCTGGTCTTCTTCTGCATTAGTCACCAGCACGCCAAACCCGCGCCGACCGAGTTTTGCATTCAATTGTTTAATTAAACCATAGCCTGCTTTGATCGATTCAGCACTGGTGGAAACATGAATGACCACCTCCCCATCTGCTAATGCAGGTACAGGCAAATTATCTGAGCTATCCAGTTCAGCATCTACGATGACCGTGCCATATTGCTGCGCTAATACACTCAACACATTGGATAAACGCTGTTTATCCTGCTCGTTATAATGCACATCATAAGTCTCACCACTCAGTACTGATGCAAAATTAAAACCATGTTGTATCGGCTGTATCACCTCGTTTAAAGCACATTCTTGCCGCGCCACTGCCAGCAGACCTGCGCGACGAGTGCGGCCTAAACGTGCACCTACGCCATCACGCTGGCGCGCATCGATTAAAATGGCATCATTCCCCAAATGCGCAAACGAAGCCGCCAAATTAGTTAACATCGCATTTTTTTCAGCGACACTCAGTACCGACAGCAAAGTCACAATGCGAGGCTTAGGCCCCGCCAGCATGCGCCGCAGGCCTTCAGCCTGATCCAGATGTAAATTAGCCAAGATGCACCCCACG
>JBBQPT010000050.1:0-13004 GCA_038217005.1 Burkholderiales bacterium
GGTCATGTCGGTCATGTCGGTAAAACCAAAGGTGGACGCGCCCCCTTTGATCGAGTGCGCGGTGCGAAATACGGCGTTAAGGTGTTCCGTGTCCGGCGCAGTGACGTCTATATTAAGTAATAAGCGCTCTTTTTCTGCGAGTAATTCCGCGGCTTCGTCAAAAAATACTTCATAGAATTGACTCATGTCTACTGTCATTGTTTTCCCCTGGCACCTGCTGGCGCAGCTTATAAATGCTGCTGTGAATAGTTAGTATAGCCTTATATCTATTGGCTTTGGTGGAAATTTTGGTAGTGAAGTATGTGCAAATATTTGCACATACTTATGTTCTAATAGTTAAAGCGTGCGTGAATAACGTGGAGCCAGG
Organism: Burkholderiales bacterium; assembly: GCA_038217005.1. Lineage (GTDB taxonomy): Bacteria > Pseudomonadota > Gammaproteobacteria > Burkholderiales > Sulfuriferulaceae > Sulfuriferula. The sequence goes on from JBBQPT010000050.1 coordinate 368, forward strand.
TGGCTGGGCTGGGACAGATAAGCATCAAAACACATGGCGATGTTGCGCAGGAATAAGCGACCTGTTTCGGTGACGCGTAGCGTGTCAGGCATCAGTATGATGAGCCCGTCTGTTTGCATGTCGGCGAGGGCTGTTAAGGCGTCGGCGAAGTGTTCGTCAAATACTATGCCCCATTGTTGCTCAAATCGTGATTTATCCAGGGTCAAATCACACATTAGTCGAGTAATCGCGTCGCGACGTAATCTGTCTTCAAAGCTGATGCGTAGCCCGCGTTCTGTGGCTAATCCGCTTTGGGCGATGCGTTGCTGGTACTCAGCCAGATTTTTGGCATTTTGCACATACACTTCATCAGTTTGACTGATGGCGGAAACACCAAATGCGTAGATATCGCAGTCTTTGTGTGTAGTGTAGCCCTGGAAATTTCGATATAAGGTTTGATTTTGTTGGGCTTTGACCAATTCGTCATCGGGCTTGGCGAAATGGTCCATACCGATATACACGTAGCCGGCTAACCAGAGTTTATCCATCAATAGTTGCTGCAATGTAATCCGCGTGGTTAAGTCGGGAAGGTCGGATTTCTGTATGAGGTTCTGGTGTTTTTTCAGCCATGGGACATGCGCATAATTAAACACCGCGAGACGATCAGGCGACAACTCAATGATTTTTGACAGGGTTTCGTTAAAGCTGGTCACAGTTTGGTGTGGCAGGCCGACCATCAGATCCATGTTAATGCTGGTGATGCCCGCTTCACGCATCCAGCCATAGGTTATGCTGATAAGCTCGGCAGATTGAACGCGATTGACAGCTTGTTGCACAGTCAGGTTGAGATCCTGTACTCCGACACTCAGACGGTTAAAGCCACTCTCTGCTAGCGCTTGTACATGCTCGTGACTGAGTTCGCGTGGGTCAATTTCACAGCCGATTTCCGCATCGCTGGCGATATTGAAATGCGCGCGGATATGCGCCATCAGGCGGCGTATGTCATCAGGGTGCAAATAAGTCGGGGTGCCGCCGCCCCAGTGGATCTGACGCACGTTACGGTTGGGTGCGGTGATCTCGGCAATATGTGTTATTTCCTGGAACAAATAACCCAGGTATTCTGTTGCCTTGGCGTAGTTTCTGGTCGCAACCATATTGCAGCCACAGTAATAACACAGCGTGTCACAAAAGGGGATGTGGATGTAAAGGGATAAATCACGCCCACTATTTTGCGTTTGCGCTAATTCTGCACGCCAGTCTGTTTCAGCAAAAGTTTCTGCAAAATAGGGTGCGGTTGGGTAAGAGGTGTAGCGCGGGCCTGGCTGGTTGTATTTTTCGAGTAAGGACGCGTCTAGAGTCATGGCGTGATGAGTGAAGTCATAAAAAGATAACTTTATCTCTAAATTGAGTTTTTATCCACGAAAACTATGAAACTGGCGGAAAACACCGAGTGTGGTGGGTAATAAATGAGCATGTTTCGGCTGGTCTTGCGCAGCTTCCCGCGCGGGCGGGAACGGTGTGCCGTTAACCCAGCCGCTTTAGCAGCCGCTCATGTATTCCGCCAAAACCGCCATTACTCATCACCAGGATGTGGTCATGCGGACGGGTTGCACTGACAATAGCGGCAATGAGTCGTTCCAGGTCGTGGTGTACTTGTACGCGATCACCCAATGGCGCGAGCGCGGCAGCTGCGTCCCAGTCCAGATTGGCAGCGTAGCAGAAAACCAGATCGGCTGAGGCCAGGCTGTCGGCGAGTGCGTCTTTCATTGCGCCTTGTTTCATGGTGTTGGAACGGGGCTCCAGCACCGCGATGATGCGGGCATCACCGACTTTGTTGCGTAGCCCAGCAACAGTAGTGGCGATGGCGGTTGGATGGTGGGCGAAATCGTCATAGACAGTGATATCGTTGACCATGCCACGTATTTCCATGCGGCGTTTGACGTTCTCAAATTTGCCCAGGGCTTCACAGGCCACCGCAGTCGATACCCCCGCGTGGCGTGCGGCGGCGATGGCGGCGAGTGCGTTATGGACATTGTGTGCGCCCATCAATGACCAGCTTACGTCACCCTGCTTCACCCCGTTGAAATACACGCTGAAAGTCGATTCGCCACCCTGTGTAGTCCAGCCGTCCTGGCTGCCTAACCATTCAATCGGTGTCCAGCAGCCGCGGGCGATGACGCGTTTGAGGCTGTCTTCGGTGCCGTTGGCAATGACCAGGCCTTGCGATGGAATGGTGCGCACGAGGTGGTGAAACTGGGTTTCGATGGCGTGTAAATCAGGGAAAATGTCAGCGTGATCGTATTCCAGATTGTTGAGTATGGCGGTGCGCGGGTGATAGTGGACGAACTTCGAGCGCTTGTCGAAAAATGCAGTATCGTATTCGTCGGCTTCAATCACGAAAAAAGGCAAGTCGGTCAGACGTGCCGAAATGCCGAAATTCTGCGGGATGCCGCCAACCAGAAAGCCAGGGTTTAGCCCCGCATCTTCGAGTATCCACGCCAGCATCGAGGTGGTAGTGGTTTTGCCGTGGGTGCCAGCAACAGCTAGCACCCATTTGTCGTGCAGCACGTTTTCAGCCAGCCATTGCGGGCCTGAAATGTACGGCAAGTTTTGATTGAGTATGGCTTCCATCAGTGCGTTGCCGCGGGTGACGACGTTGCCAATGACAAATACATCGGGCTTGAGCGCGAGTTGGGCGACGTCGAAGCCTTCAATCAGCTCTATGTCTAGCGCACGCAACTGGTCGGACATCGGTGGGTAAACATTGGCATCGCAACCCGTGACTTTATGTCCCGCAGCGCGTGCAATAGCTGCAATGCCGCCCATGAAGGTGCCGCAAATGCCGAGTATGTGGATGTGCATTAGTTTAATCCTGCGCCGTCGCTGATTTTATTTTTGGTTAAATCCACCAGGATATTGCGCCCGGGGATAAGGGTGGCAACGGCGAGCAGGAAAACCTCGATAAAATCGGCGCGTTCCTGATTGGGCAACTCGCTGGTTTGGCTGAAGGTGCCAAACATGGAATCATGAAAAGCCGCGACAAATAAAATTTGCTTGGTAATTTCAGGAATATTGTAGGGGTCGGCGCTATCATCCAGTTTGGCAATGACAACTTCACCTAATTTTTCTTTGATCGAAGTGTAAAGATGGTTGATATATTCTGCTGCGCTAGGACGACCGTTTTCATCCTGCAAAGTTAAATCCACGCTGACCATTTCACCGATTTTAGTTTTAAGCGTGACACGTTTTGCTATCGGGGTGCTGGCAGTGCTGTTGGGCTGGATAATGAGGCTCATGATGATTTCCTTAGAAAATTATTGTTCAATTGTACACAACCGTTGTTAAATCAGCACCCATAACCAGAACGGCAGGCTGAACAGGAAGATCACGGTGCTCCAGGCGATGGTGAGCGCGACGGCTTCTACGTCGAGCTGGTATTTGTCGGCCAGGCCAAGCGCCATCAGCATGGTGGGGACGCCGGACTCAATCACGGCGGCCATCTGTGCTTCGCGTAAGTTGCCGAAATAATAAGTGGCGATGAGCCAGGTCATCAGTGGTAACAGCATGAGTTTGAATAACGCGACCGTTAATACTGCCGAATTAGGCACGAGCTTACGCCAGGGAATAGTCAGGCCTAACATCAGCAACATTACTGGCACGGTTGGCTGGCCAATAAATCGGGCAGCGTGGATGAGCGGGGTAATATCCAGCGGCAGCATACTTAAACTCGCGCCGAGTAAAAATGACCAGACCGGCGGTAGCATCAGCCATGTTTTAACCGGGTTGCTGATGCGAATGTCACTACCGCCCAAGCGTATCGCCATCCATACGCCCAGGCTCCAGAGTAATGGCGTCGCCGCCCCCATGTCGGCAAACGCGGCATAACGCGCACCTTGATCACCAAACAAAAAATGCAGTAGTGGGTAGCCCATAAACAGCACGTTGCCAAATATTCCGCAGAGCAATAGACCTGTTTTGGTTTGTCGGCTCAGGGTGTTGCCGAGCGCGGTGCGAAATAGCAGGATATAAAGCAACCCGTCGCCAAGTAAAATGCCCGCAGCTAATAAGGCGGGCACGGAAAGCAGTTCGGTAGTGATGCGAGCACTTGCCGCTGCGGCAAACAGCAATGCAGGGGCGAACAGGTTAATGGTAATGCTGGCGATATGGCTGCGGATGGCGCGTACTTGTTCAGGCGCCAGATAGCGTCGCCAGACGCCGCCACTGATGACCAGTAAACTCATGGGCAGCATGACTTCCAGGAGCAGTTTCCAGTAGTATTCGAGAGACATGGTGGGTAATAAAAATCAAGTGATTGTTACTATATTAACATTACCTCGGTGACTGCACTGACAAACTGATTGACATAGTGTAAATATCACACTATCGTTGTGGTGTATTCACTACACTTAGTTAAATATGGCGCCATACTGTTACGAATATCCCCACCCCGCAGTGACTACGGATATCGCGTTGTTTACCTTGCGGGATGACCGGTTGTCGATTTTGCTGATACGTCGTCGTGCCGAGCCATTTCAGGGTAGCTGGGCCTTGCCCGGCGGATTTGTTGATCCGGATGAGTGCCTGGAAGATTGTGCATTGCGCGAACTGGCAGAGGAGACGGGGATAACCGGGGTGTATCTGGAGCAGCTCTATACCTTTGGCAAGCCCGACCGCGATCCGCGTGAGCGGATTATCAGTGTGGCGTACTATGCGCTTGCGCCGTATGAGGTGCTCGCGCCTGTTGCGGGTTCAGATGCAGCGGAAGTGGCATGGTTTGCCCTGGATGCACTGCCTTCGCTGGCGTTTGACCATGCCGATATCATTCAGCTGGCGCAGCAGCGTTTGCGGGCGAAACTGGACTATTCTACGGTGGCGTTTGGCTTGATGGGAGCGACGTTTACACTCGGTGAATTGCAAAAAGTATATGAGATTATTCGCGGGGAGGCGTTGGATAAGCGCAATTTCCGTAAACATATTTTGAGCTTGGGCGTGTTGGCAGAAACAGGTGAAGACCGCTGTAATGGCAAACACCGCCCCGCAAAACTCTATCGCCTCGCCCATCCTGGCGCGGTACAGTACATCAAATAACGAGGCCGCTATGCAAACCTTAGTTCACATGCCCCACCTGCCCAAAATTATCGCGCCGCCTATGGTGGAAGAAGTGTTGGGTGACGATGAGCGTGCAGCGTTAATTGCACATATCAAAACCATGATGCTGCAACAAAATGCAGTGCTGTTGGCACACTATTACACCTCGGCAGATTTGCAGGATCTGGCCGATGCGACAGGCGGTTGTGTGTCGGATTCGCTGGAAATGGCAAGATTCGGCCACGCTCACACAGCCAGTACGATACTGGTTGCGGGGGTTAAATTTATGGGTGAGACCGCGAAAATCCTTAACCCTGAAAAACGCGTGCTAATGCCGGACTTGAACGCTAATTGTTCACTGGATCTGGCGTGTCCCGCTGATGAATTTACGGCGTTTTGCGACCAGCATCCTGACCGTGTGGTGGTGGTGTATGCCAACACCTCGGCGGCAGTAAAAGCCCGCGCTGACTGGGTGGTGACGTCAGGCACAGCGGTGAAAATTGTCGCGCATCTGCATGCGCAAGGTAAAAAAATCTTGTGGGCGCCAGACAAATATTTGGGTGATTACGTGCAAAAAACCACAGGCGCGGATATGTTGCTGTGGCAGGGTTCGTGCGTGGTGCATGAAGCGTTCAAGGCGAAAGAATTGGCGGCGATGAAGCTGGCGCATCCTGATGCGGCGGTATTGGTGCATCCTGAATCGCCCGCAGATGTCATCGCGCTGGCGGATGTGGTGGGCTCAACCACGCAGATCATCCGTGCCGCGCAAACCATGCCGAATCGCGAGTTTATTGTGGCAACCGATAACGGCATCTTCCATAAAATGCACGCCGCAGCACCTGGCAAAGTGTTTATTGAAGCGCCGACCGCAGGCGTGGGCGCGACCTGTAAAAGCTGCGCGCATTGTCCGTGGATGGCGATGAATGGTTTGCGTAGCCTCGCACATGTGCTGGAAACGGGTGAAAATGAGATTTTGATCGACAGCGCGACACAGCAAAAAGCCGTGTTGTCGATACAGCGGATGCTGGATTTTGCTGCGCAAAATTAATTTTTGGAGCGGTATTAGACTGTCCTTGATTGCGCTGTTGTTGGGCGCAGCCAGTGTATTTGGTTTTGCGCCGTTTACCCACTGGTGGTTACCGTTATTCACGCTGGCAGGATTGTTCGAATTATGGCGGCGTGTACCCGAGCGCAGCGTCATGCTGGGTTGGTGGTTCGGGCTGGGGTTTTTTAGCGCGGGCGTATCGTGGATCTATACCAGACTGCACACTTATGGCGAAATGCCTGCGAGCCTGGCGGTGCTGGCGGTGCTGTTGTTTGCGGCATTTTTGGCATTGTTCCCTGCTGCTGCCGGCTATGTGTATAAACGCAGCCCGTCCATGGCAATATGGAGCGTGCCTGCGGCGTGGATGCTGGCAGAGTGGGTGCGCGGCTGGATCTTCACTGGCTTTCCCTGGCTGGCAGTGGGCTATTCGCAAGTGCCCGCTAGCCCGCTGGTGGCTTATGCGCCCATAGTCGGCGTTTTCGGTATTTCGTTATTGCTGGCATGGACGGCAGCGGCACTGGTGTGGCGTTCACGTTACAGCTGGCTAATCGTCGCGCTGTGGGGCGGTGGCTGGATGATGCATGAGGTGCGCTGGACTCAGCCTGTCAATGCCCCGTTTAGCGTGAGTCTGATCCAGGGCAATATCAGCCAGTCTATCAAATGGCAACCTGAGCAGGCTTGGACGACGCTGCGTGATTACCGCGATTTGGTGGCGCGTAGCCAGTCCAGGCTAATCGTTTTGCCCGAAACTGCCATGCCATTATTTTACGATGACCTTCCCGCTGGTTATCTGGATGATATAGCCAGCCATGCGCGCGCAAATGGTGGCGATGTGTTGTTCGGCGTGCCTGAGCGTCTGGCTAATGGTAATTACTACAATAGTGTAATGAATGTGGGCGCGGCAGCGATGCAGGTTTACCGCAAGTCACATCTGGTGCCATTCGGTGAATATATTCCGCTGAAACCTGTATTTGGGCTGATTACTGAAGTATTGCATATCCCGTTATCTGATTTTTCCCGCGGCGCATTGCGGCAAACGCCGTTCCATGTCGCGGGTCAGCAAGTGGCGACTAACGTGTGTTATGAAGATGTGTTCGGTGAGGAAATCATCCGTGCATTACCACAAGCAACGATATTGGTGAATGTAACCAATGACGCCTGGTTCGGTGACAGTATTGCGCCGTGGCAGCATCTGCAAATATCGCAGATGCGGGCGCTGGAAAGCGGGCGGCAAATGTTGCGTGCGACGAATACAGGCGCCACGGCAATTATTGATGTGGATGGCGTAGTGTTGCGGCAATTACCCTTGTTCACCCGCGCCATGCTGACTACGCAAGCGCAAGGCTACCAAGGGCTGACCCCATTTGCGCGCTGGGGAAATTATCCAGCGCTGTTGCTGGCAGGGGTGATGTTGCTTATCGCCCTGTACTCCCAAATCCGCCTGCACCGCGCTCGCTCGCGCTGAAATCTTCGACGATATTAAATTGCACTTGTACCACCGGCACCATCACCATTTGCGCGATGCGTTCCAGCGGGTTGATAGTGAAGGTGGTGTCGCCACGATTCCACATGGACACGAATAACTGCCCCTGGTAGTCCGAATCAATTAATCCCACTAAGTTTCCCAGCACCACGCCGTGCTTATGCCCCAGGCCCGAACGCGGCAGAATGACTGCGGCTAAATCCGCCGTGCCGATGTGGATCGCCATGCCAGTGGGGATGAGCAGGGTATGCCCAGGAGCCAGTTCCATGGGTGCGTCTATGCAGGCGCGCAAGTCTATTCCCGCTGCGCCTGGGGTAGCGTAGTCAGGCAGTTGTTCGTGCAAGCGTGGGTCGAGGATTTTAACGTCAATAATGCGGCTCATAAGGTCTCCTGATGTAAATTTAATTGGCTAAATGGGCAAGGTGCTGAATGATTTGTCTGGCAATACTGAGTTTGTCGGCAAGTTCGATCGGATGCGCACCTTGGTCGTCGAGCAGGGTTACTGCATTGTTATCACTTCCCAGCGCGTCTTGAGCACGATTCACCACCAGCAGAGGCAGGTGCTTGCGCTGGCGTTTTGCGCTGCCGTTGGCGATGAGGTTTTCGGTTTCGGCGGCAAAGCCTACGCAGAATGGCGGCTTTGCGCGTTGACTGACCTGGGTCAGGATGTCGATATTGGGGGTCAAATTAAGCGTGAGTGCGGCAGTGGATTTTTTGATCTTCTGTGCGTGAATAAGCTCAGGGCGATAATCCGCGACAGCAGCGACGCTGATGAAAATATCCGTCTCGGCGACATGTTGATTCACCGCTGCGAGCATGTCGCTGGCGCTCTCGACGCGGATAACATTTGCACCTGCAGGCGGGGTGAGGCAGGACGGGCCGCTAATCAACGTGACTGTCGCGCCTGCTTCCATTGCTGCCTGTGCCATGGCGTAGCCCATTTTGCCCGAGCTTAAATTGGTAATGGCGCGGACGGGGTCGATTTTTTCGACGGTAGGCCCTGCGGTGACAAGTACCCTTTTCCCATTCAGACAGCGTGGTGCAAATTGCGCGCTAATCGCCTGGAACAGGTCGGCGGGTTCTACCATGCGCCCCGGACCGGTCTCGCCGCAAGCTTGCTCACCGCTGGCTGGACCAAGCAGGCGTATGCCATCAGCGGCTAGTTGCGCAATGTTGCGCTGGGTGGCGGCGTTTTCCCACATTTGCTGGTTCATCGCCGGGGCGACGAGCAGCGGGCAGGTACGCGCAAGGCATAGCGTAGACAGCATGTCATCAGCCTGACCGTGCGCGAGCTTGGCGATAAAGTCTGCACTGGCAGGTGCGATGATGGCCAGATCAGCCTCGCGGGTGAGATTGATGTGCGCCATGCCGTTGGTCGTCTCGTGCCACATGTCAGTGACGACAGGATTGCCAGAGAGCGCCTGAAATGTCTGTGCACCAACAAACTGCATCGCCGCCTGGGTCATGACGACCTGTACATGCGCGCCGGCTTTGACCAGCAGGCGTGTGAGTTCAGCCGCTTTGTAAGCAGCGATGCCTCCTGTGACACCTAATAAGATGCGTTTTTCGGCTAATTGCGGCATGATAGCAACCTACAAAAACGAGTAAAAAAACATTTTACCGCAAGGAGGAGGGGACATGGCAATTACCGATTGGCCGGAAGACGAGCGGCCGCGTGAAAAATTATTATTGCGCGGCGCGGCGGCATTAAGTGATGCCGAATTACTGGCGATTTTTTTACGTACAGGGGTGGCGGGCAAAAGCGCAGTGGATATGGCGCGGGAACTGGTGTGTGAATTTAAGACCCTGACGGGTTTGTTTGCTGCCAGCCGCGCGGAAATTTGTGCGGTACACGGCTTGGGGGATGCCAAATACACGCAATTGCAAGCCGTGCTGGAAATGTCGCGGCGTGCGTTGGCGGAAGAAATGCGCCGGGTCGATGTGCTGAATTCGCCTGCGGCAGTGCGGGATTATTTGCGTCTGGCGTTGGCTGGCAAGGCGCATGAGGTGTTTTGTGCGGTGTTTCTGGATAGCCAAAATCGGGTGCTGGCAGTCGAGGAGCTGTTTCAGGGCACGCTAAATCAAGCCAGCGTGTATCCGCGTGAAGTGGTAAAGCGGGCTTTGGCACATAATGCCGCAGCCTTGATTCTGGCGCACAATCATCCTTCGGGTGTGGCGGAACCGAGTCGCGCTGATGAAAATTTAACGCAGGCGCTAAAAAATGCATTGGCGCTAGTCGATGTGCGGGTTTTAGACCATTTCGTGGTGGGTGAAAACTGTGCCATTTCATTCGCAGAACGAGGATTGCTTTGACTATTTATATAAAAGCATGGTATAAATCTCGTTTTTCCGAATTCAGTGGGGGGTCAACATGGCTCGTGTATGTCAAATTACTGGCAAATCGCCAATGTCTGGGAACAACGTTTCCCACGCGAACAACAAAACTAAGCGTCGTTTTCTGCCTAACTTGCAATCACGTCGTTTCTGGTTAGAGAACGAAAACCGTTTCATCCGTTTGCGCGTTAGTACAGCTGCTTTGCGTACTATAGACAAGAACGGTATCGAAGCTGTTCTAGAAAAATTACGCGCCGCTGGCGAGAAAATTTAAGAGGCTGAACGATGGCTAGCAAAATCCGCGAAAAAATCAAATTGGAATCGACAGCAGGTACAGGTCACTTCTACACCACCAGCAAAAACAAGCGTACTACGCCTGAAAAACTGGAGTTCATGAAGTTTGATCCTAAAGCACGTAAGCATGTGCTTTACAAAGAAATCAAGCTGAAATAATCTGTGATGCAAACATGGCGTTGCGCCAATAAAAAACCCGCTACATGCGGGTTTTTTATTGGGCATATGGCGTCCCTATTTCAACAGGCATTATTCAGGATAATTTAGATGCAGCCCTCCGCCATTTATTTACAACATTTACAGCTGAGCTATTCCGAAGTATGCCAGCAGCCATCGCATTGGCGGGAGCAAGTGCTGGGTGCGATCTGTTTTTATGATGCGGCAAGCATGGTATGGTCTGGTGATGCGCTGCCGTGTCTGGCTGTGGCGATGCAGCCCCTGGTAGCATCAGCAGCTATGTGTGAAATGTGGCATAGCAGCACGCCTGTTACTTGTGGGCAAGATGGTGATATCCAGTATCGGTGTAACGAGGAGTTTGTTTTCGGCATGATCACGCTGGCAGAGGCTGATTTTGCAGGGGGGGTGTCCGGTACTCCGCTACAATCAGCGACGGCGTTGGCTTATCAGCAGATAACGGCATTGCTGGATAAATTGAATTTTGCGCACGTATTGCGGTTCTGGAATTACATGGCAGACATTAATGCCGAAAGCCACGATCTGGAGCGTTATCGGCAATTTAATATCGGCCGTCAATCAGGGCTGTTGGCACAAGGCCGTGCGGTAACGGGTGGATTACCTGCAGCGTGTGCACTGGGGGCGGCTTCGGGTCCGTTATCTATCGCGTTTCTGGCTGGTCGGGTTGCTCCGGTCTCAATAGAAAATCCGCGACAGTTGAGCGCGTGTGCTTATCCGCCAATTTACGGCCCGCGTAGCCCGACCTTTTCTCGTGCCAGTCTGTTGCAGTGGACTGGTGGGGAATGTCTGTTTATATCGGGCACTGCGAGTATAGTCGGGCACGAAAGTCTGCATGCGGGTGATGTTGCCGCGCAGACTCAGGAAACCCTGAAAAATATCGAGGCGGTGTTGGTCATCGCAAACCAACAGGCAAATTGCGCTAAATTCGATTTGAGTGATTTGCAATACATCGTGTATGTAAAATATCCGGTTGATTTGGCAAAAATTCGAGCGGTATTGGACACAGTGGTGGGCGCAAATATGCATGCTATTTATGTACAAGCAGATGTTTGCCGGCAGGAGCTGTTGGTTGAAATTGAAGCCACACTGGTTATGCCAGGCAAGGCCATGGGCTGTGCCTGATTTTTGGAGATTAGTATGACATCTGCATCAACTACACATTTTGTGCTGATACCAAGTTATAACCCCGGTGAAAAGGTTTATGAGACGGTGCGCGCCGCACGTCAGTATTGGTGTCCTGTCTGGGTTGTCGTTGACGGCAGCACGGATGGTACTGCCGCAAGTTTGCAAGCCATGGCTGAGCAAGATGACGGGTTGCGTGTGATAGTTCTGGCGCACAATCAGGGCAAAGGTGCAGCGGTGTTGCATGGTGTGAATTTAGCGGCCGAAGCGGGTTATACCCATGCCTTGGCCATGGATTCCGACGGGCAGCATCCCGCTGAACTGATTCCGCAATTTATGGCAGCATCGATTAAACAACCTGCTGCTATGGTGCTGGGGGTGCCTGTGTTTGATGTCAGCGCACCTGCTTTGCGTGTGCAGGGTCGGCGTGTGTCTAATGCCTGGGCGAATCTGGAAACGTTGTGGGCGGGTATAGGTGATTCGTTATATGGCTTTCGGGTTTACCCCGTCGGCCCGCTGCAGAAAATCATGCGCTATCAACCGTGGATGCGGCATTTTGATTTCGATCCGGAGGCAGTTGTGCGTTTGTGTTGGTATGGCGTTAAGCCGGTGAATTTACCTGCGCCCGTGCGTTATTTCCGACCTGAAGAGGGCGGCGTTTCGCATTTCAAATATTTGCGCGACAACTTGTTGTTAAGCTGGATGCATCTCAGGTTGTTTTTGGAATTTGTGCTGCGTTTGCCCATATTGCTGGTTAAACGCGGGTTCGGCAGCTGATCGGCGTCGCTCAAATCAAGCATTTTGCATGGACTGGCTACTGGTAATGGGTAAATAAGATGTTTGGTTTGGTCTGTACTTTTAACATATTAAGGAACATGCATGAGTGACCGCGCGTATCGGTTGATATTTGGCGCATTGTTGTTGCTTTCCCTAAGCTTCGATCTCAATTATGTTATCTATGGCGGATTCAAGTTCGAAGTGCAACCGCCTGTGCTGATGTGGTGTAGCGCATCTCCTTGCCAAAGAATACCTCATAAGGCGATCTGAAGCCAAGCGTTTTCCGAGGCCGGTGATTGAGCGCTGTCACGGCTGCCTGC
>JBBQPT010000051.1:0-11581 GCA_038217005.1 Burkholderiales bacterium
GTGCAGGCAGCCGTGACAGCGCTCAATCACCGGCCTCGGAAAACGCTTGGCTTCAGATCGCCTTATGAGGTATTCTTTGGCAAGGAGATGCGCTACACCACATCAGCACAGGCGGTTGCACTTCGAACTTGAATCCGCCTAATAAATCGGTTTTTATACTTGGTACTTGAGTCGTTAATTGATGGGGTGTTGCCAGATTGAATATAAGCGATATATCAGCGAACACCCGATTTAAAAATACAGTGTTGGGATTTGGTACCTTTGCGGTTTTCGTTTTGATACTGACAATGACCACACCACCTTTCACCCAGCTGGCACAAGGCCATACCAGCATGCTGGCAGTACACTTACTGATGGAATTGTTTGCCATCATTATTGCTGTCCTCATCGTCATCGTTTCCTGGCATACCTTTGATACGAAATCTGCACATTCTGCTAATGTTTTAATCACTGGCTTTGTGATCGTGGCCAGTTGCGATCTGGTTCATGCCCTCACTTATGCAGGGATGCCATCCTTTCTGGCGGAAAGCGGCACGCCAAGAGCAATATTTTTCTGGCTCATGGGCCGAACTTTTGAAGTCGCCACTATGGGTTTACTCGCCGTCAACTGGGTTCCAAGCTTATCTCGCAGATTTTCACTGTTACTCGGACTTGCTGTTTCCAGCCTGTTAATCTGGTTTGGTTCTTATGAAATTGATGCGTTCCCACTGACCTTTATTGAGGGGTCGGGTGTCACGCAATTCAAGACAGTTTATGAATATATTCTCTGCGGTACCTATATCACAGTAGCAGCTCTGCTCTGGCGACATGCCCTGCGCAGCAATCAATCACGCTATTTCGTACTGGCATTGTCTAGCTTCGTAATGGGTGTAGGTGAGATTTCATTTACTTCATACCTATCGCCTTCTGACTTCCAAAATATATTTGGCCATACCTATAAATTAGTGGCCTATGGCCTGTTGTATTGGGCCACTTTTATAGTGAGCATACGCGCCCCCTTCGAGGCAATTAGTGAATCCGAAAGTCAATTGCGTGAAAGTGAGTTACGAATTCGGGCATTAAGTAATAACCTGCCAAATTGCATGGTCTACCAAGTCGTTCAGGATAGAGATGGCACTAAACACTTCATGCACGTAAGCGAGACTGTAGAACAGTTGAACGGGGTGAGCGCAGCGGATGTGCTGCGTGATCCAATGGCGCTGTTCGGACAAATATTGGAAAAAGATAGTATTGGACAAAATGCAGCCGAGCGTAACTCAGCAGAAAAAATGGTGGTATTCGATGAGGTACTCAGACTACGTCATCACGATGGCCGGCTGCGCTGGATGCATTTTTGCGCAGCCCCTAGACATCTTGAAGATGGGCGGATCCTCTGGGATGGTGTAGAAATAGATATCACCGAACGCAAACTGGCTGAAGAAACAATCCATAATAATGCGGTTCGACTCCACTTCATGCTGGAGACCAGTCCGATTGCAGTACGAATTGTAGGGTCAGCCGGGCGCAATGTGCTATTTGCCAACCAACGCTATGCCGACATGTGTCATGCGCCACGAAACCAGATTATTGGCTCAGATCCAACCCATATCTATGCCAACTCCAAGGATTATGACGACATTCTACAAAAACTCGACAGCGGCTTATCCATCACAGACGAGCTGCTTGAACTGAAAATCCCGACAGGTGGAACAACTTGGGTCTTGGCATCTTTTGCCAAGCTGGAATATGAGGATGAACAGGCTAACTTAGGCTGGTTCTATGACGTAACTAATCTCAAAGAAGCAGAGAGAAAAATCCAGCAGATGGCGTTCCATGATGCGCTGACACAGTTACCTAATCGGCTTATGTTGATAGAACGCTTAAACCAGGCGCTTGCGGCAAGCTCACGCAATGCCCAGTATGGCGCAGTGCTGTTTATCGACCTGGATAATTTCAAAATTATCAATGACACTAAAGGCCATATTACAGGCGACCTGTTACTTATCGAAGTTGCAAACAGGTTACAGTCCAGTATACGTGAAGGAGATACGGTATCGCGCCTGGGTGGAGACGAGTTCCTGGTCGTGCTGGAAACGCTGGGGACTGATATCAATGAGGCAGCAATATATGCTGAAAAAATTGCCGAAAAAATACACTACAATCTAAATGAGCCTTATATACTCAATGAGCGCCTGTGTAATATTTCATCGAGTATAGGCATCGTGCTATTTTATGGCCATCAGGAATCCCCAGATGATTTACTCAGATATGCCGATACAGCGATGTATCAAGCCAAGAAAAATGGCCGCAACGATATCAGCTTCTATGACCCTGGTATGCAGCTAGCCATAGACACCCGCGCAAAACTGGAAGATGAGCTGCGCCTTGCACTCAAAAGACAACAATTTCGTTTACATTATCAAATTCAAGTGGATCACTTACGCCATGCTATTGGTGCAGAAGTGCTATTACGCTGGGAACATCCCGAGCATGGACTGGTTTCTCCTGCACAATTCATTCCCCTTGCTGAAGAAACGGGTCTTATCGTACCGATAGGATTATGGGTGCTGGAAACCGCCTGTGCGCAACTTGCGGCCTGGCAAGATGATGAGCTGACTCGCAACCTGACCCTGGCAGTTAATGTCAGTGCCAAACAGTTCCACAAACCCGATTTTGTCGCCCAAGTCCAGCGTGTGTTGCTGGACAGTGGCGCGAAGCCGTCACAGCTGAAACTGGAATTGACGGAGAGCACCATGCTGGGGAATGTTGAAGACACGATCAACAAAATGCGCGAAATAGAAATGCTCGATGTAACCTTCTCTATGGATGACTTCGGCACTGGTTATTCTTCGCTGCAATACCTGAAACGATTACCGTTGAGTCAAATCAAGATTGACCAGTCTTTTGTTCGTGACATAGTCAGCGATCCTGACGATGCATCCATCGTGCAAACCATCATCGCGATGAGTAAGGCACTTGAACTAAATGTCATCGCCGAAGGTGTAGAAAATGAAGCGCAATATAAATTTCTTGAATCAAGCGGTTGCCATGCGTTCCAAGGATACCTGTTCAGCAAGCCTGTACCGGTAGAAAAATTTATTGATCTGCTTAAAAACAACATATGAATGCAGCTGCTATTATTAAAAATACATCACCATCTTAAATAGTGACCTATAATAAAAATGGGGTCGTACAGCCCCCTGTCCATCAACCTAACGGTAGGGGTATAACATATGAAACGATTATTATTTTCAGTAGTGATAAGTGCCGTCATGATTGCGCCCAGTTTGGCCGCGGATGTGGGTGCCTCGGTTAGCGTCGGCCAGCCGGGATTTTATGGGCAAATTAACATAGGGAATTATCCACCCCCGCAGTTAATTTATCGTCAACCTATTATCGTTGAGCGCGTCTCCGTCAGCCGTCCACCCGTTTATTTACACGTGCCACCTGGTCACGCCAAGAACTGGCGTAAACATTGCCGCCAATACAATGCCTGTGGTGAACGAGTTTATTTTGTGCAAGATAATTGGTACAACCGTGTATATGTCCCAAACTATCAGAAAAGCCATAATAAAGGCAGAGATAACTACCGCAATCAAAACGAACATGGCAACAAATATGACAAAGGAAATGACAATAAAAAAGGACATGACAAAGGTCGCGCCCAAGATCATTGAGTAAGGTACCAAGTAAAACGCCACCTAGAAGGTGGCGTTTTCGGTTATTTATTCAGGCCAGTGCTTGATATACCGTTTGAGTAGCTGATTTTCAAAATCAGCCGCATTCAGGCAAGCCCGTGCAACGTCGTGGAATGAAATAATACCTAGAAGATTATCACCGTCCATCACAGGTAAATGGCTGACTCGATTTTCAGTCATCACACCGCGCACATAATCGACTGTATCAGTTGGGCTCCCAATAATCGGCTCGGTGACCATCATGTCACTCACTTTATGCGTAACAAAAGTGCCGCCTAATTTACTAATACCACGCAACACATCGCGCTCGGTCAACAACCCAACCATTACCCCATCTTGACGAACGACCAACGAACCCACGTCATGCGCTACCATTTGACTGACAGCATCCGCCACCGTTTGCATAGGGCTGATAGCGCAAATATCATCACTTTTAACCGTTAATATGTCGCGGATTATCATTTAATCGTCCTTAAGCTAGTGATTCAATCTAAGTTAAGCATACTACACTATGCTTGTTATCAGCAACGCATCAATCTCTAAAGTTTTGATATTGCAAGGGGAAGTCGGGAATTTGCTTGCGTACTAATGTAATTGCGTCCTGCAACAAATCACGCTTAGCCCCCGTTACCCGCACAGTTTCCCCTTGTATGCTAGCTTGAACTTTCAGTTTACTGTCTTTTATTTCTTTGACAATTTTTTTTGCCAATTCAATTTCAACACCAGTTTTGACAGTGACAGCACGCTTTACCTTATTACCCGTGATTTTTTCAGTCTTGCCAAAATCCAGGCACTTAATATCTACACTGCGTTTAATCAGCTTATTATTAAGTACCTCTTGTGCTTGTTCGAGCTGAAATTCATTGTCAGCGAATACCGTCAATACATAGTCGGCTTGTTCTACACGCGCATCAGTACCTTTGAAATCAAACCGAGTAGAAACTTCTTTATTAGCTTGCTCCACTGCATTTTTAACTTCTTGCTTATCTACTTCGGAAACAATATCAAAACTGGGCATAATTCACACCTTTAAGCAGCATAATCATCCGCCATAACTTTAGGCGCGCGATCAAGGAAATATAAAACAAAAATCAGCATAATGGTTGAAATCACCATGAAATGTGGACCAAACAACCAGAACACCATAGGCACAGAGAAATAATAAGCACGCATGCCCATACTGTAGAATTTGCCCGCACGATTCAAATGCAAAGCAACATGCTGCGGTGAAATCATTTTGTGATTCAGTGTCAGCGGCACGTTAATCATGAAACCCACATGATTATAAATACGAATGGACATAGAAAAACAGAAAAATGCGACAAACAGGTCACTCAACAACACCAACAATTTAACCAACCAAATTGAATTATGGGTTGCGCCCAACGCGTTCAATGCGTGCCAAGTCGTGTTCAAATTCGCTGCCTGCCCACTCAGGGTAAGCACCCCGATTATCAGTAGCACCGCCGTAGAGGCCAAAAAAGTCGCCGCCATTGTTGAGTTACGCAATGTCTGTACCGCCAGAACATCACGACGCTCATTCATGATGGTTTCCACCCATGCCGTACGTGCGATGCGGTTGACCGCTTGTACCGTATAAGTGGGCCGTTTTTTAACTTTATATGCCAAATACAAATGATATATACCCAACAACAAAGCACTCACCAAGAAACTGACAAAATCATTCCATGAGCTATTGATCAAATCAAACAAACCATCCATCATTTTTTCACACCCTGTAATCTATCTTGCCAAAATTTAGTTTGAACAGGGTCTACTGCATTACCATCCAAACCCAGCATATAAATATGAATCAAACTCTTGATTGCCATAACGTGGCCTTGGTTAGCCGACAGCTTTAACCAATACATCGTTTGCGCATTATCATGTTTCTCTCCGATACCGTGTTCATAGCGCATGGCCAACTGATACTGCGCTTCGGCATCGCCATCGGTCGCCAGTTTACGTAAATGCGGCGCACGCTGACTCAAATCTTCTTTGGCCTCGAATCCCAGATGCTCGAAAAAATGCGCAAATGCAACTGCATCTTCGTAACCTTGCACAGCTGATTTAGCTAACCAGTCATTTGCCAGCGCCGGATTGTGTTTTACCCAATCTGGATTGCGATACAGCTTATTCAACTCAAATTGTGCTTCACTGTTACCTGCTACAGCAGCGCGATTGAGCCAGTATTCTGCCTGATTAATATTTTTAACAACGCCTGCACCCACCAGATACATTTGCCCCAGTTTCAACTGTGCTTGTACATTGCCACGCTTTGCTGCTTTTTCACGCCAGTCCGCAGCCACTTTCAGATTTTTACTAACACCTGAACCTTGCTCATACATATCTCCCAATGCCATTTGCGCATAAGGATTGCCTTGCTGTGCGGCTTTTTCATACCAATAAACCGCTTGCTGGTCATTTTTGCTGTAACCACCATCACCGTGTTTGTACATGACTGCCAGCAGCACTTGCGCACTTGCACTACCTCGCGTGGCGGCATCACTAACCATTTTCGCTTCATCAGTAGTCATGGCGAAGCTATTCGCCGTTGCCAGCATCAACAGTAAACCACCTAGTAATATTGTTCGTTTCATATCCACTCTTAACCTAAGCTACGACAAAATGGCAAACGTAATCCAGAGTTTCAACTGTTTCTATATCAAAACTGCTATTACCAGGCACGCTGAATTGTTCACCCGCCTGGTAAGTTTTCCATTCGGATTCACCTGCAAGTTTAACCTTGCACTTACCCGCGTTGATTTCCATAATCTCTGGCAAACCGGTGTTAAACACGAGTTGACTAGGGAATATCACACCTATGGTTTTCTTGGTTCCGTCGGCAAATAACACGGTGTGCGATACGCATTTACCATCAAAATAGATATTGGCTTGTTTAATGACACTGACTTGATCAAATTGACTCATATATTTTACTTTCTTAATTTAGCAGCGATGCGCAGACGTAGCGCGTTGAGCTTGATAAAACCACCGGCATCGGCCTGGTTATAGGCACCCTGATCATCTTCAAAGGTAGAGATATTGGCGTCAAACAGAGAATCGGTTGTAGAATCGCGGCCAACCACAATCACATTTCCCTTATACAACTTAACGCGCACCCATCCATTTACGTGGACTTGCGACGCATCTATCATGGTTTGTAACATTTGACGCTCTGGGCTCCACCAGTAGCCGTTGTAAATGAGGCTGGCATATCGCGGCATTAGTTCGTCTTTTAAGTGAGCCACTTCGCGATCCAGGGTAATAGACTCTATCGCGCGATGCGCTCTGAGCATAATCGTGCCGCCCGGAGTTTCATAACAGCCGCGTGATTTCATACCAACATAACGATTTTCTACCAGATCTTGACGACCTACGCCATGTTTGCCGCCCAAGCGGTTAAGTTCAGCCAATACTGTTGCAGCGCTCATAGACACGCCATTAACCGCGACAATGTCACCCTGCTTATATTCCAGCTCAACGTACTCAGCCGCATCAGGCGCAGCTTCGGGGGAAACTGTCCAACGCCACATATCAGCTTCTGCTTCAATTGCCGGATTTTCCAGTGCACGACCTTCATAGGAAATATGCAATAAATTTGCATCCATGCTGTAAGGACTACCGCCATTTTTATGCTTCATCTCTACAGGGATGCCATGCTTTTCGGCATAGGCCAGCAGTTTTTCACGCGACAGCAAATCCCATTCACGCCAAGGTGCAATAATCTTGATATCAGGTTTCAATGCATATGCGCCTAATTCAAAGCGAACCTGATCATTACCCTTGCCTGTGGCACCATGAGAAATAGCGTCTGCACCGGTCAGATTGGTGATTTCTATCAAACGCTTGGCAATCAGTGGACGCGCAATTGATGTACCTAACAGGTATTCACCCTCATACACAGTATTTGCGCGGAACATAGGAAACACAAAATCACGCACAAACTCTTCACGCAAATCATCGATAAAGATTTCTTTTACGCCAAATTTAACTGCTTTTTCACGTGCAGGTTCCAGCTCTTCGCCTTGCCCGATATCAGCAGTAAACGTTACCACTTCACATTGGTATTCATCCTGCAGCCATTTCAAAATAACTGAGGTATCTAACCCGCCTGAATAGGCAAGCACTACTTTTTTAACGTCGCTCATGCAATTTTTCCCAACAAAAGATATTCCATTAATGCTTTTTGTGTATGCAAACGGTTTTCCGCCTCATCCCACACGACACTTTGTAAACCGTCGATGACTTCAGCCGCTACCTCTTCGCCACGATGCGCGGGCAAACAGTGCATAAACAATGCGTCAGGTGCGGCAATCGCCATCATTTCTGCGTCGACTTGCCAGTCTTGGAAGTCACGTTTACGTTCTTCATTTTCAGCCTCGAAACCCATACTGGTCCACACATCCGTGGTCACCAAATCTGCACCACGACATGCATCCATCGGATCTGCAAAACTTTCGTAGTGGCTGGTATCATACAAACCAGCACGCTCAGGCTCGACTTCGTACCCTGGCGGGGTTGAAACATGCACATTGAAATCGAGCACAACAGCGGCTTGCAGCCAGGTATTGCACATATTGTTGGAGTCACCCACCCAGGCCACAGTTTTGCCCTTGATGCAGCCATGCCGTTCAATATAGGTAAATATGTCCGCCATAATTTGGCACGGATGGTATTCATTGGTCAAACCGTTAATCACAGGTACGCGCGAATGCTGGGCAAAACGTTCGATAATATCCTGCTCAAACGTACGTATCATCACGATATCAACCATGCGCGAGATAACCTCTGCAGCATCTTCCACTGGCTCACCGCGCCCGAGCTGGGTGTCCCGCGTATTCAAATAAATCGCAGAACCGCCTAATTGATGCATACCGGCTTCAAACGACAAACGAGTGCGTGTCGACTGCTTCTCGAATATCATCGCCAAAGTACGATCGAGCAAAGGATGATAGGTTTGATAATTTTTAAAACGCGCCTTAATGATTTTAGCGCGCTCAAAAATATATTCGAATTCCTCGCGGGTTAAATCTTTGAATTCCAGAAAATGTTTAACGGCTTGCATAAGCAACTCACTTTAAAAATTCACGGATGACCGCGCTTAATTTATTCACTAACAGCGCTGCTTCTTCTGCGCTCATCACCAATGGTGGCACTAAACGCACCACAGTATCCGCCGTCACATTAATCAACAAATGCTGTGCTAGTGCCAATTTTACCAATTCAGCGCAAGGACGATCCAGCTCTATCCCTATCATCATGCCTAAGCCACGAATGGATTTAATTCCCACTACACCAGCTAAATCACGTGCTAAGCCTGAAACGATAGCAGCGCCAATTTGCTGCGCATGGTTTAACAAATCTTGATCTACCACGGCCTGTATTGTTGCCAAACCAGCCGCACATGCCAGCGGGTTACCGCCAAAAGTAGAACCGTGATTACCAGGTTGAAACACCTCTGCTGCAGCGCCACGCGCTACACACGCACCAATCGGTACGCCAGAGCCTAGACCTTTAGCCAGTGACATTACATCAGGCAAAATCCCAGCATGTTGGAATGCGAACCATGCGCCCGTGCGTGCTATGCCGGTCTGCACCTCATCAAGCATCAGCAACCAGCCGTGCGCATCACAAATCTCACGTAATTCCGCTAAATAAGCCGCATCAGGAATCGCAATCCCGCCCTCGCCTTCTATCGGTTCAACCATCACGGCCACAACGTCAGGGTTATGCAGCGCAACCTGACGCACCGCCTCGACATCGTTATAAGGCACACGCACAAAACCAGATAACAATGGCTCAAACCCCGCTTGCACTTTGCGGTTGCCTGTCGCTGTTAACGTCGCCATGGTGCGACCGTGGAAGGATTTCTCCATCACGATAATGGTAGGTGTATCTATACCCTTGCCATGCCCATACAAGCGTGCAATTTTAATTGCCG
The DNA here is from genome assembly GCA_038217005.1 of Burkholderiales bacterium. GTDB lineage: Bacteria > Pseudomonadota > Gammaproteobacteria > Burkholderiales > Sulfuriferulaceae > Sulfuriferula. The sequence continues at coordinate 9,622 of JBBQPT010000051.1, forward strand.
CTTCATTCGCTTCACAACCTGAGTTACAGAAAAATACTTTATCCATACCAGACAATTGGCAAAGTTTCTCTGCCAATTGTTCTTGACGCTGAACTTGGTAGATATTGGAACTGTGAATTAACTGTTGCGCCTGCTCACACACGGCTTTGACCAAGGCAGGATGCGCATGCCCTAAGCCGTTGACGGCCACACCTGCCAATGCATCAAGATATCGATTGCCAGCTTCATCCATGAGCCAAACACCCTCACCGCGCACAAATGTCACAGGAAGCCGAGCATAGGTATTCATTAAATAAGACATGATAGATTTAAGTAGAGTTAAAAACATAAGGGCAGCTTACGCCGCCCTTTGCTTGCTATTTTAGCAGATATTACGCAGCAAAATTAGCGGCAACGAAATTCCAGTTTACCAGATTCCAGAATATCTCTACATACTTAGGGCGCGCATTACGGTAGTCAACATAATATGCATGCTCCCAAACGTCGCAAGTCATTAACGCGGTTTGACCATTAGTCATTGGCGTCGCTGCATTGCTAGTTGATACGATTTCTAATTCACCAGCAGTATTTTTAACCAGCCAAGCCCAACCAGAACCGAATGTACCGACAGCTGCCTTGCTGAATGCTTCTTTAAATGCGTCAAATGAACCCCATTTGGCATTGATTGCATCAGCCAATGCACCGGCAGGTGCGCCGCCGCCGTTAGGACTCAAGCAATTCCAGTAAAAAGTGTGATTCCACACTTGCGCTGCATTATTAAAAACGCCACCCGCAGACTGCAGAATAATATCTTCTAAGCTCAGCGCTTCAAATTCAGTACCTTTAATCAGGTTATTCAAGTTGGTCACATAAGCCTGGTGATGCTTACCATAGTGGTACTCTATGGTTTCAGCTGAAATATGTGGTTGCAATGCGTCTTTCGCATAAGGTAAAGTAGGTAATTCATGTATCATTCTGGGCTCCAGTTCAACTAAGGGTTTACTAAAAAACTATTTAGCCATATTCTAGCAGGTGTTAGCCTAATTGTTCCATCAATTCGCAACTGCGTGATAGTCTGTTAAAATCCTGCTCATATTGTTTTTTTATGAAGTAAACATAAAATGTCCGAACCTACCGATAACGATATTATTATTCAAGGCGTCACCACTTCTGGCCGTACTTTTCGTCCTAGTGACTGGGCTGAGCGACTATCAGGTTCGTTATCGACATTCGGTGAAGATCACCGTATGAACTACTCACCTTTTGTACGTCCGACAACTATCAACGGTATCAAATGCGTGATCGTCGACAAAGCGCTAAAACAGGCTCAACCGGCAACTTACAGCTTTCTTATGGGTTTCGCGCAATCCAACGATCTCAATATTATTGATCCTACTGACTCAACGAATTAAAACCAGCTAATTTCATGCTTGACTGAGCACACCAACACAGTCAACAGACAAAAAAAAGCCTTACGCATTGCGTAAGGCTTTTTTCATATACTATCCAGCTTATGCCATTGCTTTAACAGCAGCATTCAAACGGCTCTTATGACGAGCAGCTTTATTTTTATGGATGATTTTCTTGTCAGCAATACGATCAATCACACTCATAGATACGCTAAAAGTGGTGGTTGCAACAGCTTTATCACCAGCCAATACCGCTTTCTGTACTTTCTTGATTGCGGTGCGCAGCGTTGAGCGCAGGGCAGCGTTATGAGCACGCTGTGAATCGTTTTGTCTTGCACGCTTTCTGGCTTGTGCGCTATTTGCCATATTGTGAGGCTCCTGTATCGGGGTACTTAAAACACGCAATTATAAGTTGCTCATACTCAAATAGCAAGCCTTAGCTAGCGAATTATTCACTTTAACGCTACTATTACGGCTCTTTATCTCTCGCAACCCACGCAAATGAATCTGCTACACGCGCTCGCTAAAGTGAGCAGCATGACCTTATTGTCACGCATATTAGGTTTTATGCG
>JBBQPT010000052.1:0-11029 GCA_038217005.1 Burkholderiales bacterium
AGACATCGTGGACTATATTGTCGGTTTTTATAACTGCCAGCGGCTACATTCCACGTTGGGCTACGCATCACCGATTAATTATGAGCAGGAAATGGCAGCTAAACAACCTAGTGACGTGTCTGAAATTAGTTGACCACTACAGGTTTCATCCCGTATAAAATACTATACTGAATAACTTAGAGTAAATTTAAAACATGCGCCATCAATCCGGGTTGGCACCTTCCGCTTTATTTTCCAGCACCGCGCCTGACTGCGCATCTACACCTACTTCCTGCGTCACTTTACCTTCGCGGATATCGAATAAATAACGCAAACCGCTACCGCCCGCTTCTTTCTCCAATTCCTCGTCGGTAATTTTGCCAGGATGTGCTTTCAGTGCGATGGCACGCGCTTCTGTCATTGTTACTTTGGCGTGTTTTGCCAAAGCTTCACCCGTGTAAGCTTGAGCCGAAAATGCAACGGCAGCAAAGCCTAATGTACCAATAGTAATAATTAATTTTTTCATTTCAGATTCCTTCAATAGTTTAAAAATAACTGTCAATACTCAATAATTTCATTCGTACTAATCACGCTCATCAGCGATGGCATTCAGGATTGGTTCGCGTTCCATAATAATGACTCCTTATACACACGCGGATATTGCGTAAATGTAAAGATAACAACTAAGAATTAGCCTGTGATTAGCAACTAAGATTTAATACAACAATAGAGTTTGATTAAAACTTTAATGTACGGAAGCACTGCATCAAGACAATTTATTGTTGAAGATGGGGTGATTTAGTATCGGTGCTTGGGGTCTGTGCGTAACGTACCAAATCCAGACTATAGGCTTGCGTGAGGTGCCAGGCACCACTCAGCAACAGGGTGGCGATTAGGAGTAGGGATAACTGCCTGGATTTGATATCTTCATGGGTGTGGTAGGTATACGCCAGCGCCAGTATGCTGATCCACGCCAAGCCGAAACTTATGCCGGCAATCACATCAGATGCCCAGTGCACACCGAGATACAGCCGTGAGAATGCGATCAGTGCTATCACCAAAGTGACCAGCACAGCGATCGAATTTCTGACCCATGCTCGTTGCTCACGGCAGATCAGAAAGGCAAGCAAGCCATATACTACAACGCTCATCGTAGCGTGGCCACTTGGGAAGGAAAAACGCTCCACGCCATTGTAAAGTAGGCTCGGGCGAGGGCGGTGCAGGGCGAGTTTCATGACTTTGACAAGAATTTCCGCCAACCCAACAGCAGTAAGCCAATATAGACTGGTTTGCCATAGGCGATGCCAGACAAACCATGCCATAGCGGCAAAAATAACCGGCAGAACCACCTGAATGTCACCCATCTCAGTGACTGCGATCATCATATTGTCTATTGATGGGGTGCGCAGTTGTTGCAAGCTGTTATGCACAATGATATCGACTTCGACCAATGGATCGTGCGTGACCACGTCTTCAAGTATGTCTAGGAACATCCATGTGCTGCCCAGAATGACAAGCCCTGCCAGTAGCGCAGATAGCAGTCCATGACGTTTGAGATTGAGCAGATTCACCACGCGTTTACTTCGCCATAGCCACACGATGGAACCGGTCGCCAGAATACCGACCAGAATGAATTCCTCTATGCGTTTAAGATCAGAGAACAATCCCGCCAGTGCCACGCCAAAGAAATAACCTGCCCAAGTTATTGTTACTGTCCAGATGGCAGCACCAATCATATTAAGAACAGCGAATCGCAGAAAAGGCACGCTAGTAGTACCTATAATAACGGGACCAGCGATACGCAGACCGTAAAGAAAGCGGTTAGCGAGGATAAACAGCGCATGATGCCGTTCGAGCAAGGTGTGAATCTTAGGTACGTGTTGCGCCAGTGAAGGGAAATGCGCAACCATGGTATTGCCCTTCCAACGACCGAGCAGGAAAGCCAGTTGGTCACCTAGCGTAGCGCCAGAAAATGCTAATGCGATGATGAGCGGCAAGTCGAGCAAACCACGATGAGCGGCGAATCCAGCAGCGAGCAGGATGGTTTCCCCTTCGAACAGTGTGCCCAAAAACACGGCCAGATAACCGTAACTCGCGATGAAGGCGCTGATCATCCTGAAGATGGCGGTGAAACGCACCGCTGTCGGTAGCGAAAGACCAATCCCGCCCCGTCGCGCCGGTCATGCAGACTGACTGTGCCGCCTAGCCTTGCCGCAGCATCGCGCACGATGGCAAGTCCCAGGCCGCTGCCTTCACCACCCACGCCCTCGATGCGATAAAAGGGATCGAACACCCGTTCACGCTGGGCGACGGGAACACCGGGACCAGAATCCTCAACCTCGATCACAGCATCCTCACCTTCGGTGTAGAGACGCAGTGTGACTTCACCGTGAGCCGGCGTGTAACGCAAGGCGTTGTCCAACGCATTTTTGAGTACCAAGTGCAGCATCTGTGGTTCTGCAGCAAGCACTATATTTCCGGTATCCTCGAGCCCTAGATCGATGGCGCGAGATTCGGCTAGCGGCAGGTACTCGGCAATTAATTCACGCGCCATGTCTGAGACATTCATAACAGTCCCAGTGGCTGTGCTGGCCTGGCTTTTGGCAAGGTTCAAAAGCTGTTCGGTCAACCGCCGCGAGCGTTCGATACCTGCTCGCAAAGGGGCAACACGTTCGTGCATGGCTACCAGCGTGTCAGCTTTCTCCAGGTTTTGCGCTTGCAGCGACAATGCTGTCAAGGGGCTGCGTAATTCATGGGCTGCATCGGCGATGAAACGTCGTTGCTCAGTCATGAGTCTGGCTACTCGCTCCAGCAAGCGATTGATGGCACGTATAAAGGGGGCGATCTCGTCGGGCATTCCGTCCTCGGACAGGGCTGCAGGACGCTCAGCAGGCTGCTCATCCAGCGTTTGCGCAAGATGTCGCACCGGTGCCAGTTCTGCTCTCACGATGCGTACGGAAAGCCATATAAGCAGCGGTAATAGTGCCAAAAGTGGGATCAGAGTACGTAAAGCGCTGTTAATGGCCATTTCGTCGCGCACTGTTGTTTCTTGCGCGACAGCAATGCGCGCACCATGTTTTGTCTGGCGTACAAAGACACGCCACCCCTCATCTTGACTGCCCACGGTATGAAAGCCGGGCCGCAAATCGGCTGGCAACCATGCCGCCGAGGCGGTCTCCATATCGACGGGCAGTCGCAAAATCAGGATCCGATCTTCCGGATCACTGTCAGCACCACCTATCCCGTTAATATTATTGTTGTTAACCCCTTGCTCGTGGAGACGGTTAACATCGGCAACGGCTGCAATCTTACGCAAAGTGTCGTCCTGGAATTCTTGAGCTTCCACATAGGCAAAGCCAAAAGAAACCAGCCCTGCGACTAAGCCCGCCAGAATAATGGCAAGTGCTAACGTGCGTGAAAGGTGGCGTTCAAGGGAGCCGTTCATCATTTATCCGTATTCGACATAATCCGGAACAACACTGGCATTACGATTAATACTAGCGGCAACTGTACCGCGAGACCAGCTATGATGGCCACAGCAAGCGGCTGTTGCATCGCAGAGCCTTGGCCGATCGCGAATGCCAACGGTAGCAGTGTAAGGATTGCTGCAAAAGTTGTCATAGCGATAGGGCGCATACGGTTTTTGCCGGCGTCAATCAGTGCCTGATTAAGCGGTAAATCAGTGACTAGGTCACGGAATTCCGAAAAATAAAAAATCGCCACTTCGGTAACAATACCAATAATCATAGTCATACCCATCATCGCTGAGATATTGAGCTCGATGCCCGTGAGCCACAGACCGATGAACACTGCAGACGTTGCCAGTAGCGGAATGGCAAGTATGGACAAGGCCATGCGAAAACTCTCGTATAAAAACAGCAGCAATAAGAACACCAATCCGATGGCAGCGATGAACACTGCGATCAAGCCCTGAAAAGCAATTTGTTGCTGTTTGTAAACTCCACCCAGTTCATAGTACATGCCCTTAGGTAGCAGATTGGCCGAGGCCATTTTCTGCTGGATATCGGCAATCACTGCGCCCAGCGAACGTCCGCTGATACGACCAGTGACCGCCACCATGCGCTTCAGGTTTTCACGGCGGATTTGTGGCTGACCACTGATCGGTACAATCTCGGCCACACGCTTGAGCGGAAAGATATGCCCATCCGGTGCACGGATCAGCAACTTACCCACATCAGGAGTAATCGCACGCTGGTCTTGCGGGATCCACACACGTACGCCAACCAACTTTGGTCCTTTCTGCATCTGCGTGGTAACCACACCGGACAAATAACCGCTCAGAATTTGCGTCACGCTGTCTGGGTTCATACCTTCCAGCGCTGCTTTGACGCGATCCACACGTATCTCCAGCGCGTCGCCTGCCGGATTGATGCCATCGCGGGTATCCACGACCCCCGGCACTTTATTGATTAACGCTTGTATTTTTTGCGCGCTGGCGGCGAGCTCGTCAGGGTTATCGGAAAACAGTTTTATCTCAATCGGTTGCGGCACCGAAGTGAGGTCGCCGATGACATCTTCCATTAGCTGCGCTAATTCGATTTTCAAACCCGGTACCTGCTGTTCAACCTGGCTGCGAATATCGTCCATCACAGATTCAATTGGCGGACGAGCCCCCGCTTTCAGTCGGATAAAAAAGTCTCCCTCGTTGGCTTCGGTCAAACCGCCGCCAAGCTGTGTACCGGTGCGCCGCGAGTAGGTATCGACGTTAGGATTGGCCTTGATGATAGCTTCCACCTGCTGCAACAACCGGTCGGTCTCAGTGAGCGAAGTACCGGGCTCTGCACGGTAATCAAGGATGAACCCCCCTTCGTCCATGGTGGGCATAAAACCAGAACCGACTTGTGTGAACGCGACATAACCCACACCCAGCAATGGCACTATCAATAGTAAGATCAGCGCAGGCCGCGCCAACATACGCTGCATAAGTGCGCCGTAGCGATCATGCATCCAGTCCGTGAGGCGTCCGCCTTCTTTCTGATTGGCATCATTTTCCGTCAGAAAATGATCAGCCAGCAGCGGTACTGCAAGCCATGTCACCAAAAACGAAATGATTAGCCCAGACGCCATGGTGAGCGATAATGCCTTGAAAAAAGCCCCCGTGACGCCAGTTAAAAACGCCAGCGGCAAAAAAATGATGATAGTCGATGCCGAAGAACCTGCCAGTGGCCGCATGAATTCCATCGCCGCTGCCATTACCCGGCCGTGATGCTCACCGGTGCCGCCGCGCAAACGCCGCACGATGTGCTCGATCATAACGATGGCATCGTCAATAATGAGTCCCACCGCCGCTGCCATGCCGCCCAGGGTCATGATGTTAAAGCTCATGCCGAGTACATACAGCAATACCACGGTGGCTGCCAGTACCGTGGGTACGACAATGGCCGCAATCAGCGTGATTTTGATATTGCGCAGGAAGGCAAACAACACCAGCACCGCCAGCCCGGTGCCGATAAGTATTGCATCACGCACACTAGCGGCAGAATCCAGCACCAGCACACTTTGATCGTACCAGTTGGCAAGCTTCACACCCACCGGCAGTTGCGCCTGATAGGCGGCGAGCTTGGCCTGTACATCATGCGCAATCTGCACGCTGTTGCTGCCGGGCTGTTGATAGATATTAAACAACACTGCAGGGCGGCCATCTGCGTTGACTTTGATCCACTGCGGAACCACGCCGTCGCTTACTTGAGCAACGTCATCCAAACGCACAATGCCGCTAGCGCCACTCCTGATAATGGTACGGCCAATCTGTTGCACATTTTTCAGACGTGCGTCGGCAATCGCCAAATATAATTTGTAGTGATCTTCCAGGCGGCCTACTGCAGTAACTACGTTGGCGGCGGAAAGTGCCTGCGCCACGTCGCTCAAGGTCAGGTTATATGCCAGCAAACGCGCCGGATCGACAGTAACTCGGTACTCCTCCTGCGCACCACCCATCACCTCGATACGCGCCACACCGTTAACGCTGGAAAGTAATGGACGCAACTGATAACGTGCCAGATCGTACAGCGCAGTTTGCGATTGTGTCGCTGAGGTCAGGCTATATGCCAGAATTGGAAAGACTGTCGGATCCATGCGTCTGGTGTTAAGTTGAGTGCCCAACGGCAGATTAGGGAGAATTTGCGTAATCGCCTGATTGATCTGCGAGGTGGCCAGCCCCATGTCGATACCCCAGTCAAAACTTACCGACACCTCTGCCGACCCGCGGCTGGTAGTAGAGCGAACATCACGTACTCCCGGCACGCGCCGTACTGCCTCCTCTACTGGCTGCGTCACCGCCAGCATCATCAGATCGGCGGGGCGGTCGCCAGCGTCTAGCGACACCACCACGCGCGGGAAATCCACATTGGGGAACAGGGTCACCGGGAGCTTGAATGCGGCCAACGCACCGGCCAGCGCCAGCAACGCCAACAGAAATAGAATTGAGCGTCGATGTCCCTGCATCCACTGAGTAAAAGTCACGGCCGACTCCCGTGCACAGCCATACCGTCCTGTAATTCATAATTGCCTAAGCTTATTACCGGCTGGCTTTTGTTAACCGCTCCATTTACCGCTACCAGCCCATTCTGTTCGAGTCCAGTGAACACATTCACGCGATGGGCTTTCCCCGCCTGTACCTGATACAGGTAAGCGCCATGTACATCACGCAGTACGGCTGAACGCGGCACGACCCACTCGGATTGCTGATTGAGCTGGATGTCGGCACGTACACGCGTACCAGGTATAAATTCGCCACCAGCGACTTCCACCAGCACATCGACAAACTGGCTTTGCGGGTTGATCATGCCAAACACCTGTATCACTTTCCCCGTCACTTGGTGTGCACTATTAAATACCGACACCAACGTCACTGCCATACCTGGACGTACGCTCGTGACATCCTCAGGCTCTACACCGAGCAACACGCGCTGATCACCGGCACGAACCAATTGCAAGATGGGTGCACCAGCTGCCAGACGATCACCCTGTGCTGCCGTGATACTTGCCACCATGCCATCGAACGGTGCTCGGATGCGTTCAACACCTCGCCCACTACCTGTTTTTTGCTGTGCAATAAGCGCCGCCTGCGCATCGGCGAGCGATTTTTTCGCTGCACCAAGTTGTGACTGAGTTGCCAGTTGCTGACCCTGTAGTTGATCGATGCGGGTTACTTCGTTGGCGGCAAAACGTACTGCTGTCACAGCTTGCTGATAGCCCAGCGCAGCGTCGCTGCCAGTACCGAATTCGAACAGGGGTGTGCCTTGCTTCACCACCTGACCGGCATTTACCAACAGGCTCAACACTTGTCCGGCGCGCGGCAGGCTGATATTTTGCAGGCTACGTGTGCCCGGCGACACCACGCCGTAACCGGATACCGTAGCAGTCATCAGTTGCTGCTTGAGCACTACTGTTTGCACTGCCACACTAGGTGCATCAGCAGCTAATACAGGACTCACCGTCAGCAATAAACACAACATCAAAATTGCGTTCCGCATTATTGGATACTCCGGTTTGGACGGGTTTCAGGCAAATCTGGACCGAGCAAAGTGGTTAATGCGATTTGTTGTTCCATCAGTGCCTCCTGTAGATTGATGGCTTCGGTTTGTTTGTCCAACAGCGCGGTTTGCAGCCGTACATAATCGGGACCAGCGAGATTGCCTGCCTGATAGGCAGCTTCAGCGCGCTGAGCCACAGTTTTGAGTTCCGCTATACCCTGAGAGGTACGCTGTAGCTGGTTTTGCAGCAAAGGTAGATTATCCAGCGCGATGGCTATCTCGCTATAAGCGCTGTTGAGCCGATCCTGATATTCATCGAACAGCTTCTTGCGTGTGGTGTGTTCAATGGCAATATTGCCTCGATTACGGTTAAAAATCGGCAGACTAAGACCCAAGCCAAAACCCATAGTATAAAGCCCGCTGGTATCGCGGGCGCGAGTCAGTCCAACATTCAATGCCGGAAACTGGGCCAGTACCGCACCGCGAAATTTTTCTTCCTGGGAATGGTAGCCTGCTTGCAGTGCACGCAAGTCCGGACGCTGGTTGAGCCGCGACTCCAGCCCGGCATGTACACCGTCCACATCTATCGTCGCCACCCCAGGTTCGCCAACCAGCAGTAATGGCGCATTGGCGATTAGCCCTAGCAAGTTATTCAGACTGGCACGATTTTGCAGCAGGCTGCGCTCCAGTTCGTTGCGCTGGCGCTCGATGTTTTGCAAGGCGGTCAGATCGGCACTGACGAAATCTATGGTTACATTGCCAGCCGCCAGTGCTTGTTGACTGCGCTGATAACGATACGCCAGCAGACTACGCGCAGATTGCAACTGCACCATCAACGCCTGCTGTGCTGTCAGTCGGGTAAACAGCAAGCGTGCCTGACTCACTACCTGCCACTCCTGCCATAACAACTCCAGATTGATGCGTTGCTCATCTGCCGTTGCTGCACCCGTGCGCGAGGAACGCAGCAACAGCGCATTGACGTCGTAACTCAGGTTTAGATTGAACGCATTAGTATTACCCGCAGTACCATTGGTAGGATGATCAGATGTAATCCCCAACTGAGGATCGGGTAACAAGCCAGCGGCGAATGACTGAGCACGGGCGATGCCCAGACCATCGCGTAACTGACGCAGTTGCGGATTATTTGCCATCGCCAGCATCGCCACTTCATCCATATCCAGGCCATCGGCCGGATTGTATACATGCGTAGACAGATTGCGGAAAGGCAAACTTGTCGGATTAAGGTTAATAGCACTGGCGGATTGCGGAAAATCGACTCGCTCGGGCAAGGGTTTAGACGTATAACTTGCGCATCCCGCAAGTCCAAGAGCTATTAGGCTTACAACGAAACGGTAAGTGTTCATTCCGCCTGGGTCCTTCCGCTAGCCTTAGCGACCATCCAGCCCGCACCGCGCACGTTCTTGATGATCTCAGCGCCGAGTTTTTTGCGTACGCCGTGAATTAGAAAATCCACGGCGTTGCTTTCCACTTCTTCGTTCCAGCCATAGATACGCTCTTCCAGCTCAGCACGTGTGAGTATCGTACCGGGGCGCAATAGCAACGCATGTAAAAGAGCAAATTCGCGTGCGCTTAACAGATATACAGCACCGCCACTGCGCGCCTCATGTGTAGCTGGATCGAGGCTGACCATGCCGTTACTGAGTAGTGGTGTGGACTGCCCACCTTGCCGTCGAACAATTGCCCGTAGGCGAGCAAGCAATTCGTTCACGTCGAAGGGTTTCACCAAATAATCATCCGCACCAAAATCCAACCCCTTTATGCGGTCTTCTATCCCATCTCGAGCAGTGATAATGATGACAGGAACTTGGTTTCCTGCCTGCCTTAAGCGGCGCAATACTTCAAGGCCATCACGCTTAGGCAAACCTAGGTCAAGCAGTACGACTTGATGATCATTATGCTCAAGCGCACTACTGGCGGCAGCACCGTCCTGCACCCAGTCCACGGCATAAGCCTCATCTTTGAGTGCGACGCTGACCGCTTCGCCTATCATGCGGTCGTCTTCAACAAGAAGAATACGCATGACGGTAGCCTTTTAGTTGGAGGGGGTTTATGGGATTGGTAACAATCTTATAAGATTTCGATATCCAGTCAGAATGGTTAGCGTACTTCATTTCTTTAGTTGTCTAACCAAATTTTTTTGACCAAAGCTCAAATAAATTATCAGCCCAATAATACTACTTAAAAATATCATGCTCGTGACTATTGTACCCAGCCCCAAGCCAGCATTGGCAACAGGCTGAGATAGAAAATCACCAGTCGATGCACCTAAAGGGCGAGTCAGTATGTAGGCGATCCAGAATGCAAGGACTGCATTCAGTCTAAAGAGATAATAAGCAACGCTAACAGCTCCGATTAAGGCACCAAACATCAGTGCCGATGTTGCATAACCCAGCCCCAAACTTTCTGCGGCAAGATCGCCTGCGGCAGTACCCAACGCAAATGTGAACAGTATGGCCAGCCAGTAAAACAATTCGCGTTTGCTTGTATAAATGGTGTGAACAGATAGCGTTTTCTCGCTTGCATACCAGGCAACAAAAGTTGCCAGCAACGCCGCACTGAATATGATGGTCGTTACCTCCAGGCTAACGCCAAAGTTATCCACCAGATTGTCTGTGATTAATGTTCCCACAATACTGATCAGGACAACCGTGATCCAGTATGCCCACGGCACATATTTGCTAGCCCGTATCTGTATCAGCAGAGAAATCAACAGCAAGGCACTCATCACATAGGATGTGGTGGTCAGGCCAAAATTCAGATTAACCGAAAGAAAATCCGCTGCAGTCTCCCCCACGGTTGTCGCCATGATTTTGATGATCCAGAAGAAAATCGTAATTTCCGGAACTTTGTTTAGCATGTGTACCGCGATTGTATTTGTAGGTGATTTCATATTATTTGTCTTTCATGTCATTTCAATTTATAGCAATCAACGCCACTCACAATACATGTGGGTATGTGTATAACTGCACAATAACACCCCAAAATTAGCCCAGAATTAGGGCTGCGATTATCTTGTCTTTCATTGTTATGGCTGTTTGCTTTTATCTGGTTTTTTGGCCAGCCCGCCCATCAACCGAGAAGGATAAAGTGTTAACAATGACCATTGCCAGATTTGTGGGCCAATAGCCTGCACTAGCGATTTTTTTACTTAGAATGCCGATAGTTTCCAGTAACGGCCACCCCCAACTAAACCAAAACCATTAATAATTATCATGGATTCTAGTCAAACAACACCTTTTATTTAAATAAGGAGAGAGCTTTGCACGAATTGCCACGTAACCTGAGATTCAATTAAAATTACGGTAACGCTCAACCCTGCCTAAAACGGAATTGCTCATGTCCTGGAAGAACCTTAAACAAACCAGCCTGGCCGATGCCTTACTCATAGACCACGCAGCACTCACTGAGCTAGACGGCATACGACCTGATCAACTGGCAAGCCATTGCCGCTGAACTGGCTGACATACACACCAAAAAGCGGGGCGAAAAAGCCTATCCACCTATTGTCATGTTTAAAGCCTTGCTGCTACAAG
>JBBQPT010000053.1:0-10971 GCA_038217005.1 Burkholderiales bacterium
CGTTACTTGGGTCTGGCACGTAACCATGCGCGTTTTATGCTGATGGCTTTCGCCTATAATCTGAAAAGAGCGTTTACCATCCACACCGAATGTCATCTATCAACCGAATGAGGGATAAATCCGTCCCATGGACATAAAACAACCAAAATAACAGCAAAAACGCGCCTTAAATTAGTGAAATTCTGCTAATTTAAGCATTAATCAGTAAAATCAAAGTAACCTTATTGATGCTTTGCAAATTAACTGGCTTTATGTGGTTTGGTGCAAAGCTCTCGATATTAGATTTGGAGTGTTATTTATTCGAATAACCGTAAATTTTTGTGCTAAATGCGAAATAGATTGCCTGAAATAGGCCAGTCGTTTGTTTGTGATATTTATGCCAGACCGCTATTGCCGGATGCTTTTAAATAGTTAATTATTGACAATCAAGCTGCGGCTACCTGAACCGGAATGTGATGGCGTGTGTTTTTAATGCGGTTATGTTGATCAACATAGACTAGCTGCGGTGCAAAGTTTTCCAGTTCAATTTCAGTGTAGTTTGCATACGTAGCGATGATTAAAATATCACCAGGATTCGCTTTGTGCGCAGCTGCGCCATTGACAGAAATAGTGCCTGAATCACGTTCAGCACGGATAGCGTAGGTGGTGAAGCGTTCACCATTGCTGACATTGTAAATATCAATTTGCTGATACTCACGGATGTCAGCTGCTTCAAGCAAGGTGTCATCTATTGCACATGAACCTTCATAATGCAGCTCGGATTGCGTGACAGTGACACGATGTAGCTTGGATTTCAACATGATTCTTTGCATCTAAATTCGACCTTAATTATGGAGCATATCAGCTGCACATTATAAATCGAAACGACTAAGCGTGCATGATGAAGCTATTCGTCGTCCAGGTCTTCATCATCGGGGGCAGCGGCTAATTCTGGATGTGCTTGCTCGACAATGCTGCGTAGCAGCTTGAACAAAGCACGGCTACTTTTCGGTGCTTGTTGCAGGTTCGCTTCTTTACGTGCATTGCGTATCAGTGTGCGCAGTTGTTGCACGTCGGCATTGGGATAGTCTGCGATAAACAGGGTAATTGCTGTATCGTCCTCAATTAATCGCGTGCGCCAATTTTCCATCTGGTGGAAAACCACGTTGCCATCACTCTTGTTATTGCGCCATTGTTCCAGCTGATCGGCAATCGGCTGGGCATCAATGATACGCATCAGACGACCGATATACTGTTTTTGTCGGCTCAATGCGCCATGTGCGGTGATGCGCTTAGCTGCATCAATTGCATCGCGCAGAGTCTCTGGCAAATCAAGTTTGTTGAGCTTGCTTTTAGGCAGTGCGATAAGTTCTTCGCCCAGTTTCTGTAATGCCGTCATTTGCCGCTTGATTTCGCTTTTGCTTATGACGGGGATTTCGTCTTCAATTTCTTCCATGGTACTCAGATATGCTGTAAATGTTGTTATGATAACGGTTTTCGCTTTACTTAGTCTGGAGTTTTCGTGTCTGATCAATTTAGCCATACTAAAAACGAGTTGCAATCCCTCGTGCAAGAGATGTTGGATTATGCTAAACAGCAGGGCGCAAGTGCTTGCGCTGCCGAGGCTTCAGAGGGTATGGGGCAGTCAGTCACAGTGCGTAAAGGCGAAGTTGAAACCATAGAATATAATCGTGACAAAGGTATAGGTGTGACAGTTTATATCGGGCAGCGACGTGGTAATGCGTCGACATCCGATTTTAGTCGTACAGCATTGCGCGATACCGTTGATAAGGCACTGACCATTGCACGTTACACCGCTGAAGATAGTTACGCGGGTTTGCCCGATGTTGATCGTTTGGCGACTAATCTGCCTGAATTGGATTTATATCACCCCTGGACACAATCTATTGATGATGCGATTGCGATGGCAGCTGAATGTGAGGCTGCAGCTTTGGCCGCAGATGCGCGCGTAAGCAATTCCGAAGGCGGTAGTGTCAATACGCAAAATTCTTTATTTGTATATGGCAATAGCTTGGGCTTTTTGGCGGGTTATCCAACCTCTCGGCATGGCATTAGCTGTGCAGTGATTGCTGAATCTGATCAAGGTATGCAACGCGATTACTGGTACACCTCGGCACGGCGGGCCGCTGATTTAATGTCGGCTGCTGAAGTTGGCCGGCGCGCAGGTGAGCGCACAGTCCGGCGTTTGGACGGGCGTAAAGTTAAAACTTGCCAAGTTCCTGTGTTGTTCGAAGCACCTATTGCTGCAGGCTTGATTGGTAGTTTTGTGTCCGCGACCAGTGGTAGTAGCTTGTATCGTAAATCCTCTTTTTTGATGGATAGTCTGGGGCAAACGTTGTTTCCCGAGTGGCTGCAAATCAGCGAACGCCCGCATTTGTTGCGCGGCTTGGCAAGCAGCCCCTTTGATAATGAAGGTGTAGCGACGGTGGATAGAGAAGTGATCAAGGATGGGGTGTTGCAGGGCTATTTCTTGAGTAGTTACAGTGCGCGTAAGTTAGGTATGCAAACTACGGGTAATGCGGGTGGAAGTCATAATCTGTTAGTGAATAACACCGGTGAAGATTTCGCTGGTCTGTTGCAGAAAATGGGCACAGGCTTGTTGGTCACTGAATTGCTGGGGCATGGCACGAATATGGTTACAGGTGATTATTCACGCGGCGCGGCAGGTTTCTGGGTAGAGAATGGCGTGATTCAATATCCAGTAGAAGAAATTACCATCGCAGGTAATCTCAAGCAAATGTACCAGGATATTGTCGCCATCGGCACTGACACTGAAACGCGTGGCTCCAAGCAGACGGGTTCCATACTGATTGCACAGATGACTGTAGCTGGAGAGTAATTGTGTCTGTTTTGTTAAGATTTGCGCATGCTGTCGACTCATTGAATGACTGGGTAGGGCGCATTGTGAAATGGTTAATATTGCTGGTGACGCTCATTTCTGCAGGCAATGCACTGTGGCGCTATGTTTTGGGTGAAAGTTCCAATGCCGGATTGGAGATACAGTGGTATTTGTTTGGTGCTGTGTTTTTATTGGCTGCGGGGGATACGCTGACACATAATGGGCATGTGCGTATTGACTTTATCTATGGACGGTTGTCCAGGCGCGGACAGATATTAATCGATATCTTCGGTACCCTGCTGTTTTTGTTGCCTTTTACTGCATTGATAATCTGGTTTTCATGGCCCATGTTCATGTTGGCCTGGCAGTCAGGCGAGATGTCACCTGATGCAGGTGGCTTGCTGCGCTGGCCAGTGAAATTGCTGATACCTGTTGGATTTGGTTTGCTTGCCTTACAAGGGGTAGCCGAGTTGATTAAGCATGCTGCGGCGCTATGTGAGGAGCCGTCGGCATGAGCATGGAGTGGATGGCACCGGCCATGTTTGCGGGTTTGGTTTTAGTGTTGTTGTTAGGTTATCCCGTCGCATTTTCGTTGGCAGCCAATGGGTTGATTTTTGGTATCATCGGCTTGAAGCTTGGCTTTCTGGACATGAGTTTGATGCAAGCTTTGCCTGAGCGTGTGCTGGGTATCATGGCTAATCAAACCTTGTTGGCGATACCGTTTTTTACCTTTATGGGTTTAATTCTTGAGCGTAGCGGGATGGCCGAGGATTTGCTGGAAAGCGTCGGGCAGCTGTTTGGGGCAATACGGGGTGGACTAGCTTATGCGGTGATTTTTGTGGGGGCGTTGTTGGCTGCAACCACAGGTGTCGTGGCTGCTTCTGTCATTGCGATGGGGTTGATTTCTTTGCCTATCATGATGCGTTATGGTTATGACGCGCGTTTGGCAACAGGCGTGATTGCAGCTTCAGGCACGTTAGCGCAGATTATTCCGCCTAGTCTGGTGCTGATCGTGCTGGCAGATCAACTTGGCGTGTCTGTGGGCGCGCTGTATCAGGGGGCGTTAGTGCCTAGCCTGGTGCTGACAGGCTTGTATGTGCTGTTTGTATGGTTGGTGACCATGTTTAAACCTGCTGCTGCACCTGCGCTACCGTTGTCAGCCAGGCCGTTGCGTGGCAAGGCATTATGGGGCAGCGCGCTGCGCGCCATCGTGCCACCTTTGCTACTTATTTTTCTGGTGCTGGGGACAATATTCCTCGGCTGGGCGACGCCGACTGAAGGTGGTGCCATGGGTGCAACAGGTGCATTGCTGCTGGCATGGGCGCGCAGACGTTTGCCATTGGCGTTGCTCAAACAGGCTTTGAATACCACGACACGTTTATCCAGCTTTGTCATGTTCATACTCATAGGCTCGACAGTATTCAGTTTGATATTTCGTGGCGTGAACGGCGATTTATGGGTAGAGCATTTGTTGACAGGCTTGCCTGGCGGCACATTGGGATTCCTGATCGTGGTCAATTTGCTGGTGTTTGTGCTGGCATTTTTCTTGGATTTCTTCGAAATTGCTTTTATTATTATTCCGCTGTTGGCACCCGTTGCACAAAAACTGGGTATTGATTTGATATGGTTTGGTGTGTTGATAGGGATTAATATGCAAACCTCATTCATGCATCCACCTTTTGGTTTTGCCTTGTTCTACTTGCGCAGTGTCGCGCCCAAGGAAATCAAAACCACGGATATTTATCGTGGTGCGATACCCTTTGTTTTGATACAGCTGGTGATGGTTGTGCTGGTGATTGCTTTCCCCGATATTGCGAGCAGTGCCAAGCCAAAAGCACTGTCCAGCGGCGTGATAGAAGTGCCGATGGAGCAGGATGGTTATGGGGATTATTATTTACCCAAAGAGTGGCGTTGACAGTTTTATGCGCCACCCAGGTAGCTATTTTGCCGCCAGGCTTCAAATACAACAACGGCAACCGTGTTGGATAAATTGAGGCTGCGGTTGTTGGGCATCATCGGCAGGCGTACCCGCTGTTCGGTGTTAAAGCTGTCCAGGATTTCAGCAGGTAATCCGCGTGTTTCCGGACCGAAAACGAAGACATCTTCAGCTTGAAATTGGCATGCTGCAATCGGTGTTGAGCCTTTGGTGGTTAATGCGAAAATGCGGCGATTGCCGAGGGCGGCCAGGCAGCTTGCCCAGTTAGCATGGACATGCAGATTGGCGTATTCATGGTAATCTAGCCCCGCGCGGCGCAAATGTTTGTCTTCGAGCTTGAATCCCAGCGGCTCGACCAGATGTAAAGTGCAGCCAGTATTCGCAGCAAGTCGAATGACATTGCCAGTGTTCGGTGGTATTTCAGGTTCAAAGAGTACGATGTGAAACATAATAGTATTGATTTGGTATGACGCGAAAGCGTTATTATGACAGGTTAAATAAAACAAGAGGTAACGCATGGTTCCCCATTTAACGACTGCTTTAACAGGTCCGTTGCTCGATTTAGAACGGCATATTCTAGGTAATACCGCTAAAATTGAACGTTGGTTTCGCAGCCAGTGGCATGCACACGAAGCGCCGTTTTATACATCGGTTGACTTGCGCAATAGTGGATTTAAGCTGGCGCCAGTTGATACTAACTTATTCCCGGGTGGGTTTAATAATCTCAATCCGGATTTCATTCCGCTCGCGGTGCAAGCAGCAATGAGCGCGGTGGAAAAGATATGTCCTGATGCGCAACAGTTGTTGTTAATCCCTGAGAATCACACGCGCAATGTGTTTTACCTGCAAAACGTCGCGCGCTTGGCCAGTATTTTGCGGCAAACGGGTTTGGAAGTGCGCATAGGCAGCCTGATACCGGATTTGACTGAGCCGCTCACGTTAGATATTGGTGACGATGAACAGCTGACTTTAGAGCCGGTGATACGCCGAGGAAATCGTGTGGGTTTGGCCGATTATGACCCGTGTGCAGTGCTGTTGAACAATGACTTGTCTGCGGGCGTACCCGCGATTTTGCAGGGAATTGAGCAGAAACTGTTACCCCCATTGCATGCGGGTTGGCATGTGCGTCGTAAATCACAGCACTTTACCGCCTATGAGCGCGTGGCGCATGAGTTTGCCCAATTAATCGACATCGATCCCTGGTTGATAAACCCGTATTTTGCAACTTGCGGTGAAATTGATTTTCATGCGCGGCAGGGTGAAGCTTGTTTGGAAAAGCACGTGGAATTCATGCTTGAACAAATTGGCGAAAAATATCAGCAATATGGTATTGAGGCGGATCCGTTTGTCATCGTCAAAGCTGATGCGGGGACTTATGGCATGGGTATTATGACGGTGAAAAGTCCAGCTGATGTACGTGATCTGAATCGCAAGCAGCGCAATAAAATGGCTGTGGGCAAGGAAGGTTTGCAAGTATCTGAAGTCATTATACAAGAGGGTGTTTATACCTTTGAGAGTATCAACGACGCGATCGCCGAGCCCGTGGTGTACATGATGGATCACTTTGTTATCGGTGGCTTTTACCGTGTGCATACGGGACGTGGTGTGGATGAAAACTTGAATGCACCAGGCATGCATTTTGTGCCATTGGCGTTTGAAACGCCATGTTGTACGCCTAACCAAATGGCGAACCCTGATGCGATACCGAATCGATTTTATACTTACGGTGTCGTGGCAAGATTGGCGATGCTGGCGGCAGCGATAGAGCTAGAGCAATGAAATTCTTATTTATTATCGACTCCATCAGCACGCTCAAAGCTTACAAAGATAGCACCGTCGCTATGTTGCATGAGGCGGGGCGGCGTGGACACGAGCTGGCGGTGGTGCGCCCCGTGGATATGCTGCTGCGCGACGGGGTGGTACAGGCGGACGTGAAATCGGTGCAAGTCAGTGATGATGACGATGCCTGGTATGCGCTGGGGGCAAAGACCCGGTTGTGCCTGCGTGATGTGGATGCGGTCATCATGCGCAAAGACCCGCCATTTGATACGGAGTATTTATACACGACGCATTTGCTCAGTCTGGCTGAGCAACAGGGCGCACGGGTGCTGAATAAGCCCGTTATGCTGCGTGAATTCAACGAAAAATTGGCGATTGCCAAATTTCCTCAATTCACCGTGCCAACCTTAGTGAGTTGCCGCATGGACGAGATCAGATCGTTTATTGCTGAACATGAAGATGTGATACTGAAGCCGTTGGACGGTATGGGGGGGAGCAGTATATTCCGCGTACGCACGGACGAGGTGAATTTGAATGTCATCCTTGAAGTCATGACCCAGCTTGGTACACGCACCATCATGGCACAGCGTTATATTCCCGCGATTAGTGCAGGGGATAAGCGGATCTTGTTGATAGATGGTGTGCCTGTTCCCTATGCGCTGGCGCGGATTCCTGCAGCAGGTGAAACACGTGGTAATTTGGCAGCGGGCGGGCGTGGCGTGGCACAGCCATTAACGCAACGGGATAGCGAAATTGCCAATACTTTGGGTCCAGTGTTGCGGGATCTGGGCTTGTTTCTGGTGGGACTGGATGTCATTGGTGACTATCTGACTGAAATCAACGTCACTAGTCCGACTGGATTTGTCGAGATCAGTCAGCAGACTGATAGTGATGTGGCCTGTATATTTGTTGATGCGTTGGAGCGTCGATGCGCTGGCTGATATTGCTGTGGGTGTTCATTTTGGCCGGTTGCAGTCAGCCACAAACCTATAGCCAGGAAAGCTATGTGTTTGGGACGCGTGTTGAAGTCACGATATATGATGCGCCACAGGCATTAGCCGAGCGGGTCACCGCGCAAGTATTGCGTGATTTTGACCAGATGCATCACACCCTGCATGCCTGGGAGCCAGGTACATTGGCGCGTATGAATGGCATCTTTGCATTGGCGCCTGCGCAAGCTGCCATTGCCCCTGGCATGATACCTATTATTCAAGATGCCACTCGGTATTCGATACAGTCTGGCGGCTTGTTTAATCCTGCAATTGGCAATTTGATCAAGCTCTGGGGCTTTCAATCGGATCACTTTGAGGCAAAGTTGCCTGATCCTGCACTCATTAAGCAGTTGGTCGCAGCAAATCCGAAAATGCAGGATATTGTTGTCGATGGCATTATGTTTCATAGCAATAATCCTGCTGTGCGCCTGGATTTGGGCGGCTATGCCAAAGGTTATGCGCTGGATATGGCGGCGGCATATTTGCGTTCGCAAGGGATTAAAAATGCATTGATAAATATTGGTGGTAACATTATTGCCATAGGCCAGCATGGCGATAGACCTTGGCGCGTGGGCATACAGAACCCACGCAAACCTGCGCCGATTGCATTGCTGGATTTGCGTGATGGCGAAGCAGTAGGAACTTCGGGTGATTACCAACGCTTTTTTGAGCTGAATGGGCAACGTTATTGCCACATTATTGACCCACGTACAGGTTGGCCTGTGCAAGGGGTACAGGCGGTCACCATACTGATATCGCCAGGAGCACATGCAGGGACATTATCTGATGTGGCAAGCAAGCCAATATTTATTGCAGGTGTGACAGGTTGGCAAGTGGCCGCTCAGAAAATGGGCGTGGACAAAGTCATGCTGATCGATGCCAACGGAAAAATACACATGACTGCAGCGATGCAGCAGCGCTTGAATTTCAAGCTTAATTAGGGAGTAGCAATGATAGGCATACTCATCGTAGCTCACGGTACATTAGGCAAAAGCTTGATACAGTGTGCAACGCATGTTTTGGGCAGTCGCCCAGAGCAAGTGGTGGCTTTGGATGTAACAGCACAAACGCAATTGTGTATGCTGGATGATGCACGGCAATTATTACAGGATTTGGATCAGGGTGAGGGTGTGTTGCTGCTATCAGATATTTACGGGGCGACGCCTTGTAATACCATGTGTCACCTATTGGCGCCTGGGCGTGTGGAAGGGATTGCGGGTGTGAATTTACCCATGCTGATGCGCGCCATTACTTATAGGCACCTGCCACTGTCAGAGCTGATCGCTAAAACCGTTACAGGCGGACAAGAAGGCATTTTATATATCACCACGGAGTTTTGCGATGCTGCAACAGGACATTGAAATTATCAATAAATTGGGTTTGCACGCGCGTGCGTCGGCTAAACTGACGCAAACGGCCAGCCAATTTCAAAGCGAAATATGGATAACTCGCAATCAGCGTCGGGTCAATGCGAAAAGCATTATGGGGGTGATGATGTTGGCCGCGGCAAAAGGGTCAACGGTCATCCTGGATGCTGAGGGCATAGATGAACAAACTGCAATGACGGCGTTAGTCGCGCTTATCAATGATAAGTTTGGAGAAGGCGAGTGAGCTTTACCCTGCACGGCATAGGCGTATCTCCTGGCATTGCTATTGGTGTTGCCCGGTTGGCATCGCATAGCCGCATTGAGGTGGCGCACTATGTTTTACCTACGCAGTATGTAGACAAAGAAATTGCACGTTTTGATGATGCTATCAATACGGTACGGCAAGAAATGCAAACTTTGCGTGGCCAAATTCCTGCCAATGCGCCCGCAGAAATGCCAGCATTCCTGGACATGCATTTGATGATTTTGGATGATTCCATGCTCTCGGCTATCCCCAAGCAACTGATACGCAGCCAGCAGTGCAATGCGGAATGGGCGCTGACGCAGCAAATGGAACAATTGGTTGCGCAATTCGAGTCTATTGACGATCCCTATTTGCGCGAGCGTAAAACGGATGTGGTGCAAGTTGTTGAGCGCGTATTAAAAGTGTTACTGGGGCATCGGGATCACCTGCCTTCGAACGAAAGTAATTTGGCTGACTGCATTCTGGTTGCACATGATTTGTCACCTGCCGATATGATCAATTTCAAGCGTCAGAGTTATGCCGCGTTTATTACTGATGTTGGCGGTACGACTTCACATGCAGCTATTTTGGCGCGCAGTATGAATATCACTTCGGTGATGGCGCTGCATAATGCTTTGGGTTTAATGCGAGATAATGAAATCATCATTGTCGATGGTGAGCACGGTGTTGTCATTGTCGACCCAGATGATGCTGAACTGGAAGAGTACCAGCTTCGCCAAAGCCAATGGCGCATTGAACACCAGAAATTAAAGCGCATCACCACCAGTCGTGCCGCTACGCTGGACGATGTGGAGATTGAGCTGCATGCGAATATTGAATTGCCGCAAGATATTGCAGCTGTGAAAATATCCGGTGCGACAGGGATAGGCTTGTTTCGCAGTGAGTTTTTATTCATGAATCGTGTTGGTTTGCCCACCGAAGATGAGCAGTTCGAAGCCTATCGAGAAGTCGCTGCAGCAATGCATGGACAGCCGGTAACCATCCGTACCTTGGATGTGGGTGCGGATAAGCCATTGGGTGACTTGACTGATACCACACTCAATCCGGCATTAGGGCGGCGGGCGATACGTTTGTGCTTGTCTGACCTGGCATTATTCCATACTCAGCTTCGTGCTATTTTGCGCGCATCGCATTATGGCAAGGTTCAGATTCTCATCCCTATGTTGAGCAATTTAGTCGAACTCCAGCAAACCTATGCCGCCATAGATCGAGCAAAAGCCAGCTTAAGTGCTGACGGTGTCCCATTTGATGACGGTATCGCCGTCGGTGGAATGATAGAAATCCCCGCTGCTGCGCTGATGGCAAATGCTTTTGCTGAACGTATGGACTTCCTGTCGATAGGCACGAATGATTTAATTCAATATACCTTGGCAATAGATCGCGCCGATGATGGCGTGAGTTATTTGTATAACCCACTGCATCCTGCGGTGTTGCAACTGATTTCTATGACCTTGCGCGCCGGCGAGAAAGCAGGTAAGCCTGTGTCTGTGTGTGGTGAAATGGCAGGTGACCCCAAGCTCACACGGTTACTTATCGGTTTGGGCTTACGCAAATTCTCTATGCAAGCGGCGAGTTTGTTGAGCGTAAAACAACAAATTCTGACTACGCACAGCAGTGAATCTAATCTTCTTATTCAGAAAATCCTCAAAACCACCGATGCAGAAAAAATCGATGCATTAATGGCACGGTTGAATCGATAGCTTTTACTGGACATGGATAGGTATTTTAATGCCGTCGATATGCTGAGGGCGAGGCCATAATACCGTCCATATCCGCCATGTGAATATGCTTAA
>JBBQPT010000054.1:0-10470 GCA_038217005.1 Burkholderiales bacterium
CACCCTTCTGTTGATATTTTATAAATTAAGGGAATTTGGTCGGGGCGAGAGGATTTGAACCTCCGACCACATGCACCCCATGCATGTACGCTACCAGGCTGCGCTACGCCCCGAAGCGTAAGATTATAGCAGGATTAGCACGTGAGCTAAAGTACCAAATCACACTTTCAATATTTGGATAATTTCCAGTATTTCCTGACGCAGCAGGGAATAATCGAGCGGCGCAGGCGCTGCAACAATTTGCTCCACCACATCAGTTTGCACACAACCCTGTTCACCCAAACGTTGCCGCGCACCATTGATAGTAAAACCCTGCTCGTATAACAACTCACGGATACGACGAATCAGCAGCACTTCATGATGCTGGTAATAACGTCGATTACCGCGTCGTTTGACCGGTTTGAGCTGGGTAAACTCTTGCTCCCAATAACGCAATACGTGGGGTTTCACCGCGCATAACTCACCCACCTCACCAATGGTGAAATAGCGTTTTGCCGGGATTGCGGGCAACGCCTCAGTTAGCTGGTGTTCCGCCATAATGCTTATCGACTAAGATTTTTAATTTGTTACTGGGATGAAAAGTCACCACACGACGTGCGCTAATAGGCATATCTTCACCAGTCTTGGGGTTACGTCCTGGACGCTGCGGTTTATCTCGCAACTGAAAGTTACCAAAACCCGACAGCTTGACCAAATCACCAGCTTCTAACGAAGTACGGATTTCATCAAAAAAGGTTTCTACCATCTCTTTAGCTTCACGCTTATTCAGGCCTACTTCTTCAAATAATAAATCAGCCAATTCGGCTTTAGTCAGTGTCATTACTACCTCAAGAACGCAATTGCGCATTAAATTTTTGTTGTAACAAGCTCATCAATTGAGCCATGACGGCATCTGCTTCATGGTCTGTCAGCGTCTTTTGATTGTCTTGCATCAGCACACGGAAAGCAAGGCTTTTTTTATCAGAATCAATACCTTTACCACGATAGATATCAAACAACGCGATATCGATGACACTCAGTATTTTAGCAGAGAGCATCGCATCCAGTAAGGATTGTGCGGATAAATCCTGGTCAACGATAACCGCCAGATCACGACGCACAGATGGTAACTTTGAAATCTCGACATGCTCAGGTACATTAGCCGCCAATAAAGGCGCAACCGCTAATTCGAATAATACAGGTGTGCTGGTCAGCCCTAACTTCTGCACTAGAGCAGGATGCAACGACCCTAACCAACCCAACTGCACATCACCCAACCATATCGCCGCACTTTGTCCTGGATGCAAGGCTGGATGTTGCGCCACTTCAAAACGTAATGTTTGCGGCATGCACATTGCCACCATATCCGCTTTAACATCATAAAAATCCACACCCCGCGCAGCAATGCCCCATTGTTCAGGCATCACATCCCCATACGCCAAACCAGCTATGCGCAGTGGTTGGGCGTAGCCACCCTCTTGCGCCAGATAACAATGCCCAACTTCCATAATACGCACGCGGGTCTGACGACGATTCAAGTTGGTTTGCAACACGTCCAACAACCCACCCATTAATGTCGAACGCATCACACCCATGTGACTGGCAATCGGGTTTTTCAACGTGACCGGCGCAAGCCCTGGCGCTAAATCCGCCTCCCATGCCGCATCCACAAACCCATAAGTAATGACTTCCTGATAATCCCGACCAACCAACACATGACGCAGAGCATCCACTGGCCGCGACAATTCAGTGCTCGGCAACATACTCAGTGTCGCCACAGGCGCAGTTGCCGGAATGTTCTCATACCCATACAATCGAGCCAACTCTTCGATTAAATCGACTTCTATGGTCAAATCAAAACGATAGCTAGGTGGCGTGACGCTATACACATTGCCTTCAGCAACATAATCAAACTGCGCACGCTGCAGCAGATCACCGACCTGTGCATGAGTGAGCGCGATACCCAGCACTTTGACTGCACGCTCGGGGCGCAGACTGATTGCTGCACGCTTGGGCAAATCACCCAGCACTTCCGTAACAGGACTCGCCACGCCACCACATATTGCCACGATTAATTGCGTCGCACGAGCCAATGCGTAATTTGTCTGCGCAAAATCCACGCCGCGCTCAAAACGATGCGCCGCGTCAGTGGTTAAATTAAGGCGTCGCGCACGACCCGCAATCACATCCGGCTGGAAAAAAGCCGACTCCAGCAACACATGAGTCGTTGTGTCGTCTACAGCCGTCGCTGCGCCGCCCATAATCCCAGCTAAAGCCTGTGCGCCTGCCTGGTCGGCAATGACCAGCATATCATTATCCAACTGCACAACCTGCTCGTTAAGCAATGTCAGCATTTCACCAGCGTGTGCCATGCGCACATTGACAGCACCATTCAATTTATTTAAATCAAACGCATGTAATGGCTGGCCAAGCTCAAGCAATACATAATTGGTCACATCTACCACTGGGCTAATCGCACGCACACCACTGCGACTTAGTCGTTCAACCATCCATGCAGGTGTAGCTGCCTTAGGATTAATCCCGGTTATCACCTGCGCGCTGTAGCGCGGACAAGCCTCGGTCGCCATAACGACGATTTCAGGCACATCCACAGCGCTCGTCGGGACTGCGTCAAACGTGGGCAGCTGCCATGTGGATGCAGTCAATGCCGCCACTTCTCGGGCTATTCCTGTCACACTCAAGCAATCACTACGGTTAGGCGTGAGCTTGAGCGTAAACAAATTATCGTTCAGCCGCAGATATTCACGCACATCCATACCTATAGGCGCATCAACTGGCAATAGCCACAAGCCATCTGCTTCTTCAGCCATGCCTAATTCACGTGCGGAACACAACATGCCCATCGACTCTATGCCACGTAATTTTGCCTTCTTTATCTCAAATTCAGGTAGCTTCGCACCGACTGTCGCGCATAACACTTTTGCATCAGCACACACATTAGGCGCGCCACACACAATTTGCAACAGCGCATCCGCGCCCACATTAACCTGGCACACACGCAATCTGTCCGCATCAGGATGCGGCGCAACACTCACCACATGACCCACTACCACACCGGTGAAATCTACCGCGACAGGCTCCATCGCTTCGACTTCCAGACCTGCCATCGTCAACAAATGCGACAATGCCGCGCTATCAATGGACGGGTTCACATAACTACGCAACCACAATTCAGAAAATTTCATGATTACCCAAACTAATTAAATTGCTTCAAAAAGCGCAAATCATTGCTAAAAAACAAACGCAGGTCATCTACGCCGTAACGCAACATCGCCAACCGCTCAACACCCAATCCAAACGCGAATCCCAGATATTTTTCGCTATCGATATTCACATGCTTAAGCACGTTGGGATGCACCATGCCGCAGCCACCAATTTCCAGCCAACCATCCCCCCAGCTCATATCCATCTCTGCTGAAGGCTCGGTAAATGGAAAAAATGACGGACGAAAGCGCACTTGCAAATCATCACGCTCAAAAAAGCGCTGCAGAAAATCCTGCACCACGCCCTTGAGGTTGGCAAAGCTCACATCTTCACCAACCCACAAACCTTCCACCTGATGAAACATCGGTGAATGCGTCGCATCAGAGTCAACACGATAAACCCGACCTGGCGCAATAATTTTCAAAGGCGGCGCATTGTTCTCCATATATCGAATTTGTACTGGCGATGTGTGAGTACGTAACAGATATTGCGCATCAACATAAAACGTATCGTGCATCGCTCGTGCAGGGTGATTTTCCGGAATATTCAACGCAGTGAAATTATAGAAATCGGTTTCAATTTCAGGACCTTGCGCCACATCAAAGCCAATAGAGCGGAACAAGGTCTCGATACGCGCCAAGGTGCGCGTCACTGGATGCAAGCCCCCCACCGCCAAACCACGCCCAGGCAAAGTCACATCCAGTGTCTCTGCAGCCAACTTATCAGCCAGCTCCGCCTCACGCATCAAAGCACGACGCGATTCCAATGCGGCCTGAATTTGCTCCTTGGCTTGATTAATTAAACTACCTGCAGCAGGACGCTGCTCAGCTGGCAATTTGCCCAATGACTTCATTTGCTCAGTCATCAAACCAGTCTTACCCAAATAACGCGCTTTCACTTGCTCTAATTCCGCAGCTTGCGTCACTGCTGCAAAATCCTGCACTGCACTCGCGACAATTTGTTCTAAATTTTCCATGCTCATCCACTCTAACTATGGTTTATATTAAGCAACTGAATAAATGAATTGCTTAATATAAACCCGCATAAACAAAAAAGGAGGCCAGCGGCCTCCTTTTTCTCTACCCGCGTATTTAAGCAGCCAGCTTTGCTTTAGCCTGTTCAGCCAATAATGCAAATGCAGGTTTATCAAACACAGCCAAATCAGCCAATACCTTACGGTCTAGCACGATTTCAGCCTTTTTCAGGCCGTTCATGAATACGCTATAACGCATACCGCACTGACGTGCAGCCGCATTGATACGCGCAATCCACAATGAACGGAATTGACGTTTACGTTGACGACGATCGCGGTAAGCATACTGACCCGCTTTCATCACCGCTTGCTTAGCAATACGGTAAACGTTTTTACGACGACCACGGTAGCCCTTGGCTTGAACTATGATCTTTTTATGACGCGCACGCGCGGTGACACCACGTTTTACTCTTGGCATTTATATTCTCCTTTATGCGTAGGGCAACATGGCGCGCACAGAACGCATGTTGGTTGCATCAACCATCAGCGTGCCACGCAATTGACGCTTGTTCTTGGTGGTTTTTTTGGTAAGGATGTGGCGTTTAAACGCTTGACCGCGCTTAATACCGCCGTTAGCTAACGCTTTGAAGCGTTTTGCCGCACCCGACTTAGTTTTCATCTTAGGCATTACATTACTCCTGAATGGTACACGCTAGGCAGTCTCACTTTGAGACATTTAGGAACCTCCGCATCACCTGTTAACGTTTGATTTTCAACATCAAACGCGTTTGCGGCAAACAACACCGCAAATTCTCTACTTACGCTTAGGCGAAAGCATCATGACCATTTGTCGGCCTTCCATTTTAGGAAATTGCTCGACAACAGCTTGTTCCGCCAAATCAGCTTCCACACGCCTTAATTGTGCCAAGCCTATTTCCTGGTGCGCCATTTCACGACCGCGGAAACGTAGCGTGACTTTACATTTATCGCCTTCTTCCAAGAATTTAATCAAATTACGCAATTTGATTTGATAATCGCCTTCATCAGTGCCAGGACGGAATTTAATTTCCTTAACCTGAATCTGCTTTTGCTTTAACTTGGCTTCATGTTGACGCTTGCTTTGCTGGTATTTAAATTTACCATAATCCATCAAGCGACATACAGGCGGTTTGGCTTGTGGCGCAATTTCAACCAAATCCACTTCAGCTTCTTCAGCCAATTTCAACGCTTGTGCTGCCGTAAATATACCCAACGGCTCGCCGTCAACCCCAATCAAACGAATTTCTGAACCTGTAATTTCAGTATTAATTCGTGTTTCTTTATCCTGAGCGATAGTCGCAACTCCTGAAAATCAAAATACAAGAGGAGTGAGTTAAACTCACCCCTCGCTAGGTTTACGCTGTGCTATTTCAAGCTTCAACTTGGCGATAAACGCGTCTACAGACATTTGACCGAGATCCGCCCCACTACGTGCGCGCACCGCAACCACATCTGCCGCTATTTCTTTATCACCAACAATAAGCTGATAAGGCAACTTTTGCAAACTATGTTCCCGAATTTTATAGGTTATTTTCTCATTCCTCAAGTCTAATGTGGTATATATTCCCGCAGCACGCAATTTCGCATCAATTTCACGCGCATATTCTGCTTGATGATCAGTAATATTCATCACTACAACTTGCACAGGCGATAACCACAACGGCAATGCACCCGTGTAATGCTCAATAAGAATCCCAATAAATCGCTCTAACGAACCAAATAACGCACGATGCAACATCACTGGACGGCGACGTGTATTATCTTCAGCCACATAATTAATATCAAAGCGCTCTGGCAAATTCATATCGACTTGCAGCGTACCGCATTGCCAATCACGCCCGATTGCGTCACGCAACACGAACTCTAATTTGGGACCGTAAAACGCACCTTCGCCAGGGAATAATTCAAAGGCGATACCCATATTATCCAAAGCACCAGATAATGCACCCTCTAATTTATCCCATGTTTCATCACTACCGATACGATTTTCAGGGCGAGTAGATAATTTAATGCGCACATCGGCAAAGCCAAATTCCTTATAAATATCGAGTATCAATGCCACCACATCGCGACACTCATGCTCCATTTGCGCTTCGGTACAAAAAATATGCGCGTCATCCTGCGTAAAATGGCGCACGCGCAACAAGCCGTGTAACGCACCAGACGGCTCATAACGATGCACTTTACCAAATTCCGCCATACGCAAAGGCAAATCACGGTAACTCTTCAACCCTTGTGCGAACATGGACACCGCACCGGGGCAGTTCATCGGTTTCAATGCAAATACGCGATCATCTTCAGTTTGCGTGGTAAACATGTTTTGACGGTAATTCTGCCAATGTCCTGACGTTTCCCACAGCGATCTGTCCATGACATCTGGTGTATTCACTTCAACATAACCCGCCTGATCTTGACGCATACGCATGTAGTTCAACAAAGTTTGAAATAAACGCCAGCCTTTAGGATGCCAAAATACCGAACCTATCGCGTTATCCTGCAAATGGAACATATCCAAATGCGGACCTAATTTACGATGGTCGCGTTTCTCTGCTTCTTCCAGCCGATGCAAGTATGCCTCTAAATCTTCTTTTTTAGCCCAAGCCGTGCCATAAATACGTTGCAGCATCTCATTGCGATGATCACCACGCCAATATGCACCAGCCAACTTCATGAGTTTGAAATGCTTTAACTTACCTGTTGATGGCACGTGAGGCCCCCGACATAAGTCGGTAAAATCGCCTTCACTATAAAGAGAAACTTCATCCCCAGAAGGTATCGCTTCAATAAGTTCCGCCTTATAAACCTCACCTAAATCTTTAAAATACCTTATCGCCTCATCACGCTGCATCACGCTACGCGTTACTACCTCATCATCCTTTGCCAACTCAGCCATTTTTTTCTCTATAGCGAGCAGGTCTTCAGGCGTAAACGGGCGTTTATAAGCAAAATCATAATAAAAGCCGTCCTCTATCACCGGACCGATAGTCACTTGCGCTTCAGGAAATAAAGACTTCACTGCGTAAGCCAACAAGTGCGCGGTTGAATGTCGAATGACTTCCAAACCATCAACATCCTTATCTGTAACAATAGCCAATTGCACGTCGCTATCGATTAAATAGCTGGTATCCACCAAACGGCCATCTACGCGGCCAGCTAAAGCAGCCTTAGCCAACCCTGTCCCAATGGATGCGGCGACGCCAGCAACCGTCACGGGCTGCTCAAATTCACGAATCGAACCATCTGGTAAAGTGATATGCAACATGATTTCTCCGATAGAAAATAAAAAAGCGCGGACTCGCCGCGCTCTTCAATCAAAACTTGATGTAATACGAATTAAATAGCCACGCGATCCAACATAAACAAACCTAAATTAGTTCGCGGTGTCATAACGCAACCTTTCTATCGTACACACATCAATACAGGAATAATGGTAGGCAGTAGCAGACTCGAACTGCTGACCCCTTGGATGTCGACCAAGTGCTCTAACCAACTGAGCTAACCGCCTAAAACAAGAGAAGCATTATACTGCAAAAGCAGGTTAGCTACAACTCGCGCACCAAACGAAAACCCATGTTGACATCCAACTCATCCCGCAATCGTGACCAACGCGCTGCACTTCGAGCAGCGGCAGCAGGATCAAACCATGAGCCACCTTTAATTACAATACGTTGATTTTTACCCGCAGGCTGATTTTGGTGTGCATCACGCGGCATTTTGGCATGGTCTGGCAACCATGGCGTAGACGTAATTTCCCAGACATTACCATGGACATCATGCAAGCCCCACACATTGGCGGGTTTACTCCCCACTTCCATCGCCCAGCGCATCGCTGCACATTTTGGGAAAAAAAACCATTTTTTCTGAGTCTCGTCGGGCATCGGCAAGTTTGACTTAAATAAAACCTCCTTGCATGTTGCCATATCCCCCATGTTGAAAGCTGTTTGCGTACCCGCGCGAGCGGCATATTCCCATTCCGCTTCGGTTGGCAGTCGATATAGCTGTCCAGTTTGCGTATTAAGCCAAGCGATATAACGTAATATGTCCGCAGTTCGCACATTAACAACAGGTTCACGACCTTTAGACCATATCAGTTCACGCTCAGGACGAAAATCTGTCGCACCAGCAAACTCAGCCCACTCCTCTGCCGTGATAGTAAAGCGACCTATTGCATAAGCACGCGTAACTTGCACATAGCATTGTGGTGACTCACTGAGATCATGTCCAACCTCTCCAACAGGCGAGCCTATTTCAAACCAGCCTGTAGGTATCACAGCCATTTCCGGCCCTTTGCAGC
The DNA here is from genome assembly GCA_038217005.1 of Burkholderiales bacterium. Taxonomy (GTDB): domain Bacteria; phylum Pseudomonadota; class Gammaproteobacteria; order Burkholderiales; family Sulfuriferulaceae; genus Sulfuriferula. Next base: position 8,511 of record JBBQPT010000054.1, read on the forward strand.
CAATTGCATGCAAGGTATCACTGAAATGAACGGACAAACCTACTGACTGTGCGGCACTTTGCTGTGCAGCACGTAGCTGCGACGCAGTCATCTCGTGAGACAACACCACAGACGCATCAACACCTTGCAAAACCACATTCATATATAACCCTTAAAAAAAAGACACCGCAATGGTGTCTTTTGAATGGTCTAAGCGAAATTAGGCAGCTTGATAACGTGCAACACCCGCCATGATCTCAGCTTTCGCTTCATCAACACCCACCCAATCTTCGACCTTAACCCACTTACCAGGTTCCAAATCTTTATAGTGCTCAAAGAAATGCGCAATTTGCGCCAACGTCAGTGTAGGCAAGTCTTGAACAGACTGGACGGCTTTATACAAACTGCTTAGTTTTTCCACTGGCACCGCCACTAATTTAGCATCAAAGCCCGCCTCATCACTCATCCTTAACATGCCCAGAGTACGGCAACGTACCACCACACCCGGCATTAATGGGAAAGGAGTAATCACCAGCACATCAACAGGATCACCATCATCAGATAAGGTTTGTGGAATATAACCATAATTACATGGATAATGCATCGCAGTTGACATAAACCGATCGACAAAAATAGCACCACTATCTTTATCCACTTCGTATTTAATCGGCGCACCATTCATAGGGATTTCTATCACCACATTAAAGTCGTCAGGTAAATCCTTACCTGCCGCAACCTGATTTAAGCTCATGTTATTGCCTTTGCTAACTAGTTAAAATTCAGATTATAACTTATCTCATTACGCCATCGAGATAAAACCAGCGACCACGCTCCAAAACAAACTGACTGACCTCGTGCAAACGATGCGCGCGTCCAGCAATTTTATAGCGCGCCACAAACTCAACCGAAGCCTGATTCTCACCTTGAAGCAGGCTATCCAAAACTTTTAATCCCAACCAATGCGCAGCATCGTCATCAAGATCCAGCCGCAGTGGCCTGGTACTCTCATGCCAGGTTGCAAGTAAATAAACTTCATTTTTCATGACATAAGCTGTGTAACGTGAACGCATCAGTTGTTCAGCAGTCGACGCTGGCAGCCCGGCTATATAGCGATTACAGCATTTGTTCAATGTCAAATTGGAACCACATAGACAACCGTTATTTGCAATCATGGATTTTGCTGATCTATGATTTTACGTTGCGCTTCAGCTTGCTGATCGAGTTGATGCTGAATCTGTTTTGATTGCTCCAAAGCCTGCCTCTGCGTGTCAAGCAACCTGTCTGTCGTGGCCGTTTTAGGTGCTGATTTAGGCACGTCAGATGAATTGCAACCTGCTATGAACATCAGCAATAACAAACTAATCCATGTCATAGTCATGAGTATCCCATTCATTTTAAATCTCAATAGATTAACCTAAGCCAATTTGGCTATCAACGTACTTTATAAGAATTTCAGACAATAAAAAACCCCTTGCAGGTAACTGAAAGGGGTTTTTAGAATGGGGAGTCTGACGATGACCTACTTTCACATGGGTAATCCACACTATCATTGGCGCAGTCTCGTTTCACGGCTCTGTTCGGGATGGGAAGAGGTGGTTCCAAGACGCTATTGTCGTCAGACGTAAGGGGTAAGATGCTGAATTAATTCAACATCTCTTATTCGGAAGAAGTAAAGTCAGGTTTTAAATTGTATTATCAACACTGTCACACTAACCTCATACTTAAGGTTATAGGGTCAAGCCTCACGGGCAATTAGTACTGGTAAGCTTAATGCATTACTGCACTTCCACACCCAGCCTATCAACGTCCTGGTCTCGAACGACCCTTTAGGGGGGTCTAGCCCCCGGGAAATCTCATCTCAAGGCGAGTTTCACGCTTAGATGCTTTCAGCGTTTATCTCTTCCGGATTTAGCTACCCGGCGATACCACTGGCGTGATAACCGGTACACCAGAGATCCGTCCACTCCGGTCCTCTCGTACT
>JBBQPT010000055.1:0-10447 GCA_038217005.1 Burkholderiales bacterium
TGACAACATCCAATGACTATTCTAAACTACCTATTTTAACCTGAATTGCTGATAAATCAGCCTAAAATTCACAGACCACGCTATTCGCGTATTAAGGCGTTTTCGAACATCATGCGTTTCTTTAACCGCCGTATCCATAAAGCCGTCTCCGAATTAGACACCGTAGAAATCAGTGAACAAGACGGTGTACGCTACCTGCATTTAGGCAATGATACCGTGCAGTCCGCCATGCGCATCTCCGCTCCCAACGCCCTGGAATTAAGCTATACGCAAGCCATGCTGGGATTTTTGCTATTCACATCCACGCCACCCGAACGCGCGTTATTAATCGGCTTAGGCGGCGGCTCTCTAGTTAAATTCCTGCACCATCAACTTGCTGATATCCACCTTACCGTTGCGGAAATCAATGCAAAAGTCATCAATGCAGCGCATCAATTTTTCCAGGTACCGCCCCCCAGTGAGCGATTAGAAATAGTCTTAGCCGATGCAACCGAATTTATCATCAACCAAACCGATCACGACTGTATATTACTCGACGGCTTTGACTCAGGATGTCAGGTCCCCAGTCTCGCCAGTGAAAGCTTTTACAGCGATTGTAAAAATGCATTAACCGATGGTGGGGTACTCTCCGTCAATTTCTGGGCCAGCGACCCACAATTTGATATTTATCGACAACGCCTGGCCGATGTATTTGATCAGCAGATTATCTACTTACCTGTAGAAAAACGAGGCAACATCATTGCCTTTGCCTTCGCCAGCTCCCCGCGCTACCAAACCCTGCGCACATTACAGCAACGCGCCCTACAGTTAACTACGCAACTTGGTCTGCCCTATGCTGACTTTTTAGAACGCATGCGACGCCATCCGGACAACGCAAAACTTATCCCCTGAACCGCCCCAAATCCGTAAATTTCTGCTATATTCTTCTGATAATAAATTGTGGGGGATAATATGGAAAATCTGTTTTCAGAAGACTGGGCAAGCCGCTTTACCAAAAAGTGGAATAGCACTAACGAAATGGTGAGCCAGCTCGCAGCAGCCAATTTTGATTCTGTAGTCGCATTTGGTTATGTTGATGCCCCCGACCCCTGAAGTGTTCATACATATCAACCAGGGCCGCATCACCGAGGCTAAACCTTACGCACTCGCGCCAGACACGACAGCAGACTGGGATTTGCGAGCCAAACCAGAGCAATGGATAAAATGGCGCGGCAACGGTCCGGGAATTACCGGCTTGGGCGTTGCTGTAGCAAGCCGTCAATTACAATTTGTAGCAGGTGACTATCGTCGCATGATACGTCAACCCTTACTCGCAGGGCCATTCCTCAAATTCTTTGCGTTTTTATAGAAATTACAGACAATAAAAAAGCCAGACTAATCTGGCTTTTTTATTGTCTGCTACCTTAGAAAATCAGGCCTTTTTCTTGGCATCTATCATTTTTTCTATCATAGGGCCCAGAATCAATTCCATTGCATAGCCCATTTTAGGACCTGGAACAACCAAGGTATTAGAACGGGACATGAATGAGTTCGGTATCATGTTCAACAAGTTAGGAAAATCAACGCCCTTGCGTTCCTTGAAACGAATAATAATCAGACTTTCATCAGGCGTAGGAATATCACGCGTAATAAAAGGATTAGACGTATCTACAGTAGGCACGCGCTGAAAATTCACGTCTGTACGTGAAAACTGCGGAGTGATGTAATTCACATAATCCGGCATGCGACGCATGATGGTATCAACAATCACATCCGCTGCGTAACCGCGCTCTGCGCCGTCACGGTGTATCTTTTGTATCCACTCCAGGTTCACAACTGGCACTACACCTACGCCCAAATCAACATATTTCGCGACATCGACTTTACCATCAGTAGCCAAACCATGCAGACCTTCGTAAAACAATAAATCAGTACCTGAAGGCACATCTTCCCAAGGGGTAAATTCACCGGCGGATAATGCTGTGCCTAAACGCGCGTTATGAAACACCGCTTCTTCATCACTGTGTATGTAAAAACGCTTTTTGCCTTTACCATCTTTACCGTAGCTTTTGAACAACGCTTCCAATTTATCAAAATGGTTAGCTTCTGGGCCAAAATGACTGAAATGCTTATTGCCTGCTGCATCTGCTTTCGTCATTGCCGCTTTAAATTCATTGCGGGACAAGCTGTGGAAACTATCACCTTCAATTACTGAGGCATTAATATTTTCACGACGGAAAATGTGTTCGAACGCACGCTTAACAGTAGTTGTACCCGCACCAGACGAACCCGTCACCGCAATCACCGGATGTTTTTTAGACATAAAAGCTCCATTTGAATTAAAAAATATAGGTTTATCCCGATAGTATAACTTTTATACGCCCCCCCTGTCCACGAACCAACGTGTAGCGGAGTATAATATGCCACTTTCGTATCAATCACACAGCATACAGATGGACGCTCACTACCAACCCCAAATCATTGAAACTCAAGCACAGCAAACTTGGGAAAACCAACGTACTTATAAAGCAGTGGAAACCACTGACAAGCCTAAATACTACTGCCTGTCGATGTTCCCCTACCCATCGGGCAAACTGCACATGGGCCACGTGCGTAATTACACCATAGGTGACGTACTCGCACGCTTCCACCGGCTCAAAGGTTACAACGTCATGCAACCTATGGGTTGGGATGCATTTGGTCTGCCAGCGGAAAACGCCGCGATCAAAAATCACGTCGCGCCTGCTGCATGGACCTACGACAACATCGCCCACATGCGCACGCAGCTAAAACGCCTGGGCTTGGCCATTGACTGGGATAGAGAAATCGCCACCTGCACACCCGAGTATTACCGCTGGGAGCAATGGTTATTCACTGAGCTATTCAGAAAAGACCTGATCTACAAAAAAACCGCCTCAGTCAATTGGGATCCTGTAGACAACACCGTGCTGGCAAACGAACAAGTCATAGACGGACGTGGATGGCGCAGCGGCGCACTGGTCGAAAAGCGCGACATCCCCATGTACTTTATGCGCATTACCGCCTATGCCGACGAACTGCTCAGCGGCCTGGACGAGTTGCCACAGTGGCCAGAGCAGGTCAAAACCATGCAGCGCAACTGGATAGGCAAAAGCACAGGTTGCGAAGTGCATTTTCCCTATGATGTAACATCTGTCGGCAACACAGGCGTACTCAAGGCCTACACCACCCGCCCCGACACGCTAATGGGCGCGACTTATGTTGCGGTTGCCGCTGAACACCCATTAGCCACACTGGCCGCAGCCAACAACCCTCAGCTGGCTGAATTTGTTGCCGAGTGCAAACGCGGTAGTGTCGCCGAAGCTGACATTGCCACTCAAGCCAAGTTAGGCATGGCAACGGGATTGTTTGTACACCACCCACTGACCCAGGAAAAGCTGCCAGTATGGGTTGCCAACTATGTACTCATGGGCTACGGCGAAGGTGCAGTGATGGCCGTGCCAGCGCACGACGCACGCGATTTCGAGTTTGCATTGCAATACCAGTTACCAATGAAAACCGTCATTGCTGCCAGTCTCGACAACTCAACGCCTGTCGGTACTGAATGGCAGGATAGCTATGGTGAGCATGGCGTATGCATCAATTCAGGCAAATACGACGGCATGGATTTTGCCACGGCATCAACCGCTATCGCATCTGATTTATCCGCACTCGATTTAGGCCACAGCCGCACCCAATTCCGTTTACGCGACTGGGGTATTTCACGCCAACGTTATTGGGGCTGTCCTATCCCCATCATTCATTGCCCAAGTTGCGGTGATGTACCTGTTCCAGAGGACCAACTCCCTGTCATTTTGCCCGAAAATGTCGTCGTCACTGGTGCCGGTTCGCCATTAGCCAAAATGCCTGAGTTTTTCGAATGTGCCTGCCCGCAATGTGGCGGCGCTGCACGGCGTGAAACTGACACCATGGATACCTTTGTTGAATCTTCATGGTATTACGCCCGCTACGCCAGCTTTGACAGCCACAACGCCATGCTCGATGAACGCGCACAACATTGGTTGCCTGTGGATCAATACATAGGTGGCATAGAACATGCAATTTTGCATCTGCTCTATGCTCGCTTCTTCCACAAACTCATGCGCGACCAGGGACTGTTCACCAGTAATGAACCATTCACCCGCTTGCTCACACAAGGCATGGTCATCGCACCTACCTTTTATCGTGACTTGGGTGAAGGCAAAAAAGACTGGTTCAATCCCGCCGAAGTCGAAGTTCGCAGCGATGAACGCGGTCGCCCATTAGATGCAGTGCTCAAAACCGATGGCTTGCCCGTTATCATCGGCGGCACTGAAAAAATGGCGAAGTCCAAAAATAATGGCGTTGATCCACAAACCCTAATAGACATTTACGGTGCGGACACCGCACGACTATTCATGATGTTTGCCGCACCACCCGATCAAAGCCTAGAATGGTCAGATGCAGGTATAGAAGGCGCACATCGCTTCTTGCGCCGCTTGTGGAAACTCTGTGCCGAGCACGTCAACGCAGGCGCAATCAGCGCCTATCAATCGGGGGACCTCACACCCGAACTCAAAGCGTTACGCCTGCAACTGCATAGCGCAATCAACAAAATCACCGATGACTACGCACGTCGCCAAACCTTCAATACTGCAATTGCTGCCGTCATGGAGTTGCTTAACAGCATGGGCAAAACCAACACCGACAGCACTGTTGCACGTAGCGTAATTCAAGAATGTCTGGAAAATATCAGCATTTTACTCGCCCCTATCGTGCCGCATATTTGTGGTGCGATGTGGCACGAGCTATGCCCAGGCACGGATTTAGCGACACAAAACTGGCCGCAAGCCGATGAGTCTGCGTTAGTACAAGATGAAGTAACCATGATGATACAAGTGAATGGTAAATTACGTGGCGAAATGACCGTCAGCAAAACTGCCGATAAAGCCACGATAGAACAAATCGCCTTAACGCATGAATTAGTATTAAAATTCACTGCGGGTGCGACGCCGAAAAAAATCGTCGTTGTACCAGGTCGGTTAGTCAATATCGTTATCTAAACCTACAGGAACACACAATATGAAAACCACTTATCAATTCTGGCTAATTCTGGCGCTAGCAATCAGCAGTCTCACTGCCGGTTGTGGTTTTCAATTGCGTGGACAAACTGACATCCCTTACCGCTCGCTATATGTTGATGGCAACCCGGGTTCGGGATTGGTGATTAACCTGCAGCGTATTATCCGTGCCGGGGGGCACAAAGAACGCCTCGCTGCCTCCAGCGCGCAAGCTGAACGCAGCATCCAGATCATGTCTGAGGTCAACAACAAGATTATCCTCTCGCTCTCAGGCGCAGGACGCGTACGCGAATACCAATTGCAATACCGTGTTAAATACCGCTTGCTCACGCCACAAGGTAAGGAAATACTGCTCCCCACTGAAATCGTGCTTTATCGCGACATGAGTTATAACGACGCCTACATCATCGCTAAAGGTGAAGAAGAACAGCTACTCTATCGTGATATGCAAACCGATGCCGCACAGCAAATTCTGCGCCGCATCGCTTTGCTGCATGGCGCGTGATTCGTAAGCCTATATTCCGGTGCGCATAAAACCCGAACAACTCGCTGCACACCTCGCTAAAGATCTGCGACCGCTGTATTGCATTTACGGCGACGAACCACTATTAATACTGGAAGCCGCCGATCAAATACGCCAGGCCGCACGCCAACATGGTTACAACGAACGCGAAACACATCAGGTTGAAGGCCGTTACAATTGGCAAAACTTACTCAGCAGTGGCGATAATTTGTCCTTATTCGGTGACCGCCGTTTCATCGACATTCGCATTCCCTCGGGCAAACCAGGCATGGAAGGAAGTAAAGCATTAATCAATTACAGCGCCACCCTGCCTAGCGACAGCATAAGCTTAATCACACTGCCTAAATTAGACCGCCAGGCCACCAATGCCAAATGGTTCAGCGCAATCGATCAGGCAGGCATCATCATCACCATTTATCCCATCAGCCTAGAGCAACTTCCGCGCTGGATAGGAGAGCGTCTCGGCCGTCAGCAACAACAAGCCGATCACGACACCTTACAGTTCCTCGCTCAAAAAGTAGAAGGCAATCTGCTTGCCGCGCAACAAGAAATCAATAAATTAGGCTTGCTGTTTCCCGCAGGTCGTCTGGACTTCGCCAGCGTGCGTGACGCCGTTCTTGACGTGGCACGTTACGATGTATTCAAACTGGCTGATGCCATGCTCAACCGTGATGTCTCCCGCATTATCCGTATGCTGGAAGGTTTGAAACAGGAAGGCGAAGCGCCCACTCTCGTACTGTGGACACTCACCCGTGAATTACGTATTCTTGCACGCCTCAAACAAGCGCAAAATGACGGCATACAGCCCGCCAGAATGATGCGTGAAGTCGGCGTCTGGGAAAACCGCCTAGGACTGGTAGAACGCGCACTAGCCAACGTTAAAATAGATACTCTTACGCATGCCCTGCACCAGGCAGCCAGTATAGATCGCATGATTAAAGGCTGGGAACAGGGCGAGCCGTGGGCAGCACTACAACAATTGGCATTAACCGTAGCTATGCCAATACCCACCAGAATTTAATACTGACACAAGCGTACCAAACCTAACGCTGCAACGAGCAGTATTCAACGCTTGCGCAAAAAAGGCAACATACGCGCCAGTACATCATCACGATCGATAATCTGATGCTTGAGTGCAGCCGCAGTATGCAACGCAATTAAGCCCAGTAAAACATAAGCAACTGTTTCATGCAGATTTTCCATCGTTTCATGCAAACCATCGTTCTGTACCACTATATTGGGTACGGTAAACAAACCAAAGAATGAAACCGCATGACCGCTTGCCGACACCATAACCCAGCCTGTAATCGGGACGATAAACATCATTGCATACAAGGCTAAGTGAACAGCACCCGTTAGTTTACGTACAACGGCAGGCGTATTCGCTGGCGCAGCTGGCGCGCCACTGAATAGACGATTGATCAGGCGCAACGCTGCAAGCATGAAAATAGTCAGTCCTATCGATATATGCACTGCGAACCATGAAAGCTGCTCAGGACTATCATCTGGCATATCAACCATAATCAACGCAATTGGAAAAGTTATTGCAATTAACAATGCAACCAACCAGTGGATAACAATCGCAGGCACATTATAAGACGCAGTGTGATTCATACTATATTGCTCCTGAATGATTAAGATTTATATTCTAACTGACAATTACCCGACTCAACTCAATTGGCTCAAGTTATATTGTTAACCTGTCGGCCGGTCGCGCTAACCAAGCCTAACAAGGCTATCACCGAAAATATAGCCCCTGCATAAAAGGTCATCTCTGGCCCAAAATACGTCCAAAACCCACCCGCAATTGCACTTGCCATTAGCATTGCCAAGCTACTGATTAGGTTAAACACGCCAAAGGCTGTACCACGTAAATCTGGGGGTGCGGCATCTGCAATCAATGTAGAGAGCAAACCTTGAGTTGCGCCCATGTGTAAACCCCATATCACCGCCCCTACTCCTACTAGCCACACATTGCTGGCATTTGCCAGTACCAAATCAGCCACGATCAACAGCACCACACCTGCCACTAACAAATAGCGACGGTTACCGGTATCGGAATACTTTCCAAATGGGTAAGCGCTGGCGGCATACACCACATTCATCACGATCAGTATCATGGGTATCCAGGTCACTGCCAAACCCACATTTTCAGCACGCAATAACAAAAAAGCCTCAGAGAATCGTGCCAAGGTCAACACTGCGGTAAAACCCATTACCGCCCAAAAATGTACTGGCAAACGACGCATGTCAATCCGATTCAACGGCATCCGTCGAGGCGTGGCTACGTGCGGAACCTCAGGTTCTTGCACGCCGAACATGATCAACAGCACACATATCATCGCAGGTACAACAGCCACCCAAAATACCAGCTTGAAATTATCATGGCTCATTGCCATTAATCCCATTGCCACTAACGGTCCTGCAAATGCACCTACCGTATCCATAGATTGGCGCAAACCAAATGCCGCGCCGCGTTGCTCGGCTGGCGTTATATCAGCAATCAGTGCATCGCGCGGAGCCCCGCGTATACCCTTGCCCACACGATCAAGAAAACGTGCAGTCAAAATTGCTGTCATTCCCGTTGCCAATGGGAATAGCGGCTTGGTCAATGCAGCCAAGCCATATCCCAGCAAGACCAGAGGCTTACGTCGCCCCATCCAATCCGAAATCACACCTGAAAACACTTTGGTAATTGAAGCAGTGGCTTCTGCGACACCTTCAATCAACCCCACAGACAATACCGACGCACCCAGCACCACCACCAGATAAACCGGCAGCAGACTATGTATCATTTCCGACGACAAATCCATGAATAAGCTAACAAACCCCAAAGCAATGACGCCTTTGGGTAACTTAACTTGCGCCATAATGTTGCCTCCTGTGCGTTTTTTAATTAATGTTATGGTTAGATTAACATATGCCCAGAATTATGACTTACCTCGAACTGATCGCTGCACTCCAAGCCCGTACAGGTTATCGCCTATTGCCCGTAGCTGACGATACTTTCCTTGCCCAAGTAACGCGAATGATTTATGACTGGTGTGCATTGTCTAGCCCACAAGCTGCCGTAGAACGAGCTGCCGTAGTAAATAGTCTGGGGCCGCTTAGACGTGAATTTATGGCGGGGACAGGATCAGCGCAGGACTTTCATAAATTGAATCAACTCATCGAAGCTATCGATGCGGAATTTGACGATGCATATAATCGCTTACAAACCTAGAAACGGCAGGCATAAAAAAGCAGACCATGAAGATCTGCTTTTTTTGTTCCAACAGAAAATTAAACTGTTTTAACTTTACGTGCTGGCAATTTTTCTTTGATACGTGCAGATTTACCTGAACGGTCACGCAAGTAGTAAAGTTTGGCGCGGCGTACATCACCACGGCGCTTAACTTCTACTGTTGCGATTAATGGTGAATAGGTTTGGAATGTACGTTCCACACCTTCACCAGCTGAAATTTTACGCACGGTGAATGCAGAGTTCAGGCCACGGTTACGCTTAGCGATAACCACACCTTCGTAAGCCTGCAAACGCTCACGTGTACCTTCTTTAACTTTTACGCTAACGATAACAGTATCGCCTGGCGCAAAATCAGGAATAACTTTTGCCAAACGGGCAATTTCTTCCTGTTCCAATTGTTGTATCAGATTCATCGCGTACTCCTAAATAAAATTGAGGTCTTAGACCTTACTGTACGGAGCAAGCCGCCGCTTGACGTACAGGGTTTGTTGTTACCAGATTTAACTATCTGGTGTATTTTCTTGCTGGCAAGCTGCCAACAAGTCAATTTCTGCTTGGCTCATACCACGCCTCGCTAATAAATCTGGGCGACTATTTTGTGTCGCCAACAAAGACTGCTGCAATCGCCAGCCCTGTATCTTGGCATGATTACCACCGAGCAATACGGCTGGCACAGACACGCCTTTATAAACTTCAGGCCGCGTGTAATGCGGATAATCCAGCAAACCATTCACGAATGAATCTTGTATCGCCGAATCTGCATCCCCCAGCACGCCAGGTAATTGCCGAACAATCGCATCTATAACGACCATCGCAGCTAATTCACCACCCGACAAAACATAATCACCGATGGAAATCGCCTCATCTACCCGACTATCGAGTAAACGCTGATCAACACCTTCATAACGTCCTGCCAAAAAAATCAACCCAGGTCGTGCCGCTAATTCCATCACCAAGGCATGATCTAGTGTACGACCTTGCGGTGATAAATAAATCACATACGGTTGCACGCCGCATTCACGCTGTCGCGTTTCAGCCGCATCAAGCGCAGCATCCAGTGGCTCTGCCAGCATCACCATACCGGGACCACCGCCGTATGGCCTGTCGTCTATAGTACGATAATTATCACTGGTAAAATCTCGTGGATTCCATACTTGCAGATGAGCATGCTGCCGTGCAAATGCTCGGCTACTGATGCCGAATTCACTAATCGCCGCAAACATGTGTGGGAACAAACTCACCACATCAATTTGCAAAGGCATCAGTAATCCAGCTCCCAATCCACAGTAATCAATTTCGTGCCCAAGTCTACTTGCTGCACGACCTTACCGACAAAAGGTATCAAATACTCACGCTCACCACGCACTACCAACACATCGTGCGCACCAGCTTCAAGGATCTGCGCTACTTCGCCAAAGGCTTCGCCACGCAAATTGACTACTGACAACCCGATTAAATCGGTCCAGTAATACTCATTATCAGCCGGTTCAGGCAATGAATCAGCAGGTACCGCTATTTCACAACCTTTTAATGCCAAGGCTTGATCACGATCATGCACACCAACCAATTCAGCGACCAGACTATTGGTATGTAACTTAGCATTAGCTACAGGATAAAGCTGCC
>JBBQPT010000056.1:0-10294 GCA_038217005.1 Burkholderiales bacterium
CGCCACTACCCCCTCAAGATAGCGTGTCTACCAATTTCACCACGTCGGCCTATTTGACAGGACGGATTGATAATCCGCCCCACGGCACATCCTTATTTAGGAATCTCACCAGCTTTTGACTGGCTATTGCCTGGAACTGCTGAACCTGCAGGCGCGGCAGGTGCTATTGCACTTGCTGGCGCCACAGGTGGAACTACTTGCAATTTTTGTTGCGATTGCATTACGCCTACAGCCTGTACATGATGCCCTGAAAAATAGGTCAACACCAAACTGGCCACAAAAAACAAAGCCGCCAATACTGCAGTGGTACGACTCAAAAAGTTAGCAGATCCTGACGACCCAAACAAACTCCCAGAAGCACCGCCACCGAATGACGCACCCATATCAGCACCTTTACCTTGCTGCAACAGTACCAAAACGATGACTGAAGCCGCCGATAATAAATGCAAAACCCAAATTATAGTTTCCAAAACAAATCCTTAATAACGCGCCAATATTAAACCAAGAGTTAAGCTTGCGCAGCCTTACATATCGCCACGAACTCGTCCGCTACGAGCGACGCGCCACCAATTAAACCACCATCAATATCCGCCTGGCCGAACAACTCAGCAGCATTCGATGCCTTTACACTACCGCCATATAATATAGTCAAACCTTGTGCGACTAAAGCATCCAAACCAGCAATCTTCTGACGAATAAATGCATGTATCGCTTGTGCCTGCTCCGGACTCGCTGTTTTACCAGTACCAATAGCCCACACCGGCTCATAAGCAACCACTGATTTTGCCAATCCTGCCACACCTGCTAGCGCCAAAACCGCATCCAACTGGCGGGAAATAACCACTTCGGCTTGATCCGCTTCACGCTCATCCAAGGTTTCACCAACACACAGCACCGGGGTCAATCCAGCCGCTAGCGCAGCCACAAATTTCGCAGCAACAATTGCGTCTGTTTCCCCATACATTGCACGACGCTCAGAGTGCCCTAATAATGCATAGCTACACCCAAAATCCAGCAACATGGCAGGGGCAATCTCACCCGTGTAAGCACCTTTATCATACTCGCTCACATTTTGCGCACCCCAGGCAATCGGGGACCCAGTCAATATCTGCTGTACCTGTGCAAGATAGGCCGCAGGGGGAAACACGGCACAGGATACGTTACGCAGCCCCACCAATTGCGCGCGCAAAGACGACAACAACACCTGGTTATCCACCAAGTTGCCATGCATCTTCCAATTACCAGCAACCAGTTTTTGCCGCATCCCTAATACCCCTACTCCGAAAACCCTAGATAGTACACATAACACCCCTCTTTGGTCAATCCTTAGTCATCGCTAAGAATTGATTAGACACATTCTTTATTTCGTCATAATCTTGTAACATTCACCAATTAATATGCTCGTCAGTAACAGCAAATGTCAGCAAATGATGCTTACCTCTGCTACTAACTTCATCAATCATTTTTATGGAGCACTATATGAAATTAAGTAATTCAACTAATCGCACTCTTGCTAGCGCATTGCTATTAAGCGCAGGCTGGGCATTTGCTGCAACCACTCAAGCCGCGGAAATTACTGGCGCAGGTGCAACATTCCCATACCCTATCTACTCAAAATGGGCTGAGGCGTATAAAGTCAAATCTGGCGTAAACTTAAACTACCAGTCCATCGGTTCAGGCGGCGGCATCAAACAAATCAAAGCAAAGACCGTTGATTTTGGCGCATCTGACATGCCACTCACAGCCGAAGTATTAGCAAAAGACAACTTGATGCAGTTTCCTGCTGTTATCGGTGGCGTAGTACCTGTAATCAATGTTGAAGGACTTGTCCCAGGCCAAATCCACCTTAACGGTCAAGTTTTGGCCGACATCTACATGGGCAAAATTTTAACCTGGAACGACCCTGCGATTGTTGCGCTGAACAAAACTGCAAAACTGCCTTCCACCCCGATTACTGTTGTTCACCGTTCAGACGGTTCGGGTACTACTTTCATCTTCACCAACTATTTGTCTAAAGTAAGTGCTGACTGGAAAGCTAAGGTAGGTAATGACACAGCGGTTGCATGGCCTGCAGGCGTAGGTGGCAAAGGTAATGAAGGTGTTGCATCGTTTGTACAGCGCATCAAGGGTTCTATTGGTTATGTAGAGTATGCTTATGCCAAGCAGAACAAAATGACCTACACCATGATGCAAAATAAAACCGGTGCCTTTGTTGCACCGGATGACACCACATTCCAGGCTGCTGCTGCAGGGGCTGACTGGGAACACGCACCAGGTTTCTACGAAATCTTGACTGATGAAGCTGGCAAAATGAGCTGGCCTATCACTGGCGCAACATTCATTCTGATGCACAAAGTCCAAGACAAACCAGAGAACGCCAAAGAAGTTTTAAAATTCTTTGATTGGTCTTATGCAAATGGCGATAAAATGGCGAGCGATCTGGATTACGTACCTTTGCCAGACAGCCTGGTTAAGTTAATCGTTAAATCCTGGAAAAACGATATCAAAGCAACAGACGGCAAAGCAGTCTGGTAAAATACCATTGTGGCATATTTTGCCACAATGAAATAAAGGGGAGCGAGTTAAACTTACTCCCCTTTATTTTTAGTGCACACTAGTGCAGCGTCAAGAATACTATAGACATGGTACCGCTATGAACAACAACTTATCTGATCGCCGAACCAAACGTTTCGTTATACAAGATACTTTATTTCGTAATGCGACTAAATTGTTTGCTTTTATCGTCTTAGCGTTGCTACTCAGCATTATTGTTTCTCTCGTAATTGGCAGCATGCCATCCATTAAAGCCTTTGGCTTACATTTTTTAATTAGCGATGAATGGAATCCAGTGACCGAACAGTTCGGCGCGCTAGTTCCCATCTTCGGCACCATCACTACTTCAGTAATTGCATTGCTCCTGGGCGTACCGATCAGCTTTGGCATCGCTTTATTCCTGACTGAGATATCACCTAACTGGCTCAAGCGCCCGTTGGGTATCGCCATCGAGTTACTGGCAGGCATCCCAAGCATTATTTACGGTATGTGGGGTCTGTTTGTATTTGCCCCATTTTTCGCCGACAACATTCAACCTTGGATGATCGACAAACTGGGCCCCTTGCCCATGGTTGGTTTCTTATTTCAAGGCGCCCCTATGGGGATAGGCATGTTAGCTGCCGGACTAATACTGGCTATCATGGTAATTCCATTTATCGCCTCAGTCATGCGTGATATGTTTGAAATCGTCCCCCCCATGCTGAAGGAATCGGCATATGGTCTGGGTGCAACGAAATGGGAAGTGGTGCGCAACATCGTCTTACCTTATACCAAAGTCGGTGTCGCGGGCAGTATCATGCTGGGACTAGGCCGCGCTTTGGGCGAGACCATGGCCGTCACCTTTGTCATTGGTAATGCACACAACCTTAGCGGCTCACTAATGATGCCAGGCAACAGCATTTCATCCGCCCTCGCCAACGAATTTACCGAAGCCGATGGCGTGCTTTATACCTCTGCACTCATAGAGCTCGGCTTGATCCTATTTATTATTACTTTCATCGTGCTCACCATTTCCAGACTCATGCTTCTGCAACTGAGCAAAAAAGAAGGAGCTAAGAGCTAATCATGTTTTCACTCTATCAACGTCGCAAACTAATTAACAATTTTAATTTATTTATCGCCTGGGTAGCGATGTTCATTGGCCTGGCCGCATTAGGCTGGATTTTGTGGACATTGATTAGTCATGGCGTACATGGCCTGCAACTCAGTCTATTCACCAAGAACACGCCCGCACCAGGCAGTGAAGGCGGATTACTCAACGCCATTGCCGGCAGCTTTCTAATGTCCATGATCGGCGCATTGATAGGTACACCCATCGGCATTATGGCGGGTACTTATCTGGCTGAGTTTGGTGAGCGCGGCTGGTTAGCGCCAACCACTCGTTTTATCAACGACATCCTGCTTTCCGCCCCTTCCATTGTTATTGGTTTATTTGTTTATGCAGTTTATGTAGCAACTACACATCACTTTTCGGGATGGGCCGGCACATTTGCCTTGGCCTTGCTGGTGATTCCTGTCGTTGTCCGCACCACTGAGAACATGTTGCGCCTGGTACCCAACACCCTGCGTGAAGCTGCTGCTGCACTGGGCGCACCCCAATGGAAAGTAGTTACCATGATTACCTGGCGCGCATCCAAAGCCGGCATGATGACAGGGGTCTTGCTTGCTGTGGCGCGTATCACGGGTGAAACCGCACCATTGCTGTTTACTGCATTGAACAACCAGTTCTGGAGCACCAACATGAATGGGCCTATGGCCAACTTGCCTGTTGTCATCTTCCAAATGGCTATGAGCCCATATGACAACTGGCATGATCTAGCCTGGTCTGGCGCATTGTTAATCACCAGTACCGTTTTATTATTGAGCATACTTGCGCGTGCACTCTTCCGCCAAGATCGCTCAGCCCATTAATCCCAATAGAAAGCACAACGATGGACATTAAACCAAAAATCAGTTTGCAAAATTTGAATTTCTTTTATGGCAAACATCATGCCTTAAAAAATATCAATTTAGAAATTCCTGATCATCATGTAACTGCATTCATTGGCCCGTCAGGGTGCGGCAAATCCACCTTGTTGCGCACCTTGAACCGCATGTACGACCTGTATCCAGGCCAACGCGCCGAAGGCAAAATCCTGCTGGATGGAGAAGATATTTTACAAAAGGATACTGATTTAAATAAATTGCGCGCACGCGTAGGAATGGTATTCCAAAAACCCACTCCGTTCCCTATGTCGATTTATGACAACATCGCATTCGGCATTAAGCTCTACGACAATCCTAGCAGATCCGAGCTAGATGACCGGGTAGAGTGGGCATTAAAGAAAGCAGCGCTGTGGAATGAGGTTAAAGACAAACTTAACCAAAGTGGCTACAGCCTGTCAGGCGGTCAACAACAACGCTTGTGCATTGCGCGAGGCATTGCAGTCAAGCCTGATGTGTTGCTGCTAGATGAGCCTGCATCTGCGTTAGACCCTATCTCCACGGCACGCATTGAAGAACTCATACACGAGCTCAAAACCGATTACACTATCACCATAGTTACCCACAGCATGCAGCAGGCGGCGCGTGTCTCTGACTTTACCGCTTATATGTATCTGGGTGAAATGATGGAATTTGGTAAAACTGATGTGATTTTCACCAACCCGACCAAAAAAGAAACTGAAGATTATATTACCGGAAAATTTGGTTGATGCTTAGTTCAAAATAGCCGCCAAGATTGGCGGCTATTTTTTTGTGCCACTTTTATACCACAGCATTACGCACTGCGGTTGCAATTAACTCTGCCTGTTGCCGCCCCTGATTTGCACTCTGACTCTCCACCATTACCCTGATCAGCGGCTCAGTGCCCGAAGCACGCAAGACGACACGCCCAGTGGCACCCAGCTCCTGCTCAGCTGACACAACTGCAGCTTGAATGGCAGGCGTAGTCAAATCCACTTTTCCGGCCAGGCGTACATTCAACAAAGTTTGCGGATATTGCTCCATATCAGCTGTATATTGTGCCAACGTCATGCCTACTTCGCGCAGTGCACGCAATACCTGTAGCGCCGCTATGATACCGTCACCCGTCGTATGCTTATCCAGACACAAAATATGCCCAGAGGCTTCGCCCCCCAACTGCCAACCCTGCTCAGCCAGCATTTCCAGCACGTAACGATCGCCGACCTTAGCGCGCATAAATGGGACTTTAAGCCGTGCCAGCGCATGCTCCATACCTAAATTTGTCATCAAGGTACCTACCACACCACCTTTTAACTTCCCCATTTGCTGACGATATTTGGCAATTATATAAATCAACTGATCGCCGTCATAGATCACACCGTCACTATCCGCCATCATCAACCTGTCACCATCACCATCCAGCGCAATGCCGAAATCAGCGCGATGCGATTTCACTGCCGCACTCAAGGTTGCCGTATGCGTTGCACCACATTCACGGTTAATATTCATCCCATTAGGTTGATTGGCAATTGGAAAGACTTCCGCACCTAACTCATGGAACACAGGCGGAGCAACATGATAAGTTGCACCTTGCGCGCAATCCACCACAATACGCAAACCACGCAAATCACTTTCAAACGGGAATGTACTCTTACAGAACTCTATATAGCGCGCTGCGGCGTCATCTATGCGCTTCACCCGCCCCAAATGTGCGGAGCCCATAGTCAGCATCGGCTCATCCAGCATCGCCTCTATTGCCAACTCGGTTTCATCAGCCAATTTTTGTCCTGTCGCCGAGAAAAACTTAATCCCGTTATCTTCATATGGATTATGAGAAGCGGAAATCACCACCCCAGCCTGCAAACGTAAGGCACGTGTTAAATAAGCTATCGCCGGGGTCGGCATCGGCCCAACCAAACGCACGTTTACGCCTGCAGCACATAAGCCCGCTTGCAGCGCTGCCTCCAACATATAGCCCGAAATACGCGTATCTTTTCCTATCAGCACCACGGGATTTTCTCCGGCACTGAGGTTACTGCGATCACTTGCCAACACCTTACCTGCAGCATAACCCAGACGCATGACAAAATCAGGCGTAATCGGCGCATCCCCTACGCGTCCACGTATGCCATCCGTCCCAAAATACTTTCGACTCATAGTATATCCCCTATCATTTTCCATACCGTAAGTGCATCCTTACACGCGGCTACGTCATGCACTCTAATTATGTGTGCGCCCCGATTGACTGCATACAGATGCGCAGCCAAGCCAGCAGCCAACCGATGTTCAACTGTCTTCCCTGTCATCAGGCCCAGCATCGACTTACGTGACATCCCTACCAACACTGGATAATTTAACGCCACAATACGATCCAGGTGTTTTAATAACTGTAAATTTTGCGCCAAATTCTTGCCGAAACCAAATCCGGGGTCTATGACTATACGCTCACTTGCCACACCTGCAGCGAGTAATGATAAGACCCTGGATTGTAAAAAATCAGCTACTGTTGCCACTACATCCCCATATTGGGTCAACGCCTGCATTGTTTGCGGGTTGCCAGGCATATGCATCAAACATATTGCCACACTGGACTGTACAACCGCTTCCAATGCCCCCTCAGCTTGTAAGGCCTCAACATCATTCACCATATGCGCACCAGCAGCAATCGCCGCCCGCATCACTTCAGGCTTGCGCGTATCCACAGACACTATCGCACCACAACCACGCAATGCCGAAATAACGGGGATTACCCGAGCAAGCTCTTCATCTATGCTGACAAGCGCAGCACCTGGGCGCGTAGATTCTCCACCGATATCGACAATATCTGCACCCACTGCAATTAGCTCGTGGGCGTGACTAACTGCGGCATCGACCGTATGATGATGTCCACCATCCGAGAATGAATCTGGCGTTACATTGACTATCCCCATAATACGGGGCGAGCTCAAGTCCAACTGAATTTCAGCACAACATAATTGCATCACATCATCCATAAAAAAAGCCGAGGTAAACCTCGGCTTAATAACAACCCTGCTATCTATTACACCTCAGCTGCCGTTTTTGTCACTGGGGCAACTGGCGCAGTCGGTGCACCACCTTGAGGAGGCGCCGGTGGTACAGAAGCCAAAGGCTTAGGTGGTCGCGGTTGCAAACCATCCATAATATCCTTGATCTGATCTGCATCTATGGTTTCCCATTCCAGCAACGTCTTTGTCATCATCTCGACCTTGTCGCGATTATCTTCAAGTATCTTACGTGCAATAGCATACTGCTCATCGATAATGCGACGGATTTCAAGGTCAACTTTTTGCATGGTCGCTTCAGAAACACTTTTAGTTCCCATTGAACGTCCGAGGAAATCACCACCTTCAGTGTCGCTATAAACCATAGGTCCCAGTGTTGACGACATACCCCATTGCGTTACCATCTTACGGGCCATATCCGTAGCTCGCTCGAAGTCATTCGATGCGCCCGTCGTCATGTTGTCCATGAATACTTCTTCAGCAATACGACCACCGAACAGCACCGAGATATTTTGCAATAACTGTGATCTGTCCATACTGTAACGATCTTCGGTAGGCAGCTGCATGGTCAAACCCAATGCGCGTCCACGCGGAATAATAGTCACCTTATGTACCGGATCCGTTTTATCCAGCAAATAAGCAACTACAGCATGGCCTGACTCGTGATATGCCGTATTCTGACGCTCATGCTCAGGCATAACCATACCCTTACGTTCCGCACCCATCATAATCTTATCTTTGGCGCGTTCAAAGTCATCCATTTCAACCAGACGCTTATTGCTACGTGCCGCAAATAAAGCTGCTTCGTTGACCAAGTTGGCCAAATCTGCGCCGGAGAAACCAGGTGTACCACGCGCCAGGATATCTGCACGCACGTCTGGCGCAGCTGGGATCTTGCGCATATGCACTAACAAAATCTGCTCACGGCCACGTATGTCAGGCAAATTCACATAAACTTGACGGTCAAAACGACCAGGGCGCAACAATGCCGGGTCCAGTACGTCAGGACGGTTAGTTGCCGCGATGACAATAACGCCAGAAGCACCTTCAAAACCATCCATTTCAACCAGCAACTGGTTCAGCGTTTGCTCACGCTCATCGTTACCACCGCCCATACCGGCGCCGCGTTGACGACCTACCGCATCGATTTCATCGATAAAGATAATACAAGGCGCATGTTTTTTTGCCTGCTCAAACATATCACGGACGCGCGAGGCACCCACACCAACAAACATCTCCACAAAATCCGAACCAGAAATGCTAAAAAAAGGTACTTTTGCTTCACCTGCAATGGCTTTTGCCAGCAAAGTTTTACCCGTACCTGGACTACCCGCCATCAATATGCCGCGCGGTACGCGACCACCCAGCTTTTGAAATTTGGATGGGTCACGCAGGAAATCGACTAGCTCTGAAACCTCTTCTTTAGCCTCATCGCAACCGGCGACATCGGCAAAGGTAATCTGATTGGTCGATTCATCCATCATTTTTGCCTTGCTTTTACCAAACGAAAATGCCCCGCCTTTACCACCACCCTGCATTTGACGCATGAAGAACACCCATACGCCAATCAATAATAACATCGGGAACCAGGAGATAAATATTTGCGTCAGGAATGACGGCTCTTCTTCAGGCTTGGCTTCGATTGCCACACCATTTTTCAGCAAATCCGAGACCATCCAAGGATCCGACGGCGCGTATGTGCTAAAACGCTTACCATCGTTCTTAACGCCCTTGATAACGTGATTTTCAATCACGACCTTGGCAATTTGCCCTTGTTTGACTTCATCGACAAACTGCGAATAGTCCATTTGTGTCTGTGCAACCTGGTGTGAACCAAATTGATTAAACACCGTCATCATCACCAATGCGACAACTAACCAGATCGCGATATTTTTAAACATATTATTCATAAACTAGCTCCATACTGAGCAATCTTAGATACATCAAAGACAATAACCGATTTTAACTCGTTTCCCAGACCTACGTCACCGCTGGGCGCAGATTTTTGCACAACAAATACACTTCACTACTACGATCTCTTGATGCTTTAGGCTTACGTGTCAATACTTGTTCAAACGAATCTCGCATTAATTTCACGTACTCTTGAAAACCTTCACCCTGAAATACCTTGACCAGAAATTGCCCATTAGGTTTCAAATAAGCGCATGCAAATTCCAATGCCAATTCACATAAATACATACTACGGGCTTGATCAGCGGTCGCTACACCACTCATATTGGGGGCCATATCGGAAATAACAAGGTCCACTTTCCGATTATTTAACGCCAGGGCTAATTGCTCCAATGTCGCCTGCTCGGTAAAATCACCCTGAATAAAAGTAACACCTGGTATGCTATCCATCTCCAGAATATCCATCGCGATCACGTGTGCACCCTTGCGCATCGCCAGCTGTGACCAACCGCCCGGCGTCGCACCCAAGTCAACAACCAGTGAACCTATACGCAACAAATGATCACGCTCATCGATCTCTGCCAGCTTAAATGCGGCACGTGAACGGTAACCCTGCACCTTTGCCATTTTCACATAAGGATCATTAATATGCTCGCGCATCCAAGCTTTGCTGGTTCTACTAGGCTTCATCAGATAAAATACGGGTTTGGTTTAAGGATATAAAAAGACATGATTAACATTAACGCGCTACAACGTCGCTATTTACGCGCACAAGCCCATGCACTGCACCCTGTCGTCATGATAGGCGACGCAGGCTTGTCCGAATCGGTCATGCGTGAAATTGATATTAACCTAAAAAGTCA
>JBBQPT010000057.1:0-9050 GCA_038217005.1 Burkholderiales bacterium
CGAATAATGGCACGGATTTCTTTCATTGCATTTTCCTATTCAAAATTAGGCTTCAATTGGCGGCTCATCGAACCATTTATATAGCGAAGGCAACACCACCAACGTTAGCAATGTCGAGGTAATCAGCCCGCCGATGACGACGATGGCCAATGGGCGCTGTATTTCTGAGCCGGGTCCTGTTGAAAACAGGAATGGCACCAGTCCCAGCATCGCTACCGTGGCAGTCATCATCACCGGACGGAAGCGGGCAGTTGCCCCCTCGACCACGGCTTCCGCGATTGATTTTCCCTGTTCGCGGAGCGAGCGTATATAGGTCACTAATACCACACCATTAAGCACCGCCATCCCCCACAGGGCGATAAAGCCGACGGAAGCGGGTACGGAGAGATATTCGCCAGTTACGAACAAGCCGATCACGCCGCCGATAGAGGCGAATGGTAGCACCAGTATGATCAGGCTAGCCAGACGCAACGAACCGAACAGCAGGAACAGCAGGAAGAAAATAGCGCCGATGGTAATCGGGATAATCACCATCAAATGCCCCATTGCGCGTTCCATATTCTGGAACTGACCGCCCCATTCCAGGTAATAGCCTTCAGGCAGCTTGATTTGCGTATCGACTTTTTGTTGCAGCTCCGCGACAAAGCCACCGAGGTCACGGTCTTTGACGTTGACGCCAACCACGATGCGGCGTTTGCCCATTTCGCGGCTGATTTGCGCTGGGCCTTCGACGATATTAATCTTCGCCAGATTGCTCAGGTTGACTTGCGCGCCAGACGGCGTGGTCATCAGAATATTACGGATAGACTCCAGATTGTCGCGGAAGCTTTCAGGTAAGCGTACGGTGGCCTGGAAGCGCTTTTCGCCTTCAAAGATTTCCGTTGCGACTTTGCCGCCGATCGCTGTTTCGATTAGGTCTTGTACATCGGCAACATTGAGGCCGTAACGCGCAATCGTGGCGCGATCAATATCTATCACCAGGTATTGCTGCCCAGTGACCCGCTCCACCCGGATG
Source organism: Burkholderiales bacterium (assembly GCA_038217005.1). Classification (GTDB taxonomy): domain Bacteria; phylum Pseudomonadota; class Gammaproteobacteria; order Burkholderiales; family Sulfuriferulaceae; genus Sulfuriferula. Next base: position 1,016 of record JBBQPT010000057.1, read on the forward strand.
TCCTGTGCGCCGTTGACGGTGCGTGCGACTTTGGCAATGGCATCGGCTTTACGTTTGAGCTCTTCCAGATCATCACCAAACACCTTGATCGCCACATCGGAACGCACGCCGGTGAGCAGCTCATCTACCCGATCAGAAATCGGCTGAGCCATCACGATTTGCACACCGGGCAAGGCGGACAGCTTGCTGCGGATCGCTTCGGCAATGGTGTCCTGGGTCCAGCCTTTGGGCCACTCATCGCGGGGTTTAAGACTGACGATAGGGGTGGATTCGTTAGGGCCTTGCGAGTCAGCAGGGCTTTCACCACGACCGATACCCGATACCACCGATTTCACGCCTGGCACTTGCATCACCAGTCGCATACCTTCTTGCTCCATGCGTAATGACTCTTCCAGCGAGATGTTAGGCACGCGGTTGATACCTGGCACGATGGAACCTTCTTTCATTTCCGGGATGAAGCTGCTGCCTAGGAACGGAACTAGCAAAATTGCTCCGATAAACGCACTGGTGCTGATGATGAGAGTTTTACGTCTGTGCAGCAGCGCAGTATTGAGCAAATACAGGTAGGGCCGTTTGATTGCTGCGATCAGCCATGTGTCATGCTCCGCGCCGCCTTTGAGCAAATACGAGGACAGCACTGGGGTGAGCGTGAGCGACAGCAGCAGTGAAATCGCCAGGGCGATGGAAATGGTGAAGGCCAGTGGGGCAAACATCTTGCCTTCCATCCCTTCCAGCGTCATTAGCGGCAGGAACACCAGGATGATGATGCCCACACCAAAGATCACCGGTGTCGCTACCTCGGTTGCGGCACTGAGGATAATCCGCGCTTTGCTTTCATTGGGCTTGGCGTGGCCGAGCTTGCCAAAGGCATTTTCTACCATCACCACCGAACCATCGACCATCAAGCCGATCGCTATTGCGAGACCGCCCAGTGACATCAGGTTGGCGGAGATTCCCAATTGATTCATCGCCAGGAAAGTCAGCAATGGCGTCAGCACCAGTGTCGCCACCACTATCAGTGAAGAGCGCACATCGCCCAGGAACAGGAACAGCACGATGACGACCAGGATCACGCCCTCTATCAGCACTTTCGTTACCGTGTGCAATGCGGCATCGACCAGCTCGGAACGGTCGTAATAGGGAACGATTTTGATCCCGCCGGGCAACATGCCCTTGGCGTTGATTTCGGCGACACGCGCTTTGATACGCGTGACCACTTCTTTGGCATTGCCGCCACGTGCCATCATCACCACGCCGCCTACTGATTCGGTAACGCCATTCTTGACGACGGCACCATAGCGGACTTCGCTGCCTATCTGTACCTCGGCCACATCGCGCAGGAAGATAGGTACATCTTCTTTCTCTTTAACCACGATGGCGCGTATATCATCCAGATTCTTTACCAGACCGATACCCCGGATTAAATATTGCTCAGTCCGTTGCGGCAGAATACCGCCGCTGGCATTGGCGTTGTTACGTTCAACTGCCTGATAGATATCCGCTATGCTGAGTTTGTAGTGACGTAATTTATCTGGATTGACCAGAACTTGGTATTCCTTGACATAGCCACCCTGTGAATTGATTTCTGCTACCCCGGAAATAGAGCGTAGCAGCGGGCGCACTACCCAGTCTTGCGCAATACGGCGGTCAGTGAGTTCGGTTTTGGTCAGTTCTCGATTGCCGTCGTCGGGACGATCCAGCGTGTACTGATAGACCTCACCCAGCCCGGTGGAAACAGGCCCCAGCACAGGGGTGATACCCTGCGGCATCTTGGGCTGTACTTCCAGCAAGCGCTCCATCACCAGCTGACGTGCAAAAAACACGTCAGTCTGTTCGGTAAACACGAGGGTAATTAATGATAAGCCCGGCTTGTTGAGTGAACGCATTTCGACCAGACCCGGCAAGCCCGTCATGATGACTTCCAGCGGCACGGTAATGCTGCGCTCGACCTCTTCCGGCGAACGTCCGGTGGCGTCAGTCGCGATTTGTACTTGTACGTTGGTCACGTCTGGGAATGCGTCTACTGAAAGCTTACGGGCTGCATCCAGACCAAATGCCAGCATTGCAACGGCGACAACGACAATAACCAGGCGTTGCGCGAGTGCGTTTCTAATTAATCCAGCAATCACGACTATGCTCCTTCCAGGGCTTGGCGATTACGTTCGTTATTGAGGTGGAATGCACCATCAATCACCACGTTGTCACCCAGTTTCACGCCCGACAGCACCGGACGTAAGCCATTCACCTCAGGTGCCAGACGTACTTCTATTAATTTGAATTGCCCGGCTTTTACTTGTATAAATACATAGTCCAGATTGTTTTCACGTATCACTGCGGTGACGGGAACCGCCAGGCGTGGCACGGCTTCGGTTGCAATCAGCATGGTTGCCAGCATGGCGGGTTTTAATCGACCATCAGTATTGTTTACCACTGTGCGTACCAACACTGTCCGTGTTTCAGGATTGACGGTATTGCTGATATAAACCAAACGCCCGGCAACATGCTCGCCATTTAACGCGGGGATTTCGATGGCGACTTCCTGGCCAACTTGAACATTGGCGGTCTGTTGTTCAGGTACTTCGGCGACCACCCATAAGCGTGACAAATCGGCGATGGTGAACATGGGGTCAGATGGCGCAACGACTTGGCCTTGGGTCACATTGCGCTCGACGACTATGCCCGCACTGGTGGCAGTCACTGGCTTCACTGAATCGATGCTGCCGGTTTTGGCGATGCGTTGCAGGCTGGCACCGCTCATGCCCAATACTTTTAATTGATCGGCAGCGGCACGCATTTCCGCCTGTGCCATTTCCAGCGCATTTTCACGGCGCTGTAATTCAGCCGCACCGATCACATCGGCGGATAGCAATAATTTGGCGCGTTCTACATTACGCTGTTCCAGCGCAGACTGGGATCGAGCCTTGAGGTAGGCTAATTGCGCCTGGCCTAGTTCTGCACTGTTTAATATCGCCAGAATATCGCCGGCTTTTACGCTATTACCCAAATGCTGGCGTACTTCGACTACGCGTCCTGTGACGGTGGAGCCGATGCGTGCGATGCGCTGTTCATCGAAATCGACCTGCCCTGCTACCCGCAGCACATCGGCTATCGGATGCTCAGTCAGTGGCGCCACTTTAATCCGTGCAACCACAGTTGCGGGCGGGGTGACCAGACTGGGATCCAACACGACTGCAGCAGCGGGTGCCGGCACAGCTTTTTTTTCTTCGCCACAGCCAGTTAGGCCGAATGTTAACGCACTGGCTACGCACAAACTGATAAATTTGGATGATGTATTCATGGTGCAGGGCTTTCTAAATTAAGGGCTGTGTAGCGTTCTAGTTCGACTAAAGCCGCGCCTTGTTCATAACGGGCGGCGATAAGATCATTGCGGGTGGTGCGATATACGCGTTGCGCATCCAGGTAATCTAGAATGCCGCGCTCACCAAAGCGGTATGCTGCCTCAGCGACTTTTAATGCGGCTTCAGCCTGGCGCATCACACCCTCTTCCAATGCGGACACTTGGGTGGTAGCGATTTCATATTCGTTTAGCGAGGTGGTCAGGGTCTGCTTGACGTGGTAATCCAGTGCGTCATAACGGTTGCGTGCTTGCGCCAATTGCGCAGCAGCTACATTGATCGGGCCTTGGCGCTGGTTCCAGATGGGCAGTGTGACTTGTACGCCGATACGCGCAGCGTTGATGTCTGGTTCCCTGTCCCAGTCTGCGCGCAAACTCACGTCTGGCGTGCGTAAACTGCGTTCCAGCGCGAGCTGCTGTTGGGCGCGTACCAGATCGGCTTGTGACTGGCGCAAATAGGGATTGTTGGCGATTGCAGCTTTCAAGTCTGCGCCTGCTAACACCAGACGCTTCACGCTGTAATCTGCCACATTAAATTCGTCAGGTAACGCGCCGCCCACTTCTCGGCTGAGTGTAGTCTTGGCCTGGATGACGCGCAATTTTGCTGCTTGTAATGCACGCTGGGTGTTGAGCAGTTCGGTTTCTGCTTTGATCTGCTCATAGCGCGGGGCTTCGCCAGTATCTACCCTGACTTTTACGCGGTTGAATATTTCCTGTACCAGTCTGTTGTTTTCTTGCGCCGCTTTTGATTCTTCCTGGCGGCGCAGCACGTTGAAGTAGGCCAGTTTGATGCGTGCCCGCACTTCGCTGGTGACCACGGCTTTTTCGCTGGTTGCATAGGCGACATTGGATTGCGCTACGCCTTCACGGGCATTGCGGACATTGGGCAGATCCAGGCGCTGAATCAAACCCATCGTCACCGCATTGCCCTCAGGTGCGCCGGGCTGACGCGCGCGGATTTTACCCGTGCTGGCTTCCAGCTCAGGATTGGGGAATGCGCGTGCGCTTATTATCCCCGCCTGTGCCGCCACGACGCCTGATTCGGCTGCTTGTACGGTTTGGTTGTTATTCATGCCCAGCGCAATCAGTTGCTCTACGCTGTAGGTGGGTAAATCAGCTGCCCATGCCGAAAATGGCAGTAGCAGTGTTGCAATTGCGGTATGTCTGATTGTGTTCATTTTGCGATTATCCTTGGCGTAATGCATGTATGCGTTCTTCCAATGGTGGGTGAGTCATAAACAGGCGACGTAAGCCCGAGCTGCCATTGCCGCCGGCGATACCGAAAGCGGCCATTTTCTCTGGCAATGCGGCAGGCTCATGTGCGCGCTGTAAGGCTAGTAATGCCGCAATCATGTTTTGACGGCCTGCTAATTGTGCGCCGCCTGCATCCGCACGGAACTCGCGCTGGCGAGAGAACCACATGACGACTGTCGAAGCCAGGATGCCCAATACCATTTCAGCAATAAAATACGTCACAAAATAGGCAGTCCCCTGTTCGTTTTCGTTTTTGAATATGAATTTATCTACGGCATAACCGACAATTCGGGCGAAGAAAATTACAAAGGTGTTAACCACGCCCTGAATCAGTGCCAGTGTCACCATGTCGCCATTCGCAACGTGGGCGATTTCATGACCGATCACAGCTTCGGCTTCTTCACGGCGCAGTTGCTGCAAAAGTCCTGTTGAAACGGCGACGAGCGCCTTATTACGATTCATCCCGGTGGCAAATGCGTTAATTTCCGGCGAGTCATAAATCGCCACCTGCGGCATGCCGATGCCGGCTTGTTTGGCGTACATCTGTACGGTGGCAAATAACCAGGCTTCCTGATTGTTTTGTGGCGAGGTTATCACCTGCCCACCCACCATACGCAATGCGCTCCATTTGGAAATCGCCAGCGAAATAAATGCGCCACCCATACCCATCAGCGCCGCAAATCCGAGTAAGCTGCTAAGATGCAAGCCATTGGCGTCCAGATAGCGATTCAATCCGAGCACCTGGGCTGTCACCGACAGCACCAGAATAATGCCCAGGTTGGTCAATAAAAATAAAAAGGTACGTTTCATGTTAAATGCTCCTAAAGTTGAGAGAGTTGATAACATCCATTTTACGCACCCACATTACACATGAATAATCGAATATAATTGAATAATCATTCGAAAAAAACTTACTATCATGAGTCAGATCAATTACAAACATTTACATTATTTTTGGGTTGTCGCCAAATCAGGTGGTGTCGGCAAAGCTGCTCAGCAATTGCACCTCACGCCCCAGTCGATTAGCGGGCAGCTCGGCATATTGGAAGAGTCGCTAGGCGTACAACTATTCCGTAAAAGCGGTCGAAAACTGGAATTGACCGATATCGGGCGCTTAGTGCTCGGTTATGCAGAAGCAATTTTCGTGCTAGGTGAAGAGATGCAAGACGCGCTACGTCAGCACCCAGGTAAGCGTGCGTTGCAATTCAAAGTGGGTATTGCCGATGTCGTGCCTAAAACCATGGCGTACCAGCTACTTGAGCCTGCCATTCGCATGGATGAACAACCCAAACTGCTATGTCGTGAAGGGCGATTGGCGAGTTTGCTAGGCGACTTGGCGGTGCACAAACTGGATTTGATTATTGCTGACAGGGCCATGCCCAGCAATCTGAATGTGCGCGGGTTCAGCCATTTATTGGGTGAGTGCGGCATCAGCTTTCTTGCGAGCGCCCAGCTTGCTGAACAATGTCAAGGGCTGGCATTTCCTGCGCTATTAGCTGAAGTGCCATTGCTTCTGCCTGGGGAAGATGCGTCCATGCGACCACGTTTGATGCGCTGGTTTGATAGCCTGCACATACGACCTAATATTGTTGGTGAGTTTGACGATAGTGCGTTGCTGAATGCGTTTGGGCAAGAGGGTGTGGGTGTTTACCCAGTGCCCACTGCGGTCGTCAAGCTGGTGCAGGAGCAATCAGGTAGCATACTGCTGGGCGCGACTACGGCTGTCACTGAGCAGTTTTATGCTATCTCCACCGAGCGGCGTTTGACCCATCCTGCCGTTCTGGCAATTAGCCATGCGGCACGGCAGGTGATGGTGTTAAATACCGAAGTTGACACCAAATGAAGCATTCCAGCGCGGTGCGAGTTGCAAGCCTTCAACGTATTGATAAACAGGCAATTGCACAAAGCCATAAACTTTGACCTTTTCGCTGACTTTGACGGTTACTCCAGGGCTAAGGTAAGCCAGTTTTCCACCCGTGTTCAGCGGGTCACTATTCAAGCCGCTGTCGCTCTGACGTTGTTGAGCGTTGATTTGTAATTGCGGCATGATGTTACCGAAGCCAGTGTAACGCATCCCCAGATTGAGGTTAATAGCGTTGCCAGGCCGATAATCATTACGTGTGCTCATCGCGGTTTGGTACAAGCCTTGCGCAAACCAGTCTATAGTTGGGGTGAGTGTGTCGAAGTGGTAAGCCCCTACGATTAAATCGGTGCTGCCCGTGCCTGGCTGCAGGCTGGCATCCAGTGGCGTGCCCGCACCCGGACCGCTATTGAAGGTGTAATCTTGCTTACCCGTGGCGAATTTCATCCCTAACATTAGTCCGGTTTTGGCATCAGGAAACAGCCCTTGATAGCGTCCGATAAGCTTGATGTCGCTCAGACTTTGCGTGTGTGACGTTGTGATGTCAGTATCACCTGCGCCCAGCGTGCCGTGGTCACGGTCAATATACGGTACTTGTAAATTCACCCCCCAGTCGCGATTCACCAGGTAATCCAGTCCTAGCGTGTAATAGTGATTTTTGGTGTATTGCTCGATTTCGCCCACGCTGCCGTTTGCCAATGCATTGGCTACATCTGCGCTACTGGCGACACCGCTGCCACGGCGGAGTTGATCCTGATTGACATAGTCATAGCGCAAATCCACGCGCAAACCTTCCTGTGTAGTCATGCCCTGATTTTCCCAAACGGGGCTCAACGTACAACCGCAACTGGAACAGGCGAAAGCAGGTGTGGAAAGCAGTAAGCTACTGAGGATAAGTAAACGCTGAATTTTCATGTTGTTTTCTACTTTTTAAGAAGAACTACATTATAAATAAAGACGTCGGGTGCAAACTGCGTCAAATAGTCGCAGTCTGAGTGTTCAGGTAGAAATGTCAATGAATCTGTCCGGGATGGCGTGATCACCGGGTGGTTTAAATGGGTGTTGGCTGGTAGCCGTTATCCAGAGCTGGTTCTATTAGTACACTTATGCGTTGATGTTAATCACGCCACCTACTGCCGCACCGATAATCGGCTGATTCTGGCTCGGAGGAACGCTGTTGGCCTGTTGTGCAATTTGGTTCTGTACTTCCTGAGCCCGTGTATTCTGTTGCGTACTGCTGTTTTGTTGAGTTTGTAATGCCTGTTGGTATGCCTGTAATGAATTAGAGTTGCTGCCTGATTGGCAGGAAGAACATCCGCTAGTACTCATCATAATCTCCAGAAAACGTGCAGCTAAATAAAATAAACTACTTTGTAATCTGTTATCGGCAACATTTCATGAATATTTAGCCCTGTTTGATTAAGAATACGCAGATTCAAAAACGAAGTGCAACTTTTATAGGATTTGAGAGGCAAGCTGGAGTAGCATCCGCGTCGCTCAAACTACCAAGTAAAAGGAACACGGATGAAACGCTACAAGCAGCTTACCATGGAGCAACGATACCA
>JBBQPT010000058.1:0-9024 GCA_038217005.1 Burkholderiales bacterium
GTGCAGGCAGCCGTGACAGCGCTCAATCACCGGCCTCGGAAAACGCTTGGCTTCAGATCGCCTTATGAGGTATTCTTTGGCAAGGAGATGCGCTACACCACATCAGCACAGGCGGTTGCACTTCGAACTTGAATCCGCCTAGATTAATAATGTTGCACATCGATTTTTTATTTAATACGTCGGCAAGGTGTCTATATCACTTTAGGCGTCGCGACAGTGCCATTTACTGCCGCAACCGAACAATGGGGCGTGAAATGAACAAGGCGGAACTGAAAATTTTGGAAAACCCGACGAAGTTCGGGAATTTCCAAAGGGGCGACTGGAACTCATCAAGGTCGGCGGCGCAACTTACCGGACACCAATGATCGTACTTTTAAAGCGCGCATACGAGCCACCTGGAGCAGATGACGGATTTCGGATTCTCGTGGACCGACTCTGGCCACGGGGAGTATCCAGGAGTTTCGCGCATATTGATCTTTGGCTCAAAGAAATTGCGCCCAGTACCAGCCTGCGCAAGTGGTTTGGTCATGACCCATTGAAGTGGGACGAATTCAGTGAACGTTATTTTGCCGAGCTAAGCCATAACCCTGATGCCGTTGAGCAGCTCTGCGAACATCTGCATCATGGCGTGGTCACGCTCGTATATGGGGCAAAGGATCATGAGCATAATCATGCACTTGTACTCAAAAACCATCTGGAAAAATTGAATAAACATGCCTCTGCATAGTCCCGAATCTTGGGTGTGGCTTTAGGAATGCAAAAATGCTGGTGTCGGGCCTTACAAATCACATGAATCATAGCAGCAGAGTGTGAAATGTAAGCTCTGACCCTAGCGTTTATAACATGAAAAAACGGGTAGAATAAAACACACTTGTTGAAAGACGAAAAACAGAGAGCGCCATGAAAATGAACTCATTGCCTGTGCATCAACTTGAACTGCGCGTGCGCGAACTTGAGCAGATGTTCAATTCCATGGATCCGATGCCCTTCCTCAACAAGGATCTCGATCGAGAGGCCGAAGCGTACATCGAGACTTGGGCGCTTGGCTTTCCTCCAGACAGTCGTCTGCATATTATCATCCATCTTGAAAATCTGCCTGCCGAGGATGACCCAGGTGCGCTCATGACTGAGGCAATCCACAACTATTTCAATTACAAGGCTGGCCTCGTACGCCGTGACGTGAAACAGCTCTTGCAACAGGGCAGAGTCAGCCTGTTGATCGGCCTCGTCTTCGTTACTGTGTGCCTGATCGCGGCCGATAACATTGGACAGTTCGGCACTGGCACTGCCTACACGATAGCGCGCGAAAGCCTGACGATCGTCGGCTGGGTGGCGATGTGGCGACCGTTGCAGATCTTTCTTTACGACTGGTGGCCGCTTGTCCGGCGGATCCGCGTTTACAAGACACTGAGTCGTGCACATGTTCGAGTCGTGCAGGGCAAATGATGGCTACCGTGATGCGGGTCAAGGTCTTTCATGGCGAAGTGCGTATTTCGTACCGTGCCATTCGGGTCAGTCAGGCCTTACAAATCACATAAAACAGCAGCAAAATGTCAAACGCAAGGCCTGACCCCAATTTCTGATTACGGGCAAGCGCAGTAATGCGGTTCTGCTTTCCGCCGATGACTGGCAATCGATGCAAGTAACATTGCTATCCGCCCCCGATATGCGGGAGTCAATTAAAGCGGGGATGGCTGTACCTGTGGAGGCTTGCACCAGCAAATCGGATTGGTAAGCATTTATTCCCAGCATATCAATCCGCCAACTCAAATTTCCCACGGATCCACATCCACATGCCAACGTAGCTTGTTGGCTTTCATTTTATACACCCTGCTTATCCATTCCTGTAAAAACCCCTGCAACACACGGCGGTTGGGCGATTGCACCAGTAGCAGCGCGCGCTCGACGTTGGCTTTGCGGGTGAGGGCTGCGGGGGTGGGGTCGAACAGGCTGATATGTTCGTTATCAGGGGCTTGTGCTTTAGCTTCACTCAGAAACGCCAGCGCGTCCTGAACATGCTCAGATTCGGCACGTAGTACGGCCTGGTGGATGTAGGGTGGAAAACTGGCGCTGCGGCGTTCGTTGAGCAGGGTTTTGGCGTAACCGATGTAATCGTGTTGTTGCAATGCGCGATAGAGCGGATGGTCGATGAATTCGGTCTGGATCAGCACTTCGCCTGCATGTTGCGCGCGCCCTGCCCGCCCGCTGACTTGCATGAGCTGCGAAAACAGCCGTTCGCTGGCGCGGAAATCCGGGCTGTACAGCGCGCTGTCTGCGTCGATGACGCCGACTAAAGTCAGGTTGGGAAAATCGTGGCCTTTGGCTAACAGCTGCGTGCCGATGAGGATATCGACTTCGCCAGCACGAATTTGCTGTTGCATGGTTGCCCAGCTGTCTTTACGCCGGGTGCTGTCGCGGTCTATGCGCAGGACACGGGCAGTAGGAAATTGCTGCTGCAGTTTTTCTTCCAGCCGTTGCGTGCCTAAACCCGTGGGCGAGATATCGACGTTGCCGCAATCGGGGCAGGCATGCGGCACACGCTGGGCGTAGCCACAATGATGGCAGCGCAATTGTTTGTCACGCAAATGCACCACTAATCGCGCTGAACAGCGGGGACAGCCTGCGTTCCAGCCACAGGCGCGGCACACCAGCGTCGGCGCATAACCACGACGGTTGATAAAAATCAGGCTTTGTTGTTTCAGGTCCAGTCGTTGCTGGATGGCGGCACTGAGTGCGGGCGAGATGCCTGCATCACATTTCTGGGTACGTAAATCTATCAGCCGAATTTGCGGTAGCGTCGCCGCACTGATGGCACGCTGAGTCAGGCTCACGCGCTGGTAACGCCCGGTTTGCGCATTGTGCCAGGTCTCCAGCGCGGGGGTGGCGGAGCCTAACACGATAGGAATACTGCGCTGCTGGGCGCGGATGATAGCGACATCGCGTGCGGCATAACGCAGCCCATCTTGCTGGTAAAACGAGCTGTCGTGCTCTTCGTCAATGATGATAAGCGCCAACTGTGGCAGTGGCGTGAACACCGCCAAGCGCGTGCCCAACACGATACGCGCACGCCCCGCGCTGGCAGCCAGCCAGTGTTGCAGGCGGTCGCCGTCATTCATACCGCTATTCAGCGTGGCGATTTCTATATCTGGAAAGCGCGCGCGGAACACGCCGGTTAACTGTGGCGTGAGGTTGATTTCCGGCACCAGCACCAGCACTTGCCCGCCCCGCGCTAACGCCGTCTGCACCAGATGCAAATACACTTCGGTTTTACCGCTGCCCGTTACGCCGTGCAATAAAAATGGCTGAAATTGCCCTGCTGCTGCGCTGATTTTCTCAACCGCGCTGGCTTGTTCAGGATTGAGCACAGGTGCAACATCGGCTACGACGGCATTTTGGTTTAATGGCGCGATGGTTTGCAACAGACTGACCCAGCCCAGTTCCAGGCCATGCCTGAGTATGCTGCGGTAGCTGGCGGATGCCGCCGCCAGCGTCGCGGTGGCGTGCACTGCGCCATCGGCCAACAGCGCGAACAGTGCGCGTTGACCATGGGCGCGAGCGGGTATCTCGGCACGCTTACCTAGTTCGGTTAATTGCCATGCACTCGTGGTTTTGAGTGTGTACGGCTGGGGTTTGCGCAATGCGGTTGGCAACGCGGATAACACCGTCGCGCCTAGCGGATGATGATAATAATCACTACAAAACCGCAACAACTTAAGCGCCTCCGCTGGCAATATCGGGGCATCATCGAGCACCTGGCTAATCGGCTTGAGCCGCGCAACAGGATGATCCGATTCATGCCCGACCGCCAACACAATGCCGAGCAATTCCTTGCGCCCAAACGGGACGCACACGCGCCGCCCGACGTCCGCAGCGGTCAGCGTGGGTGCGAGATAATCAAATAAACGCGGTACTGGCAGGTCGAGCGCGACTTGGGCGATAGGCTGTGACATGTCTGCAAGTTTACCGTAAAAGCGTGCGCGCGATTGTCACTAAATATTCAAAAACACGTCACGATATTGACTTGTGGCAGTTGCAGAATCGCCCACATGAACGAAGACCTCCTACTCCAGACATTCAGCTCTCCGACTTCACCATTGCGTATCGCCCTGGTGACGGAGACTTATCCACCTGAAATCAACGGCGTCGCCATGACCTTGGGGCGACAGGTGGCTGATTTGCAACAGCGCGGGCATCAGATACAACTGATACGCCCTCGCCAGAATGCTACAGACACAGCTACGCAAAGCCCTCAGCTGGAGGAGGTGCTAAAAGCCGGCGTGCCGATTCCGCGTTATGCCGGGCTGAAAATGGGCTTGCCCGCCAAATCCGCACTGGTGCGCTTGTGGCAACTGAAGCGCCCGGATCTGGTGCATATTGCCACTGAAGGTCCGTTGGGCTGGTCAGCCTTGTCCGCTGCACACAAGCTGCGCTTGCCGGTGAGCACCGATTTTCATACCAATTTTCATAGTTACAGCAAGCATTATGGTGCGAGCTGGTTGCGCCGCCCGATATTGGCGTATTTGCGCAAATTTCATAACAAAGCGGCGGTAACCCTGGTGCCGACAGAAAGTTTGCGCCTGGAATTGCAAGCTCATGGCTATCGCAATGTGGAAGTAGTATCACGCGGCGTAGATACATCACTGTTCAACTCCGCCAAACGCAATGCCGCGCTGCGCAAGAGCTGGGGGGCAGATGCACAGACGCAGGTAGTGATTTACGTTGGACGCGTCGCACCGGAGAAAAATCTGCCACTGGTGTTTCAAGCTTATACCGCGATGCGTGAAGTAAATTCGAATATGCGGCTGGTTGTCGTCGGTGATGGTCCCCTGCGCGCGGGTCTGCAAGCCCAATTTCCCGAGGTGGTATTTTGTGGCATGCGTTGCGGTGAAGAACTGGCGCGCCATTATGCATCGGCCGACGTGTTCTTGTTCGCCAGCATGACCGAGACTTTTGGCAATGTCACCACGGAAGCGATGGCAAGTGGTCTGGCCGTGGTTGCTTACGATTACGCGGCGGCGCAGGCATTGATACATCATGGTGAAAATGGCCTGGTTGCGCCATTTGACGACGCCCCAAAATTTATCGCGGCAGCCTGCGAACTGGCTCGGCAACCTGCGCTAGCAAAAGCACTGGGCCATGCTGCGCACCAAACTGCGCTCACTATCGCGTGGGATCATATACATCAACGCTTTGAAAATGTCTTGCAAAGCATCATTGACAGGGAAGAATATGATGGAGAAATTGAGCTGGCAGTGGATGGGTGAATACGAGGCTGGGCTGACGCAACGCTTTAACCGCGTTGAGCGTTACCCCGCTGTGGTGCGCGTATTTCAGATCATCAGTCGTCTGGGGGACGGGGTGTTCTGGTATTGCCTGATGATTGCTATGTACGCCATCAACGGCAAAGCCGCCCTGCCGGTAATTTTGCAAATGGTCGCTGCAGGCCTGACTGCGACGCTGATTTACAAATGGCTAAAACAAAAAACCTTACGCCCGCGCCCGCATCATCAATTCGGCTATATCCATTGCTTAACTGCGCCGCTGGACAGATTCAGTTTTCCCTCTGGGCATACCTTGCACGCGGTGACGTTCAGTCTGGTAGCGATTTATTATTACCCGATGTTAGCGAGTTTGCTTATCCCCTTTACGCTTGCGGTAGCCGCTTCACGGCTGGTGCTTGGGCTGCATTACCCAACTGATGTGTTGGCTGGTGTGGTGCTGGGTGGGCTGGTAGCGAGTGCTTCATTTGCCATCTTTTAAAAACCGTCATAATTAAAGCTATTACACAGCGCATTTGTGTAATAAATGACGGGCGGAATATATTGTGTATTTTTTACGCAACACTCTGGATTTAAATTATTAATTCACTTGTTAATAATATTTTTATTGGTATGATTTAGACGTCATTATACAGACTAACGCTGTATCGTGATGTCGCTTTTAACCAACTAATTAATTCGAAGGAGTTGCTCATGAAAACACGTACAAAATTACACGCATCTTTGTTGCTTACTGCGCTTGTTGTCGCAGCATCCCCTCTGACTTACGCACGCTCTATGGGCGGATTCGCTGGAAGCGGAAGTCATTTTTCCAGCTCATCGACATCAGGCTCAGCTTCAGGTCAAGGTAGCGTAACCAAGTCTGAAGGCAGCGCGACTGCACAAGGCGGCGGCACGGCAACAGGCACGGTAACTAATGCACAAGGCATAACAAAAACAGGTACGGCAACGGGTTCTGGCAGCGTCACAAAAACGGAAGATTCAATGACGGCAAGCGGCGGCGGCACGGCAACGGGCTCTGTTACCAAAGGCAACACGACAGTTACTGGAACAGCAACAGGTTCAGGAACGGTTACCGCCGAAAATGGCAGCATCACCTCAGCAGAAGGCGCTGGCAGTGCAAGCAAATCGGTTACTGTGACATCAACTAATTGATGCTGTCTGTTGTCAATTTCAGTTATTCAATACCCCCCTACTCAAATCTGGCGCAGGAAACTTTTATGCGCTGGTAATTAAAAAAACATCGGGGGGGATAATCATGCATATCAATAAGCACAAGTGCACCCAGCAGATAATGAGGCAAAGCTTGGATTAAGACGCTAATAAATGGTCAATGCTTTCGTTGGGATAATACAAATAGGGCGGGATTAGATTATGAATGCAACGCATTTTAATTGGCGCTGGCGCGAGTCATGCTTGTGTATTTTTATTCTGGGCGTAACCTCATTAGCGCAAGCAGATGACCCGACTGCCGAAGTAGATATCGACTATCGATATTATTTAAACCCAGCCTCAACCCAAAATTTACAGGCACTTATCGCCAGCGGGCAAATTCCAATCGCCAGTGCCTTGGCTGCTTTTGGGGTAACTGCGCCCACGCTGCCCGCTGGGTTTTCACCATCGTTTACCTCTCAAGCAACTGTTCCAGGCCAGGAAGATACTTCGGTTGCGGTGAAACTGGGCATGTTTAAAGAATGGAATGACAAAACCAGATCCATTTCATTTAAACCTTTTTTTCGCTATGACAACATGGATGAATATCGTACCCATTTTGATATTCGCGAGTTAGTCTGGTCAGGAAAATATGGAACTCATGAGCAGCCTTGGGAGCTTAAAGTAGGTATTGATAAAGTATTCTGGGGGACGGCGGAATCCCACCATCTGGATGACGTAATTAACCAGACTGATTTGGTAGAAGATATCAATGGGGAACAAAAATTAGGGCAGCCTATGGTGCGCACTACCATTAGTCGAAAATGGGGAACGCTAGATTTTTTTGTACTACCTTTGTTTCGTGAGCGCACTTTCCCTGGCCCTGACGGACGACTGCATCCACCAGGCTTATCTTTAGCTACCCTCCCAGTAATTTATGAATCAAGCGATGCTGCAAACCATATTGATTACGCGTTACACTGGTCTAAAACATTTGAGCATGTTGATATCGGGATTTCTCAATTTGTCGGCACGAATCGAGATCCTCGCGCTTTCCAAGATCCAATCTATAGATCTCGAGACAACCCAGAAGGACTGGTGTTAAGCTATGACCAGATGCGCCAAACGGGTATAGATCTGGCAGCATTAGCAGGAAACTGGATTTTTAAGCTGGAGGCATTACACAGAAGCACCAATTATGACCATTATTGGGCTGCGGTAACAGGGGTCGAGTATCCCTTTAATGGTATATTTGGCTCGCCATACGACTTGAGTGCTTTTCTCGAATATAACTACGATAGTCGTGGACAATCTGTTGCAGTTTACCAAAGTGACTGGTTTACTGGATTTTTACTAAATTTCAATAACGCTAGCAATACCCAGCTTAAATTTGGCGTGTTAACTGATGATAATGATAGGAGTCGTAGTACGCGACTGGATCTAACCAGCCGCCTGGCAGGCCAATGGTCAACGCGCTTTACTGGGCAGTGGTATACCAACATTAATCAAGACAATCCGTTGTATCCAATAAAAGAAGATTCTTATGTGCAGCTTTCAATCATTCGGTATTTTTAAATCAGGCTTATGTTTTTATTACCTTATCAAACCATAAGTAGATACCAAGAAGCTTGATTTGATATAAACCAAAGCATATCGGCTTCGTTTATAATCAAGCCTCTATTCTTAATACTGTACGTAAATGGCTTGCCCGCCAAATCCGCACTACTGCGTTTGTGGCAACTGGGGCGCTCGGACCCAGTGCAAATTGCCACTGAAAGTCCGTTGGGTTGGTAGCGAGTGCTTCATTTATGCTGCTTTGAGACCTTTGCGCGATGTAGCGAACGCAGTAATCGTGCAAAGGGCACGTTTTAATATTTACGCAGTCCCTGCTCGGTCAATATCGCATTCAGCGGTACATCCCAGCTATCGTGCGGCAATGCGCCTGCTATATGCTGGCAGGCAAACGCCACACCAATCAAATACGGCTTGAGATGCGCATGACGACGGTGCAAATAAGCCAGGCTGGCGTCGTAATAGCCGCCACCCATACCGATACGCGAACCGGCATCATCAAAACCTACTAGCGGCATGAACAGCACATCCAGTTGCCGCGCACGTACCCGCTGCGTGCCGCGATTTTCAGGGATGCCGAATTTATTCAAATACCAGCTCTGATTAGCCTCTATGCGATGAAACCATAGTTGCTTGCCCTGCCCAAATGGTAACGCCGGCAAATACACCGTTTTACCCAGTGCGAGTAAAGCGTTCATCAGTGGCACGGTACTGATTTCCGGGCCATGCGGCAAATACAGCCCAATGTGGCGATAGCGCAAAACAATATGTGAACGCAGCGCGTGTGCCGTCATTTGCTGCGCAGCATGTTTACGGTACGCTGGCGTGAGCGCGCGCCTACACTTGAGCATCTGAGTGCGTAATTGGGACTTGGTTGGAGGTGAATTCATAAAGAGGGAGCTCCCCGCAGATGCCGTCTGACCGCTATCTTGAACCTAGGGTTCAAGTGGTCACAGCGCAAGCACATCAGGCACATTAGCAAGTAACGCGCACACCAGTGCTTATTTAGCCGCAACCATTG
>JBBQPT010000059.1:0-6499 GCA_038217005.1 Burkholderiales bacterium
TGCAGGCAGCCGTGACAGCGCTCAATCACCGGCCTCGGAAAACGCTTGGCTTCAGATCGCCTTATGAGGTATTCTTTGGCAAGGAGATGCGCTACACCACATCAGCACAGGCGGTTGCACTTCGAACTTGAATCCGCCAAACAAAAAACCACATTAATAACAGGGGAAACAAATATGCTGCGAATCTTGGGGCTATGCATGCTTTTGGGAGTGATGGCTCGTGCGCAGGCGACAGAACCCTTGCAATTTGGTGTGCTGAATCAACGCTCTGTGTTATTGACCGCGCAACTATGGAATCCAATTTTAAAGTATGTAACTGCGAAGACGGGTGTGCCCCTGATACTGAGGATGGGCAAAAGCGCAGATGAAACGCTGGTGCTGACCATGCGTGGTGAATTTGATTTTGTTTACACCAATCATTTGTTCACCCCTGAGCGCGATAAATTGGGCTATCGCGTTATTGCCCGGTTTGATGATGCGGGCATTAGTGGCATGGTGGTCACCGCTGCAAATTCGCCTTATCAAAAGCTGGCTGAGCTAGAAGGGAAAGTCGTTGCATTTCCGACACCCAATGGTTTTGCGGGGTACTCCTTGCCTGCGGATGGTTTGTCAAAAGCAGGCGTAAGTGTGCAGCCTGTTTTTGTGGGCAATCAAGAAGCTGCACTGTCTAATGTGCAGTATGGTAGAGCAGTGGCGGCTGGTGTGAATAATATTATTCTTGCCAGCTATATGCAGCGTGAAAAAGCCAATTTCCGTGTGTTATACCAATCCCCCCGTTATTTCGATATTCCTGTGATGGTAAACCCGCGCGTACCTGCGGCAACTGTGGCAGAAGTGCAGCATGCTTTAGTATCTATGACACAGGACAGTGAGGGGCGGCGCGTTTTAGCCGCGGCGCAGAGCTTGTTGCGGCAGGCCGCGCCGGTAAAGTTCGTTAGCGCAAATGACCGTGATTATGATAATTATCGACAGTTTTACCGGCTGCAAATGCAGGGTGGTGAGAAATGAAATATTGGCGGGATTTATCGATATTGACGCGTCTGCTCCTGGGGGTGATGAGTATTGTTGTGGTCATCGCGGCTTTGATCCTGTGGCTGAGTGTAGAACAAGAGCGCGAATTAGGTAAGTCGCGCGCGCAATTGATGATGCATCAGATGCAGGTGTTGATGCCGCCCAATATTGTTGAAGGGGTGGTGACCGGAGATTACGCCAGTATTAAACAGAATTTATCGCTGCAGGCGAAATTGCGCCCCGAAATTTTGCAATTGGTGTGGCGTGATCAGCATGGCACAAGCGTTGTGGGCGATGATCTGGAGCCTAAACACAATATTGCGCCACAGTGGTTTGTACACTGGTTGGGATTGCCCCCGTCGCAGCTGGTTGCACCACTAAGCTATGGCGGGCAGTCATATGGTGAGTTGGCAATGACATTCAGTCCGGCAGAGAAAAACAATGCGTTATGGCACGATTTTCTGCGTTATGTTGAGCTGGTGGCATTGGCGCTTATTTTAATTTCAGGGTTTGTCTATTGGGTACTTAAACGTAATTTGCAGGCCATTGCAGATTTGGTGAATGCTGTTGCCAGAATGCAGTCGGGCAATTACACGCATGTTGTACCTGAACGGGGTGCGCCGGAGTTGCGGGTTTTAGTGCGGGCTTTTAATCAGGGTAATGTCCGTTTGGGTGCTTTGATTAAAGCGCTGCGGCAGAATGATATGGAGCAAACCGAGCAGCTGGAAGATATCAGTGCAATAAATTTCGCATTACAGGAACAGCATCGAGCAGTGAGCGCTGCGGCTGTGTTGGTGGAGACTGATCTGGCGGGAAATATTACCTACGTGAATGACAAATTCAGCGTTATATCGGGCTATAGCGCTGAGGAGTTGTTGGGCAAAAATCATCGTATGTTCAATTCAGGTGTTCATCCGCATGCATTTTTTAATGAATTGTGGACAACGATAGCTGCCGGTAAAGTTTGGCGCGGTGAAATATGTAATCGCGCGAAAGATGGTCATTTGTACTGGGTAGATACGACCATCGTGCCGATTATGGATGTGGATACCCATAAACCGTTGCGTTACAACATAATACGTTTTGATATTACGGCACGTAAGGCACTGGAGTCCTCGCTGTTTTTAGAAAAAGAGCGGGCCGAAGTGACGTTGGCGAGTATCGGGGATGCAGTGTTGACCACTGATGAGCTGGGCAATGTGGTGTTTTTGAATCAAGTCGCGCAGCAATTGACCGGGTGGACGCAGGCAGATGCGCTGGGAAAACCGGTAGAGCAGGTGTTCCATATTATTAACGAAAATTCACGGCAGATAGTGGATAACCCGGTGCGTGAATCGCTGCATAATGCCGCTGTGGTGGCGTTGGCGAATCATACTTTGTTGATAGCGCAAGATGGAACTGAATACCATATTGAAGATTCTGCTGCGCCGATAGTGATGAATGATGGCAGTCTGCTGGGGTGTGTGCTGGTTTTCCACGATGTGAGTGATAAGTACAGGCTGATGACAGCAGTGCGTTGGCAGGCGGGTCATGATGCGCTAACCAGTTTACCCAATCGGGCGTTGCTCAATGACAGATTTGTCCGAACATTGGCCAATGCGCGACGGAGTAGTACGCTGACAGCGGTTTGCTTGCTGGATTTGGATGACTTCAAACCGATTAACGACACCTACGGACATGAGGCGGGTGATGCCGTTCTGATTGAAGTGGCGCGCAGATTGACCATGGCGATACGCGGGGACGATACTGCGGCGCGTTTGGGTGGAGATGAATTTGTACTGTTGATCAACGATTTGCACGACGTGGATGAAATTGAAATTGCAATGTGCCGAATTTTAACCATCGTTGCGCAACCCTATCAGATAGGCGACGTGTTGGTGACGGTGAGTGCAAGTCTGGGGGTGAGTATTTATCCGTTAGATGACGCTGATGCGGATACACTCATGCGCCATGCTGATCAGGCCATGTATCAGGCGAAACTTGCAGGTCGTAATCGCTATAATTTGTTTGATGTAGAGAAAGATGTTGCGACGCGGACGAATCTGGAACGGGTTAACAGAATTCGGCAGGCATTACATGCAAACGAGCTGGTGTTGTATTACCAGCCCAAAGTGAACATGCGGACTGGTGTAATCCAGGGAATGGAGGCGCTGTTACGCTGGCAACACCCTGAACAGGGATTGGTGCCACCTTTGGAATTTTTGCCGCTGATCGAGCAGACTGACTTGATTATTGAAATTGGTGAATGGGTTATTACCCAGGCACTGCAGCAAATAAGCAGCTGGTTAAAACTGGGTAAGTCTTGGGAGGTGAGTGTTAATATCGCCGGGTTGCATTTTCAGCAGGTGAATTTTTCTGCCCGTATGGGGCAACTGTTGGCACAGCATCCTGATGTGCCACCTAATTTGCTGGAAGTCGAAATACTCGAATCAGCAACGATAGGGAATCTGGATTATGCCCGCGATACGATAGTACGATGCCAGGCGTTGGGTGTGCGTTTCGCGTTGGATGATTTTGGTACGGGTTATTCGTCATTGAGTTATCTCAAACGCTTGCCAGCAGATGTGCTGAAAATCGATCAATCTTTTGTGCGTGATATGCTCAGCGATAAATCCGGCATCGCATTGATAGAGGCGGTAATTAGTCTGGCCAAGGTGTTCGGCAATGAGGTGATTGCTGAGGGCGTGGAAACCAGTGAACACGGGGTGTTGCTGCTGCGCCTGGGCTGTGATCGCGGTCAGGGGTATGGCATCGCCAGGCCTATGCCTGCCGCCAATGTGCTGGATTGGGCACAGCAATATCAGCCTGATAGCAACTGGCAGTTGTGGGCCAATGCGCATTGGGATTTGAGTGATTTCCCTTTGTTGATTGCACAATACGACCATCTGGCCTGGATTAAAAAAGTCATGTCTTCGATTTTCAATGAGCCGTTGGCGATGACTGAGGCTGAGCTGGTTGATCACCACCATTGCCGTTTTGGGCGGTGGTTCTATGATCTGGGTAAGCGGCGCTATGGGCATCTCGCCGAATATGCCGCGCTGGAAACCGTGCATGCAGATGTGCATCAGGTTGGTTCTGAGATTGTGCGCTTGCATGCTGCAGGTGATACCGTGGCGGCCAAGCAGTTAAGTGAAAAATTGTTGTCATTAAAAGACCAGGTGTTGGTGCTATTGGCAGATTTGCAATGCAAGGTTGCCCGGGGGATAAAAACCGACTGACACCACCGCGGCAACGGTTGTGTTACGGTTTTGGCGGCTATTTCACTGGTGTCGGAAAATTATGGATCAAATCCAGGCGGATTTTTAGTGTCTCACCCTGTTCGTTATGTGCAATCAAATATTCTGTTTCATTTTCTTCTATGGTGTCTATCGGCAATAGTTGCGCGATATAGTGCATGTCCGTGGCTTCGTCCTGCCAATGTAAATTCATGGTTTCATTGCAAAATGCGGCAATGGTGAGTCGTTCCAGATAAAAACGTGGTACAGGCTGATAAGGTTTGTGCATGGTTTTGTTATACTTGCCGATTATCGATGCCTACTATTTTCGCATGACTTATCTTACACGTGTCAAACTCGGTTTAAGTTTACTGTTGCTGGCGGGTTGTGCTGCAGTGCCACCAGCGACCACACCTGCTCTTCATCCTCCACCGGCAGTTGTACCTCCTTTGGTTGAGCCTGCCATAGCGCCAAATTTGAAGTTGGCTAATTGGGATGCGCTGCCGGGCTGGAGGGATGACGAGTTATTGGCTGCTTGGAGCAGCTGGATACAATCATGTGCAGGCTTGCAAAGCAAGCCTGACTGGAAGCCGGTATGTGCCGCGGCCAAGCAATATAACCCGGTGAATAGTGATGCAGTGCGGGCTTTTTTTGAAACCTGGTTTAGCGTATACCAATCGGTACAGTCTGATGGTGCGACAAGTGGTTTGATAACGGGCTACTACGAGCCCTTGCTGCGAGGTAGCCTCAAGCCCAATGCAAAAAACAGTGTGCCGCTGTATGGTGTACCTAAAGACTTGTTGACGGTGGATCTAAGCGCGGTTTACCCCGAACTTAAAAATATCAGACTGCGTGGGCGTTTGGAGGGCAATAAAGTTGTGCCTTATCTGAGCCGTGAGCAAATCGACGGCAAACAACAGCCATTGGCTGGCAATGAACTGATTTGGGTCGATAATGCAGTAGAGGCGTTTTTCTTGCAAATACAAGGTTCTGGTCGGGTGCAGTTAGCCGATGGCAGCATGGTGCGTGTGGGTTATGCTGATCAAAATGGCTATCCTTATCGCGCCATTGGCCGTGTGCTGGCAGATAGAGGGGAATTGCCGCTGGCACAGGCGTCCATGCAAGGCATCAAGGAATGGGCGCGGAAAAATCCTGCCAAGTTGCCAAGTATTCTGGCGCAAAACCCGAGTTTTGTTTTTTTTAAAATATTGCCAAATAACGATGCGGGGCCATTGGGTGCGTTGGGCGTGCCGCTGACTGCAGAACGCAGTGTCGCAGTCGATACGCGTGCTATTCCACTGGGTGCACCTGTGTGGTTGGCTACTACAGCACCTTTGTCAGATACGGCGATGAATCGCCTAGTGATGGCGCAGGACACTGGAGGTGCTATCCGCGGTAATGTGCGCGCTGATTTTTTCTGGGGGTTTGGTGACGCAGCGGGCAAGCAGGCCGGCATGATGAAGCAGGCCGGGCAGATGTGGGTGTTGCTGCCTAAGGCAATGGCAGTGCCCAGTGTATTAGCGAAGCGTTGAAATTCCTGTGTAGTCAGGTTTGAATTGTGTCAGCAGATAATAAAATTCCCGCTTAGGCGGGAATTTTATTTGCAGATTAAGCGTTTATTCAGATCAGCGACCGCTACGCATAGAGTCAAAGAACTCGGCATTGTTCTTGGTGGCTTTGACTTTGTCCAGCAAGAATTCCATCGCCTCTAAATCATCCATTGGATAGAGCAACTTACGCAGTACCCAGATTTTTTGCAGAATGTCATTCTTGATAAGTAGCTCTTCACGGCGTGTGCCTGAACGATTGACGTTGATTGCAGGATACAGGCGTTTTTCGGCCATGCGACGATCCAGATGGATTTCCATGTTACCTGTACCTTTGAATTCTTCAAAGATTACGTCATCCATACGGCTGCCGGTATCGACCAGTGCGGTGGCGATGATGGTGAGCGAGCCACCCTCTTCGATGTTACGCGCCGCGCCAAAGAAGCGTTTAGGGCGTTGTAATGCATTCGCATCGACACCGCCCGTCAATACTTTGCCTGATGATGGGATGACGGTGTTATAAGCGCGTGCCAGACGGGTAATTGAGTCTAACAGTATGACGACGTCTTTTTTATGCTCGACCAAGCGCTTGGCTTTTTCGATAACCATTTCGGCAACTTGCACGTGGCGCGTTGCTGGTTCGTCAAAGGTTGAAGCAACAACTTCGCCACGGACTGAGCGAGTCATTTCAGTTACTTCCTCAGGGCGTTCGTCGATGAGCAGGAC
>JBBQPT010000060.1:0-5776 GCA_038217005.1 Burkholderiales bacterium
AAAAGACATGATTAACATTAACGCGCTACAACGTCGCTATTTACGCGCACAAGCCCATGCACTGCACCCTGTCGTCATGATAGGCGACGCAGGCTTGTCCGAATCGGTCATGCGTGAAATTGATATTAACCTAAAAAGTCACGAATTAATTAAAATTCGTGTACTAGGGGATGACAGGGAAGCACGTATCGCGATGCTGGAAACCATATGTAGCACATTAGATGCAGTTAATGTCCAGCACATAGGAAAAATGCTCGTCGTTTATCGTCCAGCAGAGAAGCCAAAACTTATTTTGCCAAAATAATTACTTGGCTGATTGCTTGAACAACAATACCAAACCAAGCAAGCTCTCTATGATGTAAGCAATACGGGAAACACCATGCCAATGTGCAAAGCGATCGCTAAATATGCTTTGCATAACAGCTTTAGGCATGGCCTGTTCCTTCAAACTTTCCATGATAGGTTGTATACCAAACTGCATACCCAGTGTGATTAACACCATCAAAAATGCGACCCAGAAAAATGCCTGTTTAAATGCTGCGCCGCCGTATTGATTAATGCGATACAACAACAAATAAGCACCACATGCCATGCCAGCATAAGCAATGACAGTAAACATACTACCTGCCAGATTGCCCGCAAGCTGCTTATCTTCCAGCTGCATGAACAAAACTGGTGCGGCAATATAGCCTATTGCCCACAAGCCGCCTACCCACAGGGTAATGGCGATTTTTTCGAGCAACAGTCCTAATTTAAGCATCAGATATACTGCACTTCCAGAATTTCATATTGGCGAACACCACCAGGAGCCAACACATCAGCCGTATCGCCTTCACTTTTACCAATCAAAGCACGCGCAATTGGTGAGCCTATTGATATTTTGGCCAGCTTAATATTAGCTTCATCATCACCGACAATTTGATAAGTGACTTTTTCACTCGTTTCCAGCTCTTCCAGGGTCACGGTTGCACCGAATACAATGCGACCTTCAGTATCCAGAGTTGAAGGATCGATAATTTGCGCTGTTGATAATTTACCCTCCAAATCAGCAATACGCCCTTCAATGAAGCCTTGCTTTTCTTTTGCTGCATCGTATTCAGCATTTTCCGACAAGTCGCCTTGTGCGCGAGCTTCAGCGATAGCCTGTATCACTGCATGACGCTCTACGGTTTTGAGTTGATGCAACTCATCCCGCAACATTTGTGCGCCTTTGACCGTTAATGGAGTTTTAATCATCATGTTCATATTACTTATCCTCAGGCACTAAGTTGCCCATGCAATCCCTGTAAATCATACACTTTCAGTTCACTCATCGCCTGCATACCAATACAGGCGGCGCGCGCGCCAGCCAGCGTAGTATAGTAAGTCACACGATGCGCCAAAGCAGCGCGACGTATTTCAACTGAATCACGTACTGCCCGCTTATCATCGACCACATTGACGATAAAGCTAATCTCTTTATTTTTAATCATATCCACCACATGCGGCCGGCCTTCGGCGACTTTATTCACCACTGTCACCGCCATGCCACCCGCACTTAAAGCGGATGCCGTACCACGTGTTGCATATAGCTCAAACCCTAATGCAAGCAACTGCGCACCGATTTCCAATATCTTTTGTTTATCGGCATTGCGCACACTAATAAAAGCACGTCCATCTTTAGGCAGTTTTACACTGGCAGCAAGTTGTGACTTAACAAATGCCTCAGCAAATGTCTTGCCCACGCCCATCACTTCACCAGTAGACTTCATCTCAGGTCCAAGCAGGGTATCAACCCCCTGGAATTTGGCGAAAGGAAATACAGCTTCCTTAACCGAATAATACGGCGGAACCACTTCATGTGTAATTCCTTGTGCTGCCAAACTCACGCCTGCCATACAACGCGCTGCCACTTTGGCCAATTGCACACCCGTTGCTTTAGATACAAAAGGTACAGTCCGTGAAGCACGTGGATTTACTTCCAGCACGTAAACTGTCTCACCTTGCAACGCGAACTGCACGTTCATCAGACCTACAACATTCAATGCTTTAGCCATCGCTACAGTTTGGCGACGTATCTCATCCTGGACCTCAGCAGATAAGCTATAAGGCGGCAATGAACAGGCAGAATCGCCCGAATGCACACCCGCTTGCTCAATATGCTCCATGATGCCGCCGATGACTACATCAACACCATCAGATACCGCATCCACGTCTATTTCAATCGCGTCATTCAAGAATCTATCCAGCAACACGGGAGAATCATTGGAAACTTTAACCGCCTCGCGCATGTAACGCTGCAAGTCCTCTTCAGCCCGCACGATTTCCATCGCCCGTCCCCCCAACACATAAGATGGACGAACTACCAGCGGGTAACCTATCTCTGCCGCTGCCGCCATTGCCGCTTCTACAGAACGTGCAGTACGGTTAGGTGGCTGCTTCAAGCCCAAGCCCATTAACATTTGCTGGAAACGCTCGCGGTCTTCCGCGCAATCTATCATGTCTGGTGTAGTGCCGATAATCGGCGTACCGAAAGCTTCCAGCTCACGTGCCAATTTCAACGGTGTTTGACCACCGTATTGAACGATGACGCCCACAGGCTTTTCTATACGCACGATTTCCAGCACATCTTCCAGAGTCAGCGACTCAAAATACAATCTATCCGACGTGTCATAGTCAGTAGAAACCGTTTCCGGGTTGCAATTAACCATGATGGTTTCATAGCCATCTTCGCGCATCGCCAATGCTGCATGAACACAGCAATAATCAAACTCAATACCCTGGCCGATACGGTTCGGACCACCGCCCAGCACCATAATCTTTTTACGATCAGTTGGACGAGATTCGCACTCTTCTTCATAAGTCGAATACATGTAAGCGGTAGAAGTCGAAAATTCTGCCGCGCAGGTGTCCACGCGTTTATACACGGGATGAATATCCAGCTCCCAACGTCGTGCACGCACTTCGTTTTTATCGCTGTTCAGCAATTTAGCCAAACGGCGATCAGCAAAACCATTTCGTTTCAGACGACGAATCTCAGTCGCATCCAAATCAGCCAACTGCTTGCCTTGCAACTCGGCTTCGTCAGCAACCAACGCTTGTATCTGCACCAGGAACCACGGATCAATTTTGGTGAAGGCAAATACTTCCTCCATGCTCATGCCAATCCGGAAAGCATCCGCCACATACCACAAGCGCTCAGGACCTGGATTGCCAATTTCCGCTTCGATGACATCGCGATCCAGACTCAATGAATCCAGACCATCCATGCCAGTTTCCAAACCGCGCAAGGCTTTTTGCAATGATTCACGGAAGGTACGTCCGATCGCCATCACCTCGCCTACCGACTTCATTTGCGTGGTCAAGCGATCATTCGCCTGCGGGAATTTCTCGAATGCAAAACGTGGAATTTTAGTAACCACATAATCTATGCTAGGCTCAAAAGATGCCGGCGTAGCACCACCAGTGATGTCGTTCTGCAGCTCATCCAGCGTATATCCCACCGCCAGTTTTGCAGCAATTTTGGCAATCGGGAAACCTGTAGCTTTCGATGCCAGTGCGGATGAACGCGACACACGCGGATTCATCTCTATCACCACCATGCGCCCATCAGCTGGATTAATACCAAACTGCACGTTAGAGCCACCTGTTTCCACACCGATCTCACGCAACACTGCAATAGAAGCATTACGCAAAATCTGATATTCGCGGTCAGTCAAAGTCTGCGCAGGCGCAACAGTAATTGAATCGCCAGTATGCACGCCCATTGGATCCAAGTTCTCAATGGAGCACACTATGATGCAATTATCATTACGATCGCGCACCACTTCCATCTCATACTCTTTCCAGCCTATGAGCGACTCTTCTATCAACAACTCCTTGGTAGGCGATGCTTCCAGGCCGCGTTCACAAATCTCGACGAACTCTTCCCTGTTGTAAGCGATGCCACCGCCTGTACCGCCCATGGTGAAAGAGGGGCGAATAATCGTGGGGTAACCCAGCACAGCCTTAACCTGCAACGCTTCTTCCATACTGTGCGCTATCATCGAATGCGGTGAAGCCAAGCCGATACGCGTCATCGCCTGCTTGAATTTTTCGCGATCTTCAGCCATGTCGATAGCTTCACGCGACGCACCTATCATTTCAACCTTGTACTTTTCCAGCACGCCATGCTTAGCCAAATCCAGTGCACAATTCAGTGCAGTTTGACCACCCATAGTGGGCAATACCGCGTCTGGGCGCTCTTTTTCGATAATTTGTTCCAACACCTGCCAGGTAATCGGCTCGATGTAAGTCACATCAGCCATATCAGGGTCAGTCATGATAGTCGCTGGGTTAGAGTTCACCAGTATGACTTTGTAACCTTCTTCACGCAGTGCTTTACACGCCTGCGCGCCAGAATAGTCAAATTCACACGCCTGGCCTATGACAATAGGGCCGGCACCGATAATCAGTATGCTATGTAGGTCTGTACGCTTGGGCATAATTTTTCTAGCAAGATTAATGTGGCGATATGCAAACAGCAGTTATCGCCACGAACAACATCAGCCGATGAACATTCATCGGCTATTCAGTAAACTACCGCGCCTGCATCAGCGCGATGAATCGGTCAAACAAATAATCCACATCATGCGGGCCAGGACTGGCTTCAGGGTGACCCTGAAAGCAAAAGGCTGGCACATCGGTACGCGCAAAGCCCTGCAATGAGCCGTCAAATAACGACACATGCGTCACTTTCACGTTAGCTGGCAAGCTGTCCATATCCACTGCAAAACCATGATTCTGGCTGGTGATAGACACGCGACCCGTTTCCAGATCTTTTACCGGGTGATTCGCGCCATGATGACCAAACTTCATCTTCATGGTTTTCGCGCCAGACGCCAGTGCCAACAATTGATGACCCAAACAGATACCAAATGTTGGAATGCCTGTCGCCACTAATTCGGTAATCGCAGCTATCGCATAATCACACGGCTCTGGATCCCCAGGACCATTAGACAAGAAGATACCATCCGGCTTCAACGCCAATGCGTCTTGCGCACTCGCTTGCGCAGGCAATACCGTGATTTTGCAGCCACGGCTCGCCAACATGCGCAAAATATTGCGCTTCACACCATAATCGAATGCCACCACATGATACGGCTGCGCCTC
Source organism: Burkholderiales bacterium (assembly GCA_038217005.1). GTDB lineage: Bacteria > Pseudomonadota > Gammaproteobacteria > Burkholderiales > Sulfuriferulaceae > Sulfuriferula. The sequence continues at coordinate 5,131 of JBBQPT010000060.1, forward strand.
AGGTGTCACAAAGCCTTTACCCAGCACCCATTCACCTTCGTGCCAAGTGTAAGCAGTCTTAGTTGACACCACTTTGGCCAAATCCATCCCAGCCAAACCGGGGAAGCCACGCGCCAGACGCAACGCTTCAGCATCATCGACATCGCCCGCCATAATGCAACCCGATTGCGCGCCAGTTTCACGCAACACCCGGGTTAAACGACGCGTATCAATATCAGCTATCGCAACAATATTTTGCGCAGCCAGATAATCAGACAAAGAGGAAGTAGAACGAAAATTACTGGCTAGCAATGGCAAATCACGTATCACCAAGCCTGCGGCATGGATTTTTGTAGATTCAACATCTTCTGGATTAGCGCCAGTGTTACCAATATGCGGATAAGTCAATGTGACGATTTGACGGGAATATGAGGGATCAGTCAGAATCTCCTGATAGCCAGTCATCGAGGTATTAAATACCACTTCACCAACAGTTGAGCCTAACGCGCCGATGGAAACACCGCGAAAAACTGTTCCATCAGCAAGCACCAAGATAGCGGATTGAGCATGCGACAAGGGAGTACTCCGGTGTAAGGCTTATACAAAGAAGCGGGCAAGGTTCACACCACGCCCGCTTCTGCAAGAATTGCGTAATTTTACCGCAACT
>JBBQPT010000061.1:0-5216 GCA_038217005.1 Burkholderiales bacterium
TGGTGCATATAGGTTTTAATGTCCATCTCTAGCATCATCTTGAAAACTAAACCTTAATTTTAACTCAAAAATGCGACTCTCTAATCTTTTAATCGGTTTAATGCTTGCGGGAATGAGTGTAGTTACAGCTCACGCGCAAAGTGGTCTGGATGCGCAACAGCTCGCGCAGTTGAATGCGCCACAATTAGCTTTATTGCAATTGCAAGGCGCAAATCTGAGTGATGATGAATTGCGCCTGCAATGGCAGCTGCTGGCACAAGCTGATGATGTGGAAGCGGTCCTGAAAGCAGCTTCGGCTTTGCCGAAAAATGCACCGCAGGATGTGGCGCGTTTATGTAACCAGACGGCAGCACAGGCGGCTTTGCAACAAGGTGATGGCGTATTGGCGCGCACTTATTTGGCTGCATTGTTAGCTGACAAAACCTTGGATGCAACAGCATATCAACAGGCTCGTGCAGCGGTGGTGCGGAGTTATTTATTGCCACCCCTGGGTGACGAGATTGTCAGTGTGATGCTGCGCTATCAGCAAGAGTTTGGTAAAGATACGTCATTACTGCAAAGTTATGCGCTGACCATGTTGCAGGCAGGCCGGGCAGATGAGCTGAAATGGGCGCGGGGGCAACTGGCAGATACGGATGCAGTTGCTGAATTGATCGATATCGTCGCAGGACAATTTGCGGATGAGTCAAGCAAGCAGCGTTTGCAAGCGGCTATTCTGGTGGCGAAAGACGGGGAGCGCTTAACCTTGCTGCGCAAATTAGTCAGTGAGTACAATGCGCCCGAATTGCTGGTGCAGATAGATGAGCGTTTGCTGAATTTGCCTAAGGCACAGGTGTCAGCGGATAAGGTTTGGGAGGAATATCGCGGGTTGACGCAAACTTTGGGTAATGTACGGCTGCTGTTGTTTGGCTCAGATGCTGGCTGGGCGGATTTGGCCAGGGAGTCTGAGGTCACCAACCCAATGCTTGCGCGTGCGGTATGGGCGTATCTGGCGCGTAATGCCAAAGATGCGGGTTTGCGTCAAAGCGCACAACAGCAGTTACTGGCGCAATTACATGCGGCAAAATTGGATAGAGCGGCGTTGCGATTGTTTGTATCGGCATGGCCTGATTTGCCAGCCAATGTGTTCAATGCTGAAACGCGTTATCAGCTAGGTGTGGTGGCGTTAGCCGAAAATCAGCCAGATGTGGCGGTGAATTTATGGCGTGACTTACCCGCGTCGCCGCAAGCCGTGGGTGACTGGCAAGTGCAGCGTGCGCGTTTATTTGCACGTCAGGGGCTGTGGTCGTTAGCGGCCGATGCGGTGTATGCCTGGTTACCTGTTGCCGATAGCGCGGCAGAAAATGTGCGCTGGCAAATGCTGAATGTGGTGTTGCAGATGCCACAAGATAATAGCGTTTTGCTGGTTAAGTTGTTGCCGGTGTTGAACCCGGCGCAACAGCGGGTAGCTATGCAGCGTTTGGGTACCATCACCAGTGATGATAAGGAGGCTGCTGCCTGGTTGTTAAATTCAGCGGCGAATGCGCATGATGAATCTGCATGGCAAGCGCGCCTGGATGCCGCAACACGACTGAAAAAAGCGGGTTTGTTAATAGATGCAAAACAGCAATACCAAGCGGTATTGGCGGGCAGCGACGCTGCGACTCAGCGCGCTTCAGCGACTGATGCGCTGGCCGAGTTTTAGCCATGCAAAATCAGGCGGTTATAGCTGCTCCGTTTGCGCACTTGGGGGTGATGCTTGATCATTCGGGCATACAGCGTATAGATTTTTTACCTATGACCACGCCGTTATTGGCAAACCCGCATCCGTATATACACGCATTAACTCAGGCGTTGGATAAGTATTGGCAGAATGCCGCATATCAGCCGTTAGGTGATGTTTCGGTGTCATATCAGGCAACACCGCATCAGGCACGGGTGTGGCAGGCATTATCGGCAATTCCTGTGGGGTGTACACGGTATTATGGTGAAATCGCAGCGCAAATTGCATCCAGCCCGCGTGCAGTGGGTCAGGCTTGTGGTGCGAATCCTTTGCCTATCCTCATCCCCTGTCATCGTGTCGTCGGCAAAACCAGCGCGGGTGGTTTTATGCATAGTCGCGATGGGGCAGTGCTGGCTTATAAGCAGTGGCTGTTAAATCATGAACGCGGATAGCCTAAGTCTGATCGATAGCTTTTGTGATTTGATTTGGCTGGAGGATGGTTTGTCGGCTAACACTTTACAAAGCTATCGGCGGGATTTAACGCAGTTTGCGACCTGGCTGGCAGGGAAATCTTTACTGACCGTGGAACAAACGGATTTGCAGAACTATATGTCTGCACGTTACGTTTTGCGAACCAGCCCGCGCAGCACGGCACGACAGTTGTCCGCGCTAAAGCGGTTTTATCGGTTAGCTTTGCGGGACGGGCGGATTGCGATAGATCCTACGCTGAAAATAGATACGCCCAAACTGCCGCGCAGTCTGCCTAAAAGTATGAGCGAAACGGAAGTGGAGGCGTTGCTGGCCGCACCTGCTGGCGATGATGCGATGGCGGTGCGTGACAGGGCCATGCTCGAGCTACTGTATGCAACCGGCTTGCGCGTGTCCGAATTGGTCAACATATCCCTGCGTCAGGTTAATCTGGATATGGGTGTGGTGCAGGTTGTTGGCAAGGGCAGCAAGGAGCGTCTGGTACCTTTGGGCGAAATGGCGGCAGATGCATTGACGCTATATTTGCAAACAGCACGTCCCGCTTTATTGCGTGGACGAGTGACGGATGATTTTTTCGTCACTGAACGTGGCGGTGCGATGACTCGGCAGGCATTCTGGTATTTGATCAAACGCCGCGCACGGCAAATTGGGATGAGTAAACCGCCGTCACCCCACGTGTTGCGTCACGCCTTTGCTACACATCTGCTTAATCATGGCGCAGATTTGCGTGTGGTGCAGTTGTTGTTGGGGCATGCGGACATAGTCACTACGCAAATTTATACGCATGTGGCGCGGGAGCGGTTGAAACAGTTGCACACGAAACATCATCCGCGCGGCTGAGTGGCTTAATGAAAAGCTTTTATCAGCAAGCTCGCGCTGCTGCCTAGCAGTAATATACCGATTAGCCGCATCATTTGCTCACGGGTGAGGCCGATGTGGGCGCGATGTCCGAGGGTCAGGCCGATGGCGACGATGGGCATGGCGGCGAAGTATGACCAGAATAAACGCGTATCCGCAAACAAGCCTGCATAAGCGAAGCTGCTGATACGCAATGTGCCTTCTACTAAAATCAATCCTGAAAAAGTTGCGCGCAAGGCAGTTTTGTCACTGATACGATGCCCCAGATAAATGATATAAGGTGGGCCGCCGGTGCCAAACAATGCGCCTATGGTGCCGCCGCTGAGTCCTGCAGGGATAGCCCACCAGCGTGAGATGATTTTTTCACTGTGCAGGTTGAGTAGTGAGCGTATGCCAAAGATAGCGACAAAAATAGCCAGGGTGATGAGCATGGGTTGCAACGGCATGCTGGTGAGTAGGTGTGTTCCCAGGGTGATGCCGATAATGCTGAGCGGGATGAGGGTGCGTACTTCACGCCAGTTTACCAGGCGTAAATTGACGCCGCTTAATAAGATGGATGCAGAAAAATCCAGCAATAGCATCAGCGGCACTACATATGTCAGTGGCAGCCACAACGCTAAAATAGGAATGGCGATTAAGCCAGAGCCAAACCCTGAAATGCCGCGGATGAAATAAGCGACGAGCAGGGTGATGCAGGCAAATACAATATGTTCTGGACTCAAGCTGGATTGCCACGCTCTATGCAAATACCAAGTTGCTGGATGCCCGGCACCACTGCGATTTTGGTGACGCTGACCTTAGTCCAGGGAGATTTGAATTCAGTCAGTATCAGTTGCGCGATATGTTCAGCCAGCGTTTCAACTAACTGAAATTCGCGTTGTAGCACGGTATCTTTAATCCGCTGCGCAACTTCGGCATAATTGATGGAGTCCGCAACATTGTCGGTAAGATAGGCGCGATTGTTGGCCAGGCCTATTTCCAGGTCCAGTTGTACAGTTTGCGGTAGTTTACGTTCCCATTCGTAAATGCCTATTATCATTTGCAGTCTGAAATCACGTAAAAACAGCTTGTCCATGAACGTATGCCTAATTGTAAAAGACACTATTCTAACCTAAAGCGGTTTTGCTTTGCGGTTACAATAGGCTTTAATTTATCTTATGCAGAGTCGTTATGTTAGTTATCCCTGAGATCAAACCCAATCAATCCATAGACTTACTCAAGGCGTTGCATATTCTGACGCGTGATGGCAAGTTGAACCAAGATAGCCGGCGTAAGCTCAAGCAGGTGTACCATCTTTACCAGTTCATCGAGCCCTTGCTGGTGGCAGTGGGGGATAACGTGCAGCTGGTCGATCATGGCGCGGGCAAATCTTATCTGGGATTTATTTTGTATGATTTGTTCTTTAAGCAGCGCGACGATGCTGCGCACGTGTATGGCATAGAAACACGTGAAGAACTGGTGTTGCGTTCGCGGGAATTGGCGCAGCAGCTGGAGTTCGCTGGTATGTCGTTTTTGAATCTATCTGTTGCCGATTCCATCACCTCGTCTTTGTTGCCTGCGCAGGTGGATATTGTGACTGCGCTCCATGCTTGTGATACGGCTACCGATGATGCGATACGTTTTGGTCTGGAAAAGCGCGCACAACACATGGTGCTGGTGCCCTGTTGCCAGGCAGAGGTGGCGGCGGAGTTACGTAGGGGCAAGGCGCAGTCGTTGGCGCAAGGTGCGCTGGCTGAATTGTGGCGGCATCCCATTCATACCCGCGAGCTGGGTAGTCATTTAACTAATGTGCTGCGCTGCTTGCAGCTGGAAGCGCATGGTTATCAGGTCACGGTAACGGAATTGGTGGGTTGGGAACATTCAATGAAGAATGAATTGATTATCGCCAGTTATAAAAATTTACCTGGCAAACGTGCGGCAGAACGTTTGCGTGAGTTGTTGATTATGTTCGGTTTAACCGCATTATCAGGGCGTTTCGCGATACCTGAGTAATAAACAGATGCAAGGAAAGTGTTGACAGTGCATTATATATCCTTATAATACGCATCTCATTAACGCGGGAATAGCTCAGCTGGTAGAGCGATACCTTGCCAAGGTATAGGTCGCGAGTTCGAATCTCGTTTCCCGCTCCAAATTAAAAGTGTATCTTTAATTAGTTGCGCTTAAT